>NZ_MWMM01000017.1:0-49879 GCF_002189605.1 Pseudobacillus badius
CGGAAGCAAGCTTCCGTCAAGTCCGCTCGACTTGCATGTATTAGGCACGCCGCCAGCGTTCGTCCTGAGCCAGGATCAAACTCTCCAAAAAGATGTTTGACTTGCTCATGTTTTAAAAATAAGAATTAACTTACTGGCATGTTTTTGTTCAGTTTTCAAAGATCAATTTTTTCTTAGGTCGTTTTTGGCGACCCCTTAAATATATCATTTTCAGTTCTTGTTGTCAACAACTTTTTTGATGTTTTTTTGTCAAACAAGCAAGCGTTGTTAGCAACGAATATAAATATACCACCTCTCTTTCTTGTATGCAAGTACTTTTTTAAATTAGTTAGTTGAAGAGGGAAACTTTTTATTTAAGCTTGATAACTGCAGCTCCAGGATAAAAAAAGGATCGCTTATAAGCGATCCTTTTAAACTATTCTTTATGTCTCATAAGCGGGAAGAGAAGCACGTCACGAATAGAAGGAGAGTTCGTCAGCAGCATAACCAGGCGGTCAATCCCGATGCCTAGTCCTCCTGTAGGCGGAAGTCCGTATTCTAATGCTTCAATGAAATCATCATCCATTTCATGAGCTTCATCGTTTCCTTGCTCACGCTCTTTTAATTGAGCCTCAAAACGTTCACGCTGATCAATTGGATCATTTAATTCTGTAAAAGCATTAGCATGCTCACGTCCAACGATAAACAATTCGAAACGATCTGTAAAACGAGGGTCCTCCTCATTTTTCTTGGCAAGCGGAGAGATTTCAACCGGATGCCCGTAAATGAAGGTAGGCTGAATCAATTTTTCTTCTACCTTTTGTTCAAAAAATTCATTAACAATATGTCCATACTGCATCGTTTCTTTATATTCAATTCCGTGCTCTTTAGCTAACTCACGAGCTTGTTCGTCCGTCATTTGCTGCCAGAAGTCTACGCCTGTATATTCTTTTACGGCGTCTACCATGTGCAAACGGCGCCATTGCGGCTGCAAATTCACTTCATATTCTCCATATGTGACGGTTGTTGTGCCGTGCACTTCTTCGGCGATGTGGGCAATTAAGTTTTCTGTCAGGCGCATAATATCTTGATAATCAGCGTAAGCTTCATACAATTCAATCATCGTAAATTCCGGGTTATGGCGCGTAGAGACCCCTTCATTTCGGAAGACACGGCCGATTTCATATACTTTTTCCATACCGCCGACAATAAGGCGCTTTAAATGAAGCTCAATCGCAATACGCATATACAGCTCCATATCAAGCGCATTATGATGCGTAATAAACGGACGAGCAGAAGCGCCGCCGGCAATTGAATGCATCATCGGTGTTTCCACTTCTAAATAGCCATGATCGTCTAAATAACGTCTCATAGATTGAATAATACGGCTGCGGGTGATGAATGTTTGCTGGCTTTCTGGACTTGTAATTAAATCCAAGTACCGCTGGCGATAGCGCTGTTCAACATCCTTTAGTCCGTGGAACTTGTCAGGAAGCGGGCGCAAAGCTTTCGTCAAAAATTCGTAGTGGCTGACCTTAATGGATAGTTCGCCTACTTTTGTTTTGAAAATCGTGCCAGTGACACCAACAAGATCCCCAAGGTCCGTCATATTAAATACTTCATATGCTTCTTCGCCAATTGCATCTTTACGAACGTAAATTTGAATTTGTCCAGTTAAATCTTGCACATGAGCAAAGCCCGCTTTTCCTTTTCCGCGCTTGGTCATGATGCGACCGGCAATTTTCACTTCAATAGCTTGTTCTTCTAACTCTTCCTTAGAAAAACCAGCATAGGCGGCTACAATGCCGCTAGCTGTATGGGTGCGTTCAAAACGTTTGCCGAAAGGATCTAGTCCTTTATCTTTTAACGCCTGCATTTTCTCTCTTCTCACCAATAGCTGGTCGTTTAGTTCCTCACTCATTCCACTCACTCCTATTCCTATGGTCACCCTTGCCTATTATCCAGCTTGACTAGCTGCTTCTTTCTCTTCTACTTCTTGAACAAAATTAGACAGCAGGCTCACTAGCTGCTCTCTTGTTTCACATAAGTTAATATCCTTGCGCACACGCGCATTGCCGCGAATGCCTTTTAGATACCAGGCAGCATGCTTCCGCATTTCGCGTACAGCAATATTTTCATTTTTCAATGCGATAAGACGGTCAAGGTGCAGCAAGCAAACGTCT
Source organism: Pseudobacillus badius (assembly GCF_002189605.1). Lineage (NCBI taxonomy): Bacteria > Bacillati > Bacillota > Bacilli > Caryophanales > Bacillaceae > Pseudobacillus > Pseudobacillus badius. Next base: position 2,163 of record NZ_MWMM01000017.1, read on the forward strand.
ATTTTCTCGCGAGCTGAAGGTTCTTCCATCAGCTCGCCTGTTTCTAAATACTTCACCGTCCGGTAAATCATCCACGGATTGCCGAGAGCAGCACGGCCAATCATCACTCCGTCTACCCCTGTTTCTTCAAGCATCCGCTTGGCATCTTGCGGCGTTTGGACATCACCATTCCCGATGACTGGAATGCCGACTGATTGCTTCACTTCTTTAATAATATCCCAGTTCGCTGTTCCCTCATACATTTGTACACGAGTCCGGCCATGAAGCGCTACGGCTTTTCCTCCTGCTCTCTCAACAGCACGGGCGTTCTCTACTGCGTAAATATGGTCCTCATCCCATCCCATACGCATTTTCACTGTAACCGGTTTATCAACGGCGTCTACGACCGCTGACACCATTTCATAGATTTTGTTTGGGTCAAGCAGCCATTTGGCGCCTGCATCACATTTTGTAATTTTAGGAACCGGGCAGCCCATATTAATATCAATAATATCAGCATTTGTATTCTTATCAACAAAGCTTGCAGCTTGAACGAGCGATTCCTTTTCTCCTCCAAAAATCTGCAGGCTCAGCGGTTTTTCTCTTTCATCAATATACAGCATGTCCAGCGTCTTTTCATTTTGGAAAACAATCCCCTTGTCGCTGACCATTTCAGCACAAACGAGTCCGGCACCAAATTCTTTTACCGTCAGACGAAAAGCAGAATTACAAATCCCTGCCATCGGTGCAAGTACAACGGGGTTTTTCATCTCGATGTTTCCGATCTTTAACATATTCCTCACCTTTCTACTTTTTTTCCGGCGGACACAATTCATCAGTTGATATATGCAAAGCTTGCGATATTTCCTTTAATAACTCATCAGTCAGCGGACGACTGCCTCTTTCCACTTCTCCAAGCACAGACAAAGACACTCCAAGCTGCTGAGCAAGCTGTTCTTGGGTAAATCCCTTCAGCTTCCTGAAAGCTCGAATTCTTCTTCCCCATTGTTCTGTTTCCACAGGCGAACACCTTTCCTTTCTTGAATACTCGAAAGTGCTTCTTCAAGCGGTCTGTTACTCCCTGGAAAACAAATGGCTGGATCAATCTCTATTAGAGGAACGAGCACAAAAGCGCGTTCATGCATTCTTGGGTGCGGAATGATAAGCTTCTCTGATTCAATATTGTCTTGATTATACAATAAAATGTCAAGGTCTATTATTCGCGGGCCCCATCTGAACTCCCTGACTCTTCCAATTTCCTGTTCAATCGACAAGCACAGATCCAGCAGCTCCTCCGCTGATAAAGAAGTGCTCACTTGAACAGCCATATTGAGAAAAGCCGGCTGTTCTGTATAGCCTACAGGCTCTGTTTCATAAATAGAGGAGAGCTTGGCTACAGTGACCGCAGCATGCGAGCGGAGCAAGCGAAGGGCCTCCTGCAGGTTAGCCAGCCTGTCCCCCATGTTTGTTCCCAAGGATAAAAAAGCTTGATTATTCATGTTCCGCTCTTCTCCTCATGACTTCTACAGCTACATGGTCATAATGTCCAGGAATTGGCGGGTCTGGCTTAATCACTTTGATTGTACAGGCAGCTGCCTTAGGGAAAGCATCTAAAAGTGCTGCAGCAATGTGCTCAGCAATGGCCTCCACCAGCTTAAATGTCCGGTTTTCCACAATCTCTTTGCACACCTGATAAATTTCTCCATAGTTAATAGAATCATTCAGATCATCTGACTGCCCGGCTTTTTGCAGGGAGACTTCCAGCGTTGCATCCACCCGAAAACGCTGGCCAAGTTTATTTTCTTCAGGAAATACGCCATGATATCCATAGAACTCCATGCCGGTTACATATATCTTATCCATCATTTCATCCCTTTCCGACTAAAGCATCCGTCATTTTTGCCATTCGGCTGATCGGCTTCACATCATGCACCCGCAAAATATGACAGCCCTTTTCAATGCCAAAACAGCAAATCGCACCCGTTCCTTCCATTCTCTCCTCTACAGGCAGATCCAAAATATGCCCGACAATTCTTTTGCGCGAAGCACCGAGCAACACAGGGAATCCAAGAGCGGCCACTTGATCCAAGTGCTGCAGCATAAGCATATGCTGATTCATGTCCTTGGCAAAGCCAATGCCAGGATCGAGAATAATTTGGTTCTCGGGCACACCGGCTTTAATGGCAATATTGATGCTTTCATACAAATCAAGAAGCACTTCCCGGATAAAAGCGTGATAATTCATATTGTCCCTGTTATGCATAAGAATAATCGGCACTTGTTTCTCAGCAGCTACCGCCGCAATTTCGGGGTCCTTCTTCGCTCCCCAAATATCATTGATGATATGAGCGCCGGCTTCAATCGATTGCCGTGCTGTTTCCGCCTTATAGGTGTCAATAGAAATTGGTACATTCACATGAGCGGCTACTGCCTCAATAACAGGCAAAACTCGCTTCAGCTCTTCGTCTGCTGAAACAGGGGTGTAACCCGGCCGCGTGGATTCACCGCCGATATCAATGAGATCCGCTCCTTCTTGTACCATTTTCTCCGCATGGCGAACAGCTGTTCCCCTCTCGTTAAATCGCCCGCCATCCGAGAACGAATCGGGCGTTGTATTTAAAATCCCCATAATGTAAGTTTTCTTCGAGAAGTCCAACTCATGCGGCCCTGCTGCAACTTTCATCTTTCTGCCCCTTCCATCTTTCAGTCTGTTTTTATTTTAACATGTCTAAACGAGGAAAAATAAAAACAGGCTGAGAAATCAGCCTGTTTTTTCATCCGTTCAATTTTCTTCAAAATCATACAGCGGCGTGCTTAAGTAGCGTTCGCCGTTACTCGGAATAATCGCAAGGACTTTTTTTCCTTTTCCAAGCTTTTCAGCTACCTTTAATGCAGCGGCTACAGCGGCGCCAGAGGAGATACCACCCAAAATCCCTTCTTCGCGGGCAACTTTTCGCGCTGTTTCAAAAGCTTCCTCATTCGCAATGGTGATAATTTCATCGTACACTTTCGTATCCAGCACCTTTGGCACAAAGCCAGCACCGATTCCTTGAATTTTATGCGGGCCTGGTTTTCCTCCAGAGAGAACTGGCGAATCCGCAGGTTCTACCGCATAAATTTTGACACCCGGGAACTTTTCCTTCAGCACCTGGCCAGCCCCTGTAATGGTTCCGCCTGTACCGATACCGGCAATAAAAGCATCGAGTTCATCCATTTGCTCAGCAATTTCTTTCCCTGTTGTTTGCCGATGGATTTCTGGATTTGCTTCATTTTCAAACTGCTGCGGCATAAAATATCCTTTCTCCTCAGCCAGTTCTTTCGCCTTGCGAATCGCGCCGTTCATTCCCTCCGCTCCAGGTGTGAGCACAAGCTCCGCACCGTAAGCACGAAGCAGGTTGCGGCGCTCCATGCTCATCGTATCCGGCATGACAAGAATTGCACGATAGCCTTTCGCTGCTGCAATCATCGCCAAACCGATTCCTGTGTTTCCGCTGGTCGGCTCAATGATTGTGCCGCCCTCTTTCAAATTGCCGCTTTCTTCTGCTGCCGTGATCATAGCGAGGGCAATCCGATCTTTCACACTGCTTCCCGGATTCATATATTCCAGCTTTAAGTATACGTCTGCGCTGTTTTCATTTGTTACGTTATTCAATTTTACAATAGGAGTTTGACCGACTAACTCAGCTACCGAATTTGCTACACGTACCATTTTATCCACCTCAATACCGAGTATTTTTATTGGTTATATAGAATTTAACAATCTTTTCAACAAAAGTCAATCTTTTTACTCATTTCTATACGAGCTACTTATTAAAAAACCTGCAAAACATTTTTGTCAGCAGGTTTTTCATTCATTCAATTAGCTAGTAGCTGCTGCTTTCAATTGCTCGAGTTCACTTTTTGTGAAGATGTATTTTTCATTGCAGAAATGGCATTGGGTTTCCGCCTGTCCATCCTCCTCAATCATTTCCTCGATTTCCTTTTTTCCAAGACTGACTATTGCATTGCCGAACCGTTCTTTTGAGCAAGTGCATTCGAATTGAACAGGCATTTCCTCGAGAACCTTGACGTTTTCTTCCCCTAAAATATAATAGAGAATTTCCTCAGGAGACATTCCTTTTTCAATCAGCTTGGAAATTGGAGCCATAGCCGTGATTTTTTGCTCAATCACAGAGATGACTTCCTCCTCGGCTCCAGGCATAATCTGAATGATAAATCCGCCGGCAGCTAGAATAGAGTTATCTGGATTCACGAGTACGCCAACACCAACGGAGGAAGGCACTTGCTCAGAAGCAACAAAATAATACGTAAAGTCTTCCCCCAGCTCACCGGAAACAATCGGTGTCTGGCCGCTAAAATGGTCGCGAAGCCCAACATCCTTTACGACTGTAATCATGCCTTCGGTACCGACAGCACGCCGGACGTCAAGCTTGCCCTGCTCATTTAAGTCAAAATGAGTTTGCGGATTCGTCACATAGCCCCGGACTTTTCCCTTGGAGTTCGCATCAACAAGAATGGCTCCGATCGGACCGCCGCCCTCGATTTTAATGGTAATTTTCTCTTCACCTTTCAGCATTGCTCCCATCATGACGCCGGCTGTCATAGCCCGTCCCATGGCGGCAGAAGCTGTCGGCCAGGTATAATGCTTTTTTTGTGCTTCATTGATGGTTTCTGTTGTATTCACTGCATAGGCACGAACTTGCCCGTCAAAAGCAAGAGCTTTTACTAAATAATCCTTCATAAGGAAAACTCCTTTCTTCCTAAAGGTTGCGTTTGTAAATCAGGCATAGGCCTTTAAGGGTTAACAGCGGGTCAATGATATCAATCGATTGAGCTTCTTCTCCAATTAGAGGAGCGAGACCGCCGGTTGCAACTACAGTCGGCGTCTTTTTGCTTTGCTCCTTCATTCGATTGACAATGCCGTCTACTTGGCCAACATATCCGTAGAGTATTCCGGCCTGCATAGCGGCCACTGTGTTTTTCCCGACAACATGATCCGGCCGGATAATTTCTATGCGGGGCAGCTTAGCCGCTCTGGAATAAAGAGCTTCCGTAGAAATATTAATGCCCGGCGCAATCGCTCCGCCCATGTAATGGCCGTCTTCATCGATATAGCAATACGTAGTAGCTGTTCCAAAGTCTACGATTATCAAAGGGCTTCCGTATTCATGAATAGCCGCGACTGCATTAACGATCCGGTCAGCTCCCACTTCACGCGGGTTCTCGTATTTAATATTTAAACCGGTTTTCATCCCGGGACCAACAATCATTGGCTTTATATGAAAGTACTTTTGACACATCTGTTCCAGCGAAAACATAATGGGAGGAACAACAGAAGAAATGATAATTCCCTCGATCTGATCAAACGTAATCCCTACGTGCTGAAAAAGATTTTTCACGATCATTCCGTATTCGTCTTCTGTCTTGTTGCGGCTCGTTTCAATTCGCCAGTGGAATTTCAATTCATCCTCTTCATAAACGCCCAATACAGTATTTGTATTCCCTACATCCAACACAAATATCAAGACTCTCACCACACTCATTTAAACTTTTATTGCTGCCATTCATCATATCACATAAAAGCGGTAACATCATTATGTCACGACTTCCAAAAGAAAGGATTTTCACCTAAATAAAAGACGGCGAATAACCGGCGGCTGTTTTAGCTTCTCTTGATCCGGCCGGTCTTATGAAAGCAGGCTGTTCCTCCCAGCAGCAGTGAGCAGCCTCCAAGCGTGCATCTCATGAAAAAAACGCCGATTTTCATCGGCGTTTTCCGTTAAGCTTTCGGGTCATCTTCCCGATCGTTTGGCTGCTGTTCTTTCTTTTCAAGATCAGTTGTTGGCTTAGTCGTTTCAGACACTTCTTCCTTCTTCTGGACATTGACAACTACCTGTTCATCTTTAGAAAGCTCCAGCTTTCCTTCTTTGTCCTCTGCATTGTACTTGCGCTCTGGCAGCGTACCATGGTCAACGAGGTGTTTAATTTGAGCAGCATCGAGCGTTTCGATATCAATTAGAGTATTGGCGATCAACTCAAGCTTATCACGATTCTCAGTCAAGATATTCTTCGCGCGCTCATAGCATTCTTTCATAATGCGCTGAATTTCAAGATCGATTTCATAGGCAATCGCATCTGAATAATTTTGTTCGTTATTAAAGTCTCGTCCAAGGAATACCTGGCCGCCGGAAGTTTGACCAAATTGAAGCGGACCAAGCTTATCACTCATCCCGAATTCAGTCACCATTCGGCGGGCAATACCCGTTGCACGCTGGAAGTCATTGTGTGCGCCAGTTGACACTTCACCAAAGATAATGTCTTCAGCTACACGGCCGCCCAGCAAACCTGTGATCTTATCAAGAAGCTCCGGCTTTGTCATCAAGTAACGGTCCTCTTTCGGCAGCATAACCGCATAACCGCCAGCTTGGCCGCGCGGAACAATCGTTACTTTATGAACCATCTCTGCCTCATCAAGCACAAGACCGATGACCGTGTGTCCCGCTTCGTGGAAAGCGACAATTTTTCTTTCCTTCTGAGAAACTACACGGCTTTTCTTCGCCGGACCGGCAATTACCCGGTCAGTTGCTTCATCAACATCACGCATGTCAATTTTTTTCTTGTTGCGGCGAGCAGCCACAAGTGCCGCTTCATTCAACAAGTTCTCTAGATCCGCACCGGAAAAGCCCGGTGTGCGCATTGCGATCGCTTTTAAGTCGATTGAATCATCGAGAGGCTTATTGCGCGCATGGACGCGGAGTACCGCTTCACGGCCATTGACATCTGGACGATCTACCGTAATTTGACGGTCAAAACGGCCTGGACGCAATAAGGCAGGGTCTAGAATATCCGGACGGTTGGTAGCGGCAATAATGATAATTCCTTCATTCGCACTAAAGCCGTCCATTTCAACTAACAGCTGATTCAATGTTTGCTCGCGTTCGTCATGCCCGCCGCCAAGACCAGCGCCGCGCTGACGTCCGACCGCATCAATTTCATCGATAAAAATCATACATGGCGCATTCTTTTTCGCGTTTTCAAACAGGTCGCGCACCCGGGAAGCACCGACCCCGACGAACATTTCAACAAAGTCCGAACCGCTGATTGAGAAGAACGGAACACCTGCTTCTCCCGCTGCTGCACGTGCAAGCAATGTTTTACCAGTACCTGGAGGTCCGACTAACAGAACCCCTTTTGGAATGCGTGCGCCCAGTTCAGAGAACTTGCGCGGATCTTTTAAAAACTCAACCACTTCTACTAACTCTTGCTTTTCCTCATCTGCTCCCGCTACATCTTTAAAGCGGACTTTTTTCTTTTCATCATTGTACAAGCGGGCTTTGCTTTTTCCAAAGTTCATGACTCGGCTGCCGCCGCCTTGCGCTTGATTCAACAAGAAGAAGAATAAAAGGAAAATAATTAAGAAAGGGATGATGGTAGTGAAGAAAGACACCCATCCGCTTGTCTCTTTAGCAGGCAGAATTTCTACTTTTGAATCTTTCGCTGCCTCGTCAATGCGATTCAGCATGTTCTCACTGTTCATTACATAAGTAAGGAAAAACTCGCCTTCACGCGCACCTTTCATCTGGCCGCGGACTTCATACACGCCTCTTTCCGGCTGCATGGAAAATGAGTTTACCTGATCTTTTTCTAGATAGGAAACAAATTCATTGTACGTTATATTCTTATTAGGCTCATTATTGCTGTTGAAGTAGCTGACAACCCCAATAATGACAAGGAAAACTAACAAATAAAATATGGTATAACGAAAAATCCGGCTCATCCCTTACCTCCTCCCACGGTAAAAATACTGTATTCAATACTATCATAGAAAATCTTGGCATTACAACTATTTGACATGCGGATCGGCCTATTCATGTATGGTGATCAACCTTTCTTATTCGTTATCCGCTTTCGTGTATACTTCCGGCTTCAACACACCGATATAAGGAAGATTCCGGTATCTTTCTGCATAATCAAGGCCATAGCCTACAACAAAAGCATCAGGCACATTAAATCCGACTATGTCAGCTTTAATCTTCGCCTTTCTGCCTGTCGGCTTATCTAACAATGTCACAATCTTAATGGACTTTGCTTTTCGGTAACGGAAAAGCTCCACAAGATAGCTTAATGTCAAGCCGCTGTCAATAATGTCCTCAATAATGAGTATATCCCGACCTTCAACAGATGTATCCAGATCCTTTACAATTTTTACTTCTCCGGATGAAGTGGTTGAACGGCCGTAGCTGGAAACATCCATAAAGTCCATTTCCAAATAAGTATCCATTCGCTTAATCAAGTCTGCCATGAAAGGCATAGCTCCTTTTAAAACTCCAATAACAAGGGGAAACTTATCTTTATACTCCTCTGTGAGTTCAAGACCGAGCTCTTTAATTTTCTCTTGAATTTCTTCCTCAGTAATGAGTACTTTCTCGATATCCTGGTTTAACAATTTGTTAGCCTCCTAGAAGTGATTGCGTATATAAATTAATATTAAACGGTTGCCAGCAGAGCTTGTTTCTTCATGCCTGGACCTCTTCAGTCCGGGCACCCAGAGCAGTTTCCCCTCGCTATCTGTTACAATTGGCCATTGATCACGCTTGGCGGGGACAACTTTCTCATCAATGAATAAGTCTTTCAGCTTTTTTGAGCCCTCCATCCCTTTCGGCTGGATTTTATCGCCTGTTCGCCTTGTACGGATATAAAGCGGACGCTTGACTTTATCATTAAGGATCATATACTCATATGCAGCTGTGGCTTCAGGAAGTTGATCAGCCAGTGCAAACTGGCCTCCATATGGCCAGGTGATCCGGTCTCCTTCATCCAGTTTAAACACATATTGTGTTTTATCCGGAATATTAAATGTGAAAATACAAAATTGATATTCCCTGCAGACTTTTAACCCATGAGGCAAGTCCAGTTTCCATGAGGATTTGTCTTCCATTAAAAGGTGTAAAATCTGTTGGATATGTACGAAAGAGAAGGGATTTTTTCCTTTGTAAAGATAGTTTAATATTAGATGAATCGCTCTTTTTTGTAAAGGCAAAGGCATTAACCGAAAAGCCTCAACTTTAAGGGAACAACCGCTGTCATCCTTTTGCCATATATTATGCAGTTTTTCCCTTGTTAAATCTTCCAGAAACTGATTGTCTTCAGACAGTTCTTCACTGAACCTTTGGAAATGCTCATGAACTTTGCGATTTTCCTGCTTGAAAAAAGGAAGCAGCTCAGAGCGGAAGCGATTACGGGTATAAATGGGCTTCTCATTGCTCGAATCCCGGCGCGGATCAAGCTCGTAGTGTAAACAGTACTCCTCGATCATCTCTTTGTTTACATATAGAAGCGGCCGAACCACCTCCCATTTGCCCAAAGGCCTTCGGACAGGGATGCCTGTACGGCTGCCGGCTCCCTTTACTAATTGCATTGACACAGTTTCTACTTGGTCATCACCGTGGTGAGCGAGAGCCAATTTATCGGCCGAAAAGTGCTCAAGGCCTCTCTCGAAAAAGCGGTAGCGTACGCGCCTTGACACCTCCTGCAAGCTTCCTCCCGTCTCTTTCATTTGCTTCTCAATCTGGATTCTTTCCGCATAAAAAGGAATGTCTCTGCTTTGGCAAAACTGTTCAACAAACTTTAATTCCTGATAAGACTCTTCCCCCCTGAACATATGATCCAAGTGAAGAGCGAACACTTCAATTTGCCACTCTTTGCGCTTGCTTGCCAAGTAAGAAAGCAAGGACAATGAATCCGGGCCTCCCGATACACCGACAGCCACCTTGTCGCCTTGGCCGATTAGCTGATGCCGATTAATAAATTGTTTGACGTTCTCTTCATATGCCAGCATTGTTCCTCATCCTGCTCTTTTTTACTGACTATATTAACACTTTCTGAAGTGACTAAACAAAAGGAAGCCCCGAACTCACACAAGCAGCTCTGTCAGCACATATAAAACATAGACGACAGCCACAAATAAAATAAGAGTGACGGTATATAGCCCTTGTCTTTTTCTCTTCTGCTGCTGAAGCGACGCACGACCGCTGCTTTGGCGGCTGGGAGATCTCCTTTTGGCCGGCTCGCTTTTCTTGGCCTCGCTGCTGAGGGCGGCCAGCAATTCTTTACGCATGGTCCCTGCGTCAGCATATTTGCCCTGCAGTGATTTAATCAGTACAGGGGCCATCGCCTCCAGCTCTTTCTTTTGCCTGACTTTCTCCTCCAACTGCTTTACCCCGGCCTCGCTTCGCCCGAATCTTTGCGGATAAGCCAAGTTGATGGCCACCATGGCAGCAGCAAACAAATCATAGGAGGGCTCTGCTTTTCGGGAACCGGCACGCCAATACCCTCTGTCAAAAAACTCTGTATACTCCTTCACCGCTCTCCCCATTTTTGTCGTTCCGCCAACATCTACACAGCGAAGAGCATACGGCGGTCCAGATACAATTAAATTGTCAGGCTTAATATCGCCAAAGATCCAGCCAGCCTCATGAAGAGTTTGCAGATTTTCCAAGAGCTGCAACAGCAGGACGCCAATCCACGAGGTCCCCCTTGCTTGGACAAAATCGGATAATGTCGGCCCTTGTATGTACTCCATTACATAAAAAGGATGTACCCCCCAGCTGCTTTCCCAGTCATCAGCATCTAACAAAGAAGGCCCAAGGGAAGACCCCTGGACCTTAGCAAACGCCTTCAAAACGTTCATTTCAGCCGTGATGGATAATGGATTGCTGAACTTGAGCGCTGCTGCTCCAGACGCTCCATTCACTAAATACACTGTACCAGCAGCTCCCTGGCCGATCATCCGTTCCACTAAATAAGCTTGCTTGTGCCATTTGCCGTGTATGACCGTCCCTCGGCTAATATTAAACTGATTTTTCGATGTATTCATCATCGCCTGACAACCAGCCTTTCCTGCTTCGCTTCGTTTGGAAACGGGAAATAGCTTCACGAATCGCTGGCCCCGTCGGTGTTAACCCGCCAGGAGACAGCTTTGAAAACATAGATGTTAGTGAATCCAGCCGCGGCGTCCAATCCAGCAGCTGCTCCGTATCTTTTCTTTTCCCGGGAAATATCCATAAGGAGAAGCGGCTGCTTCCCATTCTGGCATTCATGCTTAGCGATAAGTCGAGAAGCGCCTCCTTCACTGTCGGTAGCTTGCTTTTCATGCTGGCACTCGTATCAACTAAAATCAGCACCTCCAAGTTGGCTGTTTCACCCAGCTCATCCACTACCTCCATCACTTCGCCGCGGGTATCAGGTGGCAATTCATCCAGCTCTGTTTCCTTATGCAATATTTTCTTTAACTGTTCGTTCACTACCCCTTGCAAGGTTTGCGTCATTGCTTGCCTTGTGACCATTTGAACAGTGTGAGATAGCTGCTTAGCACAAACCGTTTGGCTAATGCCGCCTCCTGATAAAGCAATCTGATCAATTTCCTGAAGTCCGCGCTGATCTGCGGCATCATCATCTATCATTCCAATAACATTCACAGTAATCCCCTGTTCCCTTGCTAGAGCAGCCATGGCAACCGGATCTTCCCCATGATTTGAGCAACCGTCCGTCAACAATAAAATTTGCTTGATCGTTCCTTGATTCATCATAACCCCTCCAACCTTAACGAGTTATCTTCAGCCTCGCCAGAAAGAGGGAAAATTATACTTGAATAAAAGCCCAAACCCCTTCCCTCAAGAAATTTTCTTTTTCTTTTTTGAAAAGCCGAACTGCATCGGGATAGATGTCCATTTCGGCAAGTTGTGTTCTACCTTCGCTACCACTACCGTCATATCGTCTTCAATTTCCCCGGACCTTGTCCGGATCACCTCTTCAATCAAAAGATCAGCAATCATCTGCGGATCATCCGTTTCCATTTCCTGTATTTTTCTTTTCATCCACAGATCCTTGTTCTCTACATTTTTCGGCCCTTCAAAGATGCCGTCACTCATCATAATAATTAAATCGCCGGACTTTAGCTGCTCACTCACTACATCCACTTCAAATTCCTGTAAAATACCGATCGGCAAATTGCTCGCCTCTATCTTCATAATTTTATTGCCCCGCTTAATGAAGCTTGGGGTAGAGCCTACCTTCAAAAAGTTGGCAACGGCATCCTGCAGGTCAATGATGACTAAGTCAAGAGTTGAGAAAATTTCGTCAGTTGTCCGCAGAGAAAGGATGGAATTGACTGATTTAATAGCAACCTTCTCTTCGATGCCTGACTTTAAAATTTGCTGCAGCAGCCGGAGTGTTTCATGGCTTTCATAATGAGCCCTTTCCCCATTCCCCATCCCGTCGCTGATCGCAACAGCATACTTTCCTGCCCCCAGTTCAATGGTGGAATAACTGTCTCCGGACACTAATCCGCCCCCTTTGGCCGCGTGGGCTGCCCCTGTAGTGACAGCAAACGCTTTCGCGGACCGGAAAACAACATGGCACACACCGGCAGGACCGCCCTCACATTCTTCTTTATGCACAATGACATTATCACCCAAAATATCTGACAGCATCGGAGCGATCACCTTTTGGCATTCTCCATGGCTGTTATAAGTAAACGGAAGACAAATCTCAATGTCTACATTGCTTTTTTGCAAGCTGTATATATCTACATATTCAATTTCCAAACCAAACGCTTCGATCGCTTCTAATATTTGTTCTTCTTGATTATAATGATTTTCCCGTTCCCGCTGAATTTCCTCGGCAAAGTCACTCATGACTTCTGAAACGCCGCGAAGCTGTTCGGCTACAAGCTTGCGGCTGTCATGCACCTGCTTTTTCAGCTTTTGATTTGCCTGATAATATGTTAACTGCTGCTTGATCGCTTCCTCTACCCGTCCGGGCCGGAAGCAATGGGCATCGAGCTCCCGTGACAGCCTTTGTGTCAATCCGGCTTGGCCTTCATCAAGCTCGCAAAGCACATCCTTCATTAACTGATAGGTTTGATGAAAGTTTTTCGTCCAGCATTGTTCTTTTTTAAAGCAGGTCTGGCAGGTCTTTTCAGTGACATGGCTCAAAAACATATCCAGCTCCCGTTCTTCATAATTATCCAATGCTTCAATGTTATATTGGGAAAAGCTTTTGGATAACGCCTGGAATACTTCAGAAAACTGCTCTACTCTGTTCGCTGTGACGTCTCGCATCTTGCGCAAATATTGCTGTTGCTCATTGGAGTGCTCGGCTGTGCCGGGTATAAGCTTGGCCAGCTGGTCAGTAACAATTTTGGGTGTCAAAAATAACAGCGCGACCGCTGCCAGCGATTCGTATAACGTTTGCATAAGAGGTATTCCCTGTTCTCCGTACATGCCAGCAAGTAATGTAGCAATCAGCAGTCCGCCGGCTGCGCCCGCTTTTCGCCATTCCTTTAATAATCCGCCAAGCAAGCCGGCAAAAGCCAGCAAGCTCATTTGAAAAAAGCTGGACACACTGGCAAGGCTGAAAATCAGCCCAGTGACGACGCCAACAGTAGAACCGACAGCCGCTCCTGAGATAAATGAGAAGATTAACACTAAATACCTCGAAAAAATATGTTCAATGGATAAACCGTAAAGCGTCCAGCCAATCGTACCGGACGTGATGGAAGCAAGCATAATAATTAAACTGACAATTTCTTCGGTTTTTAATGCCTTTATCCTTTTTTTCAGTGATAGAAAAGGTATGCTCTGCATAAAGATAAGAGTGAGCACGAATGCCAGGGAGGATTCAATGGCAGCCATCAGTACATCATAAGGAGCAAACTGCTGGCCGCTTTGAAAATAGGAAAATGCAGTTTTTACCGCCAAGACCGTAAAGAATACAAAGAACGGCAGTGACACAGCATCTTCCTTATGGAAATTTTTCAACATTCGATAGACAACTAGGAACACGGCGATCGAAAAAAAGGAATAACTCATTTGCTCAATGGACAAGGTTAAAGATCCTGCAAGCAAACCAATTAAAGCAAGTGGAGCGCAATCGCGCCGCAGCATAAAAGCAGCTGCGAAAAAAGGAAGGCCGAACGGGGTTAAATGAGAAAGGATTAAAGCCCGTCCCAATAAAAACCCAATAATAAGCAAGATAAAGCCTTTTTCAAGCAGCAGCACCTGCAAATGGCCGAAAACCTGCTTTACCCCTTTAAACACCTCCAGCTTTGTCTCCTCTAATGCCACATGATTAACCGGCTCTGTCAAACTTCTTTCCGCTTTCTCCATGTTAACAACTCCCATCCACGTTTCTTTGCCGCAATTATACAAAACAATGCTTTCAAAGTTTGTCAAAAAGAGAAGACTTCTCAAAAAAACGTTCGACAGCAAGAAAAGTCACTTTTTTTATCAGCCGGATGAGAGCATACAGATCTTTTATTGGCTCGGAATAAAATAATTTTTGATAAACTATTAAAAAGTAATTGACAATTGCTTGCAACCTAAGTATTATATTCATTGTGCTTCAATTCTACTTCAATTATGGCGGTGTAGCTCAGCTGGCTAGAGCGTACGGTTCATACCCGTGAGGTCGGGGGTTCGATCCCCTCCGCCGCTACTAAGAAAAGCCAATACAGCCGGTTGCCGGCGCCGATTTATGGGCCGGCCGCTGCTGTTCACGAAAAAGGCCCGTTGGTCAAGCGGTTAAGACACCGCCCTTTCACGGCGGTAACACGGGTTCGAATCCCGTACGGGTCATCGGCAAAAAAACCAGATTTCAAAGGATCCAAGCGGTCTGTCTGAAATCTGGTTTTTTATTTATGAATTTAGTGGCATATTTTGACCTATTGTTTCGGATTATTCACATTTTTAGCTTCTTCCGTCCAGCCCGGGGGCTTCCGACAGACGGCTGTCAGTAAAAAACGGCTTTGTCCAGTTCTTATAACTGGGCAAAGCCGTTTTTGCTGCTGAATGTTTTCCGATCCGATCATAGATATAATTAAATAGACAGCAATTAACCCCGTTTCGCTCCTCTACCGCCGCGGCGCGATTCTGTTTGGCGTTTCAAGGTAGACAGACGATCTTCGCTTTCTTTCAGAAAGCGGGCCATTTTTTGTTCAAAGTTTTCTTTCGGAGCTGAATAGTTTCCTCCTCCTCTTGGTCCTTTAGAGCGGTAATCATTGTTTCTTGGACGGGGACGATAGGACTGCTGTTGCTGTTGCTGCGGCGGCTGGTCTTTCGCCTTGCGGATGGATAGACCAATCTTTCCATCACTTTCCACATTAATGACTTTTACTTCTACTTCATCGCCGACCTTCAAATGATCATTGATATCTTTTACATAGTTGTCCGCCACTTCACTAATGTGCACTAATCCTGTTGAGCCTTCCGGCAGTTCAACAAACGCTCCAAATTTAGTGATCCCTGTCACTTTACCTTGTAACTTGCTGCCTACTTCGATTGACATAAAAAAAATGTTCCTCCTTAGAAATGATCAAACTTTAACCTTTATTATATTACGAAAAAAAAAGGTGTCAATATACCTTCTTATTCTTTACTTTTCCCGCCGTTCTCATCTGATTCAGGAATATTAAAGATAATCTCTCCATCCTCTGATAAAAAATACTTTTTCCTGGCCAGCTCGGCGATGTATTCATCGTCTTCCAGTCTCTTCAATTCTTCTTCATATTGCTTCTGCTGCTGCTTTAACTCTGCAAGTGTTGCCTCTGCTTCTTCCTTTGCAAGCTTTTGCTCTTCAAGATGGGCCGTTCGTGAGTAAAGAGTCGACATCAAGCCAATAGAAAGAATCAGGGCTACGATCATAAAGGCCCCCAGCCTTCTGTAAAGCTTTTTTTTATGCCTTGCCAGAAACAAGTCTTTTCTCGCACGGCTGAAGACAAAGGCGTTTTTCAAGGCAGTTACTTTTTGTTTGTTTAAACCGCTCATTTCCCTTCCTCCCGGCTCATTTTTTCCAGCGATTTGCTTTATTGATAACTGTATTCTTGACTAATAAGAAAAATCCTGCCAGCTTCTCATTTAAAATAGCTGCTTTCTTTTGTATTCTATCAGGAAAAAAGCGCCAAACCAAGAAAACAGGTGAGAAAACAATCTTTCCTACCAATAATAATAGGGAAAGGGCTGTTTTGGCAAGAAGCAGCAAAGTCTTTCCTATTAAACCAGTTACAATAAGGACTGCTTTGATGATGAGCTTAATTGGGAGGATAATGAGAAAATAAAAGCATTTCTTTAAAAATAAGAAAAGATTGACTACTGTTAAAATAACTTGTTCAAGAAGCCGCGCATACAGCCGTTTGAACAGTGCCTGATAAGCTGAGTAGCCGCAAAGAAGCGCCAGAAACAAATAGAGGCGGATCTCTCCGAAATTCACTCGGTATAAGCAATAGAAGATTAACAATCCAAATACACACCAAAACACAATATCCGTGAAAAAAGAAATGATTCGCGGCCGGGTCTGCCGCTTTAAAAACCTTTGATAGGTGTCCAGGAATGCTCCAAAGAAAATCCCCATGGCGATCATCGACAATAACGTTTCAAATTGAACGGTTAGCGTCATTTGAACAACTTACTAAATAATCCTTTTGATTTATCGCCCGTGGATTGATCTGTATAGACAAAGCTGGAGATGCGGCCTTTAATCGCCACCTGCCCCCGGTCTACGTCTAAGTTTTTCATTTGCAGATTTTCACCTTTTATAATGAGCATTCCCATGACAGTGACCAGTAAAAACTCCTCGCTGTCGAAGCTTTCTACTTGTTTGACTCCGGTAATTTCCATGATCTTTCTGCCTTGCATGACAATATCATGGCCATCAGTTGAGCGATTATTAACCGAATCATACGCCTGATTCATCTTTCTCCCCCTCACTGCAAAGTACAAGCTTTGCCACTAAATGTATGCAAGCAGGAGCGAAACTATGAGGGGAAGTAAGAAATTTAAGCCTATCAGTCTTTTAAGCGGTCAGCCTCGCTTATTCGTTGATTCTTTCTTCTTTCAGCAATTGATACATGCCGGCGGCTTCTTCTTTTCTTGTCGTTTCCTGGAGTTTTTCTACCTTTACAGTCAGCACGCGCTGGCCTAGTCTAATAGACAGCTCGTCTCCTTCTTTGATGTTAGAGCTGGCCTTTGCCGTTGTCCCATTAATAGTGATTCTACCCTGGTCTGCTACTTCCTTTGCTAAGGTTCTCCGTTTAATTAATCGTGAAACCTTTAAGAATTTATCTAGTCTCATTGTGGACATCTGCTTCTCTCCCTTTTTATAAACCTAATTTTTTTGCCTCGTCCCAAAAAGCATCCAGCTCATCCAATGAAAAATCCTCAAATGGCCGGCCGCTCTCCTTCACTCTCTTTTCTACATGGTTAAAACGGCGGTAAAACTTTTCATTTACTTTTGCTAAGGCTTCCTCCGGATGAATATCATAAAAGCGGGCAACGTTAATCAGCGCGAACAGAATATCACCGAATTCGTCGAGTTGCTTGCTGCTATCCTCATTCTTCACCTCATCCAGGAATTCCTGCCACTCTTCCATTACCTTTTCCATCGCACCGGCAGCGTCATCCCAGTCAAATCCTGATTTGGCCGCCTTTTTTTGCAATTCATAAGCCCGCAGCACCGCCGGCTGTCCTTTAGCTACTTCATCCAGCCGAAAAGACGGGGCTCCCCCTTTTTCTTCACTTTTAATCTTCTGCCAATTCGAAACGACGGCCTCTGCATTTTCGGCCGTCGCATCGCCAAACACATGGGGATGGCGGCGGATCATTTTCCGGGAAATAGATTGAATCACATCCTCAATCGAAAACATGCCTTCATCCTCGCCAATTTGAGCGTGCAGCATTACTTGGAGCAGGACATCCCCCAACTCTTCAACCATGTGATCGTCGTCTTCACGGTCAATTGCTTCCAGCAGCTCATAAGCTTCCTCTATTAAATACTTTTTCAAAGATTGGTGCGTCTGCTCCCGATCCCACGGACAGCCATCCGGGCCGCGCAAGGCGGCAATAATTTGGCGCAGTACAGAAAACTCTTTGTAAGTATCTTCTTCTTTTTGCACAGGCGGCACATACAAAGACGTGAGGTTATTCAGCGTTACTTGCCTGTCCAGCTCATATAAAGGCAGCTGCTTTATTTGTTCATTTGCACTTCCAGCCGCCGTCACGATCGTCACAGGATAATCATCCGGATATTTATCCATCAATGTCAACTTCACATCGGAGGCCACGAACGCATCATATACTTGGGCAATAACTATGTGCTGAAAAATATTTAGGTCTTCTTTTTTTAAAGCGGTGCCGTCAAGAAATTGAAAGCCTTCGATCGGATCTGCCCCAACAGAAGCGAAAAGATCATCCAGAAAGCTGTGCCCGCCGGCAATCTTTACATCTAATGCCCCTGCTTGCTTCTGCTCAAGCAAGAGCTGGACTGTCTTTTCAGCCACAATCGGATGGCCCGGCACCGTGTAAATAATATGGCCGTGCTCCTCGGCTTTCTCTGTTAGAAAAGCGGCAATCTCTTCATAGACCGCCTCAAATTGATCATGCTTTTCATACATATAGTCTAAGCTTTCAAAGCGGATGCCTTCCTGCTGGAGCCCGTGAATCACCGGATGGTCAAGCGTGCGGGCAAAAGCCTTTCCTGCTGTTAATAATAACCTGTATATGCCAAGAGGCAGCTGATTGATATCTCCGGCTCCAAGGCCGGCAATAGTAATAGATGGCGTCATGTTTCCTCTCTCTTTCCACTGTGATTTTTGAATGGCTTAGTTGAGCCTTTTGCTCAGCCGGCTGCCAAACGGGATTTGCTGAAGTTCTTCTTTTGTAAAAAGCTTTAGTTTTAAAATGATATAAATAAAGACAAGCGCTCCGATCGCAACACTGCTTAACGCCAAAAGCGTCATGACCAGCCGGCTGCTTTCTTCGTGGGGCCAGGCATAGCCGACAAGCCATTTCCAAGCCTGCAGCACAGCCGTCATGCAAAAAGCCGCAAAAAGAGCTTTGCCGGCTGCTGCTTTCTCAATCAAAACGGTCTTCCACTTCTTCTTAAGAAAAATGCCCAGAAAAACGGCAATCGATAGAAAGGCGAAAAGCGTAGCAGCGGCTGCTCCTGCTGCTCCGAAACGGGGAATCAACCCTGCATTTCCAATATACTTGAAAACAAGACCTGTTAATACAGCGAGAGCCGGGATAAAATCATTTCCAAACCCCTGTAAAATACCTGTCAATGTAAGAGCCAGCGAACTAAACAAAATAGAAGCACAAAAAATAGACAGAATAAAAGAGCCGCTGCTATTTTCAAACAGCATGGTATTAACTGCTCCCATAATATTGATCAATCCGGCCGTCGCTGCCAAGCCAAAGACAAAGCTGGCTTTGAGCGCCAGCTGAATACAGTTGTCGAGCTCCTCTTGCCGGTTTCTGCGATAAGCGGATGTCACAAGCGGCACAATGGTTAAAGCCAGGGAAGCGGCGGCCGTCGTGCCAAGCTGCAAAAGCGGCTGACCGCGGTCATAAGTGCCCTTGGCCATTTTTGCTCCCCACTCATCCATGCCTGCTTTAAGAAGCCCATCGTATAAATTAAAAGAATCAATTAGCTGAAACAAAACAATCCCTATGCTTGGAAGACAAATAGCAGCCGATTGGATAAAAAGCAGCCGAATGTCTCTCCCCGTGATTAAACGATCAAGCTTTGCCTTTCTTCCCGCCGACAGACCTTGTTTCCGCGTAAAGTAAAACAAGACCCCTACAGCAGCGACACTGCCTGCTATAGAGCCGGCAAAGGCGCCTGCTCCCGCCGTGTAAAGCGAAGCGCCTCTCCCAATCAAAACAGAGGAAAACAATAAGATCGCCCCGACACGGATAGATTGTTCCACTGTTTGTGAAACAGCTGTAGGCACCATATTTCCCTCTCCCTGAAACGTTCCCCGCCATACACTCAGAAACGGAATAAAAAGAAAGGAGAAGGCCACAATTTGAAGGAGCGGCTGTAAAGAGGGGTCTCCCATTTGATTGGCGATTCGTTCTGACCCAAAAAAGACGAGTGCCCACAACAACATGCCTGTGCCCGCTGTCACCCAATAAGAAAGCCTGATAACCTCACGGCGCCGCTGCAAGTTCTCTCCCGATTCGGCTACCAGCTTGGAAATAACGACCGGAAACCCGTATGTAGCCAGGGCTGTAGCAATCCCGTAAAAGGGGTATATCTGCTGGTAAATATAAAAGCCAATATCCCCCACTATATTTTGAAATGGGACGCGGTACACAGCACTTAAAACTTTTATAAAGATAGCCGCCATCGTTAAAATAGCGGCTCCCCGCATCAATGAATTTTTTTCTTTCAATGGCAATATCAACACTCTGCCCTTCTAAAACATACTGCTTTCAACTTAATATATTTACCCTGAAAAGCGCAAGTGCCTTGTTCTGCCCAGACAGGCAAATGTTCGGCAGCTTGGCGCTTTTATATCGCCATTCATCAAAAAAGGAAGCAGCTTCTCTTCTGCTTCCCTTCCCGATTAACTTTCCATTTGCTTAGCTAAAAAGCTGGCGGCGGTTTCGGCGGATTTCCGCTCTACTTCTCCGATCGCTCGTTCATCAGAGAAAATAACAACAACGCCGATTGGATCTCCGCCTGCAATAATGGGAGCAAGCGTATACGATTGCACCTTTTCTTCACGTCCGTCTACGAAGGACACCTGCGCCTGCGGATGGTGCAGCATGCTTTGCCGATCATCCATTGCCTTTTCGATCACTTCGCCAATGCTTTTATTCACGTATTCTTTTTTGGATACTCCGGCAGCAGAAATAATCGCATCGCGGTCACAAATTAATACAGCCGAGTTCAGACTGTCATGCAAGGCCTCTGCATATTCTTCAGCAAAGTCGCCTAGTTCACTAATAGGAGAGTATTTCTTTAAAATAACTTCCCCATCCCGATCAACGAAAATCTCCAGCGGGTCTCCTTCCCTGATCCTTAATGTACGGCGGATTTCCTTTGGAATGACGACCCGTCCTAAATCGTCGATTCGACGAACGATACCAGTTGCTTTCATCTTATGTTGCCTCACTTTCCTCAGATGATTAATTGACAATGGGCCAGCGACACGAGACCGATGGCATTGCCCCTGTGATTGTTATTATTTATCATCTGGGAAGTTCTATACATTTTGTTGTGTTTTTCCCTCTATTTTTTCGCAGTTTCCAGATTTTTTATGATGTCAAAAGCTATTTCAAACCATGTATCGGTTGTCATATTTCGGCTGTCGATGGTCATCTTCAGCTTATTGTCTTCCATGCCCAAGCCGACTGAGCGGCCGTGCTTGTTGCATATTGCAAATACTTTCGAACCGTCGATTTCCTTCGTGCCGGCTTCGTTCATCAATATATAGACGGATTCTTTTTCCTGTTTAATTAATTCCAGCTGAGCAGCTGCAGCATACACTTTCATTTCAGCCACTTTAAAGAGGTCTTCCACCTCCCGCGGATAATCTCCAAAGCGGTCGATCATTTCTTCTTTCAGTTCCTCTGCCTCTTCTAAGGATTCAATGCTGCGGAACCGTTTATACATCTCAATTTTCTGGCGGCTGTCTTTAATGTAAGCATCCGGGATATAGGCATCAATTGAAATTTCTGCTTCGAATGAAGGCGCCGTTTCTTTTTTGTCGGTGCCTTGTTTTTGTTCGATTGCTTCCTTCAGCATTTGAGAATATAAATCGAAGCCGACGGAATCGATAAATCCATGCTGCTGAGAACCGAGCAAATTCCCTGCGCCGCGGATGGATAAGTCGCGCATCGCAATTTTAAATCCGGAGCCAAGCTCGGTGAATTCCTTGATTGCTTGCAAACGCTTCTCCGCTTGTTCCGATAGCACCTTATCTTTGCGGTACATGAAATAGGCATAAGCTACCCGGTTGGAGCGCCCGACACGGCCGCGGATCTGGTACAGCTGGGACAAGCCCATCCGGTCGGCGTCATGGACAATGAGCGTATTGACATTCGGTATATCCACACCTGTTTCAATGATAGTCGTCGTGACGAGAACATCAAATTCTCCTTCCAGAAAACTTAAAATAACCGTTTCCAGCTCCCGTTCGGTCATTTGCCCATGAGCATACGCCACCCTGGCATCAGGCACAAGCATGGCAATTTCGTCAGCCTTGCGCTCAATATCCTCTACGCGATTATATAGGTAAAACACTTGTCCTTCCCGGGCAAGCTCCCGCTCAATGGCTTCGCGGATTAAAGCAGGGTTAAGTTCAGCGACATAGGTCTGCACCGGAAAACGGTTTTCCGGCGGCGTTTCAATAACAGATAAATCCCGCACGCCGAGCATCGACATGTGGAGGGTTCGCGGAATAGGTGTAGCTGTTAATGTTAAGACATCTATATTTGTCTTCAGCTGCTTAATTTTCTCTTTATGCGTTACCCCAAAGCGCTGCTCCTCATCGACGATTAACAGGCCAAGATCGTTGTATTGAATATCCTTGGATAAAAGGCGATGCGTTCCGACCACAATGTCCACCGTGCCGCTTTTAAGCCCCTTAATCGTTTCCGTCTGTTGCTTTCTTGAACGGAAGCGGCTCAGCAAGCCAATCTCGACAGGAAAGTCGCGGAAACGCTCACTCATCGTTTCAAAGTGCTGCTGGGCAAGGATGGTGGTCGGCACAAGGAAGGCAACTTGTTTTTCATCGGCAATCGCCTTGAAAGCTGCCCGGATGGCTACCTCTGTTTTCCCGTAGCCGACATCTCCGCACAGAAGACGATCCATCGGCCGCTCTTTTTCCATGTCTATTTTAATTTCATTAATGGAGCGCAGCTGATCTTCCGTTTCTTCATATGGAAAGGATGATTCAAACTCCCGCTGCATTTCGCCATCAGGAGAAAAGGCATAGCCTTTTGCCGCTTCCCTTTCGGCATAAAGCTTGATTAAATCATCGGCAATATCCTGCACAGAAGACTGAACTTTATTTTTTACCCGCTTCCATTCACTGCCGCCCAATTTATATACCTTCGGCTCTTTTCCTTCCGAACCGACATACTTCTGGACCAGTTCAATTTGTTCTACCGGAACATAAAGCTGGTCTGTTCCTTGGTATTTAATATTTAAATAGTCTTTGTGCACCCCTTTAATTTGGAGCGTCTCGATACCTAAATATTTTCCGATCCCGTGGTTCACATGCACCACATAATCTCCCGGCTTTAGCTCGGAATAGCTTTTAATCCGCTCGGCGTTAGACAGCTTTTGCCGGCGTTTGCTTCTTTTTGGCTTTTTATTGAAAAGTTCCTGCTCGGTAATGACCGCAAGATGCAAAGCCGGAAATTCAAAACCGGCTGTTAATGTGCCGCGAGCTACTTGCACTGCCTGCGGAATGATGCTGTTTCTCTCTAGCGAACTAGCGGCTTCAATCTCATAATCTGCTAAAACTCGCTGAACCTTGGCAATCCGCTCCTCATTTTCACCGAGAAACACCACAGTCATTCCAAGCTTCTTCCACCGCTCCACCTCCGCATGGAGAACATTCATCTGTCCGTGAAAATCCTGCATGGGCCGCGAAGAGAAATTCACGATGTTCTCCGGCTTCGTATGAGCCACTTGCCGCAAAAATAAAGCTAGATAAATAATCGGCTGGCGGATAGTAGATAAAGCCTCTGTAAAGTGATAAGAAAGCTTAATGTCATGGATGATCTTGCCTTCTTCCAGCAAACTTGTATACCATTCCGCTTCCTCTTGCTGAAGGGAGTCATTCATTTCCGTGATCCGGCTAATTTCATCAAAAAAAACCAGGCCGTTTTGCGGTAAGTAATCGGTTAAATTCATCGGGTTTTCATAGAGAAGAGCAGTATATTTCGTTAGCCCTTCAATCGGGATCCCTTGTTTCAGCCGGTCGATCTCAAAGCCGATGTTTTCTTGAATCAGCTGTTTCGTTTCTGCTTTCTTTACTTTTTTCAGCGATTCTTGCAAAGCTTCTTCCAGCCTTTGAGACAAGATCACAAGCTGCTCCGGAGAATAAGGTGTTTCCGTCACCGGACCGATTTCAATAGTAGATTTGTTCTCAATGGAACGCTGATTTTCCATAGAAAATGTACGGATCGAATCTACTTCTGTATCAAACAGCTCAATACGTACAGGATGCTCAATCGTTAATGGATAAATATCGATAATGCCGCCGCGCAGACTGAATTCACCCGGAGCATAGACCATATCGGTGCGCTGGTAGCCCATTTGGACAAATTGATGAATCAGTTCCTCTAAATGAACTTCTTCACCTACGGCAATCGTCCTCTGCAAACTGGCCCATCTCTCTTTTGGAGGGAGGAGCTTGCGCAATCCGGCCACCGGAACAATATAGACGCCTTTTTCCCGATGCACCATATGATTCATTACTTCAATCCGCTGGGCACGCAGTTCAGGACTGGCCACGCTGATTTCCGCTGCTATTAATTCATTAGCAGCGTATAAATACACCTCTTGTTCGTCGATAAACTGAACCAAATCGTCGTATAGCTTTTGTGCCTGCAGCAGGTTGTACGTCACTACAATAATCGGCTTGCCTGTTTTTTCATAGGACGCCGCAATAAACAGCGCCCGTGATGACCCTGAAAGTCCCGCTGCCAGCTGCTCCTTTAGGCCTCCTGATATCCCCTCGAATATAGATTGAATGTCATTGTTCTGTAAGAGAATCTGTTGTAAACTATTCACGCTTTCTTCCTCCCCTTAAATGGACGCTTAACTGTCCGTTCAGCCAGGGCTTTCTGTATATGGCCCCGGTGGAAAACAGAAAAATGCTTTGGATCGCTATCCAAAGCTGTTTTAATGTATAAAATAATCATATTCATGAAAATCGGGGTTCCTTTGCAGGGATTCCTCGCAATCTTCACATATCGTTTTGATCGTCACATTTCCTTCTGAATCATATTGAACCATTTCGATCCTCTCGTCCTCCGTCAGGGCATGAATGCCAAGCTGCCGACTGGAAACGACCGGCTGTTTAAGGCTGCCAACTGCTGTTCCGCAATGGCGGCAAACGTAATGAATGGCCATGTGTGTCCTCCTTTGCTGCTAACCACCGTTATGTATTAACGTTAGTATAGGCAGAGAAGGCACCATTTATTCATGTTTGGATATTATATTCATTCATTACTTCCAGAAACGGCTTCTCCAGCCAAGCCTCCACAGCATCTGCACTTTTTGCAACGGCCTGTTTCATTTTTTGCTGCTCATCTTCCGTAAATCTCCCTAACACATAATCCACAACCTTCATAGGCGGAACTGGACGGTCAATCCCAATACGGATGCGGTTGAAGTTTGGCGTGCCCAAATGGGAAATCGTTGACTTGATCCCATTATGTCCGCCAGCACTGCCCTTTTGGCGGAGGCGGATGCGCCCGGCCGGCAAGTCTAAGTCATCATAAATGACCACCACATCGTCTGTCGCTATATCATAATATCGCATGACCTCTCCGATGCTTTCCCCCGATAAATTCATATATGTAAGCGGCTTAAGCAAAATGGCTTTTTCTGTTCCCTTCCGCACAATTGTGTAAATGCCTTTGTGTTTTGCTTCTGTAAGCGGGGAATGAAAACGCTCGGCTAATTCTTCAATGACATCAAAACCGATATTATGCCTCGTACCTGCATATTTTGCTCCCGGGTTGCCGAGACCAACAACTAGCTTCATCTTCTGCACCTCAAATTTTTCTTCACTAAATTAATTTAAGTATAACGCACATGAAGCAGAAATTATACGCTTAATTATATTCCTCCCTGCTTTCACACATAAAAAAACAGCCCATGTTCAATGGGCTCAGGTTATAGACAAACTAACTCTCAATGAAATGCACGCTTGCCTATCGTCTTTTTAGTTTGCTTGTCAATGGGACGGTTGATTTCCACTCCAGACGCTTCGCTTTCCGCGGGGCGGGCGGTGAGCCTCCTCAGCGCCAAAGCGCCTGCGGGGTCTCTCCTGTCCCGCTGATCCCGCAGGAGTCTTTTCGCCTTCCATTCCAATCAACAGGTGTATAAAGTTAGCGCAGCTGGATAACGAGGGCTAGTTGAAAGTAAATCGCTCAAACGCTTGTGAGGAAGAAACTGCTTGCGAAAAGCCGTGCAGCAAAACCAGCCTTCCCCCAGAACCATTTAGCCCGGCCGATTCATTTCTCTTTTATTTATAGCTTGACGGAAGAGAATCATCGACTGGGAGAGGTCTAGCTTTTTCTCGACTGCTGGAAAATTAACAAACAATCAAAAGGAGTTCGGAATAAGACTCCTCCGAACCCCTTTTGCCGCCAAACTGAGCCCATGTTCAATCGGCCGTTTGTTATATTATTCTTCCTCTTTCGCTTCTTCCGGCTCGCCCGCATCGCTTTCCTCTGGCTCTTCCTCTACACGCGGAGCAAGTATAGATACAATCACCTCATCATCCTCATGGTTGATGGTGAACGGCTGGCTGCCGCGGATATCGCCCACAGACAGACTGTCGCCGATAGCTAAGTTGGAAATGTCTACTTTTATATTTTCCGGAAACTCGCTTACTTTTGCCGTTACCGAGATCTCAAACAGCGGCTGCTGCACCACACCGCCTTCTGTTGCTCCGGCGGCTTCTCCTTCCAAATCAACCCGAACATTGGAGGTGATTTCGGATGATAAATCTACCGCTAGAAAATCAGCATGGACAATGTCATTTTTTATTGGGTCTTGCTGGTAATCATGTAAAACCACATTTTGTTTTTTTCCATCTACTGTTAAAGAAATGACGCCGTTGCGGCCCACCTCTTTTATTACTCTGAAGAACTCTCCTTCATTGATAAAAATAGATTTTGCCTCGACATCTTTCCCATAAACAACAGCAGGGAAATTTCCATTTTCACGAAGTTCCGTTTTGGCAGACCTTTGAAATTGATTGCGTTGTTTTGCTTCAAGTACTGCATTCATTAGAGAAACTCACCTTCCTGTATTATGATCTCTGTCTGAAAATCTGGTCTTATTCATCTATTCCCTCATTGCTTGCTAAATAAACATGAAAAAGATCAGGCAAGTGCTTCTCTCTAAACACACACGGAAATAGCCTTCCCTCTTAAAGCCGTCATATCGGCTGTTTCGAGGGAAGGCTATTTTGTTCGTGCAAAGGCAGTCCTGCCGCTTTTCTATTAATCAAATAGTGTGCTGACAGATTGCTCTTCATGCACGCGGATAATTGCTTCACTGATTAAAGGAGCAATAGACAGTTCAACGATTTTATCGGTCTTTTTCTCTTCAGGAAGAGCAATAGAGTTCGTAATCACAAGCTCTTTAATATTAGAGTTTTGAATGCGCTCGATGGCCGGGCCTGAAAGTACAGGATGCGTACAAGATGCATAGACTTCCTTCGCTCCGTTTTCAACGAGGGCGTTAGCCGCAAGTGTAATCGTGCCAGCTGTATCAATGATATCATCAATTAAAATGGCAATTTTGCCGTCGATGTTACCGACAATATTCATTACTTCCGCTACATTTGGTCTCGGGCGGCGCTTATCAATAATGGCAATCGGCGCTTTTAAACGGTCAGCCATTTTACGGGCGCGTGTGACTCCGCCATGGTCAGGCGAAACGATGACAATGTCGTCTCCGCTGAAATTCTTTCCTTTGAAGTAATCAGACAGGATTGGCACACCCATTAAATGATCGATTGGAATATCAAAGAATCCTTGAATTTGCGGTGCATGCAGATCAAGTGTAATCACACGGGTTGCTCCTGCAGTTTCAAGCAAATTGGCTACCAATTTAGCAGTGATTGGTTCACGGGCGCGGGCTTTGCGGTCCTGACGTGCATAACCGTAATAAGGAATAACGATATTAATTGTTTTAGCAGAGGCTCTCTTTAGAGCATCAATCATAATAAGCATTTCCATTAAGTTTTCATTAACTGGCGCGCTTGTCGATTGAACGACATATACATCGCAGCCGCGAATACTTTCTTCAATGTTAATTTGTATCTCTCCGTCACTAAAACGCTTTACAGAACACTTCCCTAATTCTACACCGATGATCTCAGCGATTTCTTCCGCAAGTTTTCGGTTGGAATTAAGGGAAAAGAGTTTCAATTTCGGATCTAAATACTGATTATGCATGGGTGGACCTCCGCCTTTATTTTTTAAAATTTAATTTTTCTACATAATTTTCTTTATTTACTTGACGGGCACGGGCAATGGATAACGCCTCTCCAGGTACGTCATCAGTAATGGTCGAACCTGCTGCCACATATGCTCCCTTGCCTACCGTCACCGGAGCGACTAGATTGGAGTTACAGCCGATGAACACATCGTCTTCAATTTTGGTTAAAAATTTATTTTTGCCATCATAATTCACAGTGATCGAGCCGCAGCCAAGATTAACCCCGCTGCCTACTTCCGCGTCTCCGATATAGCTTAAATGAGAAGCTTTGCTGCCTTTGCCGAAAACAGTCTTTTTAATTTCAACAAAGTTGCCAATCTTTGCTTCGTCGCCGATCTCAGAAGCCGGACGGATGTGAGCAAACGGGCCGATCGCTACGCGTGCACCGATTTCACTATCAGCAGCTACAGAGTGGCGAATAACGGTTTCATCGCCTACTTGGCAGTTGTTGATTTCACTGTTCGGGCCAATTTCGCAGCCGGCGCCGATCGTCGTGTTTCCTGATAGCACAGTTCCTGGATGGATCACCGTATCCGAACCGATCACCACATCCGGACCGATAAAAGTATTTTCCGGGCTAATGAGCGTTACGCCATTGCGCATATGCTGCTCATTCAGGCGGTCACGCATAATCTTCTCCGCCTGGCTTAGAGCCACACGGTCATTGACGCCTAACGTTTCATTAAAGTCTTCTGTCTGATAAGCTGCTACTTTTTCTCCAGCCTTCTTAAGAATTTCAATGACATCCGGCAAATAGTATTCGCCTTGGGCATTGTCATTGGAAACCTTTTTCAAGGTGTCGAATAAATAACGGTTATCAAAGCAATACGTACCTGTATTAATTTCTTTTACTTGACGTTCTTCAGCCGTTGCATCTTTATGCTCAACGATTTTCTCGACCATTCCCTGTTCATTGCGGATGATCCGTCCATAGCCGTCAGGCGTCTCTGTATACGCCGTCAAAATCGTTGCTTTCGCTTGCTGTTCTTGGTGATAGTTTACAAGCTTTTCCATAGTAGAAGCCTTGATAAGCGGTGTATCGCCGCAGACAACAAGTGTGCAGCCGTCTTCTTCTCCAAGAATTGCTTCTGCCTGCATCACTGCATGGGCGGTGCCCAGTTGTTCTTCCTGCAAAGCAAATTCGCTTTTTTCGCCAAGATAGCCTTTGACTTTTTCTGCGCCATGGCCAACAATCGTCACAATTTTATGTGTATGTAAATCGGATATTTGATCAATTACATGCTCTACCATCGGTTTACCGCATACAGGGTGCAGCACTTTGTAAAGCTTGGATTTCATTCGAGTGCCTTTGCCTGCTGCAAGAATGACAGCATAAATATTCGTCATTGAGGGTCCCCCTATAACCTTTTATCCTTATTGACTATATCTTAAAAGGTCTCTTATTTCAAGACAGCTTAAAAAATGACAAATTTTTGTCATTGAATCAGCTATAAATAAAAAGGGGGAAAAGAAAGAAAATTCCAAACAAGACAATTAGAGGAGAAAATTGGGGATTTTTTCAATTAAAAAAGAGCCATACATATGAAGTAGGCTCTTGTTGCGCTTAAATTTATGAAGCTCCTGCTTCTTCCAGTTCCACTTCTTCCAATTCCCCTAGACGGTGATACTCAGCTAAAACAGCATCTTGGATTTTACCGCGTGTGTTGGAGTTGATTGGATGGGCAATGTCACGAAATTCGCCATCTGGCGTACGTTTGCTCGGCATTGCTACAAATAAGCCATTATTGCCATCGATTACGCGAATATCATGAATAACGAATTCATTGTCCAGCGTAATAGAAGCAATCGCTCTCATGCGGCCATCCGTATTGACACGTCGTAGTCTCACATCAGTTACTTCCATTCTGTTCACCCCTTTTTCCCCTATATAAAAAGCCTAAACTAACTATTCAATAATATTTAAAATATTCCTTCTTTTTTTTGAAAAAAATTTACTTTATTTTAAGAAGATTCTTTTTATCCTGCCTATGGCCGGAGGGATGACTGATTTGTCTTCCAGGCGCTTCGCTTTCCGCAGGAGTCTTCGCGCCCTTCATTCCAATCAGCAGGATTCACAGGAATAGGGGCAAACTTACAGCCGCGCCTGTTTGAAAACCGAGGGAGCCAAAGGAGGGAAGGGTTCAGAGATGCCCGGCCCATGAGCTTGGAGGAATTTGTTATTTTAACTGCACTCTTGAAATAAAACAAAATAAAAAAGGGATTCGGAATAAGAACCTTCCGAACCCCTTTTGCCGACAAACCGATACTGGCGATTATTTCACGAGTGCGATTACTTCTATCTCAACCTTCACGTCTTTTGGAAGTCTTGCTACTTCTACACAAGAGCGGGCTGGTTTATGTTCGCCAAAATACTGGCTATACACCTCATTCACAGCCGCAAATTCGTTCATATCAGCAATAAAAACAGTAGCCTTTGCCACGGTATCAAGTGAAGCGCCGGCTTCAGCCAGGACAGCCTGCAGATTCTTAAATACTTGATGGGTTTGTTCTGTCACATCACCGTCAATTAGTTCCCCTGCAGGTGTCAACGGGATTTGTCCAGAGCTATAAAACAAGTTATTGACAATGATGCCTTGAGAATACGGTCCAATGGCCGCTGGTGCTTGATTAGTCGCTACTACTTTCATTCTACCCTCTCCTTATGAAAACTGTATATTTTTAGAGAAATAATTCCCTTCTACTACAGATATAGCAGACGTGCGAACGTTGACATCTTGCAGCTTAACAAGCGATATGTAGTCTTCTACAAGGCGTTCTTCATCATGCTCAGCTTCCACTAATACCGCAATTCCAGCTACGGAGGCATTAAACTCGGCAAGCAGGCTAATCATTCCGTTAATGGTTCCGCCTGCTTTCATAAAATCATCTACGAGCAGTACTTTGGAGCCTTCCTTCAAGCTGCGCTTGGCCAGCACCATGGTCTGTATCCGCTTCGTGGACCCGGACACATAGTTAATGCTGACTGTCGGGCCTTCCGTTACCTTACTGTCCCTGCGTACGACGACGACGGGCACATTTAAGTGGGAGGCAATTGCATGAGCAATAGGAATCCCTTTAGTAGCAACTGTCATAATCGCATCAATGTCCATTCCGGCATAGGCGGAGGCAAGGAGCTTGCCAACTTGATGGATCACCTGGGGATGGCCCAGTAAATCCATCATGTACAAATAGCCGCCGGGAAGAAGCCTTTCCGGATTTTCAATTTGCTCACAAAGGCCGGCGATAAACTGCCGTGCCTCCATCTCGCCAACCTTTGGAAAATATTTCACACCGCCAGCAGCTCCTGGAATCGTTTGAAGCGAGCCGATACCGCGCTGTTCAAATGTTTCTTTGACAATAGATAAATCTTCACTGATCGATGACTTGGCCGATCCGTACCGTTCAGCAAAAAAAGTCAGTGAAACCAGCTGCTGCGGATGCTCGAGTAAATAATGCGTCATATCAATTAACCGTTCACTTCGACGAAACTTCATCTTTTGTTCTACCCTCCTAAAGAGTAAATCCGAATATTTATTTTTAAATATATCTTAATATACGGATTCAATCAATAGGCATCCCTTCTCCTAACAGCCGGACTGCATATACCTGATCACAAAAGCCTCTTAATCCGTTGCAAACCCGGTGCATTCTGGAATCATGCCGCATCAGGCCGAATACAGTCGGGCCGCTTCCGCTCATCAATACGGCGTCTGCGCCGAACCGCTCCATCTGCTCTTTAATTTGGGCCACTTCCGGATAGAGCTTTAGTGTGACGGACTCAAGGACATTGCCAAGGTGTGCGCACATTTCATCGTAATTTTTCGTTTCAATGGCAGCCATCATCGCCCGGGTATCCGGATGACGGAGTCCGTTAATTTTCAAGTTCTTATACACTTCCGCTGTGGAAACACCAATCGTCGGCTTGGCCAAAACCACCCAACAATTCGGGGGTGCCGGCAGATGCTGTATTTTCTCTCCGCGCCCGGTAGCGAGAGCAGTACCGCCATACACGCAAAAAGAAACATCCGATCCGATTTCTGCTCCGATTTCCGCCAGTTCATCTAAACTGAGCCCCAGATTCCAAAGCTTGTTTAATCCTTTTAAGGTCGCAGCGGCGTCGCTGCTGCCTCCCGCCAAACCAGCTGCTACTGGAATCACTTTTTCAATACCGATCGACACACCGGAGCGGATGCCGTATCTTTCTTTCAGCAGCATAGCTGCCTGATAAGCTAAATTACGCTTGTCATCGGGAACAAAGCGATTATGGGAGATGATTTTGATTTCATCTTTTTTAAGCGGTTCTAGTTCAATACGGTCTGCAAGATCAACTGTTGTCATGATCATTTCAACCTCATGATATCCATCCGCACGTTTATGCAGCACATCTAGCGTTAAATTAATTTTCGCTGGTGCTTTCATCATTATCTTCACAATAAGCCACCTACTTTGCGCACAATACAGTTTAGCTTATTTTATCACAAAGTCCATTAGGAGTTGTAAATATGATGCATGATGGAACAAATTTCTACATAAAAAGGGACCCGGGTTTCCCCGGATCCCTTAGCGGCTTTTTAGTTAGAAGTCAGCTACAGTGTCAGCGCTTGTTGACAAGCTGGTTTTCTGCAAGTTCAATTGCTCGTTTCACCATGTTACCGGCATCTCGGGCTGTAATGCCGCCCCAGCCTTCTCGTTGAACCGTGTCATAAAAACCTAACTCTTTCGCAAGCTCTTCTTTCAATTGGTCAGACATAATCCCTCTTCTTCTGCCCATTGGTTGCCCTCCTTTTGCCGCTATTCATAGCTTAACCAGCCAGTTTAAAACGATTAGCGGAAAATGAAGGGAACCAGAAAAAGTGAAGCTGCTCTGATCGGCTCCTTCAGACAACCATCTTTCGAACAAGCCGGCCTTTCTTTCAAATAAAAAAGCAGTAAACAATGTGGTTTACTGCAAAATTAAACGGCACTTCCTGCTGCATCTTCAAATGTCAATTCTACTGTTTCTGTCAATACATCTGCATAGCTGTATGACACTCTTTCGAACGCGTTTTCCTCTTGATCCAGCTCCACTACAAAGACAGCTTGATATGTTTCAGCAAGAACCCCGGATCGCTCGATCGTTTTACGGCGTCCTCCATTTGCTTTCAACAAAAGTCTTTTTCCCAGGTTGGAGTCAAGAGATTTCTTAATGTCGGCTAATGTTTTTGGCATCCGCTTCCACCTCACTATTTTTATGATAACATGATTTAAATAGCAAGTCAAATAAATAAAATATTTTATCAATCTGCAGCCCCTTTTGTCAACGTTTTTTATTTTACAAAAACCTGCTTTTTTCATCATATTTTTAGCGTTCCCAATAATTCAATAACCATGACAAAATTATTCTTTGCGTCCATTATTCTTCTTCTGTTTGTTGAAAAGGCATGCCGAGCCGGAGAACTCCCTTTGTTTCAATTCCTCCAAGCCCCTTGTTGCCCGTTAATGTATTTCTCAGTACTTCTCTGACATCCACCATTTCACTGAACGGTGTAAAACCGATCTTTGAGGAGATATACACCGGGTCAAGAGCATGAATATTCACACGAAAGGGCGAGCTGGCAAAATTGGCGCCCGACCGGATTAAAGACTCGAAGTGAGATTGGCAGGCGCCTGCAAAAATAACGAGCTGGTCTAAGTGCGGAATCTTTTTCCTCGCCAGCCGGACCGTTTGTACGAAATATTTAGAGTGGCGGTAAGCGTTTATATCTGATTTGCTTCCTTTTACTTTTGAATAAGAGTCATGCCCGGTAATGACTAATATATCCGGGCGATATTCGTCGATTAATGAGGAAATTTTCTTAGGCATTTCTTCTTCCAGACAGTGCACGCCATAAACCGGAAGACCTATTTTTTCATAGGCGTCTAAACACTTTTTTAAATAATTAGGATCGCCGTCCATGTGAAGAACCCTGCCTGGTATCTGAAAAACATCATTTTCATTCCGATAGCATTTTGTGGCTCGATACTCCTGTCTTTCCTTGATTAGCTCCAGCTCTTGCCTGAACAAATGCAGCGACTGTTCTTCACGCATTCTCGTATCCCGCGTCATTTTTTGCTGCTCATCAGGTCCGACTTCTAATAAATCGGAGAACGGGGCGTCTGCGATCAGCCTATAGTCCTCTCCCGACAAAATAGCAATTTGGCCTTCCTCCGTGTCTTTAATCTCCATGACCCGAAACAGTATGTCATTCCCGTAAGATGGGCGGCTGACAATAGAATTAATACGAATCACCATGTGATCATCCCCGTTAATTTTTACTCTTCCGATTATCTTATGCAAAAGGCCCGGAATTGGGGAATGCCGATCTGCAATTGAAGAAAAACAAAAAAGAACGGTCCTTCAGCCATTCTTTGGCTGAAGGACCGTTCTCAGTTTGTCAATCACAGGCGGCCGGAAAGGTGTTGCGCCGAACCCCTTTTGATTC
Source organism: Pseudobacillus badius (assembly GCF_002189605.1). NCBI lineage: Bacteria > Bacillati > Bacillota > Bacilli > Caryophanales > Bacillaceae > Pseudobacillus > Pseudobacillus badius. The sequence continues at coordinate 36,641 of NZ_MWMM01000017.1, forward strand.
TTGGTTTGTTTCAAGAACGCAAAGAGAAGAGACTGGAGTGGAAATCAGCCACCCCAGCGATCCTCAATTTATGATTTAAAAACAGGATAAAGGGCATTGGCAAGGCGGGCAAATTCTTCAAGAGAAAGGGACTCCCCTCTTCTCGAAGGCTCAATTTCAGCCTGGCTGAGCGCCTCAATGACCGCTTCCTTCTTCTCTTTGCCTTGAGGCAGCTGGTTCGTTAAATTATTTAAAATCGTTTTCCGGCGCTGGGCAAAGGACGCACGGGTAACTGTAAAGAAGAATTGTTCACTCGTCACTTCAACCGCCGGCTTCTCTCTTTTCAACAGCTTAATCACGGCAGAATCGACATTAGGCTGCGGCATAAAGACGGTTTTCGGCACAATAAAAGCGGTTTCCGCTGTCATGTAATACTGGATAGCAATTGACAAGGAACCATACGCCTTCGTGCCCGGCTTGGCTGAAATGCGGTCGGCTACTTCTTTTTGAAGCATGATAACCATGCCTTTAAGCGGGACTTTTTCCTCAAGCAGCTTCATGATAATCGGTGTCGTCACATAATAAGGCAAGTTGGCCACGACCATTAACTGTTCAAAATCAGTAAATTCCTGCTCAACTATTTGAGCGACATCTGCTTTTAACACATCTTCATGAATAATTTTCACATTATCATAAGGAGACAGCGTATCAGACAGAATCGGCAGCAGCCGCTGATCAATTTCAAAAGCCACGACCTTTCCCGCAGAACGGGCGACATGCTCTGTCAAAGCACCAATGCCCGGCCCGATCTCAATGGCGCCGGTCTCCTTCGTCAGCTCCGCTGTTTCAGTAATCCGCCGTAAAATATTAGGGTCGATTAAAAAGTTTTGTCCTAAGCTTTTCTTGAAAGAAAAACCATACTTCTCCAGTATCTCTTTCGTTCGCGTCGGAGTAGCAATATCCTTCATGTTCTTTCCTCCTGCAACACTTCTTTTAAAGCTTGGGCAAACTGCTCCTGGGTAATTTGGAACATAAGCAGCCGGTTATAAAGCTGCTTCCCATTTGTATAGCCGATCCGCAGCTTTTCGCCAAGCCTTTTTCTTCTTTCTTTTGCCTGTGCGCCGCCAATTAATCCGGCATCCACTAAATCTTCCTTGGATATTTGTTCGACGGCTTCTTTCTCAACTGTCTGGGCATCTTTCAGCGCCTTGCGGATGGCTTCTGCAGAAGCATGCTCTACCCCTACGCCTCGTCCTCTTTTCTCGATCGCCTCATGCTTAGGCAAGAAAGCATGCTTGCAATCGGGCACATGGCCGGCCACAATGTGTCTAATCCGCTCGCCCGGGTAGTCCGGATCTGTAAAGACGATGACCCCTCTCGTTTCTTGGGCCAGCTTGATGCTTTCAATCACCGCCGCTGGAACTGCCGAGCCATTGGTTTCAATCGTATCCGCGTTTACTGCCCTCTTAATGGCGGTTGTATCATCTTTTCCTTCTACTACAATAATCTCTTTGATTTTCATCGGAGCCCTCACTGCCCGATGCGAAAAAGCTGGCGGGCATTTTCAGTTGTAGCGCTGGCTACTTCTTCATAGTCCAAGCCCTTTAGCTCAGCAATTTGTTCTGCCACCAGCTTCACATAAGCCGGTTCATTGCGCTTGCCGCGATATGGATGCGGCGTCAAATAAGGACAATCCGTTTCAATGAGGAGCTTATCGAGAGGAACAGCAGCAGCCACCTCTTTCGGCTTTTTCGCATTTTTAAACGTGACGGGTCCGCCAAGCGAAATGTAAAAATTCATGCCGATACATTCATGAGCTGTTTCCACGCTGCCGCTGAAAGAATGCATAATTCCGCCGACTTCTTCTGCTCCCTCTGCTTTTAGAATGTCAACGATGTCCTGTGTCGCTTCCCGATTGTGAATAATGATCGGCAGCTTAACTTTTTTGGCGAGGCGGATTTGCTTGCGGAATACTTCTTTTTGAATATCGGCAGGCGACTTATCCCAGTGGTAGTCAAGCCCCATCTCCCCTAAAGCTACGACTTTCGGATGCGCCGCCAGTTCTTCCAGCCAAGCAAGATCCTCATCTTGCATATCAATCGCGTCCACCGGATGCCAGCCGACACTGGCATACAAAAAGTCATACTTTTCAATGAGCTCCATCGCTTTCTCAATCGTCGGACGGTCAAAGCCGACAACGACCATGTTTTCTACCCCTGCTTCTTGAGCCCGTCCGATCACTTCTTCTATATCTTCTTTATATTGCTCTGCATTTAAATGAACATGTGTATCGAATAGCAATCTTTTCATCCTTTCTAAAAGAAAAACATAGACGTTCCCGTTGAATAATCGTTCCACGTGAAACATTCTATGTTTTTCCATTTAATCAATTTATTTAATCCGTGAACCGTTCGGCAAGCTTTCATCTACACGGACTAATGATAATACGCCGTCAGACTTGCCCGCAAGAATCATGCCCTGTGATAGCTCTCCCCGAAGCTTAACAGGTTTCAAGTTAGCAACAACGACCACTTTGCGTCCCACAAGCTCTTCTGGTTTATAAAATTCAGCAATGCCTGAAACGACTTGGCGTTTTTCAAAGCCAAGATCCAGCTGAAGCTTTAATAACTTATCCGCTTTTTTAACTGGCTCCGCTGCAAGGACAGTGGCTGAGCGTAAATCAATATTCATAAAATCATCAATTTTGATTTCATCTGCCAATTCCGCTTTCGGTTCCTCTTTTGGCTCCTCCTTCTTCTCAGGAGCTCCTTGCATTTTCTCTTTGATGTAGGAAATTTCTTCCTCAATCTCAAGGCGAGGGAAAATCGGCTCTCCTTTTTTGACAACTGTCGTTCCTTCTGGAATCGCTCCAAATTCAGACAGGCTTTCCCATGACTGCAGTTCTTCACTTTGGATATTCAGTTGTTCAAACATCTTCTGCGGCGTGCGTGTTAGGAACGGCTTCAGAAGAACAGCGATCCGGCGCAAGGATTCGGCTAAATGAACCATTACATCGCCAAGCTTGTCTTTCTCTTCCGCTTTGGCAAGCACCCATGGCTGGGTTTCATCAATGTATTTATTTGTCCGGCTGACCAGCTGCCAGAGAGCCGAAAGCGCAACGGAGAACTCCATTTTTTCCATAGCTTCCTCGTATTGGCTGACTGTTTCCATATTCATTTGCTGGAGCTGCTGATCAAACTCTCCATTTGAACCTTTATAGACTGGAATGATGCCATCAAAATATTTATTGATCATCGCCACTGTACGGTTAAGCAGGTTGCCTAAATCATTCGCTAAGTCGTAGTTAATGCGCTCGATAAATCCTTCTGGCGTAAATACGCCATCTGAACCGAATGGCACCTCGCGAAGCAAATAGTAGCGCAGCGCATCGAGGCCGTAACGATCAATTAATGTGACCGGATCGACTACGTTTCCTTTGGACTTCGACATTTTTCCGTCTTTCATCAGCAGCCATCCATGGGCGAATACTTTTTTAGGCAGAGGCAAATCCAGAGCCATCAGCATAATTGGCCAGTAAATGGTATGGAAACGGACAATTTCCTTCCCTACAAGATGAACATTGGCCGGCCAATACTTTTGATATTTCTCATCATTTTCTGTTCCATAACCGAGCGCTGTAATATAGTTGGAAAGAGCGTCGATCCACACATAGATGACATGTTTCGGATCACCCGGCACCTTGATGCCCCAATCAAACGTTGTTCTGGATACAGCCAAATCCTCCAATCCCGGCTTAATGAAGTTATTAATCATTTCATTTTTGCGGGATTCCGGTTGAATAAAGTCCGGGTTAGCCTCATAAAACTCAAGCAGGCGATCAGCATATTTGCTCATTTTAAAGAAGTAAGACTGCTCTTTTACTTTTTCTACCGCACGGCCGCAATCCGGACAATTGCCGTTTTCCAGCTGGCGCTCAGTAAAGAAAGACTCACAAGGTGTGCAGTACCAGCCTTCGTACTCATCAAGGTAAATATCGCCTTGGTCCAATAACTGCTTAAAGATTTTTTCAACGATAGCTTTATGCCGGTCTTCCGTTGTGCGAATGAAGTCATCATAGGAAATATCAAGCTTATTCCACAGCTCTTGAATGCCGGAGACAATATTGTCGACATACTGCTGCGGAGTCACTCCTGTTTCCTCCGCCTTTCGCTGAATTTTTTGCCCATGTTCGTCTGTTCCTGTTAAATACATAACATCAAAACCGCGCAGCCGTTTATAGCGCGCCATGGCGTCACCGGCTACCGTTGTATAGGCATGTCCGATATGAAGGTTTCCACTCGGATAATAAATAGGTGTCGTCAAATAAAAAGTTTTCTTTTGATCGTTCACTTTGTACCCCTCCTCAAAACGCTGATTCTTATGTAGAAAAGCCCTCACCCGGCGGTTGAGAGCTTTCTTTTCCATTCATGCCCCTAGCGGACAATTCATACTTAAATTTATTGACATTATGACTATTATACAAAAAAAATATACATAGCAAGCGGCAAAAGGACCGCTTCTTTTATTTTCTCTTATTCAGAGCCAATTGTAAATATTAAACTCTCCTAATCTTCTTTGAATTCGTTGATTCGACATTTCATTTGTCCTATTCGACATTTTTTTCGTAATTAATGATTCCAATTTTAACCAATAGCCCAGAAACGTTGATATATCAATATTTCATTACCTTTACATTCCTTGGTAAAATTACATTTTCTTGTTGACGACCTTGGGAATAGCTGGTATGATAAGGACATAAGTAAAAAATATGTCGAAAATTGACGATTAAGCTTTATGTTTTTTTAATAAAAACATTTTGGAAGGAGCAAAAAAAAATGAAATCAACAGGTATTGTTCGTAAAGTTGACGAGTTGGGCCGCGTAGTTATTCCAATTGAACTTCGCCGTACATTAGGAATCGCTGAAAAAGATGCGCTTGAAATCTATGTAGACGATGATAAAATCATCCTTAAAAAGTATAAACCAAGCATGACTTGCCACATTACAGGGGAAGTTTCAGACGACAACATCAAACTTGCAGGCGGAAAATTAATTCTTAGCCGTGAGGGTGCAGAACAGCTTATCAAAGAAATTTCCGAGTCATTTGCTTCTCAAAAATAAAAAACAAACGAGCCTCGCTGGCTCGTTTTTATTTTGCTTATAGATGAAAGTCGCTGGTTCCCATTCCAAGCGCTTCGGTTTTATGCAGAGAGCTCTGTCTGTCTTTCAAATCAGGCGGGAAATTAACAAGGGGTTCGGAATAAAGCCATTCCGAACCCCTTTTGTTGCTAAACCGAAACGAGTCGGCTACTCCACATGATAGGCCTGGTACACTTCCCGCTTTCCTATGCTTCGGTCAACGGCCGTTTGTTTAATCGCCTCTTTAGAGGAAAGTTGTTTGTCATGGATATAATGATCTACATGTTCGACAATGGAATAAGAAGACCACCACTCTTTCTCCTCCAACTCCTCCGGCGCTTCATTTCCTTCGACAATCAAGCAAAACTCTCCAAGGATTTCTTCTTCTCTTGACCAAGTCAGCGCTTCTTCAATTGTCCCCCGCAAAAACTCTTCAAACTTCTTTGTCAGCTCCCGGCATAGTACGATTTTCCTGTCTGCTCCTAAAGCATCGGCCATGAGAGCAAGCGTATCCTTTAGGCGATGGGGCGATTCATACAAAATAAACGTGCTGCGTGCTTTATTTAACTCGGCCAGCTGCGCTTTTTTCTCTTTTTTGTGCCGGCTTAAAAAGCCATAGAAATAAAAAGGCTGAGGCGCAAGACCAGAAGCGATCAAAGCGGTCAGTGCGGCGTTCGCGCCAGGCAAAGGGATCACCGTGATTCCCTGGCTGATAGCAGCGGCTGTCAGCTCATATCCCGGATCTGAAATGGAAGGCATGCCAGCGTCACTGACAAGAGCAACCGTTTCTCCTTGTTTCATACGCTCCAGCAGCTGCTGCCCGCTCGTTTCCTTGTTGTGTTCATGATAGCTTGTAATCGGAGTAGCAATCTCAAAATAATTGCAAAGCTTCTTTGTATTGCGCGTATCCTCAGCAGCAATCACATTGGCTTCCTTCATTATCCGGATCGCCCGGAAGGTCATATCTTCCAGATTGCCGATCGGTGTAGGGACAAGGTAAAGAGCCCCTCCCTCATGGATAAAACTTTTTTGACTATCGATCATAGCGGCTGCCCTCCCTCTGCAAATAATCCACCTTTTGCTTTCGTGTCAGTTGTTTAAAGGCGTATTCTGCCCGCATGGCCTCTGTCACTGTATGAAACCTTTCCCAGTGAATCAGGCGCACAGGTCCTCTGCCTCGTGTATATTTCGCCCCTTTTCCGGAATTGTGGGCTTTTAATCTCTTCTCTAAATCCGTCGTGTAGCCTCCATAAAAGGAGTGATCACTGCATTCCAGCACGTAAAAAAAATGATCAGTGCTTTTCTCCATATAACATCTCTCTTACTTCCTCAGTGTATTCGCCATTTTCATCATACACAAACAACGGCGGCAAGATTTTGATATCAGGCGCTCCATCCTTCATTCCTTCAATCAATACGGTATTTGCTTCCCTTCCCATTTTCGGATAAACGAAACGAAGACGCTTAGGTTCCAGGCGATATTTTCTCATTAAGGTGATCAAATCAAGCAATCGGCCTGGCCGGTGGACAAAGGCAGCCTTTCCGCCCTGCTTCAGCAGCTCGCTGCTCGAACGTATACAGTCTTCAAGCGTGCAATAGATTTCATGGCGGGCAATGGCCAAGTGTTCATTCATATTTACTTCTTTGTGAGATGGCGTGACAAAATAAGGAGGATTGCAAGTAACGACACTATGTTTTTCATAGCCTAATTGAGCTGGAGCCTCTTTTAAATCTCCATGCACCATAGCAATTCTTTCATTGAGTCCATTATACTCAATGCTGCGCACAGCCATATCATATAAACGCTCCTGGATTTCCACGCCGATGATCGGCACATTGGTTTTGGCACTCATCAGCAAAGGCACCACCCCATTTCCGGAGCATAAATCGACAATAGAGCCTTTTTTGAGCGGCAAATAGGCGAACCTTGCAAGCAGCACCGCATCAAGCGAAAAAGCAAAAACAGACGGGCTTTGAATAATTCTTAGTTCCTCCGCCAGCAAATAATCAAGCCGTTCATCATCCTTTAATACAACCATTCTTCCGTTCCTCCTGTTTTTCCAAAAGCAAAGTATCGTATGAAGGTTGGCTCAAACCTTCTTAGTGAACAAAGCATTTACAAAAAGAAAAGCTGTCCGTACAGGCCGCACTGCCGCTTCATCCAGGAAGAAGATTCTCTTTCCCCCCAAATGCTGCACAGCTTCGGTACCGGCCTTTGTGGACAGCCTCACTAACATACTCAGTTATTTTTTATTTAAAAATGATAAACAAAACAAGCAATCTTCGTCTTTGCGCGGACTTCCAAAATGAATATTGCAAATATGAAAACCTTCCTGATACAATCTTGCCAGGTTATCATAACCTTCGCCTATATCTATCAGCTTTGAAAAACTCTTATCGCTGGTCTCCTTGTCCATCTCTCGGCCGGCTTGCTGATGCGAAAACTCAATTTCTTCCAGCCGGCGCCGTAAATGCTCATTCTCCAATCGCAAGGAATGATTTTCTTCCATCGTATGCACTAAACCTTTTTTCAACTCTCCAAGCTGCTTGTACAGCTGGCTGATTTGCATTTCCATATCGCTGACCGAATCAAGCAATTCTTTTTTGTTCACCCGTTCCACCCCATTACTCTGTGGCTTGTACTGACACGGCACCTTCTGCCCCAATCTCATCAATAGTGAATTCAAGGATCCGCTCGTGGTTGAATACTTCTACTTGAAGCACCCGTTCTAGAATATTCAAACCGATTACCTTTCCGGCACCATGAGGAGTGTTCACTTTCGTCCCTACATCAGGAAGAAGCTCTTTTGCTGCTTCATATTCATCATTTTCATACTTTAAGCAGCACATTAACCGGCCGCACAAACCTGAAATCTTTGTTGGGTTTAATGAGAGGTTCTGATCCTTCGCCATTTTAATTGAAACTGGCTCGAAATCCCCCAAGAAAGTCGAGCAGCAAAGCATTCTGCCGCATGGACCAATCCCGCCAAGCATTTTGGCCTCATCACGGACACCAATTTGCCGAAGTTCAATTCTCGTTCGGAAAATAGCTGCCAAATCTTTGACAAGCTCCCGGAAATCCACTCTTCCGTCTGCTGTAAAATAAAAAATCACCTTGTTGCGATCAAATGTGTATTCTACGTCAACAAGTTTCATATCCAGCTTATGTTCAGTGATTTTCTGGCAGCAAATATCGAAAGCTTCCGCCGCTGCCGCCTTGTTTTCCTCCACAATCAGCCGATCTTTCTGATCAGCTTTACGGATGACTTTTTTTAAAGGAAGAACGATATCATCATCTTCTACCTTTTTCGGCCCGACGACTACTTCACCGTGCTCTACGCCTCTAGCTGTCTCTACAATTACATGGTCGTTTTTCTCAACGCCCAGATCCATTGGATCAAAATAATATATTTTACCCGCTTTTTTAAAGCGTACTCCTACTACATCATACAAAGGATGCTCCCCCCTGCAATTTTAGCACAAGCTGCTCCATTAGCAGCTGTGGATTCATATTAGCATCAAGTTTCCGCTTTGCCTCTAAAATAGCAGTTATCTGCTCTGTTGTGTTTACAATGGAAGAATGAAGAGCTGTGTTCTTGAGCAAGGCCAGCTGATCAGGATACGCCAAGCCTTGTTCGTTTCCTGTCTGAATGGACAGCAAATCCTTGAAAAGCAGCAATAAAAGATCCAATGCAAGACTTACTTGTTGTTTATCTTTAAAATGCCCGTTAAAGTCCTCCTGCAATTTTACCATTGCTTCTAATGGGTTCTTCAGCAGGACTTCGTATAATTTTAACACTATCTTGCGTGACTGTGCAAACCACTCTTCAGTGCCCAGCCGAAACGCCTCATCAAAATTATTTGTCAGCCTTGAAACCAGTGCAGCCATCGGCAGGGAAACTTCTTTTTCAATCAATTTATTTTTAAGAAGATCTGGCGGCAGCGGCTTGAAAGAAAGAAGCTGGCAGCGGGAAATAATTGTCGGCAGCATCCGCTGTGCCTGTTCGGTTAACAGCAGGGCAACGGTATCAGCTGCCGGCTCTTCTAAAAACTTAAGTAAACTGTTGGCAGCGCTAGCTGTCATCTTATCCGCATGATTGATAATATATATTTTTCTGTTCGCTTCTACAGCTGTTTTGCTGAATTCCTGCTGTAAAAAAACAATCTGCTGCTTTTTAATAGATAATCCATCCGGTTCAACAATATGGACATCGGGATGATTGCCGCTGTCAATCCGCCGGCAATTGCTGCACTCGTTGCAAGGCATTATGCCCTCTTCTTCACAAAGCAGGCTTTTGGCAAAGTAGAGAGCCGTTTGCTTTTTTCCTGTTCCTGGATCTCCTTCTAACAAATAAGCGTGAGCTACCCGGCCTTTTGCCAGGCCATTCGTTATCATTTTGAGCACAATAGGCTGCAGTTCATTTAAATCTTTCCATATATCGGACACTTTCATCCCCGCCTATGTGTATAAATTTATAATTAACCCTTTAATTTCGCCGATCTGGTCAAGCAAATCGACAGATGATTTTTCCTGTTTCATGATATCTTCTGTTAGCTGGATTAGTTTTTCATCAATCGTTTCAACCGTTTTTAACTTGCGTCCTTCTCCGAATTGATTCCATGTATGAGAATTCTTTAGGTTCATGCCGAAGTCGACCGCTTCTCTAATAAAGCGCCGCACGAGCGTTTTATATTTGGCCATGTCTTGAAATGTCCGGGAACGAGCCAACCGTTCTCCCGCCCCTTCAATATCGCCCAGCAGCTTCTCCAGCTGCTCTGTTTTCATCTGGTGGCTTTGATGCTGAACAAGTCCGGCAAATTTCGAAGAGCCTGTCTGTCCAGGCTTCTGATCTGTCCGCACCTTATCTATATTGAAGTTCAAATCCTTGTTGATTTTCATCGTCTAATCCCCTATTAAAATTGATGAAATTGCTCTACTGGCAAGACAAACACAGTCGCTCCGCCTACCGGCACTTCTACAGGATAAGGAACATATGAATCAGCATTGCCTCCCATCGGGGAAACCGGTGCTACCATCTGATCCCGTGACTGGCAGTTTTCTTTAATAATAGCAAGCGCCCGATCCAAACGGATATCATCTGTCCCGATAATAAAGGTTGTATTTCCTGCCTTCAAAAACCCGCCTGTTGTAGCAAGTTTCGTTGCTCGGAAATTGTTCTCTATCAGAGCCTGGGATAAACGGTGGCTATCTTGATCTTGCACTACTGCCAAAATTAACTTCATTCCTTTTCCTCCTCTTTTTATCCTCTTTCTGTTATTATACCAAGAAAAAGAGTGTTTTTTTGAATTGTACAAACAATATTATGAAAAAAGAACTCCTTTTCCAGGAATTCTTTTACTGTTGCCGGCTTTTGATCTTAGCCAAAATGACCTTTAAACTTTCCTGATAAACGGACTCAATAGATGCTTCTGCATCTATAACGGCAATGCGTTCAGGAAATTGGCTCGCCAGCTGCAAATAGCCTTCTCTGACTTTTTGATGGAATGATAGAGCCTCCAAATCCAAGCGATTGACTTCCTGTTCCCTATGAGCTTTAATCCGCTCTAAGCCAACCTCCGGGCGCACATCAAACAGCAAGGTCAAGTGGGGCATAAGATCTCCGATTGCAAAGCGGTTAATGTCATAGACGGCCTCCATGCCTAATCCCCTTGCGTATCCTTGATAAGCGAGAGAGCTATCAATAAAGCGGTCGCAAAGGACGATGCGGCCTTCTTCAAGAGCAGGCATGATCTTTTCGACGAGATGCTGCCTTCTTGCAGCGGCATACAGCAGCGCTTCGGTCCGCCCGTCCATTAATACATTCTCCCTATTCAAAATTACTTCCCGTATTTGCTCTGCTATCGAAATGCCTCCCGGCTCACGGGTGGCGGTAACTGTTTGTCCGGCTTCTTCCAAGCCCTGTGTCAAACGCTGGATAATACTTGTTTTACCGGCCCCCTCCGGCCCTTCAATCGTGATAAACCATCCTTGTTTCATATCTTCCTCCGCATGATTAGTTATTAATCTGGTTGTCGATGAAAACAGCCAATTTCTTTTCCTTCAATTTTTGTCCGCCTTGTATATGAACTCCCTGCTGGAGCCACTCCTCCACTGCCAGCGCTTGTTCTTCTGCTATCTTTTCTCCGCTCATAATACATGGGATTCCTGGAGGATAGGGAATAATCGTTTCTGCTGCAATTCTTCCCGTCGCTTCCTGGATATCTTTCCATTCGATTGGCGCTGTTTCCTGCTCTTTATAAGATAAAGCAAGCGCAGACACTTTTTGCTGAGACAGTATCGGCGCAAGGAACAAACAGGCGGGTCTCTCTTCTAGTTTAAGTTTCGAGAGCTTTTGCGCTGCCTCATTAAAGAAAGCATCATCTCCTTGCTTGACTAGCGGAAGCGTACAGAGAACTTGAGCCGCATCGGCCATCTCCGTATAAATATGTACTTGCTCCAACGTCTTTTGCAACTCATAACCGCTGTATCCTGGCTTTCTAAGCATCATTTTCAACGGGTCATCCGGAAAAATCACCTCAATTCCTTTCCGGTGCAGCAGCAAGGCTAACCGGTCTCTCCTTTGCAGTGCAAATGACTGATCCTCTTTTGTCATGCCGGCTAAATAAGCACGGGCGGCGTCCAAAGAAGCCATAATAGGATAGGAGGGACTGCTTGACTGCAGTGCCTGTAAATAAAACTCCAGTTTTTCAAGCGGCACATCGGCAGATTGCACATGGAGATAGGAGCCCATGGTCATTGCCGGAAGCATTTTATGAGCCGAATGAACAACGATATCTGCCCCCAATTCTAAAGAGCTTGCAGGAAAGGGCTCCGGCAAGATAAAGTGAGGACCATGGGCTTCATCCACAAGTACAAAGGAGCCATGCTGCTTTGCCAGCTTAATGATATCCTCCTTCATTCCTGCCATTCCATAATAAGTGGGATACGTAAAGACCACGGCTTTGGCAGAAGGAAAGCGGTCATAGGCTGCTGTTAATGTATCAAGGCCTATATGGCCTGCTGCTTGCAGGTCTCTATCATACTCTGTATCTAAAAAAACCGGGTTCAGCCTGGCCAACTTCAATGCATGAAAAATAGACTTGTGAGCATTGCGCTGGACGAAAACAGTATCTCCTTCTTTGCATACGGACATAATCATAGCTAAATTGCCCACAGTACTTCCATTGACTAAAAAGTAACTTTTTCTCGTCCGGTATAAGTCCGTTAATAGCTGCTGTGCTTCCCAAATACAGCCTTCAGGTGAATGGAGATCATCCATTCCAGTGATTTCAGTCATATCATAGCGCAAGAAAGACTGAAAGCCAGCAGGCAGCTTCTCCCTCGGCACTAAGCCGTTTTTATGTCCCGGCACATGGAAGGACAGAGGGAGCTGCTTTATATGCCGCTGTAATGCATCAACAATTGGGGTGTCTGTTTGTTTCAATGAACATCCTGCCTTTTCTTATACTTTTCTCTTAGCCTAACATACTAACGGAACGGGATCACGAAAAAACAGGGGGCTTTCTTATTTTGCTTAGTTTTTTTACAAACTCTGCATACTTCGGAGATTCAGGCTCCGTCTCGACCATTTCTCTTTCACACTCATGGCAAATAAATGCTGTATAGAGATACAGGCCTTCTTTCTTTTCTTTTTCACAGACAATACAGGTTTTGATTTTATTTGATTCCTTCATCTTCTCCACCTCCTGAAAGCTAGTATGCCCCCTGTGCATGAAAAATATACGAATCTAGTGATTTTGATTTTCTTCTTAAATATGAGCCCTAACAGAAAAGGTGATCCAAAAATCGCTTTTAAACGATTTTTGGATCACCTTTTTCGATGGCCTGGCAACGTCCTACTCTCACAAGGGGAAGCCCCTCACTACCATTGGCGCTGAAGAGCTTAACTTCCGTGTTCGGGATGGGAACGGGTGTGACCTCTTCGCTATCGCCACCAGACTGTATAAAATGGAAAGAAATTATTCTTTCAAAACTGGATAATATGTGTCAGTAACCGGCAATACCGTGCCATGGTTTGTTGCTTTACGCCATACGGCGTTTTGGTTAAGTCCTCGATCGATTAGTATTCGTCAGCTCCACGTGTCGCCACGCTTCCACCTC
>NZ_MWMM01000018.1:0-47044 GCF_002189605.1 Pseudobacillus badius
TTCAATATGTCAGGAACAGACTCTAAAGCCGGCGGTCCGGATTATTTACAGCTTCACATGCAAGCAAAAACAACATCTGAAACGTTCTAATTAAACAAAGTACCATTCAAAGGAGGCTGCCCCGCCTGCCAGGCCCTCCTCTCCTTCTTCAATAAAAGCTCATCTTTTTTTGAAAGAGATAGATGCCTGGTGTTTATTTATGGGACAGCCTCTACTTTTAATATTCTCATGCAAATCAACTTATGCATGACTTCTAGGCAATAATAAATGAATGCTGTGAAAATAATCTAAAAAGGAGTTTTACCATGTCCAATGAAATGTATCAATTAATTGCGATTATTATTTACATGGCTGCCATGATTTTCATCGGTTGGTATGCATTTAAACGTACATCCAACTTGACTGACTACATGCTTGGCGGACGTTCACTTGGACCGGCGGTTACGGCTTTGAGCGCCGGAGCTGCGGATATGTCAGGCTGGCTGCTTATGGGTCTGCCGGGCGCCATCTTTTTGAACGGTCTTGTTGAAACCTGGATTGCTGTCGGGTTGACAGTCGGCGCCTACTTAAACTATGTACTTGTTGCACCACGTCTTCGCGTCTACACACAAGTATCAAGTGATTCCATCACCATTCCAAGTTATCTCGAAAGTCGCTTAAAAGATAAATCCCGTCTTTTGCGCATTGCTTCAGGCATAGTTATTTTAATTTTCTTTACTTTCTATGTATCCTCAGGAATGGTTGCAGGAGGAAAGTTCTTCCTAAGCTCATTTGGACTTGACTACCATGCCGGTCTTTTAATCGTATCTGCTGTCGTTATTTTCTATACTTTATTTGGCGGATTCTTGGCGGTTAGCTACACCGACGTTGTTCAAGGGCTGATTATGTTTCTTTCCCTTCTGCTCATACCGATCTTTGGACTATTTCTTACAGGCGGATTCTCTGAAACAGCAGCAAGCATTCGCGATGTTGATCCGCAATTATTAAACTTCGTTTCCGGCGCTTCTTTCCTCGGAATTTTGTCAGCGGTTGCATGGGGCCTTGGTTACTTCGGCCAGCCTCACATTATTGTACGCTTTATGGCAATCAGCTCAGTAAAAGAAATAAAAGGCGCGCGCCGTATCGGAATCGGCTGGATGCTTCTCAGCCTCTTTGGAGCTGTAGCGACAGCGCTTGTCGGAATTGCCTATTACCATCAAAGCGGCACGACACTGAATGATGCAGAAACAGTGTTTATTGCCCTGGGACAAATCATCTTCCATCCGTTCATTGCGGGTATTATGCTAGCAGCAGTTCTTGCGGCTGTTATGAGCACAATTTCTTCTCAGCTGATCGTTACATCTTCAGCTCTGATTGAAGATTTGTATAAAGCAGTTATTAAAACAGATGCATCAGATAAACAATACGTATTTTATGGAAGAATAGCTGTTCTTCTCGTATCAATTGTAGCGATGATACTCGCTTGGCCAAATAACGATACGGTTTTAAAAATCGTTTCGTTCGCATGGGCGGGCTTTGGAGCCTCTTTCGGCCCTATCATCCTGCTTTCCCTATACTGGCGCAAGATCACCGCTAAAGGCGCTCTTTGGGGGATGATTACAGGTGCCGTAACCGTTCTTATTTGGGGGAACGTCAATGCATTGTCAAGCACACTGTATGAGATTGTTCCTGGCTTCATCCTCTGTTGGATTGTAACTTATCTTGTAAGTCTTGCCACATATCAACCAAATGCTGAAATTGACAGAGAGTTCTCAGAAACAGTGGAAATTCTTAAAAAAGAACGTTAATTTCTGATGGCTGCCGTCAGCCTGCTGGCCGGCCATGATTTAAAGGACCGAATGGAACTATTTCCCATTCGGTCCTTTTTACTATTCTGCTCTATACATTCAGCCGCTTTATCAGTATGATTAACTTGATAACCATCCAAAACGCGGAGGAGGAACTGAATGAGCCAGTCACTGGAAAAGATTCTTGCATTGACAACTATTAATGATATTACTGAAATGGTCAGTACCTATTTAAAAAAACCTGTCGTTGTAGAAAGTGATCAATTCTCATTGCTGGCCTACAGTTCTTATTACATTGAACAATTTGATAAAGCCAACCAGCAGACCATCTTTGCTAAGCGTTGGCCGATCCCGATATTAGAAAAATTTATGGAAGAAGGCGTAGTGGAACAGCTAAAAACCATTCCCGGCCCTTTCCATGTGCCCCCGATCAAAGACATCGGATTAAACCCCCGTGTCGTCGTAAGTGCCAAATATAAGGATCAAATTTTCGGATACATTTGGGTTCAGGAAACTGATCCGCCTTTAACAGCCGAACAAATGGATTTTTTGCAAAAGGTGTCCATCCACGTAGGAAGGCTGCTATATAAAGAAAATCAGCTGAAAGTCATGAAAGATGAAAAGAAGCACCAATTTTATCAGAAGATCATTAATGAAACGTACCGGACGGAAAATCAAATCAAATGGGAAGCAGCAAACGCCAACATCGTACTGCCCGCCGCTTTTCTCGTGACAGTCTTTACTATAACGCAAATCAGTGAAGAGCTGTTCGATGAACTGACAGAAACCATTCGGCTGTTTGTCCATGCGCTGAACCGCCCTTCCTACCTGTTCACGGATAAATCAAAAATCATTGTTATTATCGGCAGCAATTCGACGGCAAGAGGCCGGTTAACGGAGGATGCGGAACAGCTGGCAAACACTGTATTAACCCAATGCAAGCCTCAATCAGTGTATGCGGGAATTGGCGGCGAATATACTTCCCTCCTTCATTTGCGCCAAAGCTATCTCGAAGCGCTGCGGGTGATCCATACAGCTGAATTTCTAGGTGATCCTTCCCTTTTGGCCTTGACTTACAACAAAATAGGAGTGTTCCGTTACCTCGAAGCGCTGGCCCGCTTTAACAGTGAAACACAGTATACCAATGAACAATTGCTAAAACTGAAACAAAAGGACGAAGAAAGCCAATCCAATCTTCTAGAGACACTGGAAGCTTATTTGCTCAACAACTGCCGCATTAAGCCTGCTGCTGAACAGCTATTTATCCATACAAACACATTAAAATACCGCTTGAAGCAAATTACCGATTTAACTGATATCGACTTTAACGACTTTAATATGAACTGTCAGCTGTTTATTGATTTGCAGCTGATGAAGCGAAAAAAACAAACACCAGGTCGATGACCGGTGTTTGTTTTATTTTCTAAAATGGAGTTCATTCTTCCAGCGGCCTACATAGATATATAAAGACGCCAACTATTTGCACTTCCTGCCTCTTACAAAGAGCACCTTGATCAGCTCTCGACTAAATTCTACTAAATGTGACTGCTTATGATGACAAACTTGTAAACTAATGTCAAAATAGAAGCGGGGGCGATAAAATGAAAGTATTTATAGGTTCAGTCATCATTATACTTATTATTTGCTTTGGCATTTGGTTAATGCTTTCTCCTTCATTTAAAAGGGTAGGAGATACAGCTCATCGTCTGAAAGAAAAATTAGAGGAGGATGAAAATGGAACAAACAAAAAAGAAACCAAATAACCGCAAGATTTTGGGAGGCACAATTATCGCTATTGCCTTAATTGCCGGTATCGCGTTGCTTTCCCTTTTTATTGAAAAAATCCCAAACGGATACGTAGGTGTCGTTTACAGTCCGAACGGCGGCGTTCAAAACGAAACGCTTGGTCAAGGATGGCATCTGGTCGGCTTATTTGACAAAGTAACAAAGTACCCTGTCAGAATGCAAACGGTCAATTATAAAGATATTCAAGTGGCCACTTCAGACGGAAAAAGCGTGACCGTCGACTTTGCTTATAACTATAGCATTCAACCTGACAAGGTAGTGGCTGTCTTTAATAAATTCGGTCCAGTAGAAGTCGAACAAATTGAAGAATCCTACTTGCGTACACGCCTATGGGCTGCAGGGCGTAAAGCCATCGCTAAATACTCGGTCATCGATACATACGGTGAAAAATCATCTGAAGCCGCTTCAAAAGTGCAGGATCTGTTCGCCGATGATGTCAGCCGGTTAGGGTTTACCGTTGATAATTTGACGCTTGGCGTGCCGAAGCCAGATAAATCAACTCAAGCAGCCATTGATAAGCGTGTCGAAGCTGCCCAAGAACTTGAGAGAAAACAAATTGAGTTGAAAATTGCTGAAGCAGAAGCCCAAAAGAAAAAAATCGAAGCTGAAGGTATTGCCAAATACAATGAAATTATTAAGAAATCCATTTCTAAAGAAGTCATCCAAAATAAATGGATCGAAAAATGGGATGGCAAAATGCCAAAGGCTACCGGTTCTAATCAGCTGATTGAAATTCCGATGGATGATGCTCCTTCCCAGCCAAATAAATAATCGAAGCCGTGATCAACGGCCGCAGCAAGTTGCGGCCTGCCTCATACCTTCCACAGAAACATGCTGCCATCTGCATCGGCAGCATGTTTCTGTTTTATTAATGAAATACCGGGAAAAGAAAGGTGAAAGGAACTCATATAAAGGAGCGATGATCATGTATCTCGATAATTTTACCGGTCAGAAAATTCAAATCCGCTTTCGCAACTTCCCGGAAGACCTTGTTGGCTCCATCACTGGCATCTATCAGCCCGATCAGTGGTATATGGTGAAGCTTGTCCATACAGAAAGCATGGGCATCTGGGTAGAAAACCCTTGCCATAAACGGACAGAAGTCATGGACGAGTCGGGAGATGAAATCCCTTTTGAGCATCAGAAAGAGGAAACCTGCGCTGTCCACCTATTTATTAGATGGGAATATATCAGCTCGGTCATTACTTTCCCGAATAAAGATACGGTTGGTCTTGACAAAAAAGCTACCCTTATTGGCTTTCACGCCTAATCCCCCCTGCTCCCTTATGCAGGGGGTTATTTATTTTGCTGTCCCCTTCTCCCGTCCCTAATACCTAATCATAAATATATAATTGACATTTCCTTCATCTCCCGCTATATTGAATTGTTAGCATTTTCAGAAGAAATTGTCTAAGGGAAGAAGGTGTTTTTTTTTGTTACCGGAACAGCGTAAAAAAATGATGATTCTAATGATTAATATGTTTATAGCCGTCGGCAGCTTTGGCATTATTATCCCAATTTTGCCGGCATATTTGCTATCCATCGGCCAAGGAGGCACCGCCGCCGGGTTAATCATCGCTATTTTTGCCGGCGCCCAGCTGATTATGTCGCCAATCGCAGGAAAATGGGCGGATCAATACGGCCGGCGCATTATGATTATAGCCGGTCTGAGCGGATTGGCGATCTCTATGTTTGTCTTTTACTTTTCCGACACAATCGGCATTTTGTACCTTTCACGGGTGATTGGCGGGATTGGCGCAGCCTTGCTGATTCCCGCAATCTTCGCCTATGTTGCTGATATCACCACAATGGACCAGCGAGCCAAAGGAAATAGCCTCATTTCCGCCTCCATGTCTCTTGGCATCGTTGTTGGCCCCGGAATCGGAGGATTTCTCGCTGACTTCGGCTTAAAAATGCCATTGCTTGTGTCAGCCATTATCGGTGTCGCTGCAGTTATTTTTTCTGCTATTTGGTTAAAGGAAAGCAAAGAAAAAGACAGCTTTGCCTCGGCAGCAGCTGAAGACCCGATGATAAAAAAGCTGGCTCAATCGGTTAACAAGCCTTATTTCATTCCGCTTGTTATTACACTCGTCATGAGCTTCGGTTTAATGGCCTATGAGTCTGTCATTGGGCTTTTTATCGATAATAAGTTCGGGGCTACCCCGCAAGAAATCGCCGTCATGGTCACCTCGACTGGAATTGTTAGTGTCATCGTGCAATTATTTGTCGTTGACCGCATTGTTAGACGATACGGAGAAGGCGCCGTGTTAAATATGTTTCTTGCAGTGACAGCCATCGGTTTTCTTTTCTCTTTCTTAGCAGGAAGCTATGCCCTGTTTTTCGCTGTTACGCTTATTATTTTCCTCGCCTCTTCCATTCTGCGTCCAGTACTGAATACACTTGTTTCCAAACTGGCTGGCAATGAACAGGGATTTGCAATGGGAATGAATAATGCTTATATGAGTATCGGCAATGTTCTTGGTCCGACACTCGCCGGTCTTCTCTACGATGTTCATATGTATTATCCATTTCTACTGGGACTCATTGTCCTGCTGCTTACCATGCTCGTATCGATGGCATGGCAAAAAAGACAAAAAGCAGCTGCCTGGAAATAACAACAGCTTTAAAAGAGGCTGGCTCAAACGATTGTTTGAACCAGCCTCTTTCCTATTTGTCTTTACATCAAGCTTTTAATTACAGACTCCAGCATAGCTGGGGTCTGAACGAAGGCGCTGTCTATATGCAGACGCTCTGCGAACTGATGAGCGTCTTTTCCAAACGGCCCGACATTTAATACCGGAGCTTGAAGCTGCTGCATATCTGCAAAAGGAATGCTGTACAGATCTCCCCACACCGGTGTGTTTCTTTCGAAAGCAGCCCAGCCATTTGTCTGGTCATTGTAGTGGACATAGCTTAAATCACACAATCCGTTGAAATAATGGACTTGATGGACCTCCAATCCAAAGCCGGCAGCCGCTTGCTTTAGCACCTTAATCGAATGTGCGACAAGTGGATCATTCGATGTGTTAACAGCTGGATAATAAGGAGGTGCAAATAATAAGACAATGGCCGGGGCTAGCTCCTGACATTGAATAAGCAGTTTATCAGCAATCCGTACCGACTTTTCGCGTTCATCCCATTCGCTATTCTCCTGAACTTCGCTTTTCATCTTTTGAACAAGCTCTCGTCCCAGTTTTGCTTCTGCGTAAGCAAGCAGCTTTTCGTAGCGAAGCACGCGAACCTCGCCGATCCCCTCCACTTTTTCATTCTCGCACAAGGATTGATAAGAAGCATTGCATCTGGCTGCTGCCTCACCGGCAATCTGTTCAAATAAATCCATAATCTCCGAAGCCGTTCTTTTCATTAGAAACACATTATAAAGGGCCGCCGCCCGGTGAGGCGTCTGGGTTGAATATTGGGCTTTTAAATCTTTTTGCTGGAGAGAAACCGGCAAAGGCGTTTTTTCTCCTAAATCACTTTCGTGAAAAAGCGGATTCCATTCCATCAGCTGTGTCAGAAAGGAAGCTATATAATTCGCCGTCATCCCTTTTAAGGGCTCGCCCACATGCGTTTCTTTTCCGTAAAAGAGCGCAGCCGGCATAATTTTTCCCAATGTTCCGGAATAAATATAATGATTTTCATCCCCAGGCTTTTGGGAGAAGGACGGCTCACTGTTTAAAAACAATTTATAAGTTATCTTATATTTGGTGCACATCTTTACAAGTTCTGTCACTGCTGCCCTCATGCCCGAAGAATTGACTTCCTCGTCAGGAACGGTTAACAAAACTAAATTGATCGGCCACTGCTCCACACTCGCTTTTTCGATAAGAGCCATATGGAGAGCGAGCCCCATTTTCATATCCATCGTTCCCCGGCCAAATAAATATTTGCCTGATTCAAGGTCCAGCCGCGCTTCTTCTGGTAAGCTGTCTTTTCGATTCAATAGTTCTTTCGTCAGCTTTTCCGGCTGAAAAGCAAGAGGCTCAAGATCGCCATACTCCTCTATCTGGACAGTATCAAAATGACTAATTAATACAACCGTATCCTCCACATCAGGATGCTTATAAAAAGCAGTCACAAAATGGCGGCCAAGATCGGCTTCATGAAGAGATAAATGCTCCGGGTGCTTTTGGAAATAATCAAGCTTGCTTAATTTCTTCTGAACATGATAAGCAAATTGACGTTCACCATCTGTGAGAGTACGGCTGTCCCAGCCGACAAGTTCACATAACAGTTCCCGCAGAGCTTCAGGCGTACCCCATAATAATTGGCTCATAAAAATCACCTTTCCAATTCGTTTTTCTTTCAAGCTGTTTTCATACACACTGTTGTTCTTTAACAGAATCTTTGGAAGAGAGCCTTCCCTTAACTATATAAGGAAAAATAGCGGTCAATGTCAGAAGCGCAGCGATAAGCAGCTTAACCCGCCATCCTGCTTTTGGAATTCAGACATTTCTAATTCGATCGTTTGATAGCCCGCTTGATTCATTTTGCGCTTTGTTTCTTCATATCCTTTTGGAATAATGACGTAATCATTAACAAGAATACAGTTCGCTGAATACTCGTCTTCAGCCGGCACCGTCAATTTATCGTACTTTTCAAAGTCCGGATGATCAATAAATTCCCCAGCAACAACCATCAGGTTATTCCCAAGGTAAGCAATACCGGTTTTCAAGTGGAAAAATTTCTGCAGCGGCACAATCGTTGCTTGATAGCCCTCCGCTTCTGCAATCTCTTTAAATTGGCGTGCTCCTTCTTCATTCGTACGGTCTGAAATGCCAATATAGAAATGGTCGTCTGCTTGAAGAACATCGCCTCCGTCTAATGTTCCCGGAGCTTTAATAGAATAAAGCTGCTTATAAAAGTCCTTAAGAACAAGTTCCATTTCTTTAATTTCACCGTTTCTCGAATCTGCCCCTGGATTAGTGACAATAGCAAATTCTTGCGTTAAAACCGCTGTATCCTCCACAAAGGTTGAATCTGGAAACTCCTCGCTTGCCGGCAAATGCGTAACTGATACGCCGCATGCTTTTAACGCTTCTACATAGGCCGCATGCTGTTCAAGCAGCGTCTCATAATCTGGTGTTCCGAGGTCTGATGTAGTTAATCCATTGACATAGCTTCTTCCTGGTGTTTTAACGATCACATGTTTAAACATACTTTATTCCCCCAATTCTATTATTAGCTGCGGACCACTGGGCAAGTTAAACAAGTCGGACCGCCGGTTCCTTTAAAACTAATTTCATGCCCTTTATATTCATAGACCACAGCTCCGGCATCAAGCAGCTGCTGTTTCGTACAATCATTTCCGGAAACAATTACACAAACTCTCGGAGCCAATGCCAGCACGTTACAGCCTAAGCTCGTATATTCATCATCAGGGACTTCAATCAGCTGAATTCCCCGCTTGATCAAAAGCTGCCTGAAAAAGACAGGCATCAGCCGGGAATGGACAACAGCCAGGTTATGATCTACCATGCTGATGAACGACATAAGATGGAGGCATTCCTCCTCCCCTTGATCGTGAGGAAGAGGAACGACAATCAATTCATCAACGAAGCGAGCCGTCAGCTCTTTTAATTGCCGGACTGCTTCCTCATTTGTGCGATATCCTAACCCAACAGCCAGCGTGCGCTCATCAAGCCAGACCAGATCTCCTCCATCTGCTACAGCCTCACCCGTTAATTCACCGATAATCGGAATATCCTTTTCCTTCAAGAACTGTCTGTAAACATTTGCCTCAGGCTGTCTTAACGCTTTTCCCGATTTTAAAATAATAGCGCCTTCACTTGTGAGCTTCACTGGATCATGCGCATACAAGGAATCCAGTCCTGCCGCTGAAGAGAAGGGCAAGTAATCAATATGCGGAACATGCTGCTCTAGAATAGAGAGGAAATCTTGATATTCCTTGAGTGCTTCATCAAAATTAGGTTCTTCTATGTAGTTGAACTTCTTCCACTCGTTACTTACGTGCTCTTGACTAATAAAAGCATCCTTTGGATGTTTCACAATTACCCGCTTCAATGGTCGGTACATAGATGAGCAATAAGCCATTCTCTCTTCCCCTTTTTCCGTATAATGAAAAAGAATTCCATCAATAGGAATTTTTCTTAAATTATAAAATTTAATATGATATAATGTCAATATGTTTTAAATTTTTAGAAAAGGGAAATTGCGACTTTTATAGTGAAAGACAGGTGATATAAGTATGCAATCAATCGACCGTGCGATGCACGTCATTCAAGTGCTTGTTTCTCAATCATCAGACAGTCAGCTTTCCATCACGGAGCTATCGCAAAAATGCGGCCTTCCCGTCAGCTCCATGCACCGCTTACTCAAGGCCATGTCTAAGCATGGACTCATCAGGCAGGACCAGCAATCGAAACATTATGGATTAGGAAATATTTGGCTCGAATACGGTCTGCGCATGTATGACAGGATGGATTATATTAGCCAGATTAGACCAGAATTAGAGCGGCTGATGAATAAAGTGGACGAAAGCGTTTATCTTAGCCAGCCAATCGGCATGGAATCTCTCATTATTGAACGAATCGACAGTGAAAAAAACCCGATTCGTGTATATGATCAGCTTGGCTTGCGGATTCCAATGAATATTGGTGCGGCCAATAAAGCGATGCTTGCTTACATGTCGTACCAGCAAGCAAAAGAAATTATTGATGCACTCTTGCCAGAGCCGCAGCGGCTGGAATTTTGGCAAACTTTAAAAGAAACGAGAATAAGAGGATGCGGCATCAGCCACAGTGAAAGAACAGAAGGAACAACTTCAGTCGCTGCTCCGATCTTGAACCATTTTGGAGAGGTGCATGGAGCCGTAAGTATTGGCTTTGTCAGCTTTAACTTATCCGATGACAGATTGGATTTTCTGATTGAACATGTGATGGACACAGGCAAGCGCATATCTGCTAAATTAGGATATACAGGCCCTTAATGCACGGCTATTTGCCAAGAGAGAAACGCATTTTTTCTAACATGAATCTGAAGAAGATCGAAAAAAGGGGTGTCCCAAAAAGTCATTCTTCATGACCTTTTAGGACACCCCCTTTTCTTTATGCTCAGCCGCTCAAATAATACGCTCGTCCTCTGTATCCGCCTGCTCTGACGGGTTTGCTTTTTTGGCCAATTTCAATTTGTAAAATAATACACAGGCAATTAAAAAGCCGATTCCGTAAAGTACACCGATCCGCTGAGTCGGATCAAAGAGCAGAAAGCCGAGGATCAACAAGCAAAATCCAACGCAAAACAGCGGAACAAATGGATACCATGGCACTTTATATTTCAGCTCCTCCAGCTTCCCTCCGCCCTTCAAAAACTTTTTCCGGAACATATATTGCGACAAGGCAATCCCCATCCATGAAATGGTAACAGAAATCCCGGCAATCGACATAAGAAGAACAAACACGGTATCTGCCGCAATAAAGCTGGTCAGCAAGGATAAAAGCGAAAAACTCATCGTAAACAGCAAGGAATTCAATGGAACTTTCCTTTTGGACAGCTTGCCAAACACTTTCGGTGCCATGCCATCATGCGCCATCGCCCACAGCAAGCGGGTAGAAGCATACAGACAGGAATTCCCAACTGATAAAATGGCCGTTAAAATAATGAAATTCATAATGCTAGCGGCATATGGAACTCCCGCCAGCTCCATTAATGTCACAAAAGGACTCTCCAGCAAGCCAAGCTCAGAGGCAGGAAATATAGCAGAAAGAATAATAATAGAAGCAATGTAGAACACAATGATCCTAAACAGCACATTGCGAATCGCTCTCGGGATATTCTTTTCGGGCTCTTCACTTTCTCCGGCAGCGATGCCTATTAATTCCGAGCCCTGATAGGAAAAAATCACATTCATCATCGTGACGAACACAATAGCGATTCCTGCAGGGAACAGGCCTGCCGGCGCCAAATTTTCAAAAAATGGAGCTGGACGGTCCGCTAAAGGAATCATTCCAAATATGCCGGCGATCCCAATAAATATAAATGCGATAACCGCAATAACTTTGATCCCGGCAAACCAGTACTCCGCTTCAGCAAACCCTTTAGTCGTCAAGGCATTTAAGGCAAACAACAGAACGATAAATACTGCACACCATATCCAAACAGGAGTGTGGGGAAACCAATGTTTCATTAAAATCCCGGCAGCTGTAAATTCAACACCAGCGGTAGCCGCTGATCCGACAAAGTACATCCAGCCGAGCGCAAAGCCCGCTGAAGGACCGATGTAATTAGCAGCGTACTTCTGGAATGAACCCGTAACCGGCATATGTACAGCCAGTTCCCCCAGACAAACCATCACCATGTATAAAATAACGCCGCCAATCAAATAGCCAACCAAGGCTCCGCCCGCTCCTGCTTGATTAATCGTATAACCGGCATTTAAGAATAGCCCTGTGCCGATGACCCCGCCGAGCGAAAGCATAAATAAATGCCGCTTTTTCATGGAACGGTTTAGTTGTTCGTGATTTTTGATCCCTTCCATTCCCTAACCCCCTATTCGCTTAATAAGAACTCTCCTCTGTCACACTGCCAGCAGCTGACTTCCCCCTCCTCATTTTCCGTATAACGGAAATGTTTTCTATATAAAGGAATCACTTTTGATAAATTATAAATAACCGCTTATAAATATGTCAATATTTTTTGAATTCTCCGACTTATATTTATCGCTATTCTCAGCATGAAAGGTTCAGGCTGCTGATCGTTTCAGCGCTTCTGAAAAATAGGATGGTTTCGCTGTATTACATGGATGATGAAAAAGACAGCAAAAAACGCAGCGGCTATTTGCTCGCTGCGTTTTTCTTCTGTTTTCCAAACGCCCGTAATAATGGCGGCGGCTGTGAAAGCCCTTCACAAGCGGGGAAACCAGAACAAATTATTTTACATTTTCATTGTAGTAAAGTTCCTTGTTCTTTGCCTTTTTCACTTTTTTCGGCTTAGGGCCCATGTGGTCAAAACGCGCCCTGTCATACACAGCTGTGCCGACAATTTCCGCTACATCCTGAAGCTTTTCTTTGCTGATTTTATCAATGGTGTCTTCAGGAGTGTGATACCACGGCTCAGTAGGCTCATGGATGAATAAGGCGGCTGGAATGCCGGCTTCGCCGAACGGCACATGGTCACTGCGCCCGCCTTCCGCATAAGGAGTCGGTACGCCATTCAGCCGTTGGCTGGATGCTTGTGCCAATTCTGTGACGAGATTAGGCTGTCCGTCAATCGTATTCATTACTAAGTCGCCGGCATCCTTGCTTCCAACCATGTCCAAATTAAAGTTCGCAATAATGCGGTTTAAGTCAGATTGCGGAAGGTTGTCCACATAATAAGTGGAACCGATCAGACCAAGCTCTTCTGCTCCGAATGTAATAAAGCGGATTTCCGTGTCAGTCGGTACATCTTTCAGCACGCGGGCAAGCTCTAAAGTCATAGCTGTTCCTGAGGCATCATCGTTAGCTCCAGGGGCCAATTCCACAGAATCGTGGTGAGAGCCGACGACAATGACGTCGTTAGTAGCTTTCTTTTTATTTGTCGGTTTTTTCGTAGCAATGACATTATGAGATTTTCTCTCTTCTATCTTGGCTCCCTCGACTTTTAAAGAAGCATTAACCGGCTGACTTTGCGCATAAGCAGCCAGGGCTTCTCCTTCAGCCTTAGTTAACGCCACAGCTGGAACATATTTATCATTTGCTCCGCCGAGCGTGCCGTTTAACGCTCCATCGGCATTGTTATAAATAATTACACCGGCTGCTCCGGCAGCGGCTGCATTCAAGACTTTTTCACCGAAGGAAATTTCGCCCCGCTTGATCAGCGCGATTTTACCCGTCAAATCCACACCGGCGAGTTCTTCCTTTTTCCCTAAACCAGCAAGAGCGATCTCCCCGGTTACGTCACCGCTGACTGTGTATGTAAAAGAAGACGGATTCAGATTTTCAGTAAATCCTTCTACAGATAAGGATGTAGTGCTCGGCGGTGTATAACCAGTAAAGGTGAATTCTTGCACCTCGGCATCATACCCATAAGATTTAAAGGTGTTTTTAATGAACTGAACAGCATCATGCTCTGCTTCCGTGCCTGCTACACGCGGCACCTTTGCTAAATAATCAATGTTGTTGTAAATATTATCGACATTAATTTGATTGACAATTTTTTGATCAAACACTTTATAAGGCTGATTTTTTACTGTTTCAGCCGGCTTAGCTAATGCAGCCTGAGTGCCGAATGCACTGAAGGTTAGTGAAGCCGCAAGCGCGATTTTTACGATTGGTTTCTTCATCATTTGTTCCCTCCATTAAGTTTTTTTGTACCTCTAGAGGTATGTTATAACAATCTGAATATTATAAATAGAGGAATAATTACTAAACAATCTGGCGTTTTTCTATAAGAATTCCTCTCAAACTCTTAAAATAGTCTATTCCGTCCGGGTCATTTTGTGGAGAAGGCCGCTTTTCTTGTTTGGATCATCACTGCTTGCTATACTAATAGAGATGATCTTTTGATTTATGCTGCAATGACAATTACCCCTTAAAAAGGAGGGAAATGATGAGTCAGCTAGCAGAAAAAATAAAAGAAAGCGGCTACGCGGAAGCCTGGCCGCCGGTAAAACAACTATCATTTATCTTAGAGAAATTTGCTGAATGGTTTCCTTTTGAAAATGTAGATGTATTGACTGGAAATGAAGAAAAAATCACTCCGGAGTTTTTGACAGGGAAGATGGTGCAGACGCAGCGGGGCGGGCTTTGCTATGAAACCAATGCGCTCCTGCTCCTTGTTTTGCAAGAGCTTGGCTTGGAGGCAGAGCTGGGGGCCGCTACTGTAAACAACGACGGGAAGTGGGCTCTTGAGCATACTCATGCGCTTGTCCTCTTGCAGTTGAATGATGGAAAATATATAGCTGACAGCGGCTTCGGCAATCGGCTGGCCCTTTCTCCTTTGAAGCTGGATGGACCTGAGGTTATCTCTCCTGCAGGCACTTTCAGGCTGCGGACTCGCCGGACAGAAAAAGGAACCATCGCCGCTGAATGCCAGAATAGCCAAGGAGACTGGGACCTCTGCTACGCTTTTGACTGGCAAGCAGTCCCGTGGGAAAAGCTGTCTGAAATGAAGCAGCTGATTCATGCCCATCCGCACTCCCCCTTTAATAAACAGTTGCTGATTGCACGCGCTTCAACAAGCGGGACGGAGTCAATTAATGAGGCGAGACAGCACAGAAAGTGGCAGAACGGTACAGAAGAAACCTTTTCTTTTGAAGATAAGCACGATTTTCTTCAAGCTATCCGGGACTCCTGTTCGCCTGCTTTAACGAAAGCCATTGAAGCATACAAAGCGAGACAGTCGTCCGACCAAGACAAAAGCTGAAAAACCCCGGTGATTACAAATGCCGGGGTTTTTGGTCAGCTGATAGAGAAGCCGATTTTCCCTAGCTGTTCTGCTTCCTCCAGCCGTTTAAAAGCCTGATGAAACTCACTAAGCGGATAGACCGTATCGATGACCGGCTTTAGCTGATGGCATTCCACAAACTTGAGCATTTCCTTATATTCTTCAGCACTTCCCATTGTAGAACCAAGCAAATTAAATTGCCCATAAAAGAAGGTGCGTAAATTTATATTCACGTCATCTCCGGCTGAGGCGCCAAACGTAACGATTGTGCCGCCCGGGCGCAGCTGCGCCAATGATTGATTAAATGTAGCTGCTCCTACACATTCGATCACAAGATCCATCTTTTCTCCGTCAAGCGCCCTCTCCCAGTCTTCATTGCTGTCGAGCGCCTGATCTGCACCTAGCTCCAACGCCTTTTGCGCCTTCTCCTGCGAACGCGAAGTCACGTAAACAACAGCCCCGGCTGCTTTGGCGAATTGCAGCAGAAACGTAGCTACCCCGCTTCCAATGCCAGGGATCAACACCTTCATCCCCTTCTCTATTTTGCCTCTCGTAAATAATGCCCGATAAGCGGTTAAAGCCGCCAGCGATAGAACGCCGGCTTCTTCCCACGTTAAATGCGCCGGCTTGGGCACAGCATTTTCAGCAGGAACAATTACTTTTTCTGCGAATGTGCCATGATCAGGAAGCCCGACAATTTCAAACCCTGCCGGAGGTGCATCGCTGTTTGTTTGCCAGCCCAGCCCCGGATTGATAATCACTTCATCCCCTGGCTTCATGCCTGTCACGCCCTCACCGACCGCTTCAATCACTCCCGCTCCATCGGAACCTACAATCAAAGGCGGATCGGATAGCTTGTGCCGGGTAAGGACAAATAAATCCCGGTGGTTCAGCCCCGCCGTTTTTAAGCGGATGCTCACCTCTCCTGCCTGAGGGCTTCTTTCTTCGAATTCTCTGTATGTAAGTCCTGCCATTCCTGATTTATCTGCGTGAACGACTGCTTTCATTCCCATCCCTCCATCTAGTATAATAGGAAATTATGTTTTACTGATCTGCTCCCGGTTCTACAACAGCTTTTTTAAAGAACGATATACACGCCTACTGCCAGCAATGAAAAGGTTACTAACGCAGCGTAGATCCAAGACAAACGAACCATGTTCCCTCTCGTTGCCTTTCGGTAGTCCTCGTCTCCTTTTGCACTAACGACAATGGTGCCGAAAGCTCCTGCACCCAATAAAAGTACAATGAAGACAAATATAATAGCCATCCATCTTCCACCTCTATCCATTTTTCTTATACAAGGCAATTCATCCCTTATCTTAAACCATTTTCTGAAAAAATAAAGTATTTCTGTTTGGAGCCCTCAAATCAACTATAATAAAAGCAAGGCTATTACAAGGGGAGGTATCGTATATGAAACATGAGCTATTGTATATAGGGAAGAAAATTGTGGACAACCATCTGACTTTAGCACAGAGAATAGAGGGTGCGATGACCGCTGAAAACATAAAAATGGAAGTGAAAAATACCGCCTCCCTCAAGGAACGACGACAGTATAGAGCTCACTTAATCTTGTGTTTTGGAAAAGCTTTATATGAAGATGTGGATCTTATTTCTCAAGAAGTGGAGAAATGGGGACGGAAAACAGCTGAAATGGCCATCCAGCATAATATTTCTTTAAGCAGCATTCTAAGAGAGGTGGCTACTTACCGTACAGTCATTTGGGATGTATTCACAGAAGAATTGGAACAAAGAAAATTTGCGGCTATTACGATGCTCGATGTCTCTAAAATGATTGATCCTTTAATCGACCAAGTAGGAAAGGTAATCGGGGAAGTCTATGAAGCGCATAATAATAAATTGATGAAAATCGCTTATACAGCACTTGAGGAATTGTCTGTCCCGGTTGTCCCGGTTGCTGAAGGAATCGCTGCCATTCCATTAGTTGGAACACTTGATACCCACCGGGCAAAACTTGTCATGGAAGTCGCTCTTAATGAAGGAGCCCGAATGAACTTGTCTCATATGATCATCGATGTGTCAGGCGTGCCGATTATTGACACAATGGTAGCGGATCAGCTGTTTCAAGTGATCCAGGCGTTGCGTTTAACAGGCGTTGAGGCAATTATTACCGGCATCCGTCCTGAAATTGCCCAGACCATTGTTAATCTCGGTATTGACTTCGATGAACTCAAGCCTCAGGTGAATCTCCAGGAAGCCCTAAAAAGCTTGGGCTTTGACAGAAAAACACAATAAATAAGCAGGCGGGCGGACAACACCGCCCAGCGGCATAGATCAATAAAAAACAGACTCCGGCATGTGAGTCTGTTTTTATATAGAGTGAATTACACCGGCATTACATTCGCCGCTTGCAGGCCGCGCTGGCCTTCCTCCACATCAAATGTTACTTCCTGGCCTTCATTTAAAGTTTTATATCCGTCGATTTGGATAGCCGAGAAATGAACAAATACATCTTCTCCATCTGCTCTCTCAATGAAGCCAAAACCTTTTTCGCTGTTAAACCATTTAACTTTTCCGTGTTCCATTTTTGTTGCCTCCTAGCATTTAAATAACAATTCAGTCGTACGTACTTATTGTATCCAGTTCCTGATTTTTCATACGTTATTTAACAAAAAAGCAAACGGGCGAAAAGGAAAAGAGCGTTTTACCTTTACTTACGAATAAAATTGAACCCTTTTCCTCCTCTGCTTCGTCTAATAATGCAGGAGGGGAATAAGTTGGAAGAAACTTTTATTGAAGTGTTGCAGGATGATGAGTATGATTTGCTTTTTCATCAAGTTATGACAAAATACGGCCGAGATGTGTTAGTGCTAGCATATTCATATGTTAAAAATAAAGATATTGCAGAAGATTTGACACAGGAGATTTTTGTAAAGTGTTATCAATCGCTCTGTACATTTAACCATGGCTCTAAGCTGAAAACGTGGCTATGGAGAATTGCAATTAACCATTGCAAGGATTATTTAAAAAGTTGGCATAACCGCTATGTGGAGGTAGCCGATGCGCATTACCTCTCCTCCCGCCCTTCTCAAGAAGATGTGGAAGGACAAGTAATCAAAAGAGACAAGCAGGCAGGACTTATAGAAGCCGTCTTACAACTTCCTGTACCATATCGGGAAATTATTTATTTGCATTACTACGAAGACTTATCGCTGAAAGAAATCGAATATATTACCGGCATAAACATAAACACCGTAAAAACACGGCTGCGACGAGCCAAAGACTTGTTGAAAACGCAACTGGAGGAGTGATAATAATGGATAGACTAAAGGACTTAAAAAAACTTTCCCATCAGCAAGCTTTTCCCGAGCTGCAATTTACACCAGATCTTCAAAAAAGGATTTACGAAGACATTCACAAAAAAGAAGAAAAAGAGGAAGAGATTTTATTAGCTATCTTCCAATTGTTAAAGAAAAAAAAGGAAGGCTTTGAGTTATTATCTAACTTGCGCAGTCGTGGAATTAGCAAATTCAATCAGAATGAAGGCTTCTTATATACACTGCTGCACTTATTAGAGCAAAAGGGATATATTGCCGCTGAATGGAAAAAAGATGGAAATAAATATTATTTCATCCAGTCGAAAGGAATAAAAGTTCTGTCCAAGCTCGAAAGAAACAACCAAAATGTTCTTATTTCTTTACGGGAAATTTGGAAAGGAGCGATGATCCATGGATAAGCAGGCTTTCATTCACCAAACGATTAAACATATTCGCTCTAAGGACGTTAGACAGGTAGTCGCTCTTGAGTTAAATCAGCATATTGAAAAAAACCGCTCTCACTATATGCGCCAAGGCTTATCAAAAGACGAAGCGGAGAAAGAAGCCATTCGGCAAATGGGCGATCCAGTGAAGCTCGGCAAAAAAATGAAAAAAGTCCATAAGCCTAAAATAGAGTGGGGAATGATCGCTCTTTTCATGGCTGCCTTATGTCTCGGCTTTTTCCCGTTAGTTGCATATGACCGTAGCAATCCGCTTTTGATAAATAAAATGGCGGCTTCTCTTATCGGTATAGCCGTTCTGTTAGGTTGCATGCATGCAGATTATCGGAAATTGCAAAAATATAACTGGCTCTTCTATGGTATGGCTACATTCTTACTGTGGATTGTATTTGCTAAAGGATTCTTATCAGCTGTAATGGTCAATGGGGTCTACTATCTAAGTTTAGGACCATTGAAATGCGACTCTACTATTGTCTTGCCTCTTTACTTTTTAGCCTGGGCCGGTTTTTTATCTGGTCGCCCCATCAAGTGGTGGCAGGCTGCTATCTTATTTGTTATCCCTCTCTACCTCTTTCTAGAGGCAATTAGCCTAGTCAATATGCTGATGTACGGCGTGATGGTGCTCTTTATGTGCATTTGGGCTTTGGGCAAGCAGCCGCAAGCACTAGCTCTTCTTACTGGTAGTGTGTTTGCTTCTGTTATGGGAACAGCGTATCTTTTATGGCCTCAACTGACTGACTACCAATTCGAAAGAATACGGGCTTTTCTTCATCCAGAGGAAAACTACTTCTACGCTCAAACTCAAAAAATCATCAGTGAAGCTGGCTGGCTCGGAAAACCGATTGACCCAGCGCAATTTTATCTGTCTGTTCCAGAAGCGCAGACAGACTCCGTACTTATAACGGCTATTTACGGACTCGGCTGGCTTTTCTTTCTGTTTGTTCTGCTTATTCTCTTAGCCTTCTCTGTAAGGATGGCTTGGTTAACAACAAAAGCAAAGGATTCTTTCGGTCAACTTTTACTAGTAGGGGGATTTGTGCTCTACACACTCCCGCTCATACTCAATCTCGGAATGACTTTGGGATGGCTGCCTTACATGGGTGTATTTGTGCCATTTATTAGTTATGGAACAATTACTGTGTTACTTTATTCCTTTCTTACCGGGATTGTTTTAAGTATCTACCGGCGAAAAGATTATTTATTCACAAAGAAACCGCTAAGCCGCTAAAAAGAAAGCCGATCCACAAGCAGCAGCTTGTTGGACCGGCTTTTCTTTTGGTGACGGAAAACTCTTTAAAACGACTCGATGATTTGTCTGGCAACCGCTTCGCCGTTTTCAATGCAGTCCGGGATGCCTACTCCGTAGTAGGAACAGCCGGCCAGCAGCACGCCTGGATAAGCGGCCGCAAGCGTCTTTTCCAGCTTTTCGACGGTTTGAGGGTGGGTAATTAAATAGTTCGGCATGCTGTCAGACCAGTTAGTGATCTCACTGACTGCCGGCTCCAAGTCCAGCCCCAAGGCTTTCCGGATATCACTCATGGCCAGACGGAGCAGCTCTGATTTCTCCATGCTTTGTAAAGAAGCAAAGGATGGATGGCTGCTTTTATAAAACAGCCGGACCAGCAGATTGCCGTTCGCCGACGTATGCGTCCACTTGCGGCTTGTCCATGTGCAGGCATTGCACAACAAGCCAGGATCATCCGCCGTAATGAAACCGGTGCCGTCCTCTGGCAGCAAGCTGTCAGACACATCAAATCCAGCATATATGCTGATCAGCGAGCTTGTTTTGAAAGGAGCAAAGGCCCGGGTAAGCTGCTGATCATCAAATAGCTTCTCAGCCGCTGTATGAGGAATGCTGAGGACGATATAATCTGCCTCCAGCGTTTCGCCATTGGTAAAAGATACGTGGTAACGGCCATTGATTTTTTCAATCCGCTCTG
Organism: Pseudobacillus badius; assembly: GCF_002189605.1. Taxonomy (NCBI): domain Bacteria; kingdom Bacillati; phylum Bacillota; class Bacilli; order Caryophanales; family Bacillaceae; genus Pseudobacillus; species Pseudobacillus badius. The sequence goes on from NZ_MWMM01000018.1 coordinate 20,658, forward strand.
CTTGCGCATGCTTTCGGATTTCCGCTTCTTTAAGCTTGCTGGCCAATGCGTCAATAAGAGTGCCCAATCCGCCTTTGAAAGACAAAAACTTTTTGCCGCTGCTTTGGAACTTTTCCTTGTTAGCCTCCAACCCTTTAATTATGCTGCCGTACTTTTCCTTATAGTCCAGCAAGTATGGCAAGGTTGACGCGATCGTCAAATCGCTGAGGCGACCGGAATACACGCCCGATAAAACCGGGGCAATCTGCTTTTCGACCAATTCTTTGCCAAAAAAGTACTCAAGAAAGTCACCAATAGAGTCATTCTTTGTAAAGGTTTCGTTTTGTACATAAAAGTCTTTCAACGCTTCGACTTTTCCTTCTGCTGACACAAGCGTAGTTTTGGCTAACGATTCTACGCTTGTCGGAATGCCAAATACAGCATCCGCAGGAATTGGCTTTAATTCTCCATCTGTATAAATAAACGAACGGCCTGTGGCATTATATACGATTTCTTCTTGCAGGCCTAGCTCCTGGATCATTGGCAGGCTGATCGCCTTGCGCGTAACCATCGAATCGGCCCCCGATTCCATGATAAACCCGCTTTGTTTCACTGTGCTGATTTTGCCGCCAAGCTCACCAGAGGCTTCGGCAAGCACAAGGCTAACCTCTGAACCGGTGTCTTGTTTCCATTTATGCAATTCATATATGGCGGATAGCCCTGTAATGCCGCCGCCGATAACTAAGACTGTTTTCACTTATGCACACCTCTGTTTATGATGCATTTTTACTCTTTTCAAGTGTACCACAATAAGCTTTTGTTGAATCACTTCTATGCTGTATCCATCCGTTTATTTTGTGTCATTTTGTCCATTTTTGTCCCCGCTATCTCTTTCTCTCCTCTTCAGCCGTCTCAGCCTAAAGTCTTAGGGAAATATCTGTCTGCGGTTCATTATGACATAGGAAGAAATAGGTTAGGATGGAAAATGATGAAGGAACTCACCAAATACATACTGTTCGTCCTTACTAATCTTCCTAGAACTTTACTCGTTTGGATTTTTCGCAATAATTCAATTTCAATTGCAATTAAGCTATCTGTTTCACGCATATAGTTGAAACTTGAGGTCCTCGTTACATAATTAACAAAAAGGAGAATGATGATGAACGCCTTAAAATTTATTGTTCAAAGAAAGATCCTAATTGGATTGCTAACCATCTTCATTATGATCATCGGCGGCTACTCGATTCTGAAGCTGGATAAAGAGCTGATGCCGGGGATCGAAATGGATGGCGCTTTTGTAGAAATAAGCGCGGGTGAAATGTCGGCTGCTGAGGTGGAAAGGACCATTACCATCCCCCTGGAGCAGAGGCTAGAGGCCATTGATGGAATAGAAAACACCCAATCCACAACAAATATCGGACGCAGCTCATTTCAAATCACCTTTGAGCGCGGGCGCGGAAAAGAGCTGTATAAGGAAGTCGAATCAGCCGCTAACGCTCTGAAAACGGAAGTTTCCGATATTACTGATCTTACGTCGGGACAATATGGAACGAGCCAGAGTTATGAATTTTTTCTAGATGTATCCGGCGGAAACATGGAGGAAATGTCTTCTTTTGCCAAGAACGTGCTGGAACCCCGCCTGGAGTCACTGCCGGAGGTTAGAGATGTCTCACTTTCCGGTGTGCTGGAGCATGAAGCAGCTATTGAATTTGACCGCAAAAAACTAACCGAGAAAGGATTGGATATCCAGCAAGTCACAGAAGCTATCCAATCTGCAAATGATGAAGCCACCTTAGGCGAATTAAGCGGTGACAAAGAGTCCCCCTCTTTACGCTGGGATACAAAACTAACCAATATCGAAGACATTAAAAATATCAGCCTGCCCTCACCAACAGGTTTCGTAAAATTAAAAGAAATAGCGGACGTTTCCCTTCATCCGCAGGAAAACTCCTCCTTCGTCTGGAAAAATGGCACCAAAGACTTTATCCTTGTGCAGGTCGGCCGGACTTCTGATGTGACGCAAATCGAGATGGCCGAAGCCGTACGAGCGGAAATTAAAACGATCAAAAAAGAGCAGCTTGTGAAAGGATTTGAGTTAAACGAAATCGTAGCGCAAGCCGATTATGTGAAGGAATCGTTGGACGGCGTGACTGCTAATATTTTAATTGGCGGCGTCATCGCTATCGCTGTACTTCTTATTTTCCTGCGGAACCTTCGGGCGACCTTTATTATTGGCTTGTCAATTCCGACTTCCGTCCTGCTGACCTTCGCTGCCATGTGGATGTTCGGCTATAGTTTCAACATCTTGACGTTGATCGGCCTTGGGCTGGGGATTGGCATGATGGTTGATTCCTCAATCGTTATTTTGGAATCGATATACAGAAAGAAAGAACAAGGACTAGGAAATTTTGACGCGGTACTGGCAGGAACAAAAGAAGTAGCGGCAGCCGTTATTGCCTCTATGCTGACGACTATCGTTGTATTTCTGCCGATAGGACTGATCGGCGGCGATATGGGTCAATTTATGATCATGCTGTCCGCAGTCGTTGCTATCACACTCATCAGCTCTGTCATTATTGCCTTTACGCTGATTCCTTCACTTTCGGAAAAGCTGTTGAAGCTCCAAAAGCCAAAGAAAACACTCAAGGAAGGGCCTTTTATGCGGGGCTACAACCGGATGATCGCTTGGACCATTAAGAAAAAACGAAACAGCCTGGCAGTGATCGTTCTCTTTTTCATCATGTTTGCCGGTTCGTTATCTCTTGCTGCCAAGATTCCGATGACGATTATGCCTGATATGTTTAATCGTTACACGGAATTAATGGTCAATCTGGAAACAGGGCTTTCTCCTGACGAGAAAGAAAAAGTGGCACAAAAAATGAATGAAAAATTGCGTTCAATTGAGGATGTGGACTCTAACTATATCATGGATAATGGAGGGGTGTTCTATGCCATTATCAACATGACAAAGGGAGATCAGATCAAAGAAGACCAAAAAACCGTCAATGAACAGATTTTGAAATCACTGCGCAGCCTGCAGAAAACCGTTCCTATTGAAAATGTCCAAAGCGCTATGTCCGGCGGCGGCAGTTCACCTGTCCAAATAAACATTAAGGGCGAAGATCTCAACGAGCTGCAAGCTGTTGCGGATGACTTTATGAAAGAGCTTCATACAATTGATGGAGTGACTGGAGCAACTCACTCCATGAATCGAACTTCAAATGAACAAGTTATCGTTCTGAACGAAAAAGAAATTGAGAAAGCCGGCTTATCACAAACACAAATCAAGCAATTCATTGAACAGGCGCTCTTGCAAATGCCTGCTGGCGAAATGAAAATGCAGGATGAAAACGTGCCGATAATGATGAAATGGTCAGAAAAAACCAATACTCAAGCTGCACTCTTGGACGTGAAAGTGCCAGGCAAAACGGGCGAAGAAAAACTGTCGGCCTTCGTCGATTTCAAAAGTGTGAAAACGCCTAATGAGATTTCTCATGCAGACGGCGAACGCCTTCTTTCCATATCAGCTGATATCGAAGGAAGAGACCTGGGAGCTGTAAACCGGGATGTGCAAAAGCTGATTGAAGATTTTAAAGCCCCGGCCGGCTATACCGTCGCGGCCGCCGGAGATCTTAAACAGCAGCAGGAATTGATGATGGATATGATTCTCGTCTTAGTCCTTGCTCTCTTCCTTGTCTATGTAGTGATGGCCGTACAGTTTAATCATTTAGGCCATCCGCTTATCGTGATGTCAGTGATCCCAATGACCATTACCGGCGTTCTCCTTGGGCTATTCGTTACCCAACGAGAGCTGAATCTGATGTCCGGCATAGGGGTAATCATGTTGATTGGCATTGTGTTAAACAACGCTATTCTGCTTATCGACCGTACAAATCAGCTCCGCAAACAAGGCTATACAGTCGAGAAGGCTCTGGCCGAAGCAGGCAAAACCCGTCTGCGCCCAATTTTTATGACAACCTTAACAACAGTTGGCGGCATGATTCCTTTAGCTTTGGCATCAGGCACTTCCGGCAACTATCAGGCCCCTATGGCTACTGTCATTATCTGCGGCCTACTGTTTGCGACCTTTATTACATTGTTCTTAATTCCAGCCGTCTACCGCTTATTTACGAGCAAGCGCAAGGACGCAAAGAAGCAAACAACAGCAGATGACACTGCTTCTTTATCAAAAAATATAAGCTAACAGCAAACATCCCTTTTGGCCGATCCAAAAGGGATGTTTATCATGTCTGCAGCTGACTGCTTCTCTTAAGAGCTTTTGTTCCGTTTTCTTCTGAGAAGACAGCCATTGCGATAAAAGACACCGGTTTTCTTATTTATTTCGCTTCAGCTGCTCCAGCTGCTTTTTGCTGTCATTCAGCTGCTCCTCCAGCCGCTGAATCGGTTCCGCATGTTCACTTTTCGCCCATGCGTTCTGCAAAGCGCTATCTGCTTGATGGACTGTGTTCTGCGCTCGTTGTATTGTCTGAGCTGTAGGGTTTGATTGCGCCTGCCCCATTGCTTCTGCCACGTTATCTATCGAGTTGCGCAATTGCGAAATGACATTTTCATTTTTCCAGCTGGCTTCTGTATGATCCATAATAAAGGCCTCCTTCTCTGTCAAATATGGTATGCCTTTACTATGTCAAAATAGCCCTTGCCTTATGCACCGGTGTGAATCGGAACGGTTTATTTTTCGTCTTCTATTTCTAATTTTTTGCCATTTTTAAACGTAATTTCAAGCTCTATTTCTTTGTAGCCAAAAGGCAGTTCAAATGCTTGCAGCGCCTTTTTAATCGCTTGCCGTTTAGACATTTTTCTTCTGATGTCCAGCTTCCTCAGCCGCGGGTAAAGCAGCTTAAATGCTTCCTCCCCCTTCACATCTAATCCGTTTAACTCGTCTTCAATCTTTACTTTAATTGTACGATTTTTTTTGCTTCGCTCGATTTCCGCTTCATACTCTTTATTTTTTCCATAAGACACTTCCAGCTCAAACTCTTTGAACTTTAAATCCGCTAACTTCCCTTTCATCCTCTCACTCCCTTTATAATTTTTCCTTGCTGATCGCCTACCGCAAGCAATGCATTTTCGCTTCCGCCTCATCCCAGGCAACAGTGTAGCCCTGGCCTTTGGAACAGAAAATGGATGACGAGCTGTATTCAGGGTCCGCATCTTTATTATAACCGATTCTTGTGATCACCTCTTCCTTATTGTGGCAGCAGTCGTATCCGCCAAAAACGAGGGTGATCATTCCTTTTCCTTGAGTAAAAGCGGCAAGGTCTGCACTATAATTCATAAAGGTCGCGACCGGTGCTTTTCCGGTCAATACCGCTTTATTCCCCTCCGTCTGCGGGGGATCAAATGTACCGTGTGCTGTCTGGATGTCCGCGAGCACTTTGCCCATCTGCTCCATGTCTACTTTGATTTTAAAATCATAATAAGGCTCTAATAAAAGATTTTCTGCTTTTTCCAGCCCTTGTCTTAACGCCCGATAAGCCGCTTCCCGAAAGTCCCCGCCCGATGTGTGCTGGTTATGGGCGCGGCCTGTAAGAAGCGTAATCTGAATATCCGTTAAGCCCGATCCTGTTAAAAGGCCGCGGTGTTCTCTCTCAAACAGATGATGGCGAATAAGATTTTGATGGCCGATCGTTAAATCATTGACATGACACGCATTTTTAAAAGCAATGCCGCTGTTTCTGGCTGCCGGCTCCAGTTTTAAATGAACCTCCGCATAATGGCCTAACGGCTCAAAATGGCCGCAGCCGCTGACTGGAGCAGCAATCGTTTCCTTATAAATAATTTCCGGGTCACCGAAAGAGACATCAAAGCGAAACCGCTCCTTAATCACCTGCTTTAAAATCTCCAGTTGAATCGCTCCCATGATGTGAATATGGATTTCCTGCAAACTTTCTTCCCATGTGACATTTAAAGACGGGTCCTCCACATCAAGCATGTTCAAGCAGCGCAAAGCCTCTTTGATATGAACGGATGAGTCGACGTTGACTTTAGCCTTTAAAGTCGGGACCATTTCATAGGCGCCCTTTTCATTTAATACGCCAAGCCCATCGCCGGCGCCTGCTTGCGACAGTCCTGTCACGGCAAACAGCTCACCCGCTGCCGCCTCATTGGCTGTTTGAAACTTATGGCCGTTGTACACCCTGATTTGTGTTACTTTTTCACTCATTCCCTCTCCGTACTGGATCTCGTCGCGCACGCGCAATGTGCCGCTCAACGCTTTAATAAACGTAATCCTCGTTCCATTGAGATCATGCTTTACTTTATAAACCCGCCCGGAAAACGGGGCATCCTGCCGGTAATCAGTCTCCGTCAGCCGCTCTAATTTCTCCAGGAAAGCGGCAATGCCGATATCATGAAGCGCAGAGCCGCTGGCACACGGAAAGATCCTTCTGTCTTTCACCTGCTGAAGGAGTGTTCGAAGCCATAGACCTTCCTCGTACTCTCCTTCGAGGTAGCGCTCAAGCAAGCCTTCATCCCGCTCAGCAACAAATTCAATGAAATTGTCACTCAAATGCCCTTTATGAAAATCATCGGTTAAATCAAACACCTCTCCAGTTAATTCAGACCGGATCTCCTCTAATACTCGCTGAGCGTCTGCACCGGTACGGTCTGTTTTATTAATAAAGAAAAAGACAGGAACGTTATACTTGCGGAGCAGCTGCCAAACAGTCTCCGTATGTCCTTCCAGCCCTTCAACGGCGCTGATGATAATGATGGCATAGTCAAGCACTTGGATAGAACGCTCCATTTCTGCAGAGAAATCGGCGTGACCCGGCGTATCAATTAAATAATAAACAGAATTTCCATAAGGCATGATCGCCTGATCGGCAAATACTGTAATGCCTCTTTGTTTCTCAATCTCATGGCTATCAAGAAAAGCATCCTTATGGTCGACTCTTCCCCTTTGCTTAATGCTGTTTGTATGATAAAGAAGCTGCTCGGAAAAAGTCGTTTTTCCAGCATCTACATGGGCAAATACACCGATGGTTTTGTTCATTGCACACCTCTGTTATGTTTCTTTGAAATATACAAAGCATTATATCAAAAAATGCGGCCGGCCACCGTCCGCAGCTTCACATTTTCAGGAAGATTCTCTTCTCTCATGCCACGGGTATTGTGGCTGTAAAGGTGCATAATAAACTAGACTCTCTTGATAACCAATCAAAAAAGGAGCTTTTATTTATGAATCATTCACTTGCCGGTGCCATTCGGAACTATGCGAGCCCATTGGAAACAAATGAGGATTTAACAAAGCTGATCGAAGCTGTCGGAGAAGCCAAAATTGTTCTTTTAGGCGAGGCAAGTCATGGCACCTCTGAATTTTATTCTATGCGGGCTGCCCTATCTAAAAGGCTGATCACCGAAAAAGGATTTTCTATTCTTGCAGTGGAAGGAGACTGGCCTTCAGCCCAGCAGGTGAACCGTTATATTAAAGGATACGACTCGGAAAAGAGGAAGGCAGAAGAGGCATTGCAGGCATTTGATCGCTGGCCAGCCTGGATGTGGGCAAATGAAGAAATGGCCATTCTCATCGAGTGGCTGCGGGCTTATAACGAAAAAAGGAAGGACCGCCAGCAAGTCGGCTTCTATGGAATTGATGTATACAGCTTATGGGAGTCGATAGAGGAAGTGCTTAATTACTTATCGCGCACAAAGCCGGCTGGCATTGATTTAACTTTGGCCAGGAAAGCATTCTCCTGCTTCGAGCCCTTCAACCGCCAGCCGGAGAATTATGCTGTTTCCACTTTGAATCTTTCCGATGGATGCACAGAAGAGGTTTCTAAGCTGCTGGCTTCGATCCGCACTCACGAAAAACAGTATGCAGGAACAGAAGAAGCAGACCTTAATTTAAAAATCAATGCGCTAGTGGCCAAAAACGCTGAGCGGTATTATCGAGCCATGGTCAGAAGCGACACCCTTTCGTGGAATATCCGTGATGAACATATGGCAGAAACGATCAACGAATTGCGAAGTTATCATGGAAAAGACGCAAAACTAATCGTTTGGGAGCATAATACCCATATAGGTGATGCATCGGCTACCGATATGAAAAACGAAGGGATGATTAACGTCGGCCAGCTTATCCGGGAACAAAATCAGGAAGAAGAAGTATTTGCTGTTGGCTTCGGCACTTATCACGGCACCGTCATTGCGGCTGAAGAATGGGGAGCCCCGTTTCAAACAATCGACGTTCCGCCCGCACAAAAGCATTCGTGGGAAGCAGTTCTCCACCAAGCAGGCGCCTATAACAAACTTCTGCTCTTTAATAAGCACAACCGCTCCTTGTTTAATAACTGGATTGGCCATAGAGCGATCGGGGTAGTGTACGATCCTGAATATGAAGCTTACGGAAATTATGTTCCCTCCCAGATTGCCAGCCGTTATGATGCGTTCATTTATATTGACCAAACAAGAGCCCTCGCACCTTTAGCAGCAAAGAAAGCCGTGCCAAACAAGTAAGGGCTTGCTGCCGCTCTCAGGAAGTTAAAAGCTTCAAAATATACTCAAGGAATACTGCTCCGACAGCATTTCCAGCAGCTTCAGCCCTGCTATGCTATTTCCTTTTTCATCAAGAGCAGGACCGAATATGCCGATGCCAAACCGATTAGGAACTACCCCCATGATCCCGCCGGAGACACCGCTCTTTGCCGGAATGCCGATGCGGACAGCAAATTCTCCGGCAGCGTTATACATGCCGCAAGTCACCATAAAGGTTTTGCATATCCTGACAATGTCTTTTGGAATTAATTGTTCCTTCGTGAATGGGTCCTCTCCATTCAGCGCAAAGACCAAGCCGATTCTGGCCAGGTCCAGGCAATTCATCTCAATGGCACATTGCTTTGTATACAGCTCTAACAGCTCTTCTACGTTCTCTTCAATAATCTTATGCTCCATCATAAAGTAACATAATGCCCGGTTTAAATACGCTGTTTCAAACTCTGACCGGGCGACCTCCTCGGAATAGCTGAGCTGCTGGCCGCCCGCCAGCCGTTGGACAAATGCCCGGATGCGCTCCAGTCTGTCATTAATTGAAGATCCTTTGATCATGCTTGTCACAGCCAACGCCCCCGCATTAATCATCGGATTGAGCGGCTTAGACGGATTGTACAGTTCAAGCTTTACGATAGAGTTGAACGGGTCTCCCGTCGGTTCATACCCGACCTTTTCAAATACCCTTTTTTCTCCGCAATCCATTAAAGCAAGCGCCAGCGTCAATACTTTCGATATGCTTTGCAAAGTGATTTTTTTCTCTACTTCCCCTGCCGAAATGCACTTGCCATCAGAATGAAAAATAGCGATAGACAGATCATTCGGATTTTCTTTTTTTAGCGCTGGAATATAATCAGCTACTTTTCCTTGTGCTGTATATTTTTTTGCTTCCATTACTAATTCATTTAATTTGTCACTGGAATAGCAAGGCATACCCATCCTCCTTTGTTCTTTGGCTCTTAAAAACGGGATATTGATTTGATTAGTTTCAGCTAAATAATTGAAGTTTATCCCGTGCGCCTCAGCTCTTGACCTCCTGTAAAAAAGGCGGCTTGCCCTTAGCGTGTCTTTTACGGTGTGATCCAAACAAAAAACAGCTTCACTTGCTGGCGGATGGAGGCGGATGATTTCCATGCCATTCAACAGGACCGGTAAAGATAGGAAAAAGCGGTTCGGAGTACGACTATTCCGAACCGCTTTTGGCGATAAATGGATGCTTGCCATGAGTGACCGCTTAATTTTCTTTCTGCAGAAGGCGGCTCAGGCTTTCATCAAAAGGAGCATAAGCGATGCCTTTCTCAGTAATAATAGCAGTAATCAAGTGATGATCCGTAACATCAAAAGCTGGATTGTATATTTTTACGCCTTGAGGAGCCATCGGTTTCTCATACCATTGTGTGCTTATTTCCTCTTTGCTGCGCAGTTCAATTGGAATGTCAGCACCAGATGGGCACCCCGGGTCTATTGTAGATAAGGGGGCGCACACATAAAATGGGATGCCGTAATGCTTTGCCAGCACGGCCAGACCGGATGTGCCGATTTTATTGGCGGTATCTCCGTTAGCCGCCACACGGTCACAGCCCACCAGCACGGCTTGCACCTTTCCTTCTTTCATGACAATCGAAGCCATATTATCGCAAATTAACGTCACATCAACTCCGGCTTCTTGCAGCTCCCAAGCTGTCAGGCGGGCGCCTTGCAGCAGGGGTCTCGTTTCATCCGCATACACACTGAACTGATAGTTCCTCTCCTGCCCCAAATAGATAGGAGCCAATGCTGTGCCATATTTAGCGGTTGCAATGGTGCCGGCGTTACAATGAGTAAGAAGCCCCCATCCTGGCTCCAGTAATGAAAGCGCATGTTCGCCAATTGCCAGGCACACCTTTTCATCTTCCGCCTGGATGTTGTCCGCTTCTTCCTTCAATGCTTGCTTAATGACGGCAACGCTTTGATCTGCTTCTTGATGCAGCCGGTCTTCCATCCGCTGCAGCGCCCAAAATAAATTAACGGCCGTCGGACGGGAGGACGCCAAATATTGCTTGGCTTTTCGAAATTGATCAGCGAGCTCCGCATAAGACGCTGCATTGGATCGCTTAACGCTTAAATAAATGCCATAAGCCGCCGCAATCCCGATAGCGGGCGCTCCTCTGACCTTTAGATGATAGATTGCCTCCCAAATATCTTCTAGTGCTGAGAGTTGCAGAAAGACCTTTTCATTCGGCAGCAGGGTCTGGTCGAGAAGCACAAGAATATCGTTGTCGTCATCCAGCCGTACTGATTGAATGGCTGTTACTGGTGTTGTCATGGTTGATTGCCCCTTTACTAAACTGATCCACGCTTCGGCGCAGCACCTTTACAAAATCTTTTCCTGAGCGGATACTTGCCCGCTCAAGGATAAACGCTTTTCCGGCTGTTACACAAATCTTTTCAGCCTCCACCCTGTTTTCTTCATCAGAAATGGAGGTTAAATCCTTCACATGGGCGATGCCGATGACCCTCCGGCACAGTTCAAGCCCTGCAGCAGCCGCCGTATCTTCCAGAATAGAATCTACATACCACTCTTTAAAGCCCGGAACAGTTGCTGTTTGCTCAGTCACTGCTTCATCCCATAACTCCAAGAATTTTCGTGAAAACAGCTCAATGACTTGAGCAATTGTTTCTTCTAAATACTGAAGATACTCGTTTTTCCTCTTCTCTTCTTTGATTGTGTAGCTCGCATGAACGTAGGCAAAGATTAAATTCGCCACAACGTTCCCGATATCATAGCCTGCCGGTCCATAAAACGCGAACTCAGGATCAATAATTTTCACCGAATCTTCTTTTATAAAAATCGAGCCGGTATGCAGGTCGCCGTGAAGCAGCGACTGGGCCTTGGTCATAAAGTCAAACTTTAGTTTGGCTGTTTCTAATGCCAGCTCTCGGTCATTCCAAATCGTTTGATGAACAAACTCTTTCGTTCCTTCGAATACATCATTTTGCTCGCAATTATAGAATGGCTCGGTATAAACTAAATCTTCAGTAATTTCACAAAGCTCCGGGTTCGTGAATTGCTGTACCCGCCCTTTCTTTTCTTTATGCCCCATCACGACATCAGATGTAAGCAGCAGCGTGCGCGCAAGAAACGTTGTGATCTGATCAGCAAATAATGGGAATTTTTTATGATTTAAAAGGGCTGAACGCATAATCTCATGATCAGATAAATCATCCATTACACAGCAATTCATGACTGGATCGTAAGAATACACTTTCGGGACAAAGCCTTGGGCCAGCTCTCCTTGAAGCGCCAATATCTCACTTTCAATCCGGTTGCGGTCAGGAGACACTTTGAAAGCGTCGGAAATGCGGGCTACCGGACCTGCCTGCTTGACAATAATTGACTGCCCGCTGTTAAGATCCGTCACTTTAAACACATAATTTAAATTGCCGTCTCCGATCTCCCGGCATTCCAAGTCCGCATCCTCAGCAAAAATATTCAGCCTTTCCCGTACATATTCCGCTGCGTCTGTTTCGTTCATCGTAAAGTAAGCTGACGCAAAATCTCTCATATGAGTCCCCTCCCTTATTTTTGCTTATAATAAGTAAGCCCGAGCGCAAACGCTAAAACAGCTCCTTTTACGATATCCATCGCGTAGTAAGGGACAGACATCATAACAAGACCGTTTTGCAAAATGCCGATTAGTACAGCTCCAATAAATGTGCCAATTGCATTAGGCTTTCCGGCTCCAAATACAGCAAAACCAATGAAAGCGGCGGCCACAGCATCCATTAAATACGGGGAGCCCGCGTTGATCTCCGCCGTCATAAGCCTCGCGGCGAGCACCGTGCCGCCAACAGCGGCACAAACAGCAGAAAGCAGGTAAGCAATGACTTTATATTTGTTGACCGGTATTCCGGACAGCCGGGCTGCCTCCTGATTGCCTCCAATGATATACATGTACCTTCCGTGCTTGGTATATGACAAAAAGATGTGAACAAGAACAACTGCTGCGACCATTACGAAAATAATCCAGGGAACCTGGCCGATTTTTTCAAATATCGGGCTAATGGTTCCTGCGGCAAAGGAGCCGTCCGGCATCACCATGTTTTGAGTAATCGTCGCCCCTTTCGTATAAGTCAAAGCGGCTCCTTGAATAATAAACATCATCGCTAAAGTTGTAAGCATATCCGGAATTTTAAACTTCACAATCAATAAAGCGTTGATTGCCCCTACTGCGATCGCGGCAGCTAACGCAGCAATCAAAGCGACAAATAGATTTTGGGAGTACCAGACAAACATCGAGATAACAAGTGCATTTGCCAACGAAGCAGTCGATCCTACAGACAGATCAAATCCATTAATCGCCAGAGAGATCGTTACACCGATAGCAATGATCGTAACAATAGAAATTGACCGTAAAATATTAATGATATTTTCGCCTTCGATAAAGGCGGGGTTTGCCCACGTAAAAACAGCGATTAACAGACCGATTGTCAGCAGAGTGCCGTACTTATAAAACCAGCTGAACAGCTGAAAAGATTTTTTGACCGGTTGTTTTTTCACTGTGGCTATTTGTTCTGTCGCCATTTACTTTCCTCCTGTTGAGTAATACAAAATTTCTGCTTCGCTTGTTGAGCTGGTTGGCACCTCTTTCACAGCCTCGCCGTCATAGACTACATAGACCCGATCTGTCATGCCCAGAATATCGGCCAGCTCGCTTGAGGCGTAGATTACTCCCTTTCCTTGCTTAGCAAGCTCAGTGATCAACCCAAAAATCTCCCGCTTCGCTCCGACATCGACCCCTTTAGTCGGCTCATCAAAAATGTAAATATCAGCTTCACCCAGCAGCCATTTGCCAATGACCACCTTTTGCTGGTTTCCCCCCGATAAATTTGCCACCTTCGCTTCTGCGGACGGCGTCACAATGCCCAATCGCTGAATCATGTCTTCCGCCGCACGCTTCTCTTTCTTAAAATCAATAAAACTGAAAAGCTTAGAAAATCGGCTCATGGCAGAAACCGTTAAATTCGTGGCAACCGACTCGGAAATGATCATTCCCTCTTTCCGTCTTTCTTCAGGCACGAGAACCATTCCATACCGCACAGCATCCGCCGGGGAAGCAATGTTTACTTTCTGGCCCCGGATGAAAATAGTGCCTGACGTCTGAAGAGATGCACCGAATAAAGCCTGGCAAATTTCTGTTTTTCCTGCGCCGACGAGGCCGGCAATGCCGATAATTTCTCCCTTCCTCACTTCAATGTTCAAGTTTTTGACCATGTTATCATCCGATAGATTCTTCACTTCAAGAATCGTTTCCCCGGTTGAAGGCTGGCGGGAAGGATATTGTTCATCTAACGTTTTTCCAAGCATTTGTTCAATGACATCATCCGGGGAAGTCAAAGCGGTCTTTTCTTTCATGACCAGCTCTCCGTTTCTCATCACGGCTATTTCCTCACAAATAGCAAACAACTCCGGCAGCCGGTGGGAAATAAAAATAATAGCGACTTCCTTGTCCTTTAAAAGCCGGATTAACCGGAATAACTCTTCCGTTTCCGTCTGACTTAACGGCGCCGTAGGCTCATCTAATATTAAACAGCTGCATTGATCGGAAATTGCCCTTGCGATGAGCACCATTTGCTTTTCTGCGAGGGTCAGCTCATCCACCCGCTTATGGGTAGAGATCACTACATTCAGATTGGCCAGCACATCCGCTGCCTGCTTATGAAGTTGCTTCCAATGAATCAGCTGTTTTTTGCCCATTCCATGAATCATTTGCTCCAGCATAATATTTTCGCCAACGGTTAAATGAGGAATGAGCGCCGTATCAACCTCCTGATACACCATTTGCACACCGAATTGCTTGGCGTCTTTCGGCGAACGAATGGCTGCTTGTTCGCCATGAAAATAAATCTCGCCCCGGTAATGGCCATAAGCTCCGGATAGCACCTTCATCAATGTAGATTTTCCCGCTCCATTGGCACCGATCAAAGCATGAATTGTTCCTTTTTCCACATGGAAATTCACATTTTTCAAAGCCGCTACCCCCGGGAAATCAATCGAGATGTTTCTCATTTCAATCATTGTGCTCGTTCCCTTCATCTAAAATGGGGATGGCCATTAAGTAAAGCGGACGCATCCGCTGCCAAATCAGCGAATGCCGCCTTTCTTAATAGTGTTCTTTCAGTGTTTTCATCCACTCTTCTTCAAACGCGTCCGATTTTCCCCAGTTTGGAATGACGCTCTTTAAGCTTTCCATATTTACCGGTTCTTTCGATGAAGCTAATTCTTTTTGGGAAATTAAACTGGCGTCTAAAGCGTATTCTTGCGGAGTCTCCTCCCCTGCCAATTTCTTGGCGAGGATTCTCATATCAATCTTGCCAATAAGCGCCGGATCGACGGCTGCTGTATACTTCCACGAACTTCCTTTTTCCTGTATAAGCTGCAAATCTGCATTGGAAACGTCAATTCCGTAAATTTTCACTTCTTCCCGTCCCGCTTCTTTAATGGCGCGGGCTGCGCCAATGGCAAAGGCATCCCATGTGGCATAAATGGCATCTAATTTTCCTTTCGGATATTTTTTCAGCATTGCCTGAACAGCGTTTTGGGTCTGTACAGATGTATCGGCTGCGGCTACGCCAAATCTTTCTACCTCTTTAATGCCCGGGTTCTTCTTTAATGTCTCTTCATATACAGCATTCCGGCGAACCATTGGCGGAAAGCCATCGACCCACAGATAAGCAATATTGGCTTTTCCATTGAAATCCTTCACCAGCTGATCCAAGCTCAGGGCAGCTAACGCTTTGTCATCCTGGGAAGTCAACGTGACACCCTCTACTTCTTTTAACTTTTCAATAGAGTCAAACGCGACCACGCTTTTTCCTTTCTCCGTTAACTTTTTCACAGCATCTGCTGTTGCGGCGTCATCCCCGTGGGAAATAACCACTCCGTCGTAATCCTGATTCGCCGCTTGTGCAATGGCATCATGGAATTTTGCTGTATCGCCGTTGGCCGTGAAAATATCCACTTTAAAACCGAGCTCCTCGCCCTCTTTTTTTGCTCCGGCTAAAAACTGGGCGGTATGGTCATCACCGCCAATTTTGCGGATTACTTTTACTTTCACTTCTTCCCCGTTTGCGAATCGTTCGGGTACATTTTCAATTTTCCCCGGCGTCTTTCCACTGGATGATGAAGCTCCTTCTTCACCCGCTGAACAGCCGGTCAACAATAGTGTGAAGGTTAAACCGGACACAGCCAGCTTTTTAAATAATTTTCTCATCTAAACTCCCCCTGAATATTTTCTGTAAATTAATTGATTTCAAATAATTCGAGCTATTCCCGTCCGGCCCTTCAAAGAATAGGTAACGGGCGCCGTTCGGCAGCTCTGTACTTTCCGTTTCAATGAAGCGGGCACCAGCGTCCTTCAGCCTTGCTGTCTCTTCCTCTACATTCTCCGCCTTTAACGCTAAATGGTGTACTTTTCCTTCTGCCGGCAGTGAATCATGATAGCCTTCCAGCAGCTCAATTTTCGTCCTGTTTTTGTCCTCTGTTCCGATGAAAGCCATCTTTATGCTGCCATTTGGGTGATCGAGGCGCCCTAGAAGCTGGAAACCGACCTCTCTAAATCCTTTACCGTCATTCCTGTATGCTCCATTCTTTGAAGCAAATTCCTTCCCGCCATTCCTTATCATAAATGCGTGTTATAGTTGCTTAATCGCCTGTAAGTTTGCCTTTGCTTGCAAAAGAGCCAGATGGTACTCAAATAGAAATTCACATGCTTCAAGTACTTTTTTAGCCTCGAAGCCATCCTTTCCCCAGACGGTAATCCCATGGCTGCGGATCAGAACCGCTCCTTGATCAGCCTTTACATATGGGGCCAGCGCAGCTGCCAGCCTGGGAATCTCAGCATAGTTATCAATGATCGGCACTTCCCACTCCGCGTCTTCTTCCCAACGGCCAAATGCTTTAATCAGTTCCTGCCCTTTAAATACTACTTTTCCTTCATCGCCATACAGCTCGGAGACCACATTATTAGCTACCGTATGAACGTGAAGGCTGCAGCCTGCGTTTGATCGCTCATAGATTTCGCAATGAAGAAGCGTTTCCGCTGAAGGCTTTACATTGGTTTCACCGACGGGCCTGCCGTCTTTGTCAACAATCAAAAAATCTTCATTCGTGCTCTTCCGCTTGTCTTTTCCGCTGGCTGTCACAAGGAACTGGAGCGGATTATTCTGAATCTTTATAGATAAATTGCCGCTAGTGCCCATAAACCAGTCTCGTTCAGCCAGCTCGGCTTTTATTTCTGCCAGTTCATGAATACGGGTGATAAATATGCTCATTTTGCATCAACCTGCCTTTCTATACAAAAAACCTCTTCGATAAGAAGAGGTTTTCGAAAAAACAACTTCTTATCTTTCAGCATTGCTGCTGTGAGAATTAGCACCGTGCTTACATGTAAGTCGGTTGCCGGGCTTCATAGGGCTCATCCCTCCACCTGCTCTTGATAAGGTCGCATTATTAAGTTAATCATTCTTATAAGTTAACTAGGATTATTTCACTATCTTTCTAGACTGTCAATAGCTTTTTTATAAAAAAGCGTGAAAAATGAAATAACTTTGAAACGACGGGCAAACGCCCGCTTGTTGGACAGCCTAAACAACCGCTTTATGAAGTCGTTACAATTCCCCATTGGTCGATCGCTCTCTTTAAGGGTTCAGACATTTCAGCCGCTTCCGGCAAAGAAATATTTCTCACACCGGCATGAATAGCTGCCCGGAAAGCCTGCGCACCGTTGATCGGTCCGTCCGGATGCCCAAATACCCCGCCTCCTGCGTTGATCACCAAACTTTCGCTGCCAAAATCCTTCAACAGCTGCGGCACCATTCCTGGATGAATCCCTGCTGAAGGCACAGAAAAGGCTTGCTGAAAATAACTTTCTTCTGTTAGTGCGCGGCCAATCGCCAAGGCATCCGCAGATGGGATAGCTACATTGCCATATGGGCTTGGAAACAGCGAAAAGTCCCCGCCTGTCATGCGTGTCAGTTTTCCCACTAGCAACGAATAAGAATAGCCGCCCGGCTGTCCAGCCAGTACACCCGATAAAGCCGAATGGGCCATAATCGGCAAGCGAATATTGTCATTCTCGCGCAGCGCTTGCAGCGTATCCAAGCCATAGGCGTGAACGTTGAATAATAAAGCATTCGCGCCAAGCTCTTGCGCCCGTTCGGCCTTCGCATGCAGCTCGTTTGATCTCCCAGATACATTCACTGCATATAAAGCCTTTTGCCCTGTATGTTCATAATGGCGTCTAATAATATCTTTGGCCGCGATGATTCTCTTCTCAAAAGGTGTCAGCTCGTTTTCAAAAAGAATTTCGTCATCCTTGATTAAATCAATGCCCCCTGCCAGCAAATCCTCCAACTGAGCAGAGAAAAAGGACAAATCCCTTCCTATCACACCCTTAAAAATAGCCATCAGCAACGGACGGTCATAAAGGCTCAACTGCTCCCTCACACCTTCCACGCCAAAGCGCGGACCGGGAAATTGCCGAAGCAGTTCCTCATCAAAGGTTAAATCAATCAGCTCATGACCTTCGAAAAAAGAAAGCTTCCCATAAACGGTCGTTAAGATTGCCGGAAGATCCGCAGAAAAATTGGCGGATGGATAATGGATTTTTACCGTATCCTTCTTTTCACCCTTTTCTACCGATACAACCTCTCCTTTATTTTTCTGCAGCTGCTGCCGCTCAAGATGCGGGATATCTGTCCAGGAACCGACGGTGAGGCCCAAAGCATATTGCTCCGCTCTCTTTTCCTGATCGGGATGTGCCGGAAACAGATAAGTCGCTGTTACTCCCATAAAATGTCCTCCTCTGCCATTTGGTCAATCTCCATCTGCCTTTCGCCTATTTGCACAGACTGCCGTTAAAGCTGGACGGGCACTGCTCTTTTAGTAAACCGGCACCCAGCCCTCTTCAGTGACAAAAATCCGGACAGCAACCACTTTGCGGTCATCAGACAATGTAAAATAATGACGGACGCTTTCTGGAACCGAAATAAGATCCCCAGGGTTGAGGTGTACCTCAAAAAACCGGCCGTCCTTGCCTTGAATAACGAAGACGCCATGGCCGCTTGCAATAAAGCGCACTTCATCATCTGTATGGTGATGCTCACGCTGGAAGTTTGTTAATAGCTCTTCTAGATTAGGCGTGTGATCGGCTAATGAAATCACATCCCATGCTTGATAGCCTCGCCTCTCAGCAATATCTTTAATTTCCGCTTCAAAAGCGGTTAAAATTTCCTTTTTTTCCTCATCACTTAACACATACTTCTCTTGTAAGTGAACAGGAAGTTTTGAAATGTCCCAATGCTCATAAATAACGTCCTGCTGCTGCAAAAATGAAACGACCTCTTCCTGGTTATCAATGATTTCATTAGTTTCTTGGATTTTAATTGTTGTCATGACGAACCTCCTTCGATTATTGGCAATATTCGGAATTGTTATCTTATATTCTGCTTCAGTTTTTCCAAACGATCGATACAATCATAAAACGTATCAAACGGCTGAAAAGGGATCGACAGTTCTGTGCACTTTTCAGATAAATAATCTCTGGCCATTACCGAATCGGCTATTTTTGCTGCTTGCAAATCGGTAACGGAATCACCGATTACAACCGTATGCTCTCCCTGGCTGGCGGTACGGCGGATAAGGGCTGGTTTACAGCAGCCGCAGTTTTGGCTCGGGCATGCTTGATCGCAGCCATGCGGCCAAAGAATGCGAATATGTTCTCCGCTGAAATCCGCTTCGTTGCAATATACTCCCGCAATGGAGTGAAAAGGTTCAAGCAACGGCTTCACAAAAAAGTCAATGCCGCCGCTGACAATATAAAGAGGAATCTCTTGCTTTTCTGTGTAGCGCACAAACTCTCCGAATCCCTCTCTCACTTCCGCTGTTTCTAAAACAAAATCAACCATTTCCTGGCGGAGAGAAGAAGGCAGGAGAGCAAACATATTTCCAACGCCTTCCTGAATGCTGACCGATTGGGAAAGCACCCCTTCTTTCCACTTCTCCCACTCGGGCGGAGCAAACTTCTTCATAATGCTAATGATATTGTCTTTCTTCGTCACTGTACCATCAAAGTCGCAAAAGATGACGGGCTTTCTCAAGGTGGCATCACTTCTTTCTTTTTACTATATAGCTGGAGCTTTCTGCTAGAGAGAAAATAAAAAACCTCTTCACAAATAAGAAGAGGTTTTCGAAAAAACAACTTCTTATCTTTCAGCATTGCTGCTGTGAGAATTAGCACCGTGCTTACATGTAAGTCGGTTGCCGGGCTTCATAGGGCTCATCCCTCCACCTGCTCTTGATAAGAGTTTATTCACTATTTTCAGATTCATATAAATTTACTAGGATTATGACACGCCCTGCGGAAAGTGTCAATAGTTTTTTCTTTATCCATTATTTGGAAACTACTGAAAGCCAGACGGTTAGCGAGCAGAAGATAGAAATATTTTCCGAACGTTCTTACTATTTATTTGCTATGATAAAAGCGGTGAAGCAATTTTTGTGAGGAGAGGATGCTGAACATGCAATCATATATTAATATCCAAAATGGAACAGTGCCTTCAGTTTGTTCACTTGACTGTCCGGATCAGTGCGGGCTGCTTGTACACAAAAAAGACGGGAAAATTGTTCAGATCGAAGGCGATCCTGACCACCCCGTAACGCAAGGAAGCATTTGCAACAAGGTGAGAAATATGAGCGAACGCTTATATGACCATAAAAGAATCAAAACACCGTTAAAGCGAATCGGCCAAAAAGGCGAAGGAGCATTCGCTCCGATCAGCTGGGACGAAGCGATCGAAACTATTTCCTCCCGCTGGAAAAAACTAATGGCAGAGGAAGGGGCCGAATCCATCCTCCCGTACAGCTTTTATGGGAACATGGGAAAGCTGAGCGCGGAAGGAATGGACCGGCGCTTTTTTCATCGCCTCGGGGCCAGCCGGCTTGATCAAACCATTTGTTCTGTTGCCGGCTCAGTCGGCTTCAGCTATACGATGGGCGGAAGCTTTGGGACAGACCCTGAAGAAATGTCGGAAACCAAGCTATTTATCCTCTGGGGCATCAATGCTGTCAGCACAAATATGCATCAAATGATGATTGCTCAAAAAGCACGGAAAAACGGAGCAAAAATCGTTGTCATTGATGTTCACAAAAACCAGACTGGACGAATGGCCGATTGGTTTATCCCCATTCTTCCCGGCACAGATGGCGCTCTTGCTCTTGGTGTTATGCACATTCTCTATAAAGAAAAGCTTGTCGATCAGTCATTTCTGAAAGAATATACAGTCGGCTTCAAGGAGCTGGAAGAGCAGGTGGAAGCTTACGAGCCTCAGAGCGTTTCTGCTTTAACCGGTGTCCCTGTTGAAGACATATACAAGCTGGCTCGTTTGTATGGAACAGCCTCCCCTTCCATGATCCGCATCGGAAACGGCCTGCAGCACCACGACAATGGCGGGATGATTGTCCGCACCATCGCTTGCTTGCCCGCCTTGACAGGCCAATGGCGAAAAAAAGGCGGCGGCGCCCTTAAATCTAATTCCGGTTATTTAGCTTATAACACGAGGGCTCTGCAGCGGCCGGAGCTGTTGGCGCAGCCGACAAGGATCATCAACATGAATCATCTAGGAAAGGCCTTGCTTGAGCTGGAGCCGCCCATCCGTTCATTGTTTGTCTATAATACGAATCCTGCTGTTGTAGCGCCGGATTCTAATAAAGTGAGAGCGGGCTTAGCACGGGAAGATTTATTTACAGTTGTACATGATCTGTTCTTAACCGAAACAGCCCGGTTTGCCGATATTGTTCTTCCGGCTACCTCCGCCTTTGAAAATACAGATTTATATACATCTTATTGGCATAACTATCTCCAGCTCCAAGAGCCTGTCATTCCGCCTTACGGAGAAAGTAAATCGAATCCTGATGTCTTCCGTCTGCTGGCGCAGGCTATGGGCTTTGAAGAACAAGCATTGAAAGATACAGATGAGCAATTAATCGAACAAGCTATCAATCATAAAGACAATCCCCACTTCCCTGTCATCACATACGAAGAGCTTACAAACAAGCGCTTTGTCAAGGCGACCAATACACGTGTACCGCTTAACAGCTTAAAAACGCCGAGCGGCAAAATTGAGCTGTATTCCGAAAAAATGAAAATAGATGGTCATCCAGCGCTGCCGACGCACATGCCATTAGCAGAAGAGAAGGATTTCCCATTCCTGTTTGTGCCCGGACCGAACCATAACTTTTTAAACTCTACATTTTCTCATAACGAGAAACATAGAAAGCTCGAAAAAGCACCGAAGCTATTTATCAATCACGAAGATGCCGGCCGTTTAGGCGTCGAAAACGGCACTACAGTCCGCCTCTGGAATCATCGCGGAGAGTGTCAATTAACCGCTGTCGTAGGCGACCATGTTCTTCCGGGCGTAGTGGTGAGCCAAGGGCTTTGGTCAGATGAGCCGGGCGAAAAACGTCTGGTCAATTCCCTCACTCCTGACCGGCTAGCGGATATGGGAGGCGGAGCTGTATTTTTCTCTGGACGTGTGCAAGTGGAAGCAATAAAGCAAGTAATCGATGATAAAGAGACTGGCAGAACGGTCCGCAGGAAAAATGCACAGCTGCCGACCATTTGAGATCGCTGGCTTTCCAGCGGTCTTTTTTTATGCCTTATTTAACCGGAATACTCTTTTGCAGATATCAGGCTCTGGCCAGCTTCCTCTCTTTCTTGCACATAGCGCTTTATTTTTTCATCAAAAAGAGGTATGATAAATAATAATACCAACTATTTTAATAGGATAAGAGGTGTTTTAATTGCCGCAAACAACTTTATCAACACCGGCGAGCCGAGGTTATCGTTCTACAACGGTTGTTACCCGGCTGAATCCAATGCAAAAGCCACAGGCTGCTGCCGGGATTATTATAGCTATTCTTCTTTTTGCCGCTATTGTTCAAACGGCTAATTGGACTCAAGGCGTTTTATTCACCATTGGGCTTGCCTTAGGAGTGACGCTGCTGTATGCCCGGTTCGGCTTTACCTCTGCCTTCCGCCGGCTAATGTCTGTCGGCAACGTTCAAGGACTGCAGGCACACATGATTATGTTAGCTATGGCTTCGGCGTTATTTGCGCTTATACTGGGTACAGGCTTCAGCTTCACGGGTGTCACTCCCGCCGGCTATGTCTCTCCAGTAGGCACAAGCTTGATTTTTGGTTCATTTATCTTCGGAATTGGAATGCAGCTTGGTAATGGCTGTGCTTCAGGAACGTTATATCAGGTAGGCGGCGGGGCATCTTCAATGGTTTTAACGCTTCTTGCTTTTATTGCCGGATCTGTTCTTGGCGCTTACCACTTTACATTCTGGATGGAAGAGACGCCATCTCTTCCGCCGATTTCTTTAGCTGAATCAACAGGGCTTGGCTACTTCGGCGCGCTCATTGTTCAATTGATTCTTTTTGCCGCAATTTATTGGATAACCGTGCAAATTGCCAGGAAGAAAAACCCGCCAATGATGAAACCCCTGCCGACTACTGCCGGCTGGAAGAAAGTATTCCGGGGCTCTTGGCCGTTAATCACCGCCGCTGTTGTGCTGGCCTTGTTAAACGCATTAACATTAACTGTTAGAGGAAATCCGTGGGGCATTACTTCCGCCTTTGCTCTTTGGGGCGGGAAAGCGCTTATGGCTATGGGTATAGACGTATCAAGCTGGGGCTTTTTCTCGGGTGCTAACGGGGAGGCTCTTACACAAACTGTTTTGGCAGATTCTACAAGTGTCATGAACTTTGGAATTATTTTAGGGGCTTTTATTTCTGCGGCGTTTCAGGGGACATTCAAGCCGAAAAAAATTCAGCCGAAAGTGGCAGCAGCTGCTATTATTGGCGGGCTATTAATGGGCTATGGCGCCCGTCTCTCTTTCGGTTGTAATATCGGAGCCTATTTCGGCGGAATCGCCTCCTTCAGCCTTCACGGCTGGGTATGGATGGTTATGGCTATGCTGGGTACTTACGCAGCTTTATTTATCCGCCCTCTCTTCGGGTTGAAAAACCCGAAATCCTCCGATACATTTTGTTAAGCAAAAGAAAGGTGTTCCGAAATTTCACTTTGGGACACCTTTCTTCATTTCTGCTGTTTTCACTTTTCCATCTCCTGCAGAAGATGGCACACCCCCGCGATAATATCAAAAGGCATAACACCATAATGAGATAAGAAGGCAGCCCTCTCCTCGCCCGCTCTGGCATGCAAATAACTGGCCGCAATAAGGGCAGCGACCGGCTGGGCTCCTTGGGCTAGAAAAGAAGCAATCATTCCTGTCAGCACATCGCCGCTTCCGCCTTTTCCAAGCGAACTATTGCCATGCGGATTGACATACACTTCTCCGCTTGGTGTAGCCACCACTGAGCGGTGCCCTTTCAGCAATACATAAATCTGATGCTCTTTAGCAAAATCTCTAGAGATCGTCAATCGGTCTTCCTCTACCTCTTGCACCGTTTTCTTCAGTAAAGCAGCCATTTCTCCGGGATGAGGCGTCAAAATAACCTCTCCCTCATATTGGTGCAACATTTCCAGTTCGTCTTTAATCAAATATAACGCATCCGCATCCATGACAACCGGCTGGCCGTGCAAGGAATCCAGAAGGCCTTTCATCCATTTATCGCCGCCGGCAAATCGGCTCATTCCAGGACCGACGGCCACGCTGTCAAATTTATGAAGACTCGGAGCTAATTCGCTGACTGCTTGCTCAGAAAAGCGTCCCTCTTTTTCTGTCAATGGCAAAAACAACACTTCCGGATGCTGGGCCGTAATCAGCGGGTAAATACTCTCCGGCACAGCCATGGTAACCAGACCTGCTCCGCTATGCAGAGCGGATTTCGCTGAAAAAATGGGAGCGCCTACATACTGGCGGGACCCTCCGGCTACAAGAACATGTCCAAATGTGCCCTTATGGCCATGCGGCGGACGTGCCGGCACAGCTTCTTTAGCGAGCTGCTCCGTTATCAGCTGCGGCAGTGAAAGGCCGAGAGCTGCCGCAGCTGAAGGAGGGACAGAAATATCGACCGCTTTCCACTCCCCGATATAGCTGGGACCGTCCTGCAAGAAAAAGCCGCGTTTAGGAAACACGAAACTGACTGTCTTTGAGGCTTGAACAGCTATTCCTTCCGCTTTCCCGCTATCGCTATTTAAACCGGAAGGAATGTCTGCAGACAAAATCAGCTTCTTGCCCGCCTGTTCATTGATCATAGAAATCACTTGGCGAAAAGGCTCTCTGACCGGCCCGTTTATACCTGTTCCAAGCAGCGCATCGACGATAATATCGGCCCGCTCCAGATAGTTATAAAGCTCTTCCCTTTTCTGCTCGCAAAAATAAAAAATCGGCAGCTCTCGCTTTATGTAGACATCCAAGTGAACTTTAGCATCGCCGCTAACCCGTTCCGGGGCAACAAGCAGGCAAAGAAGCGTTTTCACCCCTAAGTCGCACAGCCTGCGAGCAACAACAAAGCCGTCTCCGCCATTGTTCCCTCCTCCGGCCAGCACAATTACCTTCGGCTGTTTACTAGCAGAGGCGGCGAGGAGCTCTTCCACTACTTTTGCGCCGGCATTTTCCATTAAAACGACACCGGGCAGTCCAAGCTGCTCCATCGTATATCGGTCCATCCTTTGCATGTCTGTTTGTCCAGCTATCAACACTTTACTCCCCCTTCATTGCCCAATAAAAAAATAAGCAGGCTCCCTTATTGCTCATTACCGCAAGTGGGCCCAGTACTTTTTCAACCATTCATCATTCAGCAAACTCTTCCGGAGAATACTTGCCAAGTATTTGCTGCAAGGAACTGAAGGACTCTATCTCGGAGAAATCAATGCCTAATTGCACCGCTGTCTGGGCAATCTCCGGCCGAATGCCCGTCATTGTGGATTTGATACCTAATAAGTTCAACACTTGAATAATTTGAAAAATTTGCTGGGCCACCATTGTATCGATAATCGATACGCCGGATAAATCGATGAATAAATGGGAAATTCCCGCTTCGACACACTTCTTTGGTATTTGTTCCAAAATGCTTTTGGCGCGCATCGTATCAATATCGCCAACCAGGGGCAGGATACCTTTGGAAGAGGTGATGGGAATAACAGGAGAACCAAGCTCCTCAATAAGACTTTGCTGGGCTGAAAGCCGGCTCATCATAATATCGAAATACATCTCGGAAAATTTAATATTCAGCTCATCAAACGCCTTGTGAATGACAACTCCCCATTTTAGAATATCTTCATGAGTCACTTTGCTCTTATTTAACTTCACAAACTTCTCTACAAAATGCCAATAGGCTTCTCTTGCTGCGCGCAGGGCATCCTGTACTTCATGAATAGGCGTATTGCTGGCCACTCTGCTCTCTGCCACTTCCAACGCCCATTGCTTCTTTTGCTTTTCAAATGTATCTTGTTCTTCTAAAAGGCTGCTGGCAACGGTAAGATTCGTTAAACGGTTTTGCTTCCGCAGCAATTGTTCAATCGACTGGTCAGCATCTGCTGAATAGACAGACCCGCTTTTTTTCTCTCTCGCAGCGAGCCATTCATCTGTAATCACAGTTAAATGATCTATTAAATACTTATAAAGCTGGGAGTCAATACTCCTCATATCCCTTCCACCCCTGTAACTGAAATTTTGGTCTTTATTCACTGTCTAGTTATATATGTCTTTATAAATCATATCACTTTTTCAAATAATAACTCCAATTTCCAAATTAATTACTTTTTTAAAAACAAAAAACAACCGCCTGTTTCTGAACTGCACCCCAATTGTTAGACACAGCTAACAATTGGAGGTGCAGTTTTTCTATGACCAAATATTCATTACAAACTAAATTAAATGCCGTCCA
>NZ_MWMM01000019.1:0-43510 GCF_002189605.1 Pseudobacillus badius
AAGGTAGCTTTCTACCAGTTGAAGAGCTTCTTCAAATGCTTTCTTGTTCTCTGGTTTTGAAAAGTCAGTAAATGGTTCATGCTTATATGGAATCAATGTCCTTCCTCCTTTAAGATGATCAAAAAAAATCGATTTTATGTGACTGAATAAGTTTTATGCGCAAAAAAAATTTGCACCAATAAAACCCTTACACTTATTATAATGCAAAATATCATTGCTTTTTTCAAGTGTTTTTTCTTAAAATAGAAATATATTTTAAAGAGGGGGATTCTATGAATGCAAAAACTTTAGAATCGCTGTTAATAATGTATGAAGAGATCCTAGAAAAGATCGACCTGGGGATTCACGTTATTGACTCTAACGAAAGAACAGTTATTTACAATAAAAAAATGCGGGAAATTGAGGGAATGGGCATTGAAGATGTTCTTGATAAAAACTTAATGGACGTTTTCGATTTTGGCGCTGCTGAGGAAAGTACCTTGCTTCAAGTACTGAAATCAAGAGAAAGCATCCAAAATGTCAAACAGACGTACTTTAACAACAAGGGACAAGAAATTACAACGATCAATCACACCTTCCCGATTACAGAGAACGGAACAGTTATAGGTGCCATGGAAATCGCCAAAGATGTCACAAAACTGGAAAAAATGATACACGAAAATATGAGTAAAAAAGATGAGATCCGCTATACCTTTGATCAAATCCTCGGACAAAGCCCTCTGCTGAAAGAAGCCATCGAAACAGGCAAGCGGGCCGCCCGCACAGCTTCCTCCGTTCTCATTATTGGCGAAATTGGAACTGGAAAAGAGTTATTCGCCCGCAGCATCCATCATGACAGTCCGCGGTCCGAGCAAGCTTTCTTTTCCCAAAACTGTGCGGCACTTCCAGATACCTTAATGGAAACTTTGCTTTTTGGAATTGAAGAACAGCCAGACGCAGAAGGCCGGCCAGGTTTGTTTGAACAAGCTGACGGAGGAACCATCCTGTTCGATGAAATTGATTCTTTAAGTCCGGCTCTGCAAACAAAATTATTAAAGGTCATTCAAGAAAAGAAGGTGCGCCGGGAAGGCGGAAATACAGATATCTTTGTTGATGTCCGTATTCTCGCTACGATTAGCGAAGATCCAATTGATGCCATTGCCGCGGGGAATTTAAGAAAAGATTTATATTACCGTTTAAGCGCCGTTTCCATCTTCATCCCTCCATTGCGTGAACGGAAAGATGACATTGAGTTGCTTACGTCCGCTTTCATTGACAAATACAATCATTTATTTGGTATGGATGTACTCTCTGTTGATGAGGAAGTAAAAAACTATTTTCAGCAATATGAATGGCCGGGAAACATTCGCGAACTGGAACATGTCATTGAAGGAGCTATGAATTTAATGGATCATGAAGAAACCATTTCTTTTGATCATCTGCCCATTCAATTTCGCAACAAGTCAGTTAATTGCGGATTGTCCAACGATTTAGAAAAAGCAGAAGGATTTTTATACCAATCGGATAAAGCGATTTTGCCCCTTGATGACTACATTCAAGAAGCAGAAACCTACTATATTACGAAAGCGCTTCAACATCATGACTTCAACATAACCAAAACAGCAAAGGCGCTGGGCATGAGCCGGCAAAACCTGCAATATCGCATTCGAAAATACAACATCGGCAAAGTATAATACCAGCGATTTCTTTGAAAAACATGATCCATACGCCGTGCTGATTGCTTTGTGTAAATAAAAAAGCAAATCCAGCATTCTTTCTTCTAAGTGTTCAGACATAACGGCCTAAACGAACTAAATAAGCAAAAAGCTCGCAATGAGCGGAGGATTCCTCCCTCTCTTTGCGAGCTTTTTTCTATAATAAAATACTATCTTGCTTTAAGCAGTTCCTGTTTGCCGCGCTTCTTTTTCTTCCAGCTCCTTGACTTGCTCTTCTGTCATGAACTCTACCTTCCATCCAAGAAAAGCCATAATCATAGCGATAATAGGCACAGAGTAATTCATGATGGCATATGGCGCGTAAGCAAACGGGTGAACCGAGAGTGTAGCCAGTATAAAGACTCCGCATGTATTCCAAGGAACGAGTGCTGACGTGATGGTCCCCCCATCTTCAAGTGCTCTCGATAAATTTTTAGAATGCAGCTTCTTTTCGCGGTAAGCATTTGCATACATACGTCCCGGCAAAAGAATGGACACATATTGCTCGGAAGCGGTTGCATTTGTAAAAAAGGCAGATGCAATGGTGGCGGCAATTAGGCTTCCTGCTGAACGGGCAAATTTTAAGATTTGTCCCACGATCGCTTTCAGCATGCCTGTCCGTTCCATAATACCGCCGAACGTCATTGCGATGATAGCCAGCGACACTGTATACATCATATCTCCAATTCCGCC
Organism: Pseudobacillus badius; assembly: GCF_002189605.1. Lineage (NCBI taxonomy): Bacteria > Bacillati > Bacillota > Bacilli > Caryophanales > Bacillaceae > Pseudobacillus > Pseudobacillus badius. The sequence continues at coordinate 2,388 of NZ_MWMM01000019.1, forward strand.
GCGATTAAACAAGTCATCAACGAGTTTATTGCCTGTTTCGATCGCAAAACCATCGTGAAGCGTGTTGACCGCTTCTGCTAAAGGGCTTCCTTGCACGAAAGCATGGCACACCCAGCCGAGAAAGATTCCAGCTCCAAGCGCCGGGACTGCCGGCACCTTTTTCACGACTAATAAAATGACAGCAAGCGGCACAAGAAGCAGCCAGGGAGAAATCACAAAATTCTCTTGAAGCGCTTTCAAAACTCCATTGATTTCTTCCGCATTGATTGAAGCTCCCGCAAACTTCCGTCCCAAGAAAAAGTAAACGGCCAGGGCTAGTACAATTCCAGGAATGGTCGTGTAAAACATATGCCTAATATGGGCGAAGAGATCCGTCCCTGTAATCCCGGCAGCCAGATTGGTTGTATCTGACAACGGAGACATTTTATCGCCAAAGTATGAGCCCGAAATAATTGCCCCAGCCACCATCGGAGCAGGGATTCCCATGCTGATGCCGATGCCCATGCCGGCAACGCCGATCGTTCCCATAGTTGACCATGAACTGCCTATAGCTAAGGAGACAATGGCGCAAATCACACAAATAGAAACGAGGAATAGCGAAGGCGTAATTATTTTCAAACCATAATAAATCATAGTAGCTACAATCCCGCCGCCGATCCAGGAACCGATCGTCATGCCAACCATAATAATAATCAGAATAGCCGGCAGCGCGAGACGAATGCCATTATATGCTCCTTCTTCAATTACATCCCACCTGTACCCCAGCTTCCAGGCGATAAATGCGGCCACGCCTGCTCCCACAAAGAGCGGAACATGAGGACTTCCTTCAAACTTAATGATGGTGACGGCCATCACTCCAACCATAATAATCATAGGAATAATAGCTAAATAAAATGGCACTTCGATGTCCTCTTGATTTTTCAGGTGGTTTTCCTTCATTCTTCCCTCTCCTTTTTGATCATTCTTTTTCTGACACGCCGGCGCAGAGCTAAACTTCCTCATTCATAACTGTTTATCACCTCTTTCAATTTTCTAAATATTTTAAATTTATTATACACGGATAATCTTATTTGAACACCTCTATTTTTATAAATGCACAAAAAAAGAAGATAGACTTTGTCTATCTTCACACATCCCCTTACTTGCCTACCCCGGACTGATCAATCCATTCTTGCAGCTTATCCTTTAACGTATTAAATCCCTCATTGTTTTCATCAATTTTCAAACGGCGGACTGGCTGCACAGCTGATGGCTTCGCTTCTTGAGTCGCCCGGATAGATAAACTGATTTTCCCCTCATCTTTATTAACAGACATTACCTTTACTGTTACTTCTTCGCCCACTTGGAGGTAGTCATGAATGTCTTTTACAAATCCATGAGTAATTTCTGAAATATGGACAAGTCCCTGCGTACCGTTGTCCAATGCAATGAACGCTCCATAAGGCTGAATGCCTGTTACTTTTCCTGTAATAATCTGTCCTTGTTCGATCTGATTTCCCATCCAAACACTCCTAAATATTAAATTCATTATCTACGCATCATGAAATTATATCATATTTGCTGATAAATTTCTAAAGATAGCCACTTTTCACCATTTATCCTCATAGAGACGATATCTAGTTTATCGGATGACAAAGTTTGAGCTGCCCCGGCTATCCAGAGGATCGTCAACTATTTGTGTGGAACACGCATAAATTCTTGAAAATAGGGAACGATTAAACTATGCAACATTCCCTATTTTCCCCTTGATTGAAGAAGACAGCCTATGTGGCTGTCTTTTTTAGTTTGCTTGTGGATGGGGCTGTTGATTTCCACTCCAGGCACTTCGCTTTCGCGGAACAGACGGCGAGCCTCCTCCGCGCTAAAGCACTTGTTGAGTCTCTCCTGTCCCGCTGATCCCGCAGGAGTCTTCGCGTCTGCCATCCCAATCAGCAGAGTAGACAAAGTTAAGACAGCCGGACAATGATGCCCGTTTGGAAATCAACCGATCGAATCCTTAAAGGGGAAGAAGAGGTTTTCAGAACACCACCCCCTCCAATGGCACTCAAAAGAGCACCCTCTCCAGAAAGGTGCTCTCTTTTATTTATGCATGCTTTTCACGTTGTGCCCGTTCTGCGGCTATAATCACTTCTTCAAGCGGCAACAGCCGGCCAAGCTCGTCTTTGTACACAATGTGTTTCCGCTTAAACTGCGTCGGAGATTCAATACCGGCAGCAGCGGCCAAATTATATAACCCTTCGCGGAGCGATATGACATAATTGCATACCCGGTAACACTTCTCCTCTACCACTAAGCCATCTTGAAGTTTTTCATCGGTTGTTGCTACGCCGACCGGACATGTATTTGTGTGGCATACTTGCGCCATAATGCAGCCGACATTGATCATAAACCCCCGGGCGATGTTCACAAGGTCGGCTCCCATTGCCAACGCAATCGCTATTTTATCAGGAGTAATCAATTTTCCGGATGCGATGATTTTCACTTTATCGCGAACCTCATACTTTTGCAGCATTTCATCAAGAACGGGAAGAGCAGACATGATCGGCAACCCAACTGTATCCGCAAGCTCCTGAAAAGTAGCGCCTGTACCGCCTTCTCCGCCGTCCACCGTGATAAAATCGGGGCCCTTTCCGCTTTCTTTCATATAGGAAATCATTCTTTCTAACGCATCAAGGTCGCCGACAACGATTTTGATTCCGACTGGTTTGCCTCCAACAGAACGGAGTTGATCAACAAAATCAAACATAGTTGGAACATCGTCAAATTCATAAAAACGGTTTGGGCTGTTAATCGTTTTTCCAGGTTCTACAAGGCGGATAGCAGCAATTTTCTCTGTTACCTTTTCCCCCTCTACATGTCCGCCGCGCGTTTTTGCTCCTTGGGCCAGCTTTAATTCAAACGCTTTCACATTTTTTATTTCACTTTTCTTTTTAAATTCTTCCCATGAGAATTCACCGCTTGGCTGGCGGACCCCAAATAAATCAGGACCGATCTGCATGATAATATCCGGGTTTCCTTCGAGGTGATATTCAGACAATCCGCCTTCTCCGGTGTTCATCCAAGTTCCGCCGGCAAGACCAAGGCCCTTTGATAAAGCAGCAATTGCCTTTTCGCCCAGTGCCCCGTAGCTCATGCCTGACTGGCCAACCAGCCCTCTCACTTTAAAGGGGTGCCGACAGCTGTTCTTGCCAATGATGACCGCATCTTCTTCCCTCAAATAATAAGGGTCCGCGAGCTGTTCCTCGCCATGCTCCTTCCTCGTGAATAAATTATCTGAATCTATCCGGTATACACGGGTTTTTATCTTTTCAGTATTGTCCACCCTCATTTCTTCTCGCTGCCTCGGAAACAGCGTATTGCGTATATAAAAACCAGCTTCACTAAAGTCCCGCTTCGAACCGAACCCAATCAGCCGTTCTTTATATTTTCCGGCTTTTACAATATCCTGATATTCCTTCCTTGAAAAAGGCTTTGCTTCATTGTCTCCCTCAAATAAATATTGCCGCAATTCCGGGCCAAGATGTTCAGTAAAGTAGCGAACTTTCCCGATAACTGGAAAGTTCCGCAGCACAGCATGCTGCTTCTGCCGGTCATCCTTCATATAAATATAGAGAAAGAAACAAGCTGGCACGATAATGGCTAATACGATAAAAGCAATAAGAACGAGAATCAGCCAGGATGTTAAGCTCATGGGAAAACCCTCCTTTATTTTTCTTCTCCCTAAGCGCCGGTTTATTTAGTTAAGCGCTTGGATAGCATCATCAATAGGCATAGGTCCGCTGCTTACATCTAATATCCGATTAAAAACAGCCTCCTTTTCAAGAATAGCTACTAATACAGCAGCTACGTCCTCACGCGGGATCGTGTCATTGTTATTCATGGGCGAGTCTTTCATTGTGACCGTTCCCTTTCCGGGCTTATCTGTCATCCGTGCTGGCCGAATAACTGTATAGTTCATCGCTTCTTCTTGAATTAATTCGTCGGGCATATCCTTAGCACCAGTCATTTCGCTTCTATCTTCTAAACTCTCTCCCGCCCGCACGGCACTCATCATAACGAAGCGACGGATTCCGCTCGATTTTGCGGCTTGAACAGCATCTATGACTGCCCGGTGATCGACTAAAATGGTTTTTCCTTGACCGGCATTCGGACTGGAATCGGAAAGAAAAATAACCGCATCACACACTGAAAAAGCAGAAGTAAAATCGCGTCGGCCGTTTGCCTCCACTTTTTGTGCGCCGAGCTTTTTCATGTCGGGAGCTTTATTTTTCTCATTCACTATGGCAACTGATTCGTATCCTGCCTCTTGTAAATACTTAATCACAAATTGTCCAACCTGGCTGCCTGCACCGATCACAATTACTTTCATACCGGCCCCTCCTTCTTTTCATTATCTTTTCTTTTCCACCGTCCTGTTTCTTTAAAACCCTCCCTAATTTATTTGCAAAATAAAGAGGGCGGACCGCGGAAAGAGGCGGTCTTCATTCTGATCAGCCTGTTTGTGAGAAAAAAAGCCGACCCAAAAAGTTATTTTTGGGTCGGCCTGTTTGATTTACAACTTGCCTGCGATGCGCATGCTCCTGCTTTATTAGCTCTTTTCATAAGAGGAGCTAATCCAAACTGTCGTATGCCTTTTCTTATTGGTTAATAAAGCGCTGAATCCGCCGAACCGCTTCTTGCAATTGCTCCATCGAAGAAGCATAGGAACAACGAATAAACCCTTCTCCGCTCCTTCCAAAGACAGAACCCGGTACAACAGCGACTCTTTCAGCCTTTAACAATTCTTCAGCAAACTTCTCTGATGTTAAGCCGGTGCTCTGGATGGACGGAAACACATAAAATGCTCCTCCCGGTGTATGGCAGTCAAGCCCCATATCATTAAATGACTGAACGATATAGTTCCGCCGGCGCCGGTAATCCTTTTTCATGTCTTCTACGTCTTTCATTCCCGTTTTCAATGCTTCAAGCGCAGCATATTGGGCAGGAGTGGAGGCGCACATCATAGCGTATTGATGAATTTTAAGCATTGCTGCCGCCAATTCAACTGGAGCGCAAATGAATCCGAGCCTCCATCCGGTCATAGCAAATCCCTTAGAGAAGCCATTAATTAAAATAGTCCGCTCTCTCATCCCTTCAAGGCTTGCAATTGAGGTATGAGGGATATCGTAAGCGAGCTCCGCATAAATTTCATCTGCAATCACCAGCAAATCATGTTGCTTGACGATCTGCGCAATCGCCTCCAAATCCGCCTTATCAAGCTGTGCTCCTGTTGGGTTGTTGGGCGAACAAAGCAGCAGTGCTTTTGTTTTTGAAGTAATGGCCCCTCTGAGAGCATCCGCCTGCAGCTTAAATTGCTGGTCACTTGTCGCTTCTATTGTCACTGTTTTTCCTCCAGCCAATTCAACCAGGGGCGCGTAAGAAACGAAGCAAGGCTCCACGACTACCACTTCGTCACCTGGGTCAATAATCGCCCGCAACGCCAAGTCCAGCGCCTGACTGGCTCCGACTGTTAAAATAATTTCTTCTTTTGCATCATAAGAAACACTGAAACGGCTGCTTATATAATCCGCTATTGCCTCCCGCAACTCCAGGAGCCCGGCATTTGCTGTATAAGAAGTTAATCCGCGCTCAAGCGATGAAATGGCCGCTTCTCTTGCAGACCACGAGGTGACAAAATCAGGCTCTCCCACCCCAAGAGAAATCACACCTTCCATACCGGCCGCCAGATCAAAAAATTTGCGGATGCCAGAAGGACGCATTAATTCTACCGACTTAGCAATATAACTTTTTGTTTCTATCATTACGGAGACACCACGATTCTGCTGTCTATTTGCTTTTCTTCAAACATTCTGCCGTCATGTTTATATTTCTTCAGCTGAAAATGGGTAGTGGTAGAAATGACTTCTTCCAGCACAGATAGCTTTTCAGAAACAAACCGGGCCACCTCGTTCATGGACTTGCCTTCCACAGTGACCGATAAGTCATATGCCCCGGACATTAAATATACAGAACTGACTTCGCTGAACCGGCTAATTCTATCGGCTGTTTCATGAAAACCGACGCCTCGTTTCGGGGTTACTTTAACATCAATCATCGCTGTTACCCGCTGATCGCCTTCTACTTTAGACCAGTCCACAAGAGACGTGTAATGAACAAGCACTCTCGCTTCTTCTAGTTTATGAATCATAGCTTGCACGTTTTCTTCATTTAAGCCTGTCATTTTGCTGATATCCGCTGCGGTGAAGCGGGCATCTTTTTCAAGAATTTCTAGTATTTCTCGTTCGCTATTGTTTATTTTCACAACTATTCCCCCAAATTTTCATAAATCAACACAATTATATCAAACATTTTCGTAAAAAAAGATAGCTTTTGTCCATTTTGTACAAAAAAACCGGACAGCGTAAAAATAACGCTGTCCGGTTTACTTTAATCAGACCAATCCGTTTAGTTGTTTTTTTCATGGTCCGCAAAATCGAATTCACATTCCTGAAGCGGCACCACTTTTGTTTTCTTGATCAATTTATATCCAAGCCATAGTAAAAGGAAAAGCGGGATGCCCATGTAAGCAGCTACTACACTTCCCCAATCGATTTTCTCAGCAAGAAACGCTTGGAAATTTTGCGCAAGAATAACAATTAAACCAATGACAATAGCGAAAATCGGCCCGAATGGGTACCATTTTGCATGGTATGGCAGTTCATCCAGCGAATGGCCTTGTGCCAGAAAAGCTTTACGAAAACGATAATGGCTGATAGAGATACCAAGCCAGAAAATAAAACCGGTAATACCGATTGAGTTCATTAGCCACACATAAACGATGCCATCACCAAAAATTGAAGAGAAAAAGGCGAGCATTCCCACCGCGCACGTTAAAATGATGGCCGCCATCGGAACGCCGCGTTTGTTCAGCTTAGCAAAAATACGCGGTGCCTGCCCTTCTTTTGCCATGGAGTACAGCATACGGGTCGACGCATAAAGACTAGAGTTTCCCGCAGATAAAACAGCGGTCAAAATAACTGCATTCATCAGTGAAGCCGCAAAAGCAAGACCGGCTTTTTCAAAGACTATCGTAAATGGGCTGACCATTACACTTTCACTTTGCAAATCCGGATTTGTATACGGAATAATTAATCCAATAACAAAGATGGCCAATACGTAGAAAAGCAAAATTCTCCAAAACACACTTTTAATCGCTTTTGGCACATTTTTTGCGGGATCTTCACTTTCTCCGGCAGCAACGCCGACAATTTCCGTTCCTTGGAAGGAAAAGCCTGCAGCCACGAATACAATAAATACACCTAGAAAACCGCCGGAAAATGGCGCATCATCTATAGTAAAGTTTTTAAAGCCAATAACCTCTCCGCCCATAATACCGAAGATCATCAGTACACCGACGATGATGAAAATAATAACTGCTGACACTTTAATGAAGGAAAACCAATATTCTCCTTCTCCGTATCCTTTAACAGATAAGTAGTTTAAGAAAAAGATTAAAGCTAAAAACGACATGCTCCATAACAACGACGGGCTGTCTGGAAACCAAAATTTCATAATCATAGTGGAAGCGGTTAACTCGGCGGCAATTGTCATCGCCCAGTTAAACCAGTAGGTCCAGCCTAAAGCAAAACCAAATGCCGGATCAACAAATTTTGTTCCATATGTACTGAATGCCCCGCTCACTGGCATAAACGCAGACATTTCCCCTAAGCTAGTCATCACGAAGAATACCATGGCACCGACTAGTGCATAAGCAAGCAATGCTCCTCCTGGTCCTGCCGTATGAATGGCGGCACCGCTTCCAAGAAATAGCCCGGTGCCAATTGCCCCGCCAATAGAAATCATCGTTAAATGCCGGGACTTCAAGCCTCTCTTTAATTGTTGCTCTGCTTGTCCAGGCTCCAAGGTGCTGTGATCCTGTTGTATAGCCATATGTTCCAATCCTTTCTCATTGTTGGCTGACTCAAAAAAAGAGGTTCACTCTTTTCACAAACTTTTCATTTGTTATTTTAATAAACTTTTACATTTCTGAAAAGTATTATTTTCTGTAGATTTAAAATTTAACTACTCTTTAAATTACTTTTTCAAAATATAAAATCTTCTCTCTTTTTCAAGTCTTACCACACGGATGGACCCTATAAAGAAACAGTTGTTCTTCTGTCCATCCGGGCAATGAGAAAGCAGTTATTGTCTCTTAGAGCTCACAAGACGCTTCATTTTTAATGCGCAATAACTCTGTTGCCACATGGCGGCAGCTGGCCAAAGAAAGCGGCTTTTCAAACGAAAATTCGTAAATCTCTTGTATTTTCCGCGCCAGCGCTTCCAGATCATCTAACTGATGCACCGCTTGAATAGCATCCGCTGCCTCTGTATCATAAAAATCTCCGCCTTCTTTAAATGGGTCCCACTCCCGAAGAACACGGTCAAACCTTCTATTCGTTTCAATATCTTTATTCATTTTTCTATGCCTCCTCAAATAAAAAGACAAATTATTGCCCTTTTTTCTAAAAATAATTTAACATGATTATATATTACTTGTCAGGATGGTGAAGATTATGAGCAGATTTGATCGAGTGATCAACCGCACAGGTACGAATGCGGTGAAGTGGGATAATCTCAAAGCCGTTTTCGGTGTAGAGGACGCTCTTCCCATGTGGGTAGCCGATATGGACTTCGAGGCACCCGATGCTGTTAAAGAAGCCGTGGTCAAGCAAGCTGAACACGGCATATATGGTTACACAGCGATCCCGGAGTCCATGAAAGAAGCAATTAAACACTGGATGTTGAAGCGGCATGGATGGGACATCGAAACCGAGTGGCTTTTGTTCAACCAAGGCGTCGTTCCTTCGCTGGGCGCAGCAATCGAAGCATTCACTGAGTTAGGGGATTCTGTCCTGGTGCAATCTCCTGTCTATACGCCATTTTTCGATATGATTGAGCGCAATGGCCGGCTTGTCGTCAACAGCGAGCTCATGTTGAAAGATGACCGATATGAAATCGACTTAGCAGATCTGGAAGAAAAGTTATCCAATGAAGAAGTCAAACTATTTCTGTTATGCAGTCCTCATAATCCTGGAGGGCGTGTATGGACAAAAACAGAGCTTTCAGCGATCGCTGACCTGTGCCAAAAATACAATGTGCTGATCGTTTCCGATGAAATACATAGCGATTTAACCGCTGAGCCGCATAAGCATACACCGATCGCTTCCATTCACGAAAACTGCCAATCGCATATCGTTACCTGCATTGCCCCAAGCAAAACATTCAATTTGGCCGGCCTGCAAACTTCTGCCATGATCGTGCCGGACAAAGAACTGCGTGCCAAGCTGCAAAAAGTGCTGGCTAAGCAGGGATTTTTCACATTAAATATAATGGGGATTGCCGCTACGGAAGCTGCCTATCGCGAAGGCGGTCCTTGGCTTGATGAAGCCATCGACTATATCCGCGGCAATATTCAGCTCGTAAAGGAATTTATCGGCCGTGAATTGCCGGATTTAACGGTCATTGAACCGGAAGGCAGCTATTTAGTATGGATTGATTGCCGCAAGCTTGGCCTTAGCGATGACGAGTTAATGAAGAAGCTTCTGTTAAAAGGAAAGCTTGCACTGGGGCAGGGCTCTAAATATCGCAGCGGAGGAGAAGGCTTTATGCGCATGAATGTTGCCTGTCCCCGCTCCATTGTTGAAGAGGGCCTGCAGCGGTTAAAAACAGCTCTAGCAGCCAATGATCGGTAAGTTCCTACTACTGATCCTCTGTTAGCAAAAAGGAGAAAGAGATGCCAAAATTGGCATCTCTTTCTTGGTTACACACCTTGCTTGTTTCCCCATACAAATGTATGAAGCTGCGGCAAGACACGGACGCTTTTCCATTCTTTGTCAGGCATCACTTTGTTGATTAGCCACTCATAGCGGCTCACCAGGTAAGGCAGCAGGTCCCCCTGTTTCTGCTCTTGCAAACGATCATTCCCAACTTGCAGAAAAAATGGCAGTGCCGGGTAAAGCTGATGAACCTTTTTTGCAAAGGCCAAATCGTTTTCGTCAAAGACCACGACCTTCAAACTGGCCGCTCTGCCCTTCGCTGCCAGCCGCTCAACAATGAGAGACAACTGCTCAAAATCCGTTTCCATTCCCGAGCTCGGCGGTTTTGGTGAAATCGTCAGTTCATCAATTTGATAAAACCATTCCTGCCAGCGGCTTCCTTGTGTTTCCAGCGCTGTGTTCACGCCTTTTTCAGCAAGCTTGGCGAGCAAGTCGGCTATTTGCGGCAGCAGTGCTGGATTTCCTCCAGAAATGGTTACATGGTCGAATGTCTGACCTCCTGTTTGTATAAGCTCCTCCCAAATCTCTTCGGCTGTGAGCAGCCGGATTTGCTCTTTGGCGGAGCCGTCCCAAGTAAAAGCAGAATCACACCACGAACAGCGGTAATCGCAGCCGGCTGTCCGGACAAACATGGTCTTGCGGCCAATGACTGCTCCTTCTCCTTGCACGGTCGGCCCGAATATTTCTAATACAGGGATTTTCCTCATTGAAAATCCTCTTTTCGCGGCCGGAACACAACATAGCTGGTCGGCGTTTCCCGCAGGAATACTTGAAGGCACCTAGGCTGATTAGGCAGCTTATTTAATGATTCCTGAATGACCTCCCAAAACTTTCTGGCAACTGCCTCTGTTGTCGGGAAATGATTAGGATCCATATCGTCAAACAACGAGTCTTCATTTAAAACTGTATGATCAAAACGTTTATGAATTAAGTTTTTAATATCCTGAAAGTTTACTAAAAAGCCGGATTCGTTTAACTCATTGCCGACCACAGTGATATTGGCAAAATATGTGTGGCCATGCAAGCGGCGGCATGCGCCCGCCTCTTCATGGGGAACATAATGCGCAGCGGCAAACTGAAAGTCTTTATTTAATTCATAACGATAAGAGTGTGCTGGGGCTGGATAGATTTGCTGCATCATTTGGTTCCTGCCTCCTTTTTCGCTAAATACTTGCTTAATCCATTCTGGCGCAGCTTGCATGCCGGACAGTCGCCGCAGCCGCTCCCTTTTATGCCATTGTAGCAAGTTAACGTACGCTCCCTTACGTAATCAAAAGCGCCAAGGTCATCCGCTAATTCCCATGTTTCTGCTTTATCCAGCCACATTAGCGGTGTATGGATAACAAATGAATAGTCCATAGACAAATTTAATGTCACATTTAATGATTTAATGAATACGTCCCGGCAGTCGGGATAACCGCTGAAATCCGTTTCGCACACACCCGTTACAAGATGACGGGCATCGTATTGTTTAGCAAGTACTGCAGCAAAGGATAAAAACAGCAGATTGCGGCCTTCAACGAATGTGGAAGGCGGTTCTCCATCCTTTTCTGTAATTTCTATATCCTGTCTCGTTAAAGCGTTTGGAGCGAGCTGATTCAATAACGACATATCTAACGTATGATGCGGAATATTTAACTCATTGGCAATCTCAGTTGCACATTCTAATTCGAGACGATGACGCTGCCCATAATCAAACGTAACGGCAATCACTTCATCAAAACGCTGCTGCGCCCAAAACAAACAGGTCGTACTGTCCTGGCCGCCGCTAAATACAACAACCGCTTTTTCCTTGTTCATCTTTCCTCTTCCTTTCTTCTTTTCATTGGAAAGAAGAAAGAGATTCAAGAACTATTACTCTAAATGGCCCCTTTTGAGGCAATAGAAAAAAACCGTCTAAACACAGACAGGCTTTTCCCTTAGTTTTTTATAGAGGGAGTTCGCGAACCTCTCCTGCCAAAAGCAGAATTCTTCCTTTTATTCTTGTACACTATAGCATAGATCCCCTAAAATGAAAAACCCGCAACAGCCGGCTGGTCATTTCTTTGCTTCTCTATACTCCTGATTAACCTTTTCTTCCTCCCTTTTGGAGATCCGCCGAAAAAACAGAAAGACAGCTACAGCCGCTGCCGTGAAAATAACCATTGAAATCACAGCCGGAATATATTCTGTCTTATCCTCAGGGAAATATAAAAAGAACATCCCTAACATAAATGATTGCAGCACGATTCCTTCTCCTTTCACTGTGTAAACAGCAAATTCTTCAATCAAGTGCCCGCCTTCATTATATCAAGTTCTGCCGGGCAAACCAACTGCCGGGCAAAAATAAAACGGACTGGCAGCCATCAGTCCGTCTTTGTTTGTTCATAGATTCTTTGAATTACTCCACTACTGTAATCTTTTCAATAATGACATCTTCTTTTGGTTTATCTTGCGCGCCGGTTGATACATTGGCAATCGCATCCACAACATCCATGCCTTCTACAACTTGTCCGAACACTGTATGGCGGAAGTCAAGCCATGGCGTGCCGCCGTTTTCCATGTAGAAGTCTGTAACCTGCTGAGGATATCCTGCTTTTTCCATCTGTTCTTTGAAACCAGGGTCCATCTTGCTGTTCTGAACAATGAAAAATTGGCTTCCATTTGTATTCGGACCGGCATTCGCCATCGAGAGGGCTCCCTTGAAGTTGAATAATTGCTGGGAGAATTCATCTTCAAATGCATGGCCGTAAATGCTTTCTCCTCCCATCCCTGTTCCTTGAGGGTCTCCTCCCTGAATCATAAAATCAGGGATAACACGGTGAAAGATCAGCCCGTCATAGTAGCCGTTTTTGCTGTGAGTCACAAAGTTCTCCACTGTTTTCGGTGCATGCTCAGGAAATAATTTGATTTTAATGGTTCCTTTATTCGTTCTCATTTCAACAAGCTGTTCATTTTCAGCCACTTCAGTTGTTAACTGCGGATAATTCATTTTTTGATCTCCCTTCTGTTCTTTCCCGCTCTCTGCCGCCGGCTTTGAAAGCTCCGGCAATTCTTTTTCCGTTTCCTTCTCTTTGTTACAGCCGGCAATCAGGAGGGGGAACACTGTCAATACGATGAATAACAAACGGTACATTGTCTCACCTCTGCCTTTTATACTTTAACTGATTCCCGCAAAAAAAGCATCTTTTGGCTCCTCGTATTTCCTTCAACTGGCGATTCTGGTAGAGTGAAAAGAACAAAGGAGGTTAGAGAATGACGATTAAAACTGGAGAAATTGTGACGGCTTTTTATAAAACTGGAAAATACATCGGGGAAGTCAGCAGCGCTCAAGAAAACAGCTGCACTGTAAAAATATTGGCCGTACTGCGCCACCCGGCCCAGGGAGATCTGCATCATCCCAAGCAAGTCGATGTGCCGTTTTTCCATGAGAGAAAGGCGCTTGCTTACACAGAACGGGCCAACATGCCAGCAGCAACCGTCAAGCCCTATGATGGGCCTGTTCCTGAGTACAACGACTCGTTAAAAGAAGCAGTCCTATCATTAAAAAACAGACTGCAGCAAGATAACAGCGAATTTTCCGCAAGAAGCTTGGAGGCATTACAAGCCGTTCAAAGAGAATATGAACTAATGTATAACCTTACTTGGGCTTAAGCCATGCGATTAAGCAATTGCGAGAAGTCAACCAGGTCGCCGATCGTCGGCGGCTTTGACTTTTTCATATACGCTTTATCCTTTTCAACAAGATTGTAAATATGGCAGGTCGTAAGGGCATCATCAAGAGCCCGGTGATGCCTGCCTGTGCCCTCTTTGCCATATTCCTGCACCGCTTTCCACAATCCTGTCTGATTGCGATCACCGAAAAAGGTCTTATATTCCATCGATAAATCGATAAACTGGCCCTTTAGCGGGAAAGGAAGTCCTGTTTCCTCGCAATTTTTTCTCAGCACTTTCATATCCATATTTCCCCAAGTGATAATGCTTTGTTCTCCATCTTCGTTCCATTCCGCAAGTATCCTGGTCAGCTCATCAAAAGAGATTCCCTCCTCTACTTGCTGCTGTTCAATTTTAAGAAAACGCTTGCACCTTTCCGTCAATACAGGAAAGGCTGAGGGTTTCACATAAGAGGAAAACGTACGGACGATTTGATCTTTGTCTGCAATAACTAAACCCGCCTCAATAATTTCCGGGTAAAACCCTTGGGCTGTTAATCTAGCATCCGGCATCGAAAATTCAAAATCAATAAAAAAGAACTTTTTATTCACAGGGAGCTCCTCCTTTAACCTTAATAAACAGTTTATCCTACCGGCCATTCCTTATTTTATTCTATTATAATCTTTCGGCGATCATGATGTATATGACCGCTTTCCTCTAGTGCTAGATGCCCATTCCTCCAATTGATCCGTGCTTGCTTTTCGGCTGTTCCAGCGGACAGCTGCCTCAAATTCAAAGCGGATCATCAATAGGAAGCCGCACTTCTAAAAGATTCTCTGTTTATCTTCTGCTTTTTCAAGAAAATCTCCTTTCTTGAAATCAATAAAAAATCAACAATATATCTTATTGTCTCTTTCATTTCTCTTTCCTCCTATTGCTCTCATTCCTCAGTGCTTCTCAATATTTTCCTATTTTTCTCTTAATAGCCCCTTTCTAAATTGCCGGCTTTCGATTATTATGATGAAAGGATTAATTTTACTTGTTTTTCCACAGGTATAAAAAACTAGAAAGAAGAAGGCGGTTTACGGAATGAGGACAGTTTTTGGTTATACAGTAATAGCATTGCTCCTCCCTGTAGCTGTGTTTTTATTTTACTTCACAAACGCAGAAGCACATAAAGTCAGGAGCTTTGATGAAGTGGTTGATGAAAAAATCGTCATTAAAGATGTTCATCTTCCTCAAGCAAGCAAAATGGTTGATAAAGATGGAAATCCTTATTTAGAAATTCATCAGCCTTACCGGATTATTGCAGACGGCAAAATAATCCCTCCTTTTTTAAAAGAGTTATTTTTGCAGTCTGAAGACAAACATTTTTACGATCACTCAGGCATTAATGCAGCGGCCGTCATGCGCGCTATGCTTGTTAATGCCAAAGCCGACGGAATCGAGCAAGGGGCAAGTACGATCACACAGCAGCTGGCCCGGAACGTATATTTAAGCCACGACCGGACGTTAGTCAGAAAAGTGTCGGAAGTTCTTTATGCTTATGAACTGGAAAAAAGGCTGTCGAAAGACGAGATTTTAAACCTCTATTTAAACGCCATTTATTTTAACCATCAAGTATACGGCGTGGAGGCAGCCGCCCAATTTTATTTTCAAAAGCATGTCAATGAATTAACGAAAGCTCAAATGGCCTTTATTGCCGCCATCCCGAATAACCCATCGCTATATGATCCTGTGCGGCATTTTGATAACACGAAAAAACGGCAGGAACGGCTGATTGACATGATGCAGCGCGAAGAATTTATTACAGCTGCAGAAGCAGAAGAAATTAAAAAAGAACCGATCAAGCTGCAAGTAAGGGACCGGATCGATAAATATGCCAGCTATTCGACCTATGTCGAAGATGAGTTAAAACGGCTAATAGCCAAAACAGAGGGCTTTGATCAGCAGCTGCAAAATGCAAAAGGCGAAGAGAAGACTACAATTGAACACAAACTGAACGATCGTGTCCAAGAAGTGATGTCTTCCGGCATCGTGGTTCATACCTCTCTCGACCCTGCCAAACAGCGGCAGGCGGAAAATGCCGTTAACTCTGTAATGGCCGGTTCATCCGTTCAGGCATCAGCTTCTGTGATTAAAAACGACACGCGTGATATCGTCGCTCTTGTCGGCGGAAAAGACTTTGACCGTACCCAATTCAACCGAAGCTTCCAAGGATTCCGGCAGCCCGGCTCAACGATTAAGCCGCTGCTCGACTTTGGACCGTATATCGATACGACACAAGCCGGTGTAAACAGCATGGTAAGTGCCGATAAATATTGTGTACGCGGCTGGTGCCCGAAAAACTACAGCGGCAAAGAATACGGCATGGTTACGTTAAAAACTGCCTTATCTAAATCCTACAACACAGCTGCACTGCGCTTGTTTATAAAAACAGGAAATGAACGGGCTTATTCTTACTTGGAAAAATTTGAATTTGAGCGGATGACAGAAAAAGACCGCTATTCAGATAGTAAAGCACTCGGCGGCTTTAGATATGGGATGACCACCCTTGAAATAGCTGGTGCCTACACCTCCTTTATTGATGGCACCTTCACAAAGCCGCGGGCCATTCAGAAAGTAACAGACCGCCAAGGCAACCTGCTCTATGAATGGAAAGACGAGCCGAAAACCATTTGGTCAAAAGCGACAACTTATAAAATGCGCTATCTATTAGCAGATGTTATTCAAAACGGTACAGGTAAAAAAGCCAATCCTGGCACCGCCTACGCCGGTGGTAAAACCGGTACAACGAACAATACAAGAGATCTTTGGTTCGCTGGCTTGACTGATCAATATACGGCCGGTGTATGGGTCGGAAAAGACGTAGAAGGCAGCATTCGCTACCTAGAAAAATATGCCCCGAACCAATTGATCTGGCGGAGGATTGTGCGTTAAAATTCAATACAAATAAAAGCTGCCGTTCATATTGAACGGCAGCTTTTATTTGTATTGCTTATGCACTAATTTGCGCCTAAAAAACCGCTGATGCGGTTTTTTAGAGCGGCAAGCTGCCAAGCAGCCCATTATAGACTTTCATCCCAAATAAAGCGAGCAGGATGCCCAAGGTAGACCATGAAACAACCTGGAAAGTAATGATTCCTACTAAATTAGCAATAGACAGGGATGCACTAGTTTTATAGACAAAAAAGACTAGATAGCCAACCGCTGTCAGAAAAAAGATAGCTATAATTCCTACGATAGAGGAAAAGCTAATCAATGAAAGCAAGCCGCCAACAAAAAAGATAATAGAGCCGTTGCGCACAACTTTAAGCAGCTCTCCTTCTGTATCCTTCGAAAAGAATAGCAGAGACAACTCATTAACTGTATTGGCAATCACTTTTAAGCCGGAAATCAGAAAGAAAAAAAGGACCATTAAGGAAAGCGTAATGACCAAATTCACTTCTGTCTCTGTAAAAAGCTCCAGCATTTCAGTATACAGGCCTACTTGCTTAAATAGAGAGATAATAAGTCCTTGGACAAATAAGGCAAACGACAAGCTAAACAATAAAATAGCTACGAGGGGCAAATACCCAGTTAAGTAAGTGTTCTTCATAAAAAATATACGCTCCTGTTCCGTTCAATCCATTTTTATTATGCAAGAGCTGGCAAACAAAGACAAGTTCTTTTTTAATAATTTTTGGAAGTCGCAAACATTTTTTGGCAAAAAAGATGGGGGAAAGAAGGATGAGAAAAAATTTTTTAACCAGCAATTATGCCATGTTTCTACATATTTATTATTATTGACCGACTTTTCAGCAAGTTTCTCGTTTAGACCATGCAGGAAGTAATTTTTTACGTTATAATGCTCTAGGAGGTCAAAATTTGCATGGACAGCGATACATGAAAGTTTGAAAAAGGAATTGCTGTATGCAAACATCCGGCCTTTCCTTTTGCACACTACACGGATTTTGTTCATGAGAGGGGGATTTTTTTTGTCTTTACTGCATTTGGCCATCTTTTCTCCTTTTTTAATGGCTATTTTCGTTCCTTTTCTTTATAAAGGACTGAAAAGCATACATACAGGCTGGTTTGTTCTTGCTTTGCCAATCTTGCTTTTCACTTATTTCATTGGATTTTTGCCAATTACCCGAAATAACGGGACAGTCGAAAAGTCCTTTGACTGGATTCCATCTCTAGGTATACACTTTACTGCCTATGTAGACGGACTCGGCCTGTTGTTTGCTTTGCTTATTACAGGGATTGGAGCACTCGTTGTGCTTTACTCCATTTTTTACTTATCAAAGGAAAAAGAAAGCCTTCACAACTTTTACGTCTACTTACTATTATTCATGGGTGCGATGCTCGGTGTAGTACTGTCAGATAACCTGATCACCTTGTATATGTTCTGGGAACTGACGTCCATTTCTTCTTTCTTGTTAATTGCCTACTGGTATGATCGCGAACGATCCCGCTATGGTGCTCTTAAGTCTATGCTTTTAACTGTATTCGGCGGTCTTTCCATGCTTGGCGGCATCTTGCTGCTTTCCATTATGGGCGATACATTTAGCATTCGCGAACTCATTTCGCAGGCCGGAGAGCTAAATCAGCATCCTCTCTTCCTGTTTGCACTAATCCTTATCCTGCTGGGAGCTTTCACGAAATCAGCCCAATTTCCATTCTACATCTGGCTGCCTGATGCCATGGAAGCGCCTACACCTGTTAGCGCTTATTTACACTCTGCTACAATGGTGAAAGCAGGAATTTACTTAGTGGCCCGCTTAAGTCCAATTTTTGCTTTTTCGAGCTACTGGTTTTGGATTGTCGGAGCCATCGGGATCTTTACAATGTTCTGGGGATCCTTCAATGCCGTCAAGCAAACTGATTTAAAGGGTATTCTAGCTTTTTCTACTGTGAGCCAGCTTGGCTTGATTATGTCGCTTTTAGGAGTGGGAGCTGCGGCTCTTCACTTTGACACGTTAAACGACAACATTTACATTGCCGCTGTCATCGCTGCCGTCTTTCATTTAATTAACCATGCTACATTTAAAGGCAGTTTGTTTATGGTGGTCGGCATCGTTGACCATGAAACAGGCACAAGGGACATTCGCAAGCTTGGCGGGTTGCTCAGCTTTATGCCAGTGACATTCACAATTGCTGTGATTGGCGCTTTCTCTATGGCGGGTCTGCCTCCCTTTAATGGCTTTTTGAGCAAGGAAATGTTCTTCACAGGAATGATTCAGCTTGTCAATCTTGATCTCTTCAACTTAGAGACATGGGGAATGCTGTTCCCTATACTTGCTTGGATTGGAAGCATCTTCACCTTTATCTACAGCATGATGTTTGTGTTCAAGACATTTTCCGGGAAATATCAGCCGGAAAAACTCGACAAAAAGCCTCATGAAGCACCTGTCGGCATGTTAATTTCGCCAATCATCCTGGCTTTTCTCGTTGTCCTATTCGGACTTTTCCCTAATTTGCTGTCTTACAGCCTCATTCAGCCGGCTGCTGCAGCTATTGTGCCGTCGCTCGTTGGTCCAGGCGAATTGCTCGATGTTCATATTTCCCATTGGCACGGCTTTAATCCAGAGCTATGGATGACCATTGGTGTTATCGCTGTTGGTACGCTTATGTACCTGACACTAAGCAAATGGATCAAACTCTATGCGCTGTTCCCAGGAAAAGTTACACTGAATGCGTTGTATGACACAAGCCTATATGCAGCTGAACGCGGTTCTTATACATTGACGAAAGCATATATGAATGGGTTCATCCGGACCTACCTCGTCTACATTTTTGCCTTCTTTATCGGCATTCTTGGCTTTACCATGTGGACGCGGCAGGCTTTAACGATTGATACAAGCAATTTAGCTCCAATCGGTGTCTATGAAATTGTTCTCGTTGTTATTATTACGGCTGGTATTTTTACTATTTTATTTGCCAAATCACGATTAACTTCCATTATTGCGTTAGGAGCAGTTGGCTATACCGTGTCCCTGTTCTTCGTTATTTTCCGGGCCCCGGACCTGGCGCTGACGCAGCTAGTGATCGAGACAGTATCTGTTGCCCTATTCTTGTTGTGTTTCTATCACCTGCCGAAGCTCAATCGTCATGAAGAGCGCATGGGCTTTAAGCTTGGTAATTTAATCATTTCTCTTGGAGTGGGTGCCGTTATCTCTTTAATGGCGATCTCCGCTCACAGCAATAAAATGTTTGAGTCAATTGCCAGTTTTTATGTAGAAAATACCTATAAGGAAGCAGCAGGAAAAAACATGGTTAACGTTATCCTCGTTGACTTCCGCGGATTCGATACGTTATTTGAAATCAGCGTGCTTGCTATTGCCGGCCTTGGGATTTTCGGATTGATTAAGCTGCGGCTGGCCAAGAAAGGAGAAGAAGCAGATGAAAACTAATGATGTCATTTTACAAACAACAAGCAAAGTCGTCTTTTTCATCATTATTCTCTTTGCTATCCACTTATTTTTCGCCGGCCACTACCATCCCGGCGGCGGATTTGTCGGCGGATTAATGACGTCAGGGGCACTCGTTCTTCTTCTTCTGGCTTTTGATATTAAAACTGTAGCAAAAGGCTTTCCGATCGATTATAAAATCATGATCGGCATCGGTTTGCTGTTTGCGATCGGCACAGCAGCCGGCGCGCTTGTCTTTAATGTTCCCTTCTTTACGCACGTATTTGGTGATGTGTATTTGCCGATCTTTGGAGAGACATCGCTTCATACTGCCATGTTATTCGACTTAGGGGTTTATTTAGTTGTCATCGGTGTGACCATGACCATTATTCAAACGATAGGAGAGAGTGAATAATGGAGATTTTAATGTCAATTGTAATCGGGGCTCTATTCGCGAGCTCTGTGTATCTAATGCTTTCCAAAAGCTTGCTGCGTATTATTATTGGAACAGGTCTGTTAAGCCACGGTGCCCACTTGTTAATTATTACAATGGGCGGATTGAAGAGGGGAGCCGCTCCTCTTCTCGGCGAAAAGGCGGCTTCTTATGTGGATCCGCTGCCGCAGGCCCTGATTTTAACAGCCATCGTTATCAGCTTTGGAGTGACAGCCTTATTCCTTGTTTTGGCTTACAGAGCTTATCAGGAATTAGGAACAGATAATATGGATGAAATGAGAGGTAATGAAGCAAATGATTAACCTGTTAGTTTTGCCGCTGCTTATTCCTCTCGTGACTGCTGCTTTATTGATTTTCTTGCCTAAATCCATCCGGGTTCAAAGAGCCGTTTCTGTCGTCTCAGCTATTGGGACACTAGCTGCTTCTATTGTTTTGCTGCTGACGGTTAAAGACAAGGGGATTCAAACCGTCAATGTCGGCAGCTGGGATGCGCCATTTGGCATTACCCTTGTGTCAGACACCTTGTCTGCCCTGCTCGTAACCACCTCGTCACTGATTACATTGAGCGTCATTCTGTATTCATTCCGCTCAATTGGCGAAGCACGTGAACGCTTCTATTATTATCCTATCGTTCAATTTTTGCTCGTTGGGGTAAATGGCGCTTTCACAACAGGAGACATTTTCAACCTGTTCGTCTTTTTTGAAGTGATGCTGATGGCTTCCTACGTGCTGATTGTTATCGGAGGCACTAAAATACAGCTGCGTGAATCGATTAAATACATTCTCGTTAATGTCATCTCATCCGCGCTATTTGTCATTGCTGTAGCGATGCTGTATTCTGTCGTCGGTTCCTTAAACATGGCCGATATTTCTCAGCGGATTGCCCAAATCGGCTCTCTGCCTATTCTAACCGTGATCGCTGTGCTCTTCTTGATTGTGTTTGGATTGAAAGGAGCGATTTTCCCGCTTTACTTTTGGCTTCCGGGCTCCTATTATGCGCCGCCTGTACCGGTTCTCGCTTTATTCGGCTCGTTGCTGACAAAAGTAGGTGTTTATTCGATTCTCCGCAGCTACTCGCTGTTCTTTTACCATGATCAGGCGTTCACACACGAACTGTTAGGAATCCTCGCCATTATTACAATCATCGTTGGCTGCATCGGCGCTATCGCTTACTGGGATGTCAAAAAAATCATCATCTACAATATTATTATTGCCGTTGGCGTGCTAACCTTTGGTATTTCGGTTGCTACTGAAGAATCTTACATGGGAACGGTCTTTTACACGATTCATGATATGATTGTAAAAGCTGCCCTATTCTTATTAATTGGTGTCATGATTAAAATCACCGGCACAAACGATTTGCGTAAAATGGGCGGATTAATGAAGAAGTATCCGCTCCTTGGCTGGACATTCCTTGTCGCCGCTTTCGCTCTGGCCGGTATTCCGCCGCTCAGCGGGTTCGTCGGAAAGCTGTTAATTGTCCGCGGGGGCCTCGCAGAAGGAGCGTATGTCGGCTCTCTGATCGTTCTTTTATCCAGTCTGGTTGTGCTTTATTCAGTGATCAAAATCTTTATGAATGGTTTCTGGAAAGCCCCGAAAGACTATCCGGGCGAAGAGAACCAGCCTGTCCTTTCATTATGGGCGCCAGGAGCTCTTCTCGTTCTCGCATCCATTCTTTATGGGGTGGGAGCGGAAGTGATGTATCCAATTATTTCTCAAGCCACTGATGCACTCGTACATCCGGCAATCTATATTGATGCAGTGTTAAAGGAGTAATGTCTTATGGCTTTTCAAATCTTACTTAATTTCTTTTTAGCCTTTCTCTGGATGTTTCTGCAAGTATCCTTTGACCTCAAAACTTTTGTTATCGGCTACTTGCTTGGCTTGATTCTGATTTACGGCATGCGGCGGTTTTTTAAAACAGATTTATATATCCGCCGAGTGTGGGCTGTGATTTATTTAACGCTTCTATTCTTTAAGGAATTGATCATGGCCAATATTGATGTGCTGAAAGTCATCTTAAAACCGAAGCTTGATATCCAGCCGGGAATTTTTGCTTTGCCTACTGAGTTGAAGTCAGACTGGGAAATTACTTTGCTCGCTAACTTAATTACGCTAACACCCGGAACATTAGTTATTGATGTGTCGGACGATCAAAAAACGTTATATGTCCATGCCATTGATGTTCCCGATGTGCAAGATGCGATCAACAGCATTAAAGAATCGTTTGAAAAAGCGATTATGGAGGTGAGCCGTCCATGTTAGTAATCGCTATGCAAGTATCCCTGTTTTTGATCACCATAGCTATGCTCGGTTTTATCTATCGGCTCATTAAAGGCCCCACCGTCCCTGACCGCATTGTCGCTTTAGATGCAATTGGGATTAACTTGGTAGCCATGATTGCCGTGCTCTCTATGCTCTTTAGAACCTATGTTTTTTTAGACGTTATTTTGCTGCTTGGCATTTTGTCATTCATCGGTACGACAGCTTTTTCCAAGTTCCTTGAGAAAGGAGAGATCATTGAAAATGACCGTAATCATTGAGACCATGATCATTCTTTTCCTCTTGCTTGGTGTGTTTCTTACTCTTGTTGCAGCTTTTGGGGTAATACGGCTGCCAGATGTCTATACCCGCAACCATGCCGCTTCGAAAAGCGCTACCCTGGGCGTCATGTTCATTTTGCTTTCGTGCTTTTTGTATTTCTATTTAATCGAAGGCCACTTTAGCTCGCGCGTTCTTCTGGGGATTGCCTTTATCTTCATAACAGCTCCTGTCGGCGGTCACTTAATCAGCCGGGCTGCCTATCATTCAGGCGTCAAATTATGGGGGAAAAGCGTACGTGACGACTTAAAGAATAAAAAATAAAAACAGCCAGCGGGCCCGTCCGCTGGCTGTTTTCTTATGCCGATGCCTTCTTTGGCCGATCTTAATTTTCATACAGGCGTCTTTCCTCACTGCCATCAGCATGATAAATAATAAGAATGCCATCATGTTTCTTTACATAATCCTTTGCTTTTTCCGATAAGTCTTCTTTTGTGCTAGCTGATAGGAGACTTCGTTTGTCTGCCTTTTTGATCAAGTGCCAGCCCTCGCTGTCCTCTTTCGGCTGCAGGCGATAAATGGGCCGCTCATCATCATTGCCATGCCCCTTTCCGACAGCGCTGCGGGCTCGATCAATCGCAATGGCAATAGCCCTTCCTTCTTCATAGCCATCGTCAAGCAGTGCATTTGCAATCTCAATCGCTTTTTCGCGCACACGATCAGGCAAATTTTTCATTGAATCAGGGTAGTCTTTCTCATTCCACGGCATACTTCTTCCTCCTGAAGTTAAGTTACCGTTCTTTTCCCCTTTTTCACTTTTTAAAAACAACTAGGATTTCTTCGGCATTACAGCTACCGTACAACGGGACAGGCAAATCAACTCTCCTTGTTCGTCACAAATCTCAATTTGCCATACCATTGTCGTGCGTCCCCGATGCACAGCCTTTGCCGTAGCAGTGACGATCCCTTCTCTTTTTGCTTTAATGTGATTCGCGTTGATCTCCAGTCCAAAACATATTTGGGTATCTGGATTAATTAAGCGGGCCGTTCCCACACTCGCCGCTGTTTCCGCTAAAGCTACAGAGGCTCCGCCGTGCAAATATCCGAATGGCTGACGAGTGCGCTCATCGACCGGCATCGTCATCACTACTTTTCCTTCGCTGATTTCAACAAACTCCATTCCTAACGTGTGTGATAAGTTGTGATTGTCTCTCACCCTTGATTTCCTCTCTTTCTCTTTAAGAAAATGAACAATTATTCACTATACTACATTCGCTTTTATTATGAAAACTCCTTCCCTCCTCACAACGAACAACGGAAACACATAAATAAAAGAGCTTCCGCACCTATCACGGAAGCTCTTTCATTAATAAAAACCGTAGGGTCCATAAGAGGGCCCATAAGGAGGATAAAATGGAGGAGGATATGCCGCCGGATAGCCATAAAACGGCCGGGCAATGGCTCCTCCTAACAATCCGCCTAAAAGGCCCCCAACAAACGGACCGCCAATAAACGGAAGAAAGCGTGTATCTCTATACATTGTCAAAAAGCCTCCTTTTCTCTGCCTACTATGTTCTATGCAAGGAGAAGGAAAAAGGGATGGGCGTCTTTAACAATTAGGATTGTCCTTCAATAGGTATCTTCTCTATAAAATCATAGCTGCCAGCCAGCCGAATAAGATCACCGGAAGATTATAGTGCAGGAAGGTCGGTACACACGTGTCCCAAATATGGTTATGCTGGCCGTCCACATTCAAACCTGCCGTCGGTCCAAGCGTACTGTCAGATGCAGGTGATCCGGCATCTCCAAGTGCACCTGCTGTTCCAACAAGAACAATGGTCGCCATTGGACTGAAGCCCAGCTCGATCGCCAATGGAACAAAGATCGTAGCAATGATCGGAACGGTTGAAAAGGATGAGCCGATTCCCATCGTTACAAACAAACCGACAACTAGCATTAATAAGGCCCCAAGAGCTTGATTGCCTCCAATTAAGCTAGCCGACTCTTCAACAAGGCGTTCAACATCTCCTGTTGAGCTCATGACTTTTGCAAATCCTGAAGCAGCGATCATCACAAAGCCGATAAAGGCCATCATGCGCATGCCTTCTGTTAACAGCCTGTCCGCTTCATTCCAGCGTAACGTGCCTGTTGCATAAAGCACCATGATTCCCGCCAATGCGCCAAACACCATCGATTCCGTCCACAACTGAGCGGCAAGCGCTGCTGCGATCGCGATAACCGCTGTTAAAATACCTGACTTCGTAAAACCTTTCTTCTCAACATCTGTCACTATAGATGCCCGCTCTTGGTACTTTCTTGGCTTCCGATAAGAAATGAAGACAGCAACGAGCAAACCGCAAAGCATGCCGGCTGCCGGATAAATCATCGCTTTTGACACGGCAGCTGTTTCAATCGTTAACCCGCTGGCTGTAATATTCGTAGCTACAATCTCGTGAAAGATTCGCCCGAAGCCCACCGGAAGGAGCATGTATGGTGTTACAAGGCCAAATGTCAGTACCGAAGCAATCAGGCGTCTGTCAATCTGCATTTCATTTAAGATTTGCAAAAGCGGCGGAATCAGGATGGGAATAAAGGCAATATGAATAGGAATAATATTTTGGGAAGAGACCGCCACTAATAAAATAAAGAAAATAATCAGTGCTTTAGGCAGCTTTTTCTTCCTCGCTTCTTCTTTATTTCCGATGCGCCCTAAGACAAATTCAACAAGTGCCGCCGGGAGCCCTGTGCTAGAAAGCGCCACGGCAAAACTGCCAATCGCCGCGTAACTAAGCGCCACATTCGCACCGCCGCCAACTCCCTCCGAAAAAGCACCGATCGTTCCATCTATTCCTAAGCCGCCAACAGCTCCTCCGATCAGTGCACCCGTAATCAATGAAAATACAACATTTACACGAAATAGACTGAGGAGGAGCATAACGATAACAGCAATCACTACAGCATTCATCTGAAATGCCCCTTTCACTTTAGTTTGCTAAATTGGTAGAGAACTAAAAACAACATAGCAAACTTTACAAAGGCTTGTCAATCATTTTTAAAAAATATTCAATTGGATAAAATCACCTGTCTTCCTCAACGAGTCCAGCCGGCCAGCTTCTTCGGTTTAGCTAGAATATTACTCCGCGTGCCTTCCGCTGCCATAACCGCTGGACTGCAACGTTCAATCTGCTTAATTTGTATATACTGTTTCTTTTCGTTAATAAAAAAACCTTCAATCAACTGAAGGTTTTTTTGTAATGAAAAGAAGCCGGTTTTTTCCAGCCCATATTCTATTTTAGTTGCTCCATCGCTTGTTTAACCGTCGCGTATGTTTCAATAGCAGAAAGGTCAGCTCCCATATTAACAAGCTTTTGAGCCAGATCCGGACGAATGCCTGTCGCAATGGCTTTAATTCCAAGCAAACCAAGTATATGGTACACGTCGAACAAATGCTGTTCCACCATCTCATCAACTTGGATAATTCCTGAGAAATCTATAATTAAGCGCTCCAGCCGCATTTCTCCAATTTTCGGGATCGCTTGTTCTGCTAAATAGCGCGCCCTTTGTTCATTAATAGAGCCGACAAGCGGCAGGACAGCCAGTCCGTCCTTTAATGGGACAACCGGCGCCGACAAGTCCATAATTTCTGTACGGGCCTTCTTAATAATGTCATCGGTTACTTTTTCAAAAGCAAGCACCGTCTCTTGAATGCTCATATCAAGCATGTAATTAAATTGCTTATTAACAAAAACTGTCTCTTCCGTTGTTAACTCAAATTTTGCTGAAATGCTTGTCAATTTTTCCACAAATACTAGACGGCTCTGCGGATAGCGGGACACGATAAGTGAAACCTTTTCCCCGTGATCAGCCGCTCGTTCTCCGTTTTCCCGACTCCACTTCAGCAGTCCAGCCGGCAGCTTTTCTTCCCCGGATGAAATTGCTTCCCCTAACATGCCCATAAAGTCTGTGTACATTCGTACAGCCGCCTCAGCTTCTTCCTTAGGCACATGTGTTTCAAATCTAGGTACAACCGTATGTACGATATCGCGAGCCAATTCTTCTGCATGCTCTCGCAAATAATCTGCTGCTTTCGTCATTCTACTCATTCTCGTTCAGTTCCTCCTTCCTGTTTTCTTCGCGACAATGGAACGAACCGGAAACATTCATTTGGTTTCTCCTTTGGGAAACGGAGGTGCTGTCTCAAAAGGTCATGAAAAATAACTTTTTGGCCGGTCCCGTTTTCTCCGCCTGTTTTTATTTTAGAGACGTATTGGACAGCCCCTCCAGCATTCTCACTTTTCTGCTTTTCTCACTGCCAATAAAGCAAGTGTGCGCGCCATTACGCCAGTCGCTCCCGCCGGCCCGAAAGCCCCTGCCTTATTTGTATCCGCCGTTCCGGCAATGTCCAAATGAACCCACGGTGTCCCTTCTGCAAACTCGCCGATAAAGCCTCCGCCCATAATGGCATGTCCCTCGCGTCCCGGAGAGTTATTTAAATCGGCCATTTTGCTGCTGCGAATACGCTCTTTATCCTTCTCCGTCAAAGGCAGCTGCCAAATAAATTCACCGGCCTCTTCAGAAGCTGCCATCACTTCTTCCAGGAAAGCTTCATCATTCGTGATCGCTCCCGTTTTATCCGTTCCAAGGGCAACAATCACCCCTCCGGTTAAAGTGGCCACATCTACAAGGTAATCTGCTTTATGGTGTTTAGCATAAGTCATTGCATCGGCAAGAGCAAGACGGCCCTCGGCATCGGTATTCAGAACTTCAATTGTTTTTCCGCTCATTGATGTAATCACATCATCCGGCTTCAGCGCCTCACCGCTGATCATATTGTCTGTCGAAGGGATAACAGCGACTACATTTTGATCAGGCTTTAATTCGCCAATAATCTCCATGGCGCCCAATACGGCTGCGGCACCGCCCATATCCATTTTCATGCCGACAAGTCCATCTTTTGTTTTAAGAGAATAACCGCCAGTATCAAAGGTAATCCCTTTTCCTACAAGCCCCAAGACATCCTTCCACTGCTCTAGCGGCTGATATTTCAGGGTAATCATTTTAGGAGGCTCTACAGATCCTTTATTAACAGCGAGCAGGGCGCCCATTCCGAGCTTCTCCATATCTTCTTTTTCCAGAATTTCAACTTCAAATCCATATTTGTCCGCTAGCCTTTTCGCGTGTTCTGCCAAGTCAGCTGCTGTCATCATGTTAGCCGGTGTGTTCACCAGCGTGCGCGCAGCATTGGTTCCCTGGCTAAGTGCATAGCCGACATGAAGTGCAGCCTGAACCTCTTCAGCCTCTGCCTCCGTATAAATGCTCACTTGTTCAACTAAGCGCTCTGGTTCATTAGAAAGCTGCTTATATCCTTTAAATACATAGGAAGCAAGACCAAATGCTTCACTGAAAGCGTGGGCGGCATCATTGGCCTCAACTGATTCAGAAACAAAACTGTCAAGTGCGACAGCTGCGGATGAAAGCTTCAGCTTATTTATTTGCTTTGCGGCCATGCCGATGGCTTCTTTTATCGCATGGAAGTCCGCCTGTTTTTCTTTTCCCAGCCCGATAAAGAGAAGCCGTTTAGCAGGGACTTGTCCCAGCGTTGGGATAACGGCTGTTGCGTGCAGTTTAGCAGAAATGTCTCCTTCTTTCACAAGCTCAGTTAATTGGCCAGCCATCGCTTCATCGAGTTTAGCAAGCTCGCCTTCAAATTTAAGCGGCCGATCATAGAGACCGATAAGGACAACTTCCTCTTTTTGATTAAAAAATAAACTATTTTTCACCTTGAACATCTTCCCACCTCCACCTATCATTATACCGGAAAGATTTTCAAGGGACGAGCGCCTACCTCTTTTTGATGAGCATTGGAGCCTCCAGGCTTTTATCACGCCATTATCAAGCGATTAACAAGGAAGATCGCCTAGCTTTTCGGTTAATTTCATATTTTCGCTGTAATCCACCGGGCAGTCGATTAACACTGGTTTATTCATGGCAATAGCCTTTTCCATTGCCGGCTTCAGTTGATTGGCCTCCGTAATTTTGATCGCTTCAAACCCATAGGACTTAGCTAGCTGAATAAAATCCGGGTTGCCGAACTTAATATTGGAAGATCGCTTAAATTTTTTCAGCTGCTTCCATTCGATTAATCCGTATCCGCCGTCTCTCCAAAGAAGAATGATAATCGGTACTCCAAGTCTCTTCGCTGTTTCCAGCTCAGCGCTTGACATCTGAAACGAACCATCCCCGCAAACAGCAACCACCTTGCGATCGGGGTGCACCATTTTGGCAGCAATAGCGCCTGGAACAGAAACACCCATAGAAGCAAGACCGTTGGAAATCAAGCACGTGTTGGGCTGGTACGTATGGTACAGCCGTGCCAGCCACATTTTATGTGCGCCAACATCAGATATTAAAATATCTTCTTTTCCTAAGACGGAACGCACGTCTGAAATAATTTTTTGCGGTTTGACAGGAAAGCTGTCACTATCTCTGTATTCCGCTAATTCAGCGAGCGCCGCTTTCCTCACATCAGCCACCCAGTCATTGTTTCTGTGTGTGCATCCAGCCTTGACGCTTAATTCTTTTAAATTCTCAGCAATGTTTCCTAGCACATTCAGTTCCACAGGGTAATTAGCGTCTGTTTCCGCCTCCTGCGTATCAATGTGAATAATCGGCACCGCTCCATCCGGATTCCAGCTCCTTGGCGGATACTCAGCCATATCGAAGCCTATAGCAATAATTACATCTGCTTTCGTGAATCCGCAGGTGATGTAATCCTTGCCGACTAGCCCTGCAGTAAGAAGGCTGAGATCATCTGTATAAGGAAGAGCGCCCTTTCCCATAAAAGTATGAACAACCGGGATAGATGTTTTCTTGACAAAGGCGCGCAAGCTGTCTTCCGCACGGCTTCTGACAATTCCGTTTCCCGCTAAAATCAGCGGACGCTTGGCTTTTTCAATCAAACGAACGGCTTGTTGAATAACCCGCTCACTCGCCTCCGACAACGTATGGTTTATTAAGTTTACTGGCGACTCGCCGACCTCGGTGGCGGCAACGTCTTCAGGCAGGTCAATATGTGCGGCTCCCATCTTCTCCTGGGTAGCGACTCTAAACGCCTTTCTGACCACTTCTGGAACAACCTCTCCCTTTTTGATCTGGACATTCCACTTTGTAACAGGCTTGAAAACAGAAACGAGATCATAGTATTGATGGGACTCCTTATGCTGGCGGTTTAAACCCGCCTGTCCGG
Organism: Pseudobacillus badius; assembly: GCF_002189605.1. NCBI lineage: Bacteria > Bacillati > Bacillota > Bacilli > Caryophanales > Bacillaceae > Pseudobacillus > Pseudobacillus badius. The sequence continues at coordinate 32,469 of NZ_MWMM01000019.1, forward strand.
TGATCGCCACCAGCGGACAATGATCCATGTTAGCATTTGCCACACCCGTTAATAAATTGGTGGCTCCCGGTCCCAGCGTAGATAAACAAACACCCGGCTTGCCAGTAAGGCGTCCATACATTCCCGCCATGAACGCTGCACTTGCTTCGTGCCTCGTAACGATAAACTGAATGCTTGAATCAAGCAAAGCATCCATAATATCCAAATTTTCTTCGCCGGGCACTCCAAAAATATATTCCACCCCTTCATGTTCAAGACACTTAACGACTAATTGAGCTACATTCATCGGCCACACCCTTTTTCATTTATTTCGCCTTCTATACTTAGAGATACACGAAAGCAAGTGTGTTCTCCCTTTTCCACTAGGATTGTCCAGTAAACGAAAAGTTAAGCGCCTCTCCTTCTCTTTTTACTAATTCGTTTGTTGTGCTCTCTTTGCATGGAAGAATTTGATACTATGGAAGAAAAGGAGGCGGTTTCATGAGACTGATTTCAATTTGCCCGAGTAACACAGAAATTATAGAATTTCTCGGCCTGGCCCCGCAGCTCGTTGGAATAGACGATTACTCCGATTGGCCGGCGTCTATTCAACATTTGCCTAAGCTTGGCCCTGACTTGGATATTGATATGGAAAAAGTAGAAGCCTTGCAGCCCGATCTAGTTATTGCCTCGCTGAGTGTTCCCGGGATGGAAAAAAATGTGGAACAATTAAGAAAGCGCGACATTCCCCATATCGTTACCAATCCGCAGTCGCTTTTCGAAATCGGCCGATCGATTGAGGAAATAGCCGATGCATGCGGCATTTCTCATAAAGGCAGGCTCCTGGCTGAAAGCTACGAAGCGCAGCTCGAACGGTTTCGATCGGCTAGCGCCCGAATTGGCAGCCGTCCTTCTGTATATTGGGAATGGTGGCCCAAACCTGTATTTACCCCCGGGAGTGTCAATTGGCTTACCGAAATAAGCGAACTGGCCGGAGCGAGCAATGTATTCAAGGATAAACAGACAGCGAACTATCAGACAGACTGGGAAGAAGTAAGGGAGCGGAATCCGGACTTTATTTTGCTTTCCTGGGTGGGGGTGCGCCTTGAGAAGATTAACCCTGCGGCCGTCCTGAAACGCCCTGGCTGGAGCCATCTTTCTGCTGTCCAGCAACAGCGTGTATCAGTCATGGAAGAAAGTCTCTTTTGCCGGCCATCGCCGCGCCTCGTTAGTGGTTTAGACAAGTTGTCCAAGCTTGTTCATCCGGAGGTATTTCAAGAGATTGAATTAGATCCTCTTTTTCAAAACATTCATCTATAAGCGAGAATAATCGCAGCAAAGCAAGCATAAGGTGAGGAACAACAAAAAAACGGCCATTCATTTGGCCGTTAAAACATTTGATATCCTTTTTGACGCAAAAACTTCATCGTCACGCCGGATGTTAGCGCTCCGATAAAACCACTAGCTAAAATAACGATGTCTGGCAGCTTCAGAGAAACGATTTTTGTTCCTAAAGCACTAAACGATTCACTTGCATGAAAGATATAGTCAAATGTACTGATTCCATCCACAATAGCAATCGTGACGAGCGGATAAAGAACCGCCATGATCCAAGTCATTCGAAGCAGCATATTTAGTAGAAAGCCAATACCAAAAAAAAGCACAAAAAACAGCAAAACTGAAACAAGCAAAATGGCTATATGCATGTCTGTCCCCCCTAAATCACTATTGAATAGTGTACTCAATTCTATTAAAAACGTCAACTAAACGGGACAATAGCCCTTTTTTGTTCACAGGTTGCCCTGCCATTCTCTCTTTGATATGGATTTGAGCTAAAAAGGAGATTGATTGGCTTCTAGGAACATGATATATTATCTAAAAATTCTAAAAATAGAAAGGAGAATCAGATGTCTATTCAAACGGAGACAAAAGCGTGCGGTTATTGCGGAGGCCAAGGATACTTCCAGCTATTGCTGGGCGGTTCAGAAACTTGTCCGAGCTGTAAAGGGAAACAAAAGGCTGAAGCCAAATAAGAAAAAGACTGCCCGATCGTTTGATCAGGCAGTCTCTTCCTTCTTTTTATACTTAAATGAAATTAAATTTACCTTTTTTCAGTACAAGTGATGGACCGCCAATCATAAGCAAGGCGCGGTTATCAATCATTTTCTTCATGAAAGAAGCTTTTGTGCCTGTCAGCTTCTTGCCGAAAACAACACCGATTGCATCGTTATCGCCCAGGGAGCAAACAGTTCCTTTAATATCCGGCTTGAATGTTTCAAGTTCGCCTTCTGTGCCTCTCACAAGCTTCACTAAATTGCGCGCGCATACCTCGCCTTGCTGCATAGCAATTTGGGCGGTTGGCGGGAATGGGCGGTTGATTTCTTCATTAATAATTAAAGAAGAATCCCCGATAACGAAAATATTATCATGGCCTGGAGCACGCAGATCAGGATTTACTTTTACGCGGGCGCGCATGTTATCAATACCTGCTTTTTCAATCACATGATTTCCGCGGACACCAGCTGCCCAAATAACTGTTCCCGCTTTGATTTCCTGCATTTCCTCTTCGCCTTTAGCCACTTTAATTCCCTCTGGAGTCGCTTCCTTGATCGCTGTGCCGATTTTAAATTCCACGCCTTTTTTCTCAAGAAGCGCGACAGCATATTGAACAAGCTCTGGATCAAATCCAGGAAGAACCATTGGAGCCGCTTCTACACAGTAAATGCGCACTTTGGCATAATCAATGTCATACTCGCGGCAAAGCTCTGGAACACGGTTTACCAGCTCGCCAAGGAACTCAATGCCTGTAAAACCGGCACCGCCGACTACGATGGACAAGCGCTCGTCTTTCTTCTCTACTTCCGTTGCATATGTAGCAAATTGATAGTCAATATGCTCACGAATTTGACGGGCAGCATTTACGTTAGAGATAGAGAAAGCGTATTCTTTCAATCCTTGAATGCCAAACGTTTCTGATTCGCCGCCAAGAGCAAATACTAAGTAATCGTAATCAATTTCTCCTGTATTGAGGATTACTTTCTTTTCATCCGTTTTAATATCTTGCACTTCAGCACGAATAAATTCTACTTTGCTGCGATTGATGACATTGTCAATGTCATAACGAACACGGTCATGATGAAGCGTGCCTGCAGATGCTTCATGCAGCCAAGTTGTTTCATAATGATAGTCATTCTTATTGACAAGAACGATATCGGCTTCCTCTTGTCCTAAAGCTTTTTGAAGACGCGTAACCGTCATTAATCCGCCATAACCTGCACCTAAAACAACAATTTTTGGTTTTCTCATAATGTTTCCCTGCCACCTTCTGCACATATTTTGCGAATCATTCGCTTGAATATTTAGTAGTTTGCCACTTATTCGGTGAAAATGTGATTTTTTTCACGAATAGTTGTAAAAAAACACAATAAAAATTGTCATGAAATTTTAACAAAGGCATATCTATCTCAATGATATGCTTTTTATACCTCTTTTTCAAGATATTTAACCGATTTCATCGAATTGCTTTTCACCGCTTTTTCTCCCGTTTTTTTTATTTTTAAAAGGGTAAACTGTTTAACAAGAATTCTTTAGGAAAAGGGTGATGATTTTGAACGTACTCGTTATTGGAGCAGGCGGATTAACCGGTAAAAAAATTGTCAAACAACTTGCAGAGAGCAACCAGCACCTCGTCCGGGCGATGGTACGCAAAGCCGAACAAATGGATGAAATGGAGAAGCTAGGAGCAAAAGCGATTCTTGCCGATTTAGAACAAGACTTCAGCTTTGCTTTGAATGATGTGAATGCCGTCATTTTTGCAGCAGGGTCCGGCTCTTCTACTGGTCATGATAAAACGATTGCCGTTGATCAGGAGGGCGCCAAGAAAACGATCGATTTTGCGAAAACAAAAGGGATTGAGCGTTTTATTATGCTGAGTTCCATGGGAACAGATACGCCCGAAGAAGCTCCTGCCTCTCTCAAGCCTTATCTGGAAGCTAAAAAGGCAGCAGATGACTATTTAATCAAAAGCCGCTTGAACTTTACCATCGTCCGTCCCGGCGGATTAACCAATGATCCAGGCACCGGGATGATTGAGTTGGCGACGCGCTTCTCCCCCATGGGCGGAACGATCCCCCGTGAAGATGTAGCCAAAGTGCTTGTCGAAGCACTGACAATCAAGGAGACCGAAGGAAAAGTATTTGAAATCATCAGCGGAAATACCCCTATCACAGAAGCACTGGCAAAAATATAAAAAAAGCGCCCCAATGCGGCGCTTTTTTCTCCGTCGGTGTCCATATACATACAAGATGGCTCAGCAGTTTTCTGGTTTGCCGGCATTTACTGCTGTACGGAAAGAAGAGCCGCATCCGCAGGAAGCGATGGCATTCGGATTTTCGATGGTGAAGCCGCCCCCCATTAACGATTGTTTATAATCAATGACCGTACCCTTCAGAATCGGCGCACTTTCCTGATCAACCACAATGTCAATTCCATACTGACTCAATTGAATGTCATCTTCTTTCACGTCACGGTCAAATCCCATGCCATACGACAAGCCACTGCAGCCTCCGCCATGAACAGTTACGCGCAAAGTGGCTCCCTCTTCTTCATTTTGCTTCATCATTTCCTTTATCTGAAAAGCAGCTGCTTCTGTAATTTTCACTACTTCTTGTTCTTGCAATGGGACCCCTCCATTCTGTCTTTACTATTAGTATATACACGAGAAAGAGCCATCTCAACCAATCTGCTTTTAAAATTCAACAAAAATTCAAGGAAAAGTTCTAAAGGCGTAGTTCTTTTAACTCAAAAAAGTTATAATAAGGACAACAGTGTGAGTAGATCGACTTATAACATTCGTCAGGAGGCTGTACATATGGACAATCTTTCTCCTCTTTATGAAAAACAAGAAACATGCCATTTATGCAAAAGGCCGTTTTCATCGATGAAGCTCAGAAACCGATTTGTTAAACTAACCGGACAAGATACTGATTTAAAGCCTAATTACGCAGATGCGGCGATGAATCCCTTGTTTTATCATGTGAAAGTCTGTCCGCATTGCGGGTACTCTTTTACAGATGATTTCTCTAAGTTTTTTCCGCCCGGCACAAAAGATGTGCTGACAGAAAAGATCACGAGCAACTGGGTTTCCCAGGATTACGGCAGGGCGCGGACAATTCATGAAGCAATTAACAGTTATAAACTAGCCTTTTATTCCGGCTTTTTGAAAAAAGAAAAACATTTAACCTTGGCAGGTCTGGCTCTGCGAATTGCCTGGCTTTATCGGGATTTATCGTCCCCCGATGAAAAACGGTTCCTCGCTCTTGCTGCCGGCCAATATAAAGAAGCTTATTTAAATGAAGATTTAACGCTGACATCCATGTCAGATGTGAAGGTTATGTACTTGCTGGCTGAGCTCCACGTGCGGATCGGAAAATGGGAGGAAGCTGTCAAATATTTCTCGAAAGTACTCGAAAAGCAGAGAGAATCCAGGGATAAAAGGCTCGTTGAAATGGCTAGGGACCGCTGGTACGAGCTGCGCGATGAAATGAAAAAAAGTGAGGCAAGCGCCATTTCATAAAGAACGGAACAAGCATATATACTTTAGCGCTATGCAAGGACGCTGTTAAAGAACACGTTTGATGCTTCTATAGCTTCCGCTGCGGTCGGACGCTGCCGGCTGGCAACAGAGTCTGCACAAAAGAAGGGATGCCCGGAACATTCAGTTGTTCAGGCATCCCTTCTTTTTCATTGATGCAGCAGAAGTAAAGTATTCCGCTATCCTTTAAAACATTGGATTTTCCTCTAAGTATTCATAAATGTTGTCCACTAATTCTTCTGGTGTTTCTCCATCGACCGGTTCTCCATTTACTAAAGCGTACAGCCCTTCAGCACATCTGGTGCAATAGCCGAGACAGCCATATTCAATTACATCCACATTTGAATCGCGTTCTAGTATTTCAAGCGCTTTTTGCGCACCATTCGCTAAATTGCTAATGCAAAATTCAATAATCGGTTTCATTTTCCTGTTCACCTCTATTCTCATTTTACTATCCTTTCCGCCCGGAGAAAAGCGGAAAACTTTAAATTGAAAATGTATGAACTCAGTTGTGAAAAGCGCAGTATTTAGATATACTCAAGATGGTAGAGTGAAAAGTTGTGAGTCTTTTCACAATAATTTTGAGAATTCGTAAATTTTAATACATACTGTTACAGAAAGGAAAATTATGATGAAGAATTTAGTATTGCTCGGCGGCGGCTATGGGAATATGCGCGTGCTGCTCAGGCTCCTTCCTAACCAATTGCCTGAAGACGTCACCATTACCCTAGTGGATAAATTTCCGTATCACTCCTTGAAAACCGAGTATTATGCTCTAGCAGCAGGAACGATATCTGACCAGGAGGTGCGGGTTTCCTTTCCTGAACACCCTCGCCTGAATGCTCTGTTTGGCGAAGTCACTCATATTGATTTAGAAAACAAACAAGTCTTTATTAAAGATAAAGAGCCTGTTCCCTACGATGATCTTGTCATCGGCTTAGGCTGTGAAGACACATATCACAGCGTACCGGGAGCAGCCGAATACACACATAGCATTCAATCCATTGACAAGTCACGTCTGACTTACCAGACGCTGTCTAATATGCCAGCTGGATCGAAAGTGGGCATTGTTGGAGCAGGACTAAGCGGGATTGAGCTGGCGAGTGAACTCCGGGAGAGCCGACCAGACCTTGGAATCGTCTTATTTGACCGCGGCCATCGTATCCTGAAAGATTTCCCGGAGCGATTAAGCAAATATATTCATAAATGGTTCGTTGACCATGGTGTAGAGGTCGTCAATAACGCCAACATCACAAAGGTAGAGCCTCATACTATTTACAACCATGATGAAGCCTATCCAATGGACGCTGTTGTCTGGACAGCAGGCATTCAGCCAAATCAGGTTGTTCGTGAGATGCCGGTTGAAAAAGACCGGTCTGGACGAGTAAAGCTTTCTCAATATCACAACCTGCCAACTGATGAGCATGTGTATGTTGTCGGCGACTGCGCAAGCCTTCCGCACGCACCAAGTGCCCAGCTGGCAGAAGAACAGGCCGAACAAATTGTACAGGTTCTTTTAAAGCGCTGGAAAAGAGAGCCTCTTCCAGAAGAGCTGCCGGAAATCAAACTCAAAGGCATTCTCGGCTCGCTTGGCAAAAAGCAAGGCTTCGGCTTTGTAGCTGATCGTGCAATTACAGGACGGGTTGCCCGCTTCTTAAAATCGGGTGTACTTTGGATGTACCGCTACCATAATGGATAATCTCTTTTTATCTGACTGCTTTGCGCATTTACAGCGTGAGGCAGTCATTTTTTATTCTTCCCCGCTTTTATTATAATTCCTCTTTTTTTGGTGCATACTAACAACAACGTGTGCTTTAACAAAGCAGAAAGGGGAAATCTTGTGATGCGAAGAAACAAACGAAGCTCGTCAGCATTTCATAGCAGCGAGATTGGCAAGCTGATCGATCAATGCTGCAAGTCGGCAGACTTCGTCACCTTTCAATTAAAAGACTCCCCTTTTTTTATATCTTATTTTCAAACGTTAGTAGACAAGAAAGTGCTTCACCAGGACATTCTTACTATTTTGAAAGACAAGCAATTTACCTCTTTAGAGGACATGAAGCATGCTATACAAGTAGAAGATCTTGTTTTGACAACTGAACTTTCTTCCGTGAAGCAGAAGCTGATGCAAGGGAACATCATCATTTATCAGCAGGAGGCTCAGCCTTCTTGTTTACTCATCCCGGCTTTTCTGCAGGAAAATCGCCAAGTATCCATTCCGGAAACGGAATATTCCGTTGTCGGTCCGAAGGAAGCCTTCGTGGAATCGCTTGATACGAATATAAATCTCGTTAGGAAACGGATTCCTGTTCCTGAATTTCAAATAAAGGAGTTCTCTGTCGGAAAATTATCCAAAACCCGGGTAGCCGTCGCCTATATTGAAGGCATTGCCGATGAGGAAAATGTAAATACAGTCATTCAGCGCATCACTGATATTGGTTACGATCAAATTATTGATAGTTCTTTCATCAACCAAATGATAGCTGACAATAAAAACTCTCCCTTTCCCCAGCTGGTGGACACAGAACGGCCGGACCGGGTTGCCAGCGTGCTGATGGAAGGGAAAGTTGCTATTTTAGTGGACGGCTCTCCAAGTGCGATAACCGGACCAGCTACGCTGGGAGAATTTTTCTCTGCCTTTGAAGATTATGTAACTGTTTGGAATATCGCTTCTGCTTTCCGGTTGATCCGCTTCTTGGCCATTACGTTTTCTGTGCTATCAACCCCTCTGTATGTCGCCGTATTAACTTACCATTACGAAATGATTCCGCAAGATCTGCTTACTACGCTCATCTCTTCACGAGCAGGCATTCCTTTTCCTCCACTTCTGGAGGCGATTATTCTTGAGTGGACGATTGAGCTTTTACGGGAAGCCGGAGCGCGTCTGCCGACCAAAGTCGGCCAGACTATTGGCATCGTGGGAGGAATCGTAATTGGAACAGCAGCCGTACAAGCCGGTCTAACGAGCAATGTACTGTTAATCGTCGTTGCTTTGAGTGCACTGGCGTCATTTACAACACCTGTCTATCAAGTAAGTAATGCCATTCGGCTGATCCGTTTTCCTTTCTTAATCTTTGCCCAGCTGCTCGGATTATTGGGAGTGGCAGCTTGTACAGCCATTGTTGTGGCCCATCTGCTCAAATTGAAATCGCTTGGCCGTCCTTTTTTGGAACCTGTTTATCCCATTCGGCTGAAAGATATGAAGGATGCGCTTGTCCGTCTGCCGTTTAATCAACAGACGAGCCGCCCTTTGCAAACACGCACAGATAACAAAATTAAATTCCGGCCGCACAGCTCACCGCCGGATAAACGGGATATCGATGAATAAATTTCCTTGGAGGTGGTCCTATGCTGCCGTTGCCATCTGAAGATAAAAAGGTTTCCCCCTATCTTGCTTTTTACATTATTAATAGTATGCAAATTGGAATAGTGGTTCTTAGCTTTGAGAGGTTCCTCGTGAAAGAAGCGGGACAAGATGCTTGGATCTCTGTTCTCATCGCCGGCATTGCTACCCATATCATCTTATGGATGACTTTTCAAATCACGATCAAAGGTGAAAACGATATAGCTGTTATTCACAAGAATTTATTCGGCAAATGGATCGGGGGACTGTTTACTTTACTGCTGATCACCTATTTAATGACGCTCTTTATAATGATTATGCGTGCTTATATAGATGTGATTCAAGTATGGATGTTTCCTCATTTGCAAACGTGGTATATGGCATTCGTGCTGGCTATTCTAGTGTATCTTTATTTTACTGGAGGATTTCGGGTAATGGTCGGCTTGTGTGTGCTGAGCTTTATGCTGACAATCCCTTTGCTGATGCTGAAGGCTTTTCCATTAAAAAGCGCACACCTTTCCTACCTCCTGCCTGTAATGGAGCATTCGCCGGCTGAAATTTTAAGCGGCGCTAAAAAAATGTCCGTCATTTTTTCAGGCTTCGAAGTGGTTCTCTTTTGCTATCCTTTTTTCAAGCAAGGAATCCGCGCACATAGGTGGGCTCAGCTTGGTGCCGCCTTCACGACATCCGTCTACCTGGCAGCCGTGCTCGTTTCTCTGCTTTATTTCAGTGAAGGACAGCTGGAAAAAACACTCTGGCCTACCCTTACTTTATGGAAGATCGTTGACTTCCCTTTCTTGGAGAGATTTGAATATGCCGGCATCGCCATTTGGCTGTTTGTAATGCTGCCAAACTTATGTTTATATATATGGGCTGTTACACGCGGGTTAAAGCAGCTGTTTTCCATTAAGCAAAAAAAGAGCATCCTCTTTCTTCTGCTCCTTGCAATCATCGTTTCATCTTTCATTACCGATGGAGTGCAAATTCGCAACTTTAGCGCTACTTTAGACCGAATAAGCTTCTTTATTCTTTTCGCTTATATTCCCTTTATTTATCTGTACCAATGGATCTGGCAAAAAGTGAGGAAAAATCAATGAGAACCTTTTTAATATGGGTAACCATCGCTATTATTCTGGTCTTAAATTATAATATTGAACGCTATGTGCTGGAGGATATTCAAATTATCACGGCCCTCGGCTATGATTACCTGGAGGATGACACCATGAGAGGAACCGTGGCAGCCCCTTTCTATCCCCAGGGTCAGGATGTGAAGCCCATTAATGTTTCCTTTACGGCGAGCGGGCATACGATTCACAGTATTAGGCAGCAATTTCAGCGAGAAGCACAGAGAAAGCTGGCATCCGGCCGGCTGCAAAGCATTCTAGTAAATAAGGATCTAGCCGAACGAGGGGTCAAAAAGGTGGTCGATTCTTTTGGCCGCACTACTTTTATCGGCAGGGATACAAAGCTTGCGGTTGTCGATGGCAGCACAAAAAAGCTTTTGACCAGTAATTATCCGAATGCGCAGAACTTATCGCGCTATCTTTCTGATTTATTGGAAGAAAGCATCGTAAGAATGGCTCCGAGCACCGGATTGCATTCCTTTCTTTCCCAAATGGAAGGCTTCGGCCAAGATCCCTTTCTGCCCCTGCTTAAACAAGAACATGACCGTATACATTATATGGGCCTGGCGCTTTTTAAAGATGAAAAATATGTAGACAGCCTTTCGTTTAGGGAGGGCTATATCTTCAAAATGCTGTATGAGAACTTTAAATACGGAATATATGAAATTAAGTACGAAGACACCTATATCTCAATTGAAAACCTGCGCTCAAAAGTAAAATACCATATCTCAGGATCATCAACACGCCCTGTTGTTACCATTCATGTGTCTTTGGAAGGAAAAGTGCAGGATGCCTATGGCGTGCCTCTTCATACCCAAAAACGAATACGCAAGGTAGAAGCGGAATGGGAAAAAGAAACGCTAGAAAAAGCAGAAAAGTTAGTGAGGAAGCTACAGGATATAGGCACTTGTATTTCGCAACTGAAAAGTGAGCCATTTATTAATTAAAAATTGAGCCACTAAGATTGGCTGTTTTCTAGCCATTCTTTTGTTTCTAAAATTCG
>NZ_MWMM01000001.1:0-623267 GCF_002189605.1 Pseudobacillus badius
GTTTATAGAAGGCTGGTATAACCGAAAGAGAATTCACAGCAGTATTGGCTATCAAACACCTCAAGCCATTGAGGATCAAATTAGAAGAACAGCCTAAGACTTAACTTTTTTGTGTCCAAATTATTGACTCAAATCCAAAATACTATCAATAATATCTTTAAAATAATGTTTTTCAAATGTTATTACTACATGTTCAGCATTATAGTGAAATTTAGAATACGTAAAAAATTATTTTGTGTGAAAGGAAAATATGGAGAGTAGTGCTTAGAATATTTTGAGTTTGCTTGTGTTGAAAAGGAGTAGCTAGCTATTTAGTTTCTTGTTGGAACACTAATTCTAACTCCACTTCATTTAAAATGAAGTTTCTTAGTATTTCTAAATTAATAACTGCTTTACCACTTTCAAATGTAATATTATCAATTTCCTTTGAGACTATAGTCATATTTAAGTAGTTAAGATAATATTTCAATGCTCTTATTTTACCTTCTATAATGCTATCCATTAAATCGGCATATCCAGAATCGTCTAAATAAGAATTAAAGTTCAAGTCCAAATCCCTTAAGTCTTTTATTAAGCCTCTCACTATCTTTTCTCTTTTTTTATCCAAATTATAACTCCTTTAGGAAAATGATGTATAATAATTTTATCACGTTAAACAGGAGCGTAACCCAATGAAACCTTCAATAAATAATGACATATTTCGACTAAAAAAAGTTATCAGAGATATTAAACAATATAATAAGGAGTGGAGATATTCAGATGCCTTTGAGAAGTATGTCGCCAACTTGAATATCTGCTCGGGAAGCTTGGGGCTTCCTAATTTTGAATTTGAGAATTTTCATTTTTCAAATACAGGAAAAACAATAAATGATATTGGATATGATTCTCTTTTGACGCATATAAGTATACTTGAAGATATGTTGCCTCATATTATTGATGACAAAGTGCAAGGAGTTAGAAATAATAAAGAGGTCAAGGTTCAACAAAATGGGAAAAAAGTTTTTATAGTTCACGGAAGAGATAAAACATCCTTATTAGAAATAGAAGGCATTCTAAGTAGGGTAGGTCTAGAGCCTGTGGTTCTGAATAGAAATGTAAACAGTGGTTTAACTCTGATGGAAAAGTTTGAAAAATACTCTGATGTTAAATATGCTGTTGTTTTACTTACACCAGATGATATTGGAGCTTTATATGAAGATGCTCCCTTAGAATCTCTTGGCTACAAATTTAGAGCAAGACAAAATGTAATATTTGAGTTGGGTTTTTTCTATGGTAAACTTGGACGCTCAAATGTATGTTGTATTCTTAAATCAACCGTTGAAAAACCATCCGATATAGATGGAATAGCTTATTTATCATATCAAAATTCAGTAGAAGAAATTGAGTACGCTGTACTAAGAGAATTAAAAGATGCCAAAATGGAGTTCCAGTTACTATAGAAAAAACGGCTTTAAACGAACTTTTTTATTATCGTGCGATTTCTCAGTCCTTTTGGTTCACAGTAGTCGTATAACGTTAGCGGTTTAGCTGAGACTAGAAGCAAATACCATGATATGTACTATAGAGGTTGCAAAGTTAACAAGCGGATATTAATTTCGCTAAAACAGTGAGATAATGTTTTTATTCAATATATATGAGTATCAATTAAATAAGGGGACGCTAATTTAGGTGTAAATTAAACAGGCTTATATTGTGCTTGTTTGACAATCTAGAAAAGAGCCAAAACTTGTTAGGAGTTGTGGCTCTTTTTTATTTGTAAAATCAATTTAAAGGAAAACTTTATACAATTGGCTTAAGAAGAGAAAATTTTGGTCACAGATTGATCACGAGCATGTGCCCAATTGGCTAATAGAATAGTTGTGCATTAAACATTACGATTCCTTAGTTCAGCTGGGAGAGCGCTATCTTGTCAAGGTAGAGGTCGCTGGTTCGAACCCAATCGGAATCATACCTACGCTAGCATGCAGTTATATTACTGCTTCTAGCGTTTTTATTGTTGGGATGATACGAGGACTTTCATAAAGGATAGTGGTGGCGTTTTTGCAGTTTAAAACGGTTCCTTTTCAATTGATCAAATGGGAAGGGGAGTTTTTTATGGCTAAAGGACGAGGAAAACGAGTGAAAAATGAACGTGCAGCTGTACAAGAGAAGTATTCATTGAATCAACTATTTAAAAGGTTTTTGGAAGGTAAAATGGCTGAAGGTCGTACAAGTAAGGCGCTAGACAGTTACAGAGTAAATTTTAACTTTTTCATGGATTCTTTAAGTGAGAAAAAAATTGAAAGTATTGTTACCGATCTAACAGTTGACGTAATATGTAATTATATAATTTCCAGGCTAAATGAAAAAATAAGATTGGCTGGCCATCAATTTAAGGATGAGTCTGAAAAGGCATTAGGGTTGTTCCTCATACACACCGGTTCGCTAATCGGACCAATATAGACTTAAGTGAGGCAGCTGATGATCCTTTTAGTTGTATAAAGCAAGGGAATCCATTCCAGAAAATGACGGATGAATTTTGTCCACAGCAGGTTTTACTCCGAATATTATATGTGAGGTCGACGAACATGCTGCGGTAGTTCATTTGTCCAAAGCTTTACTAGATGACCAATAGTAAATGTTTAACGCTAATTATTAGGAAGGGGGACTGGGCTGTCTCCTTTCTTAACTTCAAGGCCAAGGACGGGTTCACACATTAAGCAAAAGGAGCACATCATAATGGCGACAAATGTTAATGCTGAGTTTGTGATAATCGGCGACACTTTTGACCCGGATATTGTTACACAGAGACTAGGCATTGAGCCTCAAGGGTATTGGGTAAAAGGGGAGAAAAACGCCAATGCACATATGGAAAGAAAAGATACGAACTGGTGGATTCACACTGACTACGAACACTCTTTTGATATTATGTGCCAATTAAGTAAGCTCATAAGTATTCTTCAAAAGAAGAAAAATATTTTAAAAAAGCTAAAAACAACCTATGATTTAGAGTACTTATTCCTTGTTGTTATTAACGTCGAAGAAAATGAAAAGCCTGCTATTGCTCTAGACAGCAGCTTTATCAATTTTGCAAGCGATATAGGTGCGGAATTCGCGGTAGACCTATATATCTATTAAAATATGTAATAAATTTAAGCAAATTGTGTTTTTATATGTAGAGTGCGACAGTAAGCCTTAGAAATGAAGCCAGAAAGACAACAGCTACTCTCGTTGGTTTGTTCGAAGTCTATAGTTTAAATTTGTGCAGCCCTCACCCACAGGCGCTATATAATTTTCTTTCATAAAGCAGTTCGCTTTATAGAAAATAATTAAAGAGCAAAGGAACTAATAACACTAAAATCGCGCCAATGCCAAAAGCCAATATCACTTTCACTAGGTCTTTTTTCAAGATAACACCACCGAAAAGAAAGATTTGTTCACTCAAAAATTTTCTATTTGTTCTACATGCTCATACTAACATTGATAGTTGAGCATTCATATACAGATACCATTTCAGTATCTTTTTTACTTTCATCATCAAGGGAAAGAAAATAGCTGATGTTGAGTAGATTGTTAAATGAACCAATGTTCTTTAAACTCATTCCCTGCCCTGCCTTTTGATTTCGTTGAAATCAAAAGGCAGGGCAGAAAGGACTGTACTTGACTATTTAGAGTCCAAGCCAGAAAATGGAGAAAGATAAAAACGGATATAAGAAAATAACTCAAAGGAGAGATTCCGTTGACTTTGTTAGAATTTTTTTCGCCTCCGTCTTCCAGATTTCATATGATACCAAAAGAGTTCAGTGCCGAGTTTGATAGCTTACTGCATGCAAAGGAATGGCAAAAAGAGTTGAATGTCATTGAAATGGATGCAAGCCGGTGCATAAACAAAAGAAGCCTGTTTAATGAATGGAAAACACAGCTAGAACTTCCTTTTTATTTTTCAGATAATTGGGATAGCCTTGATGAATGCATCAATGATTTGAGCTGGTTTCCTGAAAAGAAGGGGTTTTTGTTAGTTATCAGGAATAGCGAGGATTTGCTTAAGGAACAAGAGGAGGATCTTTCTATTTGTTTAGAGATATTAAATGACGCGATTCAGGAATGGAAAAGCGGGAGGGCCTATGATGATTTTCCTGATCCCCCGACAGCATTTAATGTAGTGTTGATCTGCGAGAAGGGTTTTATGGAAGGATTAACTGAAAAACTATTAAATATAGAGGAAAGTGAATTTCATATTGTAACGAATGTGTAGCGTAAGATTTTCCTAGGGAGAATGGCGCGAATAATGAAAGAGGGAGGGCATCCGACATGGGCATGATTGCAAGTTATCATCGGATTTCCACTGAACAGCTGGAGCATTTGATCGCTCAGCCCGAGGCAGTGGAGATCTTTCTTTATGAAACAGAAGAGGTGAGTGAGAGAGAGGTAGATATCGACAAGGCTTGGCATGGTATTTATTTTCTTTTAACAGGGGAAGGGGAGCTCGGGGCGGCGGATTCTTTAGCCGGTGATGCCATCTTAGGCGGAAAACCGTTAGGTGAAGATCTCGGCATGGGACCTTGCCGTTACTTGTCTGCCGCTGGCGTCAAAGAGATTGCTGATACATTGAACAGTATTTCAGCCAGCAGCTTGTCGGCCCGGTTCGATGCCAAGGCGTTCAATGAAGCGGAGATTTATCCGATGTACAGTGAATGGACGGAAGCAGATAAGGCCTACTTATTGGACAACTACGAAGAGCTTGTTCGCTATTTTGCGGAAGCGGCTCGCCATGAAGAAGGGATGCTGCTGCTGATCCAGTAACAGAGAGCCTCCACCGGGCACTGGATGGTCTGTTTGAAGGTAACGGGGAGCCTTATGGATAATTTCTGCATGGGCCTGATAGAAGCCACTACTGTTCCCGCAGCTTTGCTTGGAAGAAGGGAACTCACGGAATGATCATCGCTGGTAAACTCAGTGCCCATATCGCTGTAAAGAAAGAAGATACAGTCCATCTAGCCTTGTTTGCCTCACTTGTTATCTTACTTGGATCGCAAATGTGTAAAGAGCCTCTCCCTTTGAGAGGCCCGGTTCTTTTTCGTCGCTCCGCCAGACGCTGGAAGGGGAATAGCAGCCCCTTTCTTACGCGTAATCGTCTATCTGACGAAAGGAGGGAGTCCTTCCCCATCATGTGAATCCGCTGCTAGAACGGGAAAATAAACCACCTCTTTTTCTTTTCAAAGCTCAATAAATCCTCCTGGCTGTTCTCTCCGTCATTCCATTGAATAAAGAGGGTGTGCGTTTTATTCGATGGCTCCATTCCTAGAGACGCAAATTCCAGCGTGTCCCCGGGATGAACAGCAGAGCGGAAGTCAATAGAAGTGCGCACGGTCTGATTTTCCTTAAATTCTACAAGGTTCACCTCAATTTTTTTATGCCCCTTCCATTGGACCTTTCCTTCCCAAAGGCTTTTAGGATTAGGGAAGGAAACGGGAGTGTAGGAGGCTTCCCAGCTGCCAGTAGAGCTTTCCGCTATCAGGATTGCCGGCCGGGTATAAGAATATCCGCTCCAGCCTAATAACAGGATGAGCAAGGAAACGGTCCATATCATACGTTTGTTATTCATAACCTCCCTGCCTTTATGAGCATGCAGTCTATTTGCTTTTCTTCCGCGTTTTGATGACGGGTCAGCGGCATAATCAACCTCCCAATCTAGTTTTCATAGATAAAGATTGCTCGTTTAGTTGTTTAAATTAAACACAAAAGTAATTTAATGGTATATTCTGAGTGTATAGCTTTAAAAATGGATAGTCAATTGTGTTCTATTTAGCAGGAGAGGTTCTTCTTATGTTACGGCCTGAAAAAATAAATCGGCTTTTTTCAAACAGGCGGCAGATTCCTGCTTGCTTTTTTGGCGTGTAAATAAAAGTCATATTACCTATTAAATTTTTAAATATCCAGAATATTCTATGCCTATTTTATCATTTTTCGCCAAAATAGTTATTTGAATATTTACACCATTTGTTCTTCAGTTATATAATCAAATTGTTTCGGATATCAAAATAATAATTTACTAGGGGGATGAGGATGGTCAAGCAGAGGTGGAATTCAAAGTTTCTTTCTAGTTTGGCGGCAAGCACGATTGCGGCATCAGCGATATTTACAGGAGGTTTTGTAAGCGCTAACATTTCTCCGGCTTCTGCGGAGGCAGCGATGATGGAATCGCCGGATATCGACTTAAATATCGTGAATGAGGACAGGCTGGCGAAGCATTTAAAAGAACGGGGACTGCTGGCGAAAAATGCTTCTCCGGCAGACGCGCATAAGGCGGTAAAAGAATATATTAAGCAAAAGCAAGGGGAAAAGCAGCCTGGTGCAAACAACAAATACGCAACTAAGCAGCATGAGCAATTTGATAAAAAAGCGAAAGATTTCCTAACTAAGCAAAAGGACAAGCTCTCTAAGCAGCTGGATAAAGGGCATGAGAACTTTAAGAAAGGCAAGCCAAATGGCGCGGTCAAGGTCCAGCCTGCTAAACAAGAAAACTACAATGGAGGCGTGCGCGAAGATAAAGTATTGGTTCTGTTAACCGAATTCAGCGATTTTAAGCATAATAATGTAGTGCAAGAAGAGGGCTATATGTATGCGGACGATTTCAATAAAGAGCATTACGAAAAGTTAATGTTCGGAGATAAGGAGTTTACTTTATTTAATGGCGATAAAGTCAAAACGTTTAAGCAGTTCTACGAAGAACAATCAGGGGGAAGCTACACCGTGGACGGAACAGTTTCCGACTGGCTAACCCTTCCTGGCACTGCAAAAGAGTACGGAGATGACAATCCGAATGGCGGACATGACAATATGGCGCCTAAAGGGCCTCGGGATCTCGTCAAAGATGCGTTGAATGCGGCAGTTGCTTCAGGCATGGATTTATCGGAATATGATCAATTTGATCAATATGATCTTGATGGCGACGGCAATCAAAATGAGCCGGACGGTCTGGTTGACCACTTAATGATTATTCATGCCGGAACCGGGCAGGAAGCTGGCGGAGGAGAGCTTGGCGATGATGCCATCTGGTCGCATCGCTGGACGCTTGACGGCGTGTATCCCGTACAAGGATCGAAGGCAAAAGTTGATTATTGGGGCGGCAATATGGCGGCATTTGATTATACTATTCAGCCGGAAGACGGAGCAGGCGGAGTGTTTGCCCATGAGTTCGGCCATGATTTAGGCCTGCCGGATGAGTACGATACGCAATATACAGGACATGGCGAACCCGTTGCTTCCTGGTCCATCATGAGCGGCGGCAGCTGGAACGGAAAGATCGCCGGCACAGAGCCAACGAGCTTTTCTCCTCAAAACAAAGAGTTTTTCCAGAAGACCATGGGCGGAAACTGGGCGAATATCACTGAAATTGATTCCCGGGATATCGATAAGAACGGCTTGGCGTTCTTCATTGACCAAAGCGTAACAAAGTCGAAAAACCCAGGAGTAGTGAAGGTGAATTTGCCGCAAAAAACAGTCAAAGGCATTGCGCCAAAGTTTGGGGAAAAATATTACTACAGCACGAAAGGCGATGACCTGCGTACCACGTTAACGTCGCCGGAATTCGATTTAACGGCTGCCAAAACAGCTGTATTCGATTACAAAGCCTATTACGATATTGAATTTGAATACGACTTTTTGCGTGTCAAGGCTGTGACGAATGATGGCCAGGAGGTGACCATCGATACGATCGGCGACGAGGATACAGATGGAGATACCCGTGCTGAATCATCTAAAGGCCAATGGGTGGACAAGTCCTATGACTTGAGCGCATTTGCCGGCAAAAAAGTGAAGCTTGTGTTTGAGTATGTAACAGATGGCGGACTTTCTCTTGACGGATTTGCTCTCGATAATGCACAGCTGACGGTTGATGGCAATGTCGTGTTTGAGGATGATGCAGAAGGCACACCAAAATTCACAGCGGACGGCTTTGAGATTTCCAATGGAACCTTCCAGAAGGACAACTATTATTATCTTGAGTGGAGAAACTACTCCGGCTCCGACAAAGCGCTGAAGCATTCCCGCGGAGTGGCATACAATACAGGGTTAGTTGTTTGGTACGGCGATGAAAGCTATATGGATAACTGGGTGGGCATCCATCCTGGCGAAGGCTTCCTTGGTGTGGTTGATTCCCATCCTGAAGCTATCATGGGTACGCTAAACGGAAAACCAACGATTAATCAAAGCACGCGCTACCAAGTGGCGGATGCTGCATTCAGTCTAGATAAAGCACCGGCTTGGGTAGTCGACTCGCCGACGCGTGGGCTTTACGTTTACAAAGGGTTAAATGGGGTTACTAAATTTGATGACGTCAGAAAGTATATGAACACAATGATTCCTGATGCTGGCCGCAATGTGCCGAATCACGGCTTGAAATTTGAAGTGATCGGCGAAGCGAAAGATAATTCGGCTGGAGCTGTATGGATTCATAAATAAGCATATCAGGCTGCCATTAAGGCAGCCTCTTTTTTATTCTTCTTGTGGATGAGGCTGTTGCTTTCCATTCCAGGCTGCTTCGCTTTCCGCGGGGCGGGCGGCGAGCCTCCTCGGCGCCAAAAGCGCCTGCGGGGTCTCGCCTGTCCCGCTGATCCCGCAGGAGTCTTCGCGCCTTCCATTTCCATCAACAGGATGTATAAAAGAGGGCAGTCATATAACCATATCTATTTGAAAATGAAATACTTATATGGTCATCAAGCTGCTGAATGAAACATCAGCCGTCCTTTTATTTTCTTGTAGACGAGGCTGTTGCTTTCCATTCCAATCAATGGAGTGGTCCAAAGTCAGGGGATCCGATTGGAAGAGCACAATGTATAGCATCAACAGGTGATGCCCCTTCCTGTTTGGCAGGCATGCGCGGAAAAAGCCGACTATCCTTGCCATCACGAAGAAGTCAAACCTAAAGCGGGACCTGCCATTGCGGCAGCCTGTTTTTTGTGAAGAGGCTCAATGTCTTAAATTTTTTCAATCTGGGGTACGCACCCTTTCCGAATGGGACGAAATGAATAGGATGGAATAAGGCGTACAAAGGAGGTGCAGCGCTTATGCTTTTCGGACCGAGACAACCTCGCGGACCTTATCCGCCTGTTCGGGGACGCCGGCCGGCACGGGGGCAGTCCTATCCGCAAAATGCCAGTTTGTTATCTTATTTCCGGGATCAGGAAGGCAATTATGATATAGGGAAGATTACCGCTACGGCCCGGCAATTGAACAGCATATATGGCCAGGTAAGCCCGATGATTGCTAAATTTATCAACAGGTAACAAGCTCATAGCCCAGCTGTTTAAAGAGAAGCCGAAATAACCGGCTGGTTGGTTCACAGGGGAGTGACGAGGACAAATGGCCATTAGAAAAGCCACATTTGCAGAGACGCAAAGAATTTTGCAGCATTCCTTGCATGTATGGAAGGAAGCGTCAGTAGGATATGTACAGCCGAGCTGGGAAAAGGCTTTTCAGCTGGCGGCTTCATTTTTGCAAGGAGGCGGATATTATCTTCTTTATGTGGAAGGACCCGTCATTCAAGGGTGGATTGCTATAGGAGAGATGCGTGATTTTTATATCGATGAAGCAGCAGGGTTTATCCAAGAGCTCTATGTGCTTCCGCCCTACCGCAGCCGGGGAGTAGCGGAGAAGCTCTGCACAGAGGCTTTCCGGCAATTGAAAGCAAAAGATTATCGAAAAGTGCAGTTAAATGTGTTTGCCGGCAACCGGGCGAAGCAGCTTTACGAGAAACTCGGTTTTTATGAAGTATGTACCACAATGGAACGAAACCTGGAGAACGAAAAAGACTAGGTGTGGGAGGGCACTAACCAGGAGAATACGCCGGCAAAGCCGGCGTATTTCATTTTGCTGTGCCTATTGCAAGCTTTTCTATTGTCCAAAAAATTTGTTCAGCCATCTGTTGTCTTTTCCGAATGGATATTTTTCTTTATACGCTGCCCGCAACGCGCTGTCGTTATCAATGACTCCGTTCCCGTAATAGATATCAGGAAGGGCTGCTGCTCCTCGCTGCGTCGTTTGCGTCATAATATCCATTATTTGAGTGTTTTTTAGATCCGGATCAATCGAACGGATCAGTCCGGCCAAGGCGCTCACATGCGGAGCGGCCATGGATGTGCCCGACAGGCTCGCATATTGTCCGTGGGAAAAGGTGCTGGCAATGTGAACACCGGGTGCAGCGATATCGATATAATCTCCATAATTAGAGAAGGGGGCGCGCTTGCCTTCTGAGTCTACAGCTGCCACTGCCAGTACACCCGGATAAGCTGCTGGAAAACTCGGCTGGCTGGAGTTATCATTGCCGGCGGCAGAAACGACAACGACATCTTTGTTCATTGCATAGTGGATGGCCTCTTCCATAACAGCTGAGGGCTGGTAATTTCCAAGACTTAAATTAATGACATCAGCGCCGTGATCGGCTGCCCAGCGAATGCCTTTAGCGACATCAAAGGAGCCGCCCATCCCTTCTGCGTTCAGGACCTTTACCGGGATAATCGGGTTGTGCCATGTAATTCCTGCTACACCTTCTCCGTTGTTGGGAACGGAGGCGATAATGCCGGCGACATGGGTGCCGTGGCCATTGTCATCAGCGGGCGGTTCTTTCGGAGCGAGGGCATTATAGCCTTTTTCCAGACGATGGGAAAGATCCGGATGGTTCAAGTCAACACCGCTGTCAACAACAGCAATCTTCACTTTTTTCGAGCCGCGGGTAACTCCCCAGCCTCCTTCAGTCCGAATAGCCGGTAAATTCCACTGATAATTTTGGTAATACGTATCGTTCACTTCGTTTGGCAGGTAGATATAGTGGGGCTCTGCATAGGCAACATAAGGATGGCGCTGAAAATACTCGACCAGCTTAGCCGGCGGTTGGCTGTTGGATTTGAAAATATAAGCAGAATCCAGCTTTTCCGTCAATTCGCCATCAATATCGCGGCTCATTTTTTCGATATCAGCTGCAGTTGGGATCACATTAAAATCCACAATGACTTCGTTATTATAATAATGGCTCTTGTCCTGCTCGTTATGATGAACGAGTTTAATGGAGGGATCATTGTTCAGCTTTCTTTTCAGCTTTTCATTTTCTCCGATCATGTTGACCTTTAAAATATGGGGGCGGCTTTGCTGCAAGTTGCGCACTTGCATTTGCCGCACTTGTCTATCTTCATCAGAGCGCGCCGCAGGTTCTTCCTGCTGTCCGTAAAAGCTGAATACGGCAACAGCAGCCACACCTAAAAACAAAACGGACAGCCCGATCAATCCTTTTTTTTGCATGCCTGCACCTCAAGTTGTATTTTTTATCCGCCGGGTATTCCGGCCTTCTTGCTGTTCGGCGAAATTAACAATTAGTATCTCCTTGTTCGCTTCTCATTATTTGTGCAGATTATGTTAGGAAGAGAAAAAGCAGGCAGTGTCACGCACTGCCTGCTTTGAAATGTAATTTATTTTGTCACCTTGACCTCGAACGACTGATCTTTTAGAAGCTTTTTACTATTTTTTTGATTATCAAAGATGCTTGGAGTAATGATGAGCTTCTCAAGATCAGAGGTCAATTCCAGCTCCTCATTCATTTCTGATAGGCTGTCTGTCCCGCTGCCTGTTCCGCTTCCAGTCAAGGTACGCCCTTTTTCGTCTTTTACAACCAGATTAACTTGGTGGCTTTCGCTTGAACCTTTCGTATATTCAAAGGTATGGCGGATTTTAACGGACACAGGAGATACACGGATTTCTTCGATTTTCAGCACACCCTTCAAGTCTTTTTCATGGATATGGATCTTCTTATCTATACGGTACACCGCTGTGTTTGATTGGATATTATTCCCATTAATGGTTGTTTGGAAGGCCCAGTTGCCTTTGATGGAGCCGAAAGAATCGGAGTATTTGCCAGAATGGGCACCGCCGGCTTTTTCGTATTCCATGGTATTGAATTGGATGGACACGGGATAGTCTTTTTGTGGATCAATATGATCAAGAATTTGGAAAGGCTCGTCCATTAGGCCGTCTCCGTCTGTGTCGATATGATCGATATCAAAGGAATAAAGGTAATTCGAGCTGCCATCTTCTGTTTTTTCGTTTGCCGGCTGCACACTGTAAGAGGAGTTGGCAAAGGTGAAGTCCCCTATTGTTACTTGCATCTGCCCTGGCATGACTGATTTCTGTTGGTCCCCATTGTCTGCTTTTATATTTAAACTGAGCAAAACTTGGCCGTCATCCAGCATCAGCTCATTGAGTGTCACATGGATGTTCTTATCTGCAGCTGTTTGATCGACCGTTTGCTTGTAGCCCGTAAATTCATTTTCTGGCTTGTTAAAAAATAATTCGATTTGTTTTCCCGCTTTTGACAGAGAAGCCCATACGTGATCATTGGTGAGCATAACCGGACTGGCTGCAGCCAGAACAAAAGCGGCTGCGATTAAAAATTTCCGGTTTTTCTTTTTGCGGGGCTTGATGCTGGCCCGCATTTCCTGCTTTAGTTTGTTTTTTTCCGCTGCGCTCAATTCAATTTCTTCATATTCCTCTGTTTTACTGTCGATTTGATTAAATAATTCATAAGGATGTTTCATTGTATGCACCGCCTTATCTAATAATTTCTTTTAGCTTTTTTCGTCCTCTTGACAGCCTGTTGTACAAGTTATCTTTTGTGGTGTGTGTGCGATGGGCAATCTCGTCCAGCTGGATGTCTTCTAAATAATATTTCTTAAATAGCTCCCGGTCTTTTTCATTTAAGTGGCTCAGCAATTCGTCGATCTCTTCTTGCAGTTCTTGCTGCAACAGGGCAGAATCTGCGGAAGAGGGAGGCTCTGTGTCCGATAAGCTGATCGTTTGGCGGTCCTTCATATATTTCCGTTTATAATCAATCGCTTTATATTTAGCGATGGCGCCCACCCAATTTTTGAAGGAGTTTTGCTTGTGATTGAAGCTTCCGATGTTCTTCCAAATAGATAAGAGGACGTCATTTACACATTCTTCCTCATACATCCGCAAGCTCCCCAAGTGTCTGCGGACGATTGAGGTAATAAGCCCGGCATAATGATCAATCAGCAATTCCAGGCCGATCTCTTTTTTGCGGACAATCTGTTTAACGATAATCGTTTCATCCATTTAGTTACCGCCTTTCTCATACATTTTCACTAATTAATACGAAGGGAAAGGACACTTCCTATCATTTGCGAGAAAATATTTCTAAAAGTTATAGAGATTTGTTCGTGTACACGCTCTTTTCGCTGCACCTGCTTCAAAGTATAGCGCACGCTAGCGGCGGACGAGCGTAAGTTTTAAATTGTTTGCCGCGAACCGCTATAATGAATGTACATAACTGTCTTTTGGCAAAAGAAGAGGAGAGGATCTTATGGATTTGCAGCTGAATGGAAAAAACGTACTGATTACGGGCGGTTCAAAAGGGATCGGCAAAGCCATTGCCGAGGCTTTCGTCCAGGAGGGAGCCCATGTTGCGATTGCCGCCCGCAGCATGGAAGCACTGGAACAAACGCAGAAAGAGCTTGGGGGACGGGTATCTGTGTTTCAGGCCGATCTCTCACATGCGGAAGAACGGGAAAAGCTGGTGGCGGCTTTTATTGAACAAAAGGGGACGATCGATGTACTGGTTAACAATGCCGGCGGCAGCAATGGCGGCAAAGCGATGGATACAGAGCTGGAGCTATTTTATCAAGCGATGGAGCTGAATTATTTTTCTGCTGTGCATGTAAGCAAGCTGGCAGCTCATCATATGAAGAAAGAAAAAAGCGGAGCGATCATAAATATTACGTCAGTCTATGGAAGAGAAAGCGGAGGAAAGGTAACATATAACAATGCAAAGTCAGCTTTGATCAGTTTCACGAAAGCTTTTGCAGATGAAGTGATTTCGGAAGGGATTCGCGTCAACAGCGTGGCGCCGGGAAGCATTTTACACGAAACGGGAAATTGGAAGAGACGGCTTGAAGAAAACCCGGAACGGATCAAAGAGTTTGTGAAAAACGACATTCCAGCGGGTCGCTTCGGCACGCCTGAGGAAGTAGCCCACGTTGTTGCTTTTCTTGCTTCCGATAAAGCCTCCTGGATTGTGGGGGCGAGTCTGAATGTGGACGGCGGCCAATCAAAAATGAATTTTTAACTAGCTTGAATGCAATAAAAGCACGAACAGACAGGTGAATAATGAGCGTGGCTTGCGGATAACCTAATGGGTATCATGATACATAGGGGGTTCTTATGAGTACGCGATATTGCTGTCCAAGCTGTAAGACAAACCGCTCAAGATTCAATATTGTCGATCAGGTCGCTTATGCCGTCAGATTAGATCCGCAAACAGGA
Source organism: Pseudobacillus badius (assembly GCF_002189605.1). NCBI lineage: Bacteria > Bacillati > Bacillota > Bacilli > Caryophanales > Bacillaceae > Pseudobacillus > Pseudobacillus badius. The sequence goes on from NZ_MWMM01000001.1 coordinate 14,308, forward strand.
GAAGTGATGGAACGATTTGAAGGATCGGATCATCCTGGCCCTTTCCATGCGGTCTATAACGGTCCTGAACGAAGAGTGCAATGTGCAGTTTGCCATTTGATTGAAGATGAAACCATGTTCCTGAAGTTCGGCGAAAAACAATAAAAACCGGTTCTCAAGAGAGAGCCGATTTTTCAGCTTGTCGACAAAAGGAGTTCGGAATGGTCTCATTCCGAACTCCTTTTTGATTTTTCATTGGTTTTAAAGGCGTTCGAGAGAAGGATAGACCTCGCTGAGTCCGTTATTTAGACCATTTTGGGGTCTTCCCAAGTCCAGTTGGCCATTTTCTTGAGATTCATGGCAGAAAAAGTAAGCATCGCCCGTATCCACCATATCCAACGTATGCTCCATGCGATGAACCAGATGATCCCCTGGCACAGGCTTGTCTAGAGAGAGCCTATCTACTTAGTTCCATTAGAGTGGATGGTGTTTCAAACGCCTCTTCTTCACCTTAAGCGTTTCGTACAATTGTCCTGGCTTTGTCCAACCTATTGATTAGAATGGAAGGCGCGCAGACTCCTGCGGGATCAGCGGGACAGGTGAGACCCCGCAGGCGCTTTGGCGGCGAGGAGGCTCACCGCCCGCCCCGCGGAAAGCGAAGCAGCCTGGAATGGACATCAACAGCCATCATCTATAAGCAAAATAAAAAGACTGCAGACCAACTTCAATTTTCCTTGAGTTTGTCTGCAGTCTGAAAAACCGGTTCCCAAGAGAGAACCGGTTTTTATTGTTCATGTCTGCTTTGGGATGCAAGCAATCGGACAAATTGTGCAGCGTGTTCCTTTTGCTCCGGCTAAATAAGAAAGGCAGCAGGTTTGGCGCTTTTGTCCAGCTTGTTCACTAGAGGGAGAAGGGCTGTATCTTAAAAAGGGATTTTTGTGGAAGGTGCCGAATAATTCTCCTTTTCCCTCTGATACAATATAACGGAAATCCTCGGCAATAGCGCCATGGCGGTCACTCCATTGCGGGTTTTCCAGTAGGCTTCGGTACATCCAGCAAATGTAAGTATACAAGTTCTCCCACATAATTAATTTCGATAATTTGCTGTGTCTTGTGAGGCGGGTGAACAGGACATCTACATGATCACGGAATACTTGCTCGACTACAGCTTTTCTCCATTCAGCGCGGCTTGAATGGTCCGCTTCACTAGATGACAGATTGTGAAATTTGAAAACTGGAAGCCATAGCGTATCCGCTTCATCCAATGTTTCAATACATACGTTGTCAAGTGAAAAATCAAGCCGCTTATTGAACGCGCTCATCGAATAGAGGGCAATCAGCACGGCAAAGCTGTATCTCTTGCTTAAAAGAGAAGCAGCTACGGCCAGGTTCGCCGCGTTCGTTTGTTTTTTGACTTGCAGCAAATAAGCAGCAAGCTGCTGATCATCCAGCAGCTTTTTTGCTTGAATGGACAACGGAGAAGGATTGGTTCGCAAGGTGAAACGGTAGTTTTTTTCTAGAGCGGCGAGCTCTTCATCCGTAAATGAGTTCATGGTTTGCCTTCACCCCGGATTTCACATATCTTCCTTTCCCGTGGGGAATACACATCGGTGTGCCGAACAACGGATCGACCGTCACTTCACAATTCATATGGAACACGGCTTTTACCAAGGCGGAATTCATCACTTCCTCCGGCTTGCCATGCGCATAGACTGCTTTGTCTTTCACCGCCACAAGGTGATGGGCGTACCGGCAGGCTAAATTTAAATCATGAAGAACCATCACAATGGTGCGTCCTTCTTGTTCATTCAGTTCAAATAGAAGATCAAGGATTTCAATTTGGTGAGTCATATCTAGATACGTAGTTGGTTCATCAAGCAAAATGATATCTGTATCCTGCGCCAGGGTCATCGCAATCCAAGCGCGCTGCCTTTGACCCCCTGAGAGAGAATCAACTGAACGATCAGCCAGATGTTCCATGCCTGTTGCTTGCAGGGCTTTGTTGATGACCTTTTCATCTTCTTCAGACCATTGCCGATACCATTTTTGGTAAGGATACCGTCCTTGTTTGACAAGTTGCAGCACCGTCAGTCCTTCAGGGGCTACAGGGCCTTGAGGCAAAATAGCCAGCCGCTTGGCAATCTCTTTTGTCGGCAGGCTGGCTATCATTTCCTCCTCAATGAAAATGGAACCGGATTGCGGTTTTAATAAGCGGGCCAGCGAACGAAGAAGCGTGGATTTCCCACAGCCGTTGCTGCCAATAAAAACGGTAATTTCTCCTTTGGGAATTTGCAGATCCAGTTCATCAATAATAATCGTTTCTCCATAGGACAAGGTTAGCGACTTCGTTTCTAATGATGGCATATGTTTTTCGCTCCTTTGTTAAGCATTTCGCTGCCTGTATAAAAGATAAATGAAGTAAGGGGCGCCAAGGGCCGCCGTAAATACGCCTGCCGGCACTTCAACAGGAAGAAAAAAGGTTCGCCCGATTGAATCGGCCAGCAGTACTAAAATCGCGCCGATGACAGCAGACAAAGGCAGCAGCGCACCGAAGGAAGAGCCGACGAGCCGCCTGGCGATATGCGGCGCCATTAATCCGACAAAGCCGATGCCTCCTCCAAATGCTACCGCGCTTCCGGTTAATGCCGCGCTGATCAGCAGCAGAAGAAAACGTTGCTTTTGCACGTTTGCCCCTGCTCCGACAGCGATGCCTTCTCCAAGCTCTTGAATATTGACATGCCTGATCATGATCAGGACAATGAGCAGGAGAGTAAGCGTAATGGGTGCTAAAACCCAGACATTCTGCCAGCTCGATCCGTAAACAGAACCCGTAATCCAGACATTTGCCTGACTCGCCTGATGAATAGGACCTAAGATCATAAACAAAGTAGTCAGCGACTTCATCAGCGCCCACAAGCCGACGCCGATTAAGACAAGGCGCGTTGGGGATAAACCGTCTTTCCATGCCAGCAGATAAAGCAGGAAGGTGACAATAGCTGCTCCGATAAAGGCACTTAGCGGCAGCCATTGGATGCTCACTGTCAAGGCGTTGCTTCTGTCGGTGAAAAGAGTTAAAAACAACACCACAGCGACAGAGGCTCCACCGGTAATTCCGATAATATCAGGGGAGGCCAGCGGATTGCGGACCACAGCTTGCAAGATGGCTCCAGCTGCCGCAAGGCTCATTCCGACAAGCACAGAAATCAGGATCCTCGGAAGGCGAAAGGAATGGACGATCAGTTGTTCAAAGTCGTCTCCCTGTCCGAACAGTACAGTTAAAACACGCCAAGGCTGAAGAAACTGTTCTCCCATTCCGGTGCTTACAAGAAACGTGATCAATAATAAAAAAACAAAAATAGCATTTATCCAGACAGCTCTTTGATCCAGAAGAAGGGACATGCTTCCTTTTCCTAAGCGAAGGGGGAAGGATTTCTTCATGCGGTCCGTCCTCCTTTACGTGCAATGTAAATGAAAAAAGGGGTGCCGATAAAGGCTGTCATGACTCCGACCGGAACTTCCTCAGGCATAATGACATAACGGGCGCCGATATCAGCCAGCAGGAGAAGCGTGCCTCCCAGCACCCCGCAATAAGGCAAAATCCAGCGATAATCATTTCCTACTAATGAACGGACGATATGAGGAATGATAATGCCGATAAAGCCGATAGGGCCGGCTACAGCTACAGAGCCGCCGGCCAGCAGGATAAAGGACACGGCAATAGTCAGCTTGACTGCGCCGGTTTGCTGGCCAAGACCTCTAGCCACATCTTCCCCCATGGCTAAAAGGTTAATTTTAGGCGCGGCTAGAAAAGCAAGGATGGTGGCTGCGGCGAGATAAGGAAGAACCGAAAGCAAGATGTCCAGCTTTCTCCCTTGGACCGACCCTGCCAGCCAGAATAAAGCTTGATCAAGAGCCGCCTCATCCATCACTAATAGCCCTTGAGTCAAGGAAGAGAAGAGGGCGGCAATCGCTGCGCCAGCGAGCGTCAATCTCATTGGCGTAAGTCCGCCGCCTCCTGTTCCGCTGAAAAAATAAACAATAAAAGCGGCCGATGCCGCGCCGGCAAATGCTATCCATGTGAATGCCTGCAGGGAGTTAACGGAAAATACCATTAATGCAACGACGATAAAGAAGCCAGCTCCTGCATTAATCCCGAGAATATCAGGAGAAGCCAGCGGGTTCTTCATCAACGCTTGCATAAGTGCCCCTGCTATAGCGAGGCTGCTTCCTACAGCCGCTGCAATGAGCGCGCGGGGAAGGCGGACGTCCTGGATAATAATATGTTCGTTTGAACCGTTAAAATGCTGAAAGGCCTCCACCGCTGTTTTAATGTTTGTATCTGTGTAGCCCAGTACGATGCTAAGGGCCATACAAGTAAGTAATATACCTATGCTTATAATCAATCCGAAGGCTTTTCCCTTCGTGTGTTTGAGCAGCATCTATCTTTTCTCTCCCAATGTTCCAATTTTCTTTAGGCGCTGTTCCATCAGCGGGATGCCCCATTCTAGCTGTTGCTGAAAGTAGATAGAACCAAAAGAAAACCCAGAGAACTGTTAATCTCTCTTTCACTTTCTTTTTGTTCCATGTACCATCAGCAGCAGTCCCAGCTGTGCTGTCATGCCGTCAACCTTAAGTGTAAGAGATGAATAAATCAGTGTCAATGAATTTGATAATCATTTTCAATTGTTTATTGACAAAAGAATGTTCATCCAATAATATTTTGAATGTAAATGAAAATCATTTTCATCAAACAGGAGGATTTATATGCATACATATTTTCAGAAAAAGCGTTTTTCATCGCTGCTGGCCGCGCTTATGCTTATGGTTGTTTTTGCACTGGCAGGCTGCGGAAGCGGAGAAAAACAAACTTCTAAAGAAAACAATGCTTCCAATGAAGGAGCCGCTTCTGAAAGCAAGCCTTACAATGTGAAGAATGCCATGGGAACAACGGAAGTAAAGGGAGAACCTAAACGTGTGGTCATTTTGACAAATGAAGGAACAGAGGCGTTGCTGGCTTTAGGCGTGAAGCCTGTAGGTGCCGTGCAATCATGGACCGGTGACCCTTGGTACAGCCATATCAAAAGCGATATGAAAGGTGTTAAAAGTGTTGGGAACGAAGGCGAGCCAAGTGTAGAAACGATTGCTTCGCTAAAGCCTGACTTGATCATTGGCAATAAAATGCGCCATGAGAAAATTTATGAGCAATTAAGTGCCATTGCTCCGACTGTATTCTCGGAAACACTGCGCGGCGACTGGAAAGAAAACTTTAAGCTGTATGCCCAAGCAGTTAATAAAGAAGAAGAAGGAAAGCAAGTAATTGCTGATTTCGATCAGCGCGTTCAAGAATTAAAAGGCCTGCTTGGCGACAAGCTTAAGCAAAAGGTATCGATTGTCCGCTTTATGCCTGGAGATGTACGGATTTATCATAAAGATACTTTCTCTGGCGTGATTTTAGATCAATTAGGATTTGCCCGTCCAGAAGGGCAGGACCAGCCGGATTTCGCTGAGAAGAATGTAACGAAAGAACGTATTCCGGCCATGGATGGCGACATCTTATTCTACTTCACTTATGATCCGGCAGAAAGCAAAGGAGAAGCACCGAAGCTGGAAGAAGAGTGGGTGGAAGATCCGCTATTCAAAAACCTGAATGTAGTGAAAAACAACAATATCCATAAAGTGGATGATGCGATCTGGAACACAGCGGGCGGCGTTGTGGCAGCGAATTTATTCCTCGATGATATTGAAAAGTATTTCCTAACTGAAAAATAAAACAGAGGAAGCCCTTAAAAGTTCAACTTTTAAGGGCTTCTTTTATGAGTATGAGCCATTTCGCTCATTGGTAACGATTTCATTTAAAAACAACGTTGACAACATAATTGACAATGATTATCATTAATAATCAGTAGAATACAAAACTAAGAGGTTAGGGGTTTCACTCATGAATCAGATCGTTCGCAACGTAGGTTTTTTATTGTTATCCAGTAGTTTATTAGTAGGATGCGGAGATAACGCATCACAAGATACAGAAAGCAAAAAAGCAAGTGAAAGCACAGAGCAGGCGCAAACGAACAAGCTTGATAAAGAGGTGAAAAGTTATAAACAATTCGCTTCAGATCAATTGGACCAGTTTGTGGTTGAGACAGAGGCATTTGTGGAAGCGGTAAAAGCAGGAGATGTCGAGAAAGCAAAGGAATTGTATGCACCGGCCCGTATGTACTTTGAACGTTCAGAGCCGATTGCAGAAAGCTTTGGTGACCTTGATCCGCGCATTGACGCCCGCTTGGCGGACGTCAAGGAAGAAGGCCAAGGAGAAGAGCAATGGTCTGGTTACCATAAGATTGAGAAAGGCCTGTGGGAAGAAGGCACAACGAAAGGCTACGAGGAAGTTGCCGATCAATTGCTGAAGGACGTAAAGGAACTTCGTGCGAAAGTGGAAACGGTCGAAGTGACACCTGATTTAATGATTACCGGAGCGGTTGATTTGTTAAACGAAGTATCAACATCGAAGATTACAGGGGAAGAGGAAATCTATTCTCATACAGACTTATATGATTTTAAAGCAAACGTAGAAGGAGCAGAGAAAATCTTTGAGATTTTCAAACCGAAGCTGCAAGAAAAAGATGCTCAGCTTGTCAAAACATTGGAAGAGAACTTCAAGACATTAAATGGATTGCTGGCCAAGCATGAAGATGGCAAAGGCGGATTTGTATCATTTGAAAAATTAACGAAAGAGGATACTAAAGCCTTATCAGAAGCTGTCGATCATTTAGGGGAACCTCTAAGCCAAATGGCTATTGTAGTGGAGTGAGAATAAATGAACAATCAAGAAGAAAAATCCATCTTGCAAAAAGAAGTGTCGCGGCGTGATGTTTTAAAGATCGCAGGGATCGGGGGCGCCGGAGTGATCCTCGGTGCTTCAGGATTGACGGGAGCATTAACTGCTTTCGGCGCGAACCCGTTTATAGATGATGATCAAACGGCTGCCAATAAAGTCAAATTTTATGGCAAACACCAGCCGGGCATTTTAACGAAGAGTCCGGAACACGTTTATTTTGTCTCGTTAAATTGTACGGCGAAGTCTAAAAAAGAGCTAAAGGAAATGTTTCAGCTCTGGACAAATTACAGTGTTCGCCTAATGAATGGACAAGTAGTCGAGCCTTACACAGAAAATAAGCTGCTTCCGGCAGGAGATACAGGCGAAGCAACAGGGCTTGACGCTTCTCATTTAACATTGACATTCGGTGTGGGACCGAGCTTGTTTGAGAAAAAAGAGCTTGGACTGCAGCATATGAAGCCGAAAGAGCTCGCGGATCTTCCGCATTTTCCTAAAGATCAGCTGGACCCGAACTATGTGGGCGGTGACATTTGTATCCAGGCATGTGCAGATGATCCCCAAGTCGCTTTCCATGCGGTCCGCAACTTAGTCCGTGCGGCGAGAGGAAAGGTCACGATGCGCTGGTCGCAAACAGGATTTAATTCCTATGAAATGAAAAAGAAGAAGAAGCAAACACCGCGCAATTTGTTTGCATTTAAAGATGGAAGCGGCAACCCGAACGTGGATGATGCAAAAGCAATGAATGAAGTAGTCTGGGTGCAGCCTGGTGAATCAAAAAGCTGGCTGACAGGCGGGACGTACTTAGTGGCAAGACGCATTCAAATGCATTTGGAAACGTGGGACCGTACAGCTTTGACGGAGCAGGAGGCTACCTTCGGACGTCACCGTGACAGCGGGGCTCCGCTTGGAAAAACTGGAGAATTTGACGATATGGAGCTTGACCGGAAGGAAAACGGCCAACCGGTTGTGCCGGTTACTTCCCATGTCCATTTGGCAAAGCAGGTGAAGGACCGGATGCTTCGGCGCTCATTTTCTTATTCGGATGGCATTAACCCAAATACCGGTGCTTTTGATGCGGGTCTATTATTCCTGTCTTTCCAAAAGCATCCGAAACAATTTATTAATATCCAAAACAGTTTCGGGCGGACCGATAAATTAAACGAATACATTACCCATCGCGGCAGTGCGCTATTTGCCTGCTTCCCGGGTGTGAAAAAAGGCAGCTATCTTGGAGCGGAGTTGTTTAGCTAAGGAGAGGGTTAGATGAAAAAGCTTGTTATTTTATGTAGTTTGCTGTTGTTCCTGCTTTCTCCTATGCAACTTTCAGCCGTACAAGCCGAGGAAGATTACGGTGAGTTATTTATCTCAGTCGGCGATGCTATGATGAAAACAAAAGCGGAAGACTGGAAAGCTGTTGAAACACTGATCGGCCAGTTAAACGACGACTGGAAACAAGTAGATCCAGGTAAAAGCAAAGAAGCAGAAAAAGTAGACAAGGCATTATCAAAAGCAAACAAAGTGTTAGGCAAACATGAAAAAGAATCGATGCTTGAGGCTTTATCTGAGGTTTCGCATGCGCTGATCGCATTTGAAAAAGAGCAAAATCCGGTCGATGAAAAACAGCAGCGGCTTGAGGTGAAAACCGCCTTTATGCCAATTCTTGCTGATTTAAAAACCGCAATTGAAAAAGAAGATGGCGAAGCGGCTTATGCTCAATATCAAACATTCCTGGCAGCCTGGAACCGGAAGGAAAGCATCGTGCGTGAACAGAGCATTCCCTACTATGGACAGATTGAAACGCAAATGGGCTTTCTTCGCATCGCCCTGCTGCAGGATGAGAAAAATTTCGACCAAATAAAGGGCATTTACAATAAGCTCGAAAGCGCAGTCACTGGCTTTGCTGCCGGCAAGGAACTGAAAGCGGAGAACAACAATTACTCTTTGCAAACATTAGTTGACTTGCTGGGAAAAGCCGATCAATCCATTGATGATAACAAGCCGGAGGAGGCTGTGTCCGTACTTCAGGAGTTTTTAACCGTTTGGCCGTCTGTTGAAGGAGACGTACGCACGAGAAACGGCAGTTTATATACGAAGCTCGAAAGTGATATTCCTGTCATAGCCGGAAAGCTTTCGTCTTCAGATGCCAATGTGGTGAAAGAACAACAGAAGAAAATTAAGGAATATAAACAAGCAGTTGACCTGTTGCAGGAGAAGAAGAATTATACGATGTGGGACGCAGCCCTGATCATGCTTCGCGAAGGATTAGAGGCGCTGCTCGTTGTTGCAGCCCTGATCGCTTTCTTGCGCAAAGCAAACGCTTCGCAGCATCAAAGATGGATTTGGCTCGGTGCTTTGGCTGGCGTGGTGATGAGCATCGTTGCAGCTATATTCATCAATATTGCTTTTTCTGCCGCTACAGCAGGGGCGAACCGTGAAGCAATCGAGGGAGTGACCGGGATCCTTGCGGTAGTAATGATGATTGGTGTTGGTGTCTGGCTCCATCAAAAATCAAATATGAAAGCATGGAATCGGTACATTGAAAAGCAAATGGGCACAGCCCTGTCTACAGGAAGCATCATTTCAATGGCTTTTGTCAGCTTCCTGTCGATCTTTAGAGAAGGAGCCGAAACCATTATCTTTTATATGGGAATGGCGCCATCCATCAGCACGGGCAAATTGCTTGCCGGCATTGTGCTGGCTCTTGTCATTTTAACGGTATTTGCCTTTTTGCTTATTCGATATAGTGCAAAAATTGCTGTGGGTCCTTTCTTTAAGATCGCCACTATTTTAATTTATTTCTTGGCGTTCAAAATACTTGGCGTCAGCATTCATGCCTTGCAATTGACCGGCCATATCGGCACAACACAAATTCAAAGCCTGCCGATTATTAGCTGGCTCGGTTTTTACCCGACATGGGAAACCATCGCTCCTCAGGCTGTGCTGTTAGCGATTATTGCCGTAACTGCCATATGGATTCAAAAGAAAGAGAAGGCAGCATAAACTGCTGAAGGCGGATTATAGCTCCTTGTTGTTTTCTAGACATTTAGTGGTCTCAAGCTCCATACACCCTCAATGAAAAGCGGGTGTATGGAGCTTTTTTATTTTGCTTGTGAATGGAAGCTGTTGATTTCCAATCCATCAACAGCGTGTACAGTTTCTGCGAAAATGAAGATAAGCTTGAATATGGAAAAGGATTATTTTACTGTTTATATAGAGGGAGAGAGGATAAAAGGTTTAGAATAAAAAAGCCCGGGTATTAAAACATTTTATTGGGGAAAGGAGACAACAAGCGAAAGCGGGAGATAACCATGGGAAAAGATAAACTCAGGCGCTGGACAGCCTATTGTCCCTGCGTCAATCAGTTTGTTAACCAAGAGCTGTCATACACTGGCCGGACCTCGGAAAAAAAAGATGTGATTACGACGTGTACAGGCATTGAAGATCGATGCTCCAATTGTCTGTTCTTAATGGGATCGCAAATATATAAATAGAAAGAGCGCGTATGGATGGATAGTTTTCTAAGGCGCGACAAAAGAAAAGGGGACCCTTCGTTTAGCTGTTTTATATAAACAAAGTCAAAAGATATATGGACTGATCGCCCAATCCACATGGAGCGATTTTTTATTTCGCCATCTGATTCTGGTATGGCTGGGAAAGGGAGGAAATACATTGAGCTTTGCATTTGATCATGTTGTTCATTTTGTGGAGAATCCTGAGAAGGCGATGGCTTGTCTGCAGAAGCATGGGGTGGCAGCCACAGAAGGCGGCATCCATGAAAACCGGGGAACGTATAATGCCGTCAGTTATTTTGATTTAAGCTATATTGAGCTGTTAAGCACGTACGATAAAGAGCTAGTTCAACAAACGGAGCATCCTCAGCATAGTTTTTTGGAAACAGTTGTGAAGGAACAATTTACTGAAGGATTTTCTCGGGTAGCGCTTCGAACAACAGATATGGAAGAAGCGGCAAGCCGCTTTTGCCAAAAAGGGCTGGTCGTAAATGGACCCGAAGCATTTAGCCGTAAGCGGCCGGATGGCAGCCTTGTGGAATGGCAGCTTCTTTATATCGGTGATCCGAATGGAGGAATGGAGCTGCCGTTTATTATTCAATGGAAAGAAGAGGACGAGGAGAGAAGGAAGGATTTGGCGGAACGGCAGGTTATTCAGCCGCATCCGTCTAAGGCGGAATTCTCTCATGTAACCTTTGCTGTCCATCAGTTGGAGAAAACGGCTGAACAGTGGGCGGACTGGCTTGGTGCTAAGGCAGGAGAGGTGTTTGTTGATGAGGCACTCCAAGCTAGGTGCCAGTCATTGGAATTTGACGGCGGACGTTTCGTGTTCAGCAGTCCGGTTGCAGATGGAGTAGTGGCAAGTATTCTTCAGGAAAAAGGAGAAGGGCCGTTTCAAGTGACTCTCTCTAGCCCGACAGACAGCTGTTCCTTTAGGATGTTTGGCGGCATTTATAAAATAGACAAGCGCTGAAAATTTCTTTTTCAGCGCTTGTCTATTTTATTTTATGGGCGAATGGGTCAGTTGATTTCCATTCCATCTTCGCTGCCATGAATCTTGAGAAATGCCCTGGACAAGCGACTTAAAGAGGTTTGTCTTTCGACCGGATCGTTTGGAAACCATTTAAAAACCAGAAAGAGTTCAGAATGATGTCATTCTAAGTTCTTTTTATATGGCTAATGGGAGAATCGTTTTATTTGGAAGGGGACAGGGTAATATAATCCCTAAGCCGTTGCTTTTTGGTTCATAGGCTTGAATAGGGTTCGTTGTCTCATACATAAAACAGGTTAAAGGAGTTGATTCGCATGGCATCCAGCCGTCCGATTCCTAAAGAGAAAGGATTCGATCACACGCTCGCCCTGCTCGAGGAAGGTTATCAATTTATACCGGAACGGCGAAGTGAGCTGCAGTCAGATATTTTTCAAACACGCATTCTCGGGCAGAAAGCGATTTGTATAGCTGGAGAAGAAGCCGCTGCCCTTTTCTATGATGAACAGCTTTTTACACGCAAGGGAGCTGCACCAAAGCATGTCCAAAAAACCTTGTTCGGAGAAAATGCGATTCAAACACTGGACGGAGAGGAGCATAAGCAGCGCAAGCGGATGTTTCTCTCGATGATGACCCCGGGCCGGCTGGATGAACTTGCTTCTATAACCCGCCGGCAATGGCAGGAGAAAGTTCCTGAGTGGGAGCAAAGGGATGAAATTGTCTTGCTGCATGAAGCGGAGGAAATCATGTGCCGGATTGCATGTGAGTGGGCCGGTGTACCGGTGACAGAGCCTGAGGTCAAGCAGCGGGCGATCGATTTCGGCCTGATGATTGATACTTTTGCTGCCGTCGGATCAAGATATCGGGAAGGCAAGAGAGCGCGGACCAGGTCAGAAAAATGGATTGAAAAAATTATTAAGCAGATCCGTGCTAAAAAACTGCATCCGCCGGAAAATACGGCCGCTTATATTATCGCCTGGCACCGCGAATTAAATGGGAAGTTGCTGAGCGACCGCATGGCGGCTATAGAATTAATTAATATACTGCGGCCGATCGTCGCTATCGGCCGCTTTGTTACCTTTGGAGCATTGGCGCTGCACGATTATCCTAAGGCGCGCGAGAAAGTAAAAGAGGATGAAAAAAATTACAGCCAGATGTTCGTCCAAGAGGTGCGCCGCTTTTATCCGTTTGGTCCGTTTACAGGAGCAAGGGTCAGAGAAGACTTTGAATGGAGAGGGTATCCATTCAAAAAAGGCACGCTTGTCATTCTCGACATTTACGGAACGAACCATCATCCGGACCTTTGGGAAAACCCTGATGCGTTTCAGCCGGAGCGCTTTGAAGATTGGAAGGAGAGCCCGTTTTCTTTTATCCCGCAGGGCGGGGGAGATCACTACATGGGACATCGCTGTGCGGGAGAATGGGTAACGGTGCTTGTAATGAAAGAAAGCTTGGAGTTTTTAACGAGAGACATAGCCTATGAGGTGCCGGAGCAGGATTTGACCTACGATATGGGCAGAATTCCGGCTGTGCCGGCAAGCCGCTTTGTGATGAACAATGTGCGGGCAGCCAGCCGCTGAAATAATGGGGAAGAAGCGTGCTTTGGAAGTGCGCTTCTTTTCTGTTCTGCAGGCGGCCGGCTTGCAAAGGATGGAGAAAACAAGATATACTTAGTTAAACGGTGGAAACTTTTTTTGTTTTTTTAGTTTCAGTCATTGCAGGAGGATGATAAATGAAAGCTCGGATTATGAAAGCTTTTTTAGAAGAGATTGATGATAAAGGAATGAAGTTTACGATGGATGACCTGGCAAGAAGGCTAGGCATTAGTAAGCGGACGTTATACCAAAATTTTTCTTCAAAGGCGGAAATTTTGGATGCGATCATCGACTCTACCTTAGTAGAATTTGATGAAAAAACAGAGCGGATTGTAAGCGATCCAAACTTGTCGCTCATCGAGAAAATAAAAGGGGCGATTACTGTTGTCCCGAAATATCATGAATTTTACGACTGGAAAATTTTGGAGCAAATGAAAAAGACGTATCCCGAGCAATGGGAAAGAGTCAATGCTGCGCTGAATCAGTGGGATGCACTGCGTGAATTAATTGAAAAAGGTATCCGCGAAGGGCTTATTGTTGATCAAAATGTGCCTTTTCTTATTAAGGTAATTGTTGATGCCACCAATTCTACGCTTGATCGGCAGTTTTTCTTGGAAAACAGCATTACAGTTACCGAAGCATTAGATTCGATTGTTGATATTTTGTTATTTGGCCTTGTGAAAAAGGACATGAAATAAGGAATCCGGCCTGTTTAGTCCGGTTTTTTTCCTCCTTTTAAAAACTGAAAAAACAAAAATAGTTTTCTTGTTTTATATTATTCTGAAAGCGAGATGGAAGTATGGGCCTCCGTATACGTGAGGTAACGGCTGATAATTGGAAAGCAATTGCTGCTTTATCGGTCGATGAAAGTCAGAAGGAATTTATTGAAAGTAATTTGTTTTCATTGGCACAATCTAAATTTGAACCGCAATGGAAATCTGTCGGCTTATATGATGCGGATGTGCTGGTCGGATATGCTATGTATGGCCGTGATCAGTCGACAGGGCGCGTTTGGCTGGACCGATTTATGATTGACCTGCAATTTCAAGGTCAAGGCTATGCCAGCCGTTTTCTCCCCGGATTGCTTGCTGCTATTCAGCAGCACTATGATTGTGATGTGATTTATTTAAGTGTTTATCCTGAAAATGCGAGAGCACAGCATGTATATGAGAAGTTTGGATTTAAATTAAACGGCGAGATCGACAAAGCCGGATTGGTTCATGGATTGGTCATGAAGCTGGATGTACAAGAGAGGAGGACATCATGAGTTCCACATCAGCAGCACTTGAGCAATTAGACCGCCAGCCGGTAGGACGCATTTTTTTGCGCTATTTAATCCCTTCTATGATCGGCATGCTTTTGATGGCCGTTAATATTGTGGCTGACGGCATTATGGTGGGAAACAGGCTCGGTCCTGTTGCGTTGGCTGGCGTAGGGATTGCCGCTCCGGTTTACACCATTTTTGTTGCTCTTTCCCTATGGATCGGCGTCGGGGCTGCGACCAAATATTCGATAGCTATGGGAGCGAAGAAAACAGCCCATGCCCGCATGATTTTTACCCACGCTCTTTTTTCCATTTTCTTGTTCACTCTCGCAATCGGCCTGCTGGCTTTTTTCTTTCGCCACCCTCTGGCATACGCGCTGGGAGCCAACGAGGAAACCTTGCCATTTGTTTCTGATTACTTACTCGTTATTTTGCTGTTCGGCTTCGTATTTACAGTTGAAAATACCTTTAGTATCTTTGTCCGCAATGACGGGGCACCCAATCTTTCCATGGCTGCGCTCGTCGTTGCAGCGACAGTGAATATCGTACTTGATTATGTGTTTTTATATGTGTTTGATTTCGGGGTGGCAGGTGCTGCTTTTGCTACGATCATTGCCTCATTTCTAGCGATTATCGTGCTGGCGAGCCATTTTTTCAGACAAACGAATAACCTGAAAATCGTGCGTTTCTCTTTTGATAAGAAGCTGTTTTTAGGAATTATTATCGTCGGCTTCCCGAGTTTTCTTTCGGAAATAGGGATTTCGGTTTTTACGATTTCCCATAATCTTGCCTTTGAGCGCACGTCTGGAACAGATGGTGTAGCTGCTTTTTCCATTTTAAATTATGTGCATAGTGTCATGCTGATGATGTTTCTGGGGATGGGGTCAGGCATTCAGCCGCTGATCAGCTATTATCACGGAGCCGGCAATAAAGGCCGCAAGCGGGAAACTATGCAAAAAGCGACTTGGACTGCTATATTGGCGGGAGTTATTTGTTTTCTGATTGGCCAAGCTGCTGCCCAGCCGATCGTTTCCATCTTTGGCGATTTTCCGGCTGATGTAACAGCGCTTGCTGCTGCGGGGATACAATTGTTTTTTATTGCTTATCTTTTTACAGGAACCAACTTTGTGATGATGACTTACTACCAATCAGTCGGCAATGTCCGGATGGCTACATGGATAACAGCAGCCAGGGAAATTGTTGTCATGCTTGTCTTTTTGCTCGTGCTGCCGCCGATTTTAGGCATGAACGGCATTTGGCTGGCCATTCCGGCATCGGAATTTGTCGTCTTTGTGAGCATATATTTATATCAGCGCAGGGCTAAATAAAAGAGTGCCCATTACAGCAGTAAGCGCAGCGCCTGTAATGGACATCAACAGTCCCAAGCTGCAAAATAAAAAAACTGCGGACAAACTTCCCAGTTTCATTGAGTTTGTCTGCAGTCTGAAATGGGCGCTCTGAAAGAGCGCCCATTTTTACATTTAATAGACTTTATCTCCATTAAAAATGGAGTTTTTAACAACGACATAATCAACGTTGCGGATAGCTTCAAGCTTGTTGCCGCCTGCATAGGAGATAGAAGACTGGAGATCTTGTTCCATTTCAGTCAGAGTGTCCTGTAAAGAGCCTTTATACTCGACATACATTTTCTTGCCTTCTACATTTTTTCTTTCGCCTTTTTGGAATTCTGACGCAGAGCCGAAATACTCTTTATAGACTTTTCCGTCCTTTTCAAAAAGTTCACCTGGAGATTCTTCATGACCGGCAAACAAAGAGCCAACCATCACCATCGACGCGCCGAAGCGAATAGATTTGGCGATGTCGCCGTGCGTGCGGATGCCCCCGTCCGCAATAATCGGCTTGCTTGCTGCTTTGGCGCACCAGCGCAGCGCCGCTAACTGCCAGCCGCCAGTTCCAAATCCTGTTTTAATTTTAGTAATACATACTTTTCCTGGCCCAATACCCACTTTTGTAGCATCTGCGCCAGCATGCTCTAATTCTCTTACCGCTTCTGGTGTACCGACATTGCCTGCAATTACGAAGCTGGCAGGCAAGTGTTTTTTAATATGGCGGATCATTTCGATTACCGCATTGGAATGGCCGTGAGCAATATCAATTGTAATATATTCTGGGATCAGCTGCTCCTCTGCCAGCTGTTCGACAAAACTGTATTCTTCTTCTTTGACACCTACACTAATAGAGGCGAATAATCCGCGTGCCTTCATGTCTTTAATGAAGTCCGTGCGCTCCTCTGGTTTAAAGCGGTGCATAATATAAAAGTAACCGTTTTCCGCCAAGTAAACGGCGATTCTTTCGTCAATGATCGTTTGCATATTTGCCGGTACGACAGGCAGCTTGAATGTGCGCCCGCCTAAAGTAACAGTTGTATCACATTCAGAACGGCTATTTACTATACATTTCGCCGGAATTAATTGAATATCTTCATAATCAAATACATTTTCCATATTAAACACTCCTAAAAACGAATATTAAAGTTTTGTTGATGAAAAAATGTTCGTCCAAATGGTAATTTACATTATTTTTAAGCGGATGTCAAAGTTTTTGTGGTAAAGATTTGGTTCCATCGTTAGATCATCTGTTGCCTGTATAGACTTTCCGGGCCTCTAAACAATAAAATAGACAGCACGGACCCGCACTGCCTAAAGAAAAGCTGTATTAATTCGTTTCTGAATGTGTAATAGCAGTTTGTGCCAGCTTGGAGATGGTCATATCATCCATCGGCGGATTATGAAGCCCGGCCCTGACATCCCGATAATATCTTTGCAGCGGATTCGACATTTGCAGGCTTTTGGCGCCCGCTAACCTCATCGACAAATCAACAATCTTAATGGCTGAATTGGTGACGATATGCTTGGCGGCTGCCAATTCATTCGTTATCAGCGGGCGGCGTTCCGAGTCGTCATAAGCTTCCGCCACACTATAAAGAAAGTGACGCGCCTTCATTAATTCCAAGTCAATCTGTCCTATCAAATTTTGCACGTTTGGCAGCTGGCTAATCGGGCCGCTAATGCTGTTAGGAGAATGTTCAACAGCAAACTTCAGCGCATAATCGCGGGCGGACTGGGCGATGCCTAAATAACAAGCCGGAATATGAAGAATCCAGCCATTGATCTTATCGCCTCTTGGACCGTTGTTTAGTTCGACGAAATTCTCTTCGTCTACTTCTACCTCATCAAGAACAAGGTCGTGGCTTTCTGATCCTCTCATCGCGATCACATCCCAAGTTTCTTTAATCGATAATCCTTTAGCTTCTCTGTCAATTAAGAAAAAACCAATTCCTTGTTTTTCTTCGACCCAAGCTGAAACGAGAAAATGAGTGAGCACAGGTGACATGGTTGTAAAGTTCTTTTGCCCTGAAATCACCCATTTCGCGCCTTTTTTCGCTGCGTTTGTTCCGGGGCGGCCGCCGCGTGTCGGGCTCCCGGTTTGCGCTTCGCTGACCGCTCTGTTTACTAACGCCCCGCTCAAGATTTCCTCAGCAAACGAAGCCAATTTCGTTTCTTGCCACAGCTTCTTCTCATACAGCTCACCGACAACGCCTTGATGCCAGCCGATCGCCAGCCCGGTTACGCTATCGAGGCTGGCGATCGTTTCTTGAAAAAGAACCATATCGGTGACACGGATACCGCCGCCTCCATATTCAACGGGCAAGGTCAGCTTTGTATATCCCGCCTCCACAAGAGCTTTCACATTTTCTTTTGGAAAGGCTGCTTCTTTATCATTTTTCTGTGAATCTCTTTTAAAGTCTTCTTCCAGTTTGGATAATGTTTCGAGCCACTGTTTCTGAAGGCTGGTTCTGATAAATAAATCCTTGGACACATTCCACACTTCCTTCATAAAATCAATTATTTGCCGTTACTTTTCATTCAAGACGTATTCATTGGAAACGTCAAGCGATTCAATTCAGTATGTACTTCCTATTATAAGAGTTTAAAACCTATATTCCTACTTGGAATACTTAGTTTCTTATTTGAATAGATGGACAGGACCGATAGAGGGAGCCGGATTACTTTTTCGCAGGCTCTTCTAATTGTCTTAGGAGAATTAGGGAGGCGATTTATTTGTTTAATAGCTTTTGCTGTTAAAGTCATAAAGATTTTGACAATGACCCTAGCTGAAAGTCAGCCCGTGCAGCAGTCACTCACATAGGCCCTGTTTTTTGTTTACCGCTGATAGGAGGGGGTACTGTTAAAACTAGCGAAAAAACAGAATGTTCGTTTTTCATTGGCGGCTAGTTGTTCTTCAGTATGGAGAAGGCCGAACGCAGCACAATCAGTAAAAAAGAGGGGGTTTTTGCTATGACAGAGTTTGTCCATATTACCGTCAACGGCCAGCGCAGAAGGATGCCGGGAGACATATCGATCATGCAGGCACTCAAGGAATATGATGTTGATATACCGAGTGTATGCTACCATCCGTCGCTTGGCCCCATTGAAACGTGCGATACTTGCATTGTCCAAGTAAATGGAGAGCTTGTGCGTTCATGTTCTACTGTCGTTCAGGATGGCGATACGGTTACTACGGAATCACAAGATGCAAAGAAGGCACAGAACATAGCAATGAACCGCATTTTGCATAATCATGAACTGTACTGTACAGTATGCGATTATAATAACGGCCGCTGTGAAGTACATAACACAGTGAAACAAATGAAAATCGAACATCAGAGCGAGCCGTTTACGCCAAAGCCATATGAGGCAGATTATTCTAATCCTTTCTACCGATATGATCCAGATCAGTGCATTTTATGCGGCCGTTGCGTAGAGGCCTGTCAGGATGTCCAAGTAACCGAAACGCTTTCCATCGATTGGAGCTTGAAGAAGCCGCGTGTCATTTGGGATCATGGCGTCAGCATTAACGAATCATCGTGTGTGTCATGCGGGCACTGTTCAACCGTTTGTCCTTGCAATGCGATGATGGAAAAAGGAATGGTCGGCGAAGCTGGTTATTTAACCGGCCTTCCGGAAGATACGCTGCGGCCGATGATTGAAATTACGAAAAATGTGGAAACAAGCTATAGCTGGATTATGCCTATTTCTGATATGGAGGCAGCAATGAGGGAAGCGCGCGTGAAGAAAACGAAAACTGTCTGTACATATTGCGGCGTCGGCTGCAGCTTCGATGTCTGGACGAAAGGACGGAAAATTTTAAAGGTCGAGCCGCAAGCAGAAGCGCCGGCTAATGGCATCTCTACCTGTATAAAAGGCAAATTCGGCTGGGATTTTGTCAACAGTGAAGAGCGCTTGACGAAGCCGCTTATTAGGGAAGGAGAATCGTTCCGTGAAGCAGAATGGGAGGAAGCGCTCAGTCTGATTCAGCGAAAATTTTCTGATGCCAAAAATATATACGGGCCAGATTCCTTGGCATTTATCAGTTCCTCTAAGTGTACAAATGAAGAGTCTTATTTAATGCAAAAGCTTGCCCGGGCTGTGATCGGAACAAACAATATTGATAACTGCTCACGCTACTGCCAGACGCCGGCAACGATGGGGCTGTTCCGAACAGTCGGCTACGGCGGCGACTCCGGAAGCATCAAAGATATTGAGAAAGCTGGGCTTGTGTTAATTGTCGGATCAAATACGGCGGAATCACATCCGGTACTTGCTACGAGGGTCAAACGGTCTCACAAGCTCAAAGGGCAAAAACTGATCGTTTCCGACTTGCGCAAGCATGAAATGGCTGAACGGGCGGATTTATTCATTGAGCCCAAAGCAGGCACCGATCTTGTCTGGATTTCGGCAGTGGCCAAGTATATGGTTGATCAAGGCTGGGTGGACAAAGAGTTTGTGAACAAGCGGGTGAATGGCTTTGATCAGTATGTGGAAAGCCTGGCCGCCTATACGCTGGAGTATGCCGAAAGGGTAACAGGTGTGCCGAAAGAACAAGTGACCGCTATTGCTGAAGCTATTCACCAAGCCTCTTCTACTTGTATACTTTGGGCGATGGGCGTAACGCAGCATCTAGGCGGAAGCGATACAAGCACGGCCATCTCCAATTTATTGCTTATAACCGGCAATTATGGAAAGCCGGGCGCAGGAAGTTATCCTTTGCGCGGCCATAACAATGTGCAAGGGGCGAGTGATTTTGGCAGCATGCCGGAGAGATTTCCCGGATATGAGAAAGTGGAGGACGAAACAGTACGTGCCAAGTATGAGCAGGGCTGGGGTGCAAGGCTTTCTGCCAAGCCGGGGTTGAATAACCATCAAATGGTGGAAAGAATTCACTCAGGAGACTTAAAGGTGATGTATATTAAGGGTGAAGAGATGGCCATGGTTGATTCAAACTTAAACTATGTGCATGAGGCTTTTGAAAAGCTGGACTTTTTCGTCGTTCAAGATGTTTTCTTCTCAAAAACCGCCCAATTTGCAGATGTGGTGCTGCCGGCTGCTCCTTCTTTTGAAAAGGAAGGAACATTTACGAATACAGAGCGCCGCATTCAGCGGTTATACCAAATATTTGAACCGCTGGGTGAATCAAAGCCGGATTGGCAAATCATTATGGAAATTGCCAATCGGCTCGGCGCCGGCTGGGCGTATAGGCATCCGAGCGAGATCATGGCAGAAGCAGCTGGTTTAATGCCTCTCTATGCCGGAGTAACCTATGAGCGGCTTGAAGGTTATCATACGCTGCAATGGCCGGTAGCTCCTGATGGAACAGACTCACCGCTCCTTTTTGAAGATGGGTTTCCCTTTCCGGATGGGAAGGCCAAGCTTTTTCCTGTTCAGTGGACAGAGCCTATTCAATATGAAGAAGAATATGATATTCAAGTAAATAACGGCCGTCTTCTGGAGCACTTCCATGAAGGAAACCTAACTTACCAATCAAAGGGTATTTCGGAGAAAACACCGACTGTTTTCTTGGAGGTGTCACCGGAGCTCGCTGCAGCACGCGGTCTGGAGGATGGCACGGTCGTTCGGCTGACTTCTCCTTACGGAAATGTGAAAGTTTCCTGTCTGGTTACGGACCGTGTAAAAGGGAAGGAAGTCTATTTACCGATGAACGACTCAGGAAAAGGGGCTATCAACTATTTAACGAGCAGCCGGGCCGACAAGAACACAGATACCCCTGCTTATAAAGAAGTGAAGGCAAAAATGGAGATTTTACAGCACACAGGGAAAAGTCCGCTGCCGCGCATAAATCATCGCCGCGGCAACCCTAATCCGCAAATCGGCGTACGGGTGGAAGACAAATGGGCTCGTCCTGACTATGTATTCCCGGGTGATCTTGTCAAGAAAGGGGTGGCTAAGCGTGGCTAAGGCGATTACGCATATACGGCGCATGGAAATCAGTGAAGAAGAACAGCGCCGTCTCGACTTAGAAGAAGTGGAGGCGCTGTTAATTGAACATAAGGATGCCTTGCGTGCTTTTTTGACTGTCCTTGATAAGATGAACAAACAAGGCGGCTTCGATATAGCCGCTGGTTTATTCGATCAAGGTGAGCATGTGATGGATATACTTGTTAAAGCGATAGACAATCCGGGAGCAGCAAGAACGCTGAAGAATGGTTTGCTGTTAATCGGTATGCTCGGCCAGCTGAATGTGGAAAAGCTTGGTCCCGTGATTGCAAGGTTAAATGGGGGTTTAGATGAAGCAGCGGAATGGAGCGAGGGCGACCGTTCCGTCCTGCAACTGTTAGGACAAACGAATTGGAAAGAAGCGCTGCTCTTTTTAGTTTCATTTTTTAAAGGGCTGGGCCAAGAAAAAGAAGAACCGCGCCCAAGAAAAGGGACTAAGCGCTGGGTGACAGCTGCCGGCCTGTCAGTGGCTGGCTTCCTTCTTCTGAGAAAAAAAGTGCAGTAATTGTTCACCCTATATTCTATTTACTTTAAAACAGGCTTCGTTATACCGCTGCCCGAACTTTGTCCTTCGTTGATTGCAATGGAAGACGCGAAGACTCCTGCGGGATCAGCGGTACAGGAGAGACCCCGCAGGCGCTTTGGCGCCGAGGAGGCTCACCGCCCGCCCCGCGGAAAGCGAAGCGTCTGGAATGGAAATCAACAGCCCCTACCCACAAACAAACTAAAAAGGACGGCTGATGATTTCATTTTCAAACAGCTATGGCTATAGGGCTGCCCGAACTTTGTCCTTCGTTGATTGCAATGGAAGACGCGAAGACTCCTGCGGGATCAGCGGGACAGGAGAGACCCCGCAGGCGCTTTGGCGCCGAGGAGGCTCACCGCCCGCCCCGCGGAAAGTGAAGCGTCTGGAATGGAAATCAACAGCCCCTACCCATAATCTAAACCAGTGCTTCGCTTGCCGCGTGCACTGGTTTTCGTTTTATGCAAAGAACGTAAGCTTTTAACTAGAAAAAAGAGCTCGCAATGTTACGTGTACGAGAAAAACTATTGCCTGAGTGATAGATGGAAGGACCGGCATTACGCCGGTTTCTTCTCTTGTCAAATGGTTTTCACGCAACCGGGCTGGAGTGCGCTCAAGAGAGAGCAGGCCATTAGGAATCTGGATTTTTATTCCGCGGAGGAAGTATAATAAAGAGCGGGGAGGTGATGATATGGCGATTTCAAGCAGATTGCCAAAGTTTGCAGCGTCTCATGCAAAGCCCGAGGGTGGAGAGGCGATACTTTGCATGGGGTGATGAGAGAAAGCCATCGCCTGAGTGTGTTGCTAGTGTGTTTCCTATCCTTTGGCTTTGCACCTTATTTTACTTTTAAAAAATAAGGAGCTGGCAAAAGTGAAGTATGTAAAAGCAACCGCTGTTTTACCAGAAAATTTAATTGCAGAAATCCAAAAGTATGTGCAAGGGGAAACGATTTATATTCCCAAGCCAAAAAGTTCATATGAAAAGTGGGGAGCCCGTTCCGGCGGACGGCAGCTGATTGATGAGCGTAATGCGGCGATCCGCAAGGCGTTCCGGAATGGTGAAACGATTCCTCAGTTAGCAGACGACTATTGTCTGTCGGTGGAAACCGTCAAAAAAATTGTGTATGTCAAATCATGTATGTCATGACGGGGCTGTCCGATAAGTCTCTAAATAAAACAGGCGGAGAAAAAGAAGCTATTTTTCTCCGCCTGCTTTTGATAGATAAGGGTCTTTATTTAAAAAGGGCTGGCGGGTTCATGGCACGAAGCGACCGCGCCATGAAGACCAGCTCTTTTTATGGCAAACTTGTTTCCTAGTCATTCTTTGCCTTTTAAAAAACAGGCCGATCGTATAACGTAGAAAGAAGAATGAACAGGAGTGAGAGCTATGGAAGCATTTATAAGAAATGATCAATATAATTTAATTAAAAGACAAGTGAAAAATCTTGTGAACGGGCATGCAGCTGCCCAGCATGAAGGGGTATTAAAAGCATTAAAAGAAATGACGGAAGAAAATGTAATAGAGGCATTCACCAGCTTAACGGAAGAGCAACGGCAGCTGCTTAGCCCGGTGACAGAGGTGGAGAATAAAGAGCAGGGAGAAAAGTTTCTGAATGGACTAAAGCGTTATGTCATTCCTTTTAACAAGTTGTCGGAACAAACTCTGAAAAAACTCTTCCCGAAAGCTAAGAAGCTAAAGCTGCCGGATTTGGAATCAATGGATTTGCGGGAAATATCTTATCTGGCTTGGAACGACCAGGGGTCAAGCAAAATGTATTTAGTTGCTAATCATCATCAAAAACTGATCGGAGTGCAAGGAACATTTAAATATGCCGGCAAAAAAGGGATTTGCACGATTTGCCACGGTTATGAAGAGATCGGCCTATTTAGCGCCGAAGTCAAAGGAGCAGACAAAGGAACCTTCAAAAAAAGAGGGAATTATATTTGCCGGGATAGTGAAAAATGCAACTTAACTTTAACATCGCTTGATAAACTGCACGACTTCATCAGCCGGCTGAATCAATAATAAACGAAAAAAGCATGCCTGATCCCCGCGGCATGCTTTTTTATTTGAAAAACAAGCGCAAGAGGCTGCAGCTTTTATTGACCGAAGCAAATGTAATAGCAGTTCTTATTGATTAGGATGTTTTTTATATTTATACTAAATGTTGTAAAAGGTAATGAACAGTGGAAGAACTGTTGAAAAGAGGGAATTTTGATGACAACCATTGGTATTGATTTAGGCACGTCTAATAGTATTGTTGCTTACTGGTCGGAAGATCGTCCAGTTATTATACCGAACATTCTCGGTGAACATCTTACTCCGTCGATTGTCAGTGTCGACGATAACGGCGAAATTTTAACTGGTCAAATTGCTAAAGAACGTTTAATCTCCCATCCGCATATGACAGTTTCGGCGTTTAAAAGATACATGGGAAGCGAAAAAACTTATTCAGTAGGCTCCTATACATTTACTCCGGAAGAACTCTCTTCCTTTATTTTAAAAGCTTTGAAAAGTGATGCAGAAGCCTGCCTTGGAGAGGAGGTAACAGAGGCAGTGATCAGTGTGCCGGCGTATTTCAACGACAGGCAGCGCAAGGCCACTAAGAAGGCGGCTGAGCTTGCAGGGTTAAAGGTTGAACGGCTGATCAGTGAACCAACTGCGGCGGCTATCGCTTACGGTCTTCATTTAGAAGAGTCCGATACGAAGTTTCTTGTGTTTGACTTAGGCGGGGGCACCTTCGATGTATCTATTTTAGAGCTGTTCGAAGGAATTATGGAAGTAAAGTCGATTGCTGGCGATAACTTTCTAGGAGGCGAGGATTTTACGAATCTGCTGTTCTCTCACTTTATGGAGTCCGCGAAGATTGATCCGCAGGAACTTGATGCAAATGCTCATTCTGCTTTGTGGAAGCAAGCGGAGCTATGCAAGCGGGAGCTTGGGGGAAATCATACAGGAAGTATGCAATTTACATACGGGGAAGAGAATTTTGAAGTGAAGGTGAGCAGAAGTGAATTTGAAAAGCTCGCCAGATCGTTAATTTTACGGCTGCGCCAGCCGGTAGAACGCGCATTAAGCGATGCGTCTCTTCGCATAGAGGAAATTGACGCTGTTATTTTGATTGGCGGGGCAACGAGAATGCCTATTATAAAAACGGTTGTCAGCAAAATGTTTGGCCGCTTGCCCTTTTCCACGATTCATCCAGACGAAGCGGTTGGAATTGGAGCCGCTGTGCAAGTAGCGCTGAAGGAAAGAAATGAAGCTCTGCAGGAACTGATTTTAACGGACGTTTGCCCGTATACGCTTGGAACGAGCATTGCCAAGCGGCTAGGAAACCATCAAATTGATGAGGGGCATTTTAAGCCGATCATTGAGCGCAACACTCCGATTCCGGTCAGCAAGGTAGAGCGCTTCTATACCATGCACGATCAACAAAGCGACATCCTGATTGATGTATATCAAGGGGAAAGCCGGCGCATAGAAAATAATTTGAAGCTGGGGGAAATGCTTGTTAAAGTTCCTGTATCCCCGGCAGGAGAGCAGGCGGTGGATGTTCGTTATACTTATGATTTGAACGGCTTGTTAGAGGTAGAGGTAACCATTCTCAGCACAGGGGAAAAACAGACGATGATGATCGAGCAAAATCCTGGTTCCCTGTCAGAAGCGGAAATGAATCAGAGAATGGAAGAATTGAAAGCTATTAAAATTCATCCTCGGGAAAGAACGGAAAATAGACTGCTGCTTGCCAAGGGAGAAAGATTGTATGAAGAAGCGTTAGGAGATAAGCGCGAGGAGGTAGCCTTCATACTGGAAAAATTCGAGCGAGTGCTGGCTTCACAAGATGAAATAGCCATTAAAAAAGCGGCTCAGGTATTCAAGGCAGAACTGGCTTCGCTTGAAAGGTGGACTGATTATTAATGACAGCGTGGGATATATTGGAGATTGAACCTACGGAAGAGCTGTCAGCTATAAAAAAAGCATATGCCCGGAAATTAAAAGTTCACCATCCAGAAGAGGACCCGGCTGGATATCAACGGCTAAGGGAAGCTTACGATTGGGCTGTTAAATACCAGAAAACAGCGGTCAAAAGAGCGTCTGTACCAATGGAAGCCGGCGTGAGGGCAGAGGAAGGGAATAGATGGGCGGCCAGCTATGACGAGGCAGAGGAATATGATATAGGGGGGAATGATCAAGCGGAAGCAGCCGTGGAGATGGATAACCATGCAGAGGCTGACGTCCATATCCCCATGCCTCCGCCTGTTGACTGGAGAGACTACCAGGACCCTTTTCGCAGAAACGAAAAATTAATCGATGAATTCATGAACAGAGTGGAAGAGCTTTATGAGAATTTCGCTGAACGCATTGATATTGAGGCATGGACGGCTCTTCTTGATTCAGATGTTATTTGGAATTTCGAGCTGAAAAGGGAAGCAAGCGAGCGGCTGCTGGCTTTTTTGGAAGATTATCCGTTCCTGCCAAAAAGCATCTGGCAGCTGCTCGACAGCAATTTTCAATGGAGCCAGGAAGCTTTCGACGAGGATCATCCTTTTTGGGACTATGCATCGGACCGCTTTTCCGAGTATTTTCAGCATCAAGTCAAACCCTATTATCCGGGCCTCTCTTATTCGTTCTTGCTGCGAGCGAAAAACATAGATTTCGATGCCTATCTTTACTGCAGGGAATGTGCTTTGCAACACCTGATTGTGAATGAGATGGAGCAGGCGGAAGAGTGGCTTCATAAAGCAGAAGCGATTTTTACAGGCGACCCGGAGCTTTTGCGACTGAAAGGAAGCGTGTATTTGCATACGGGACGGCTGGAGCGTGCAAGTGAAGCGCTCGGACAGGCGACGCAAATCAATCCGGATGATATAGAAGCACGGATGATGCTTGCTTATACTCTTTATGAATCAAAACAGCTGCCGGAAGCGATACAGCAATGCAAGATCATTCTTGATGCCAAGCCGGACCATATCGATACACTCAGCATTTATGGAAAAAGCTTGTTTGAACAAAATCAGCTGGCGGAGTCAAGAAACATATTTAAGCGGATCCAGGAGATGGAACCGAATGCCAGCGAGGCAGTCACCTATTTGGCAGCTATTCATGTGCGCATGATCAAAGAGCTGCCAGCGAATGAACGGCCGCCGCTTAGTGAATTGAATAAGGAACTGCAAAAACCTGGTGCAGGGAAACAGCTCCTTCTCTTTCTAGGCCGCCTTCCAAAAATAAAGATGATGTTTCTGTTTGCATTGATGGCTTATAGCTGGCACGTGTTTACCGAAATGGTTTATCTGAATCCTTTCGAGTTTGTCTTGGTGATTGTTTTCTCTTTCTTTGTCGAGGAGATTAGCGCCAGCTTCTTTGGATTTTGGAGTTGTATATGGTTGTTGTTTTTTGCTTGGATTTTCAGGAAATTTATTAGAGAGATACGGAAGGCTTGGCGGGCAGCCCGTTATTGAGAAGGGGGAGGATGATATGGCATTTGAAGAGTTCAAACAGCGAAGAAGAAAAGAGCGTTATTTGTATGCGCTGACCTCTGTGTGCTTTAGCGGAAAATCTGCTTATTATTTTGCTGTGAACCAGCAGTTTAAAATGAGTATGAGTAAAATGCGCGGAGTGTTAGAGCAATGGGAAATCCACGAGGAGGAGCAGTTGAAGCCCGTGCTGGACAATCTGCTGAAGTCAGGAAGCAGAGAAGAATTCACCCAGTTGCAAAATTATCTCTCTATCATTCCGGAAGAAAGCCGCCGGGAAGCGATTGAAGCCATGCCCGATGAAAAAGAGGAATCTCGAAAAAGAGCGGATTTTACTAACCGCTACCTTCGCCGGATGTCTCCGCGAAATATCGCCGCGCTTGATTATGCCTATTGTATTTTGTTAAGCAGATACGGCATGAAGTTAGGCTATATGGAACCGGATGAAGCAGAAGAATATATGATCAAGGCTGCCCGGCTCGCTCAAGCCTCCTATTCCAGTTGGATAGAGTATGCCACGGCTTACATTATTGGCGTGCAATTTGTAGATTGTGTCCTTCCGCAAAAGTCCCCGCCATATTTATCGATACAAAAGCCGACTATCAGGAAATTATTCGCCTCTCGTCATAGTCCGCTGCAGAAAATAGATTGGAATACAGAAATTTAAAACAAGAAGGCTGTCCGATATTTGGGCAGCCTTCTTGTTCGTTCTCTTTTTTAAGCTAGCGTGCTATTCTTTCCGAAAATATGAAGAAATGAATAAAAAATGCATTTCTTCATAAAAAAGTATGACTGTTTCTTTTCGCTCCCGCTTATTTTGTCTTTTCTTGCGTTGAGAATCAGCTGAAAAATAAGAAAAGTAAGAAAATAATAGCAGAATTGTGTCTGTTTTGTGAAAAAGTGGCATGGAATTTGCAAACAGTATACAAGCCGTTTTTATCTGTTCTTTTATTTACGTAGGAATGCATCTTCATGCGTAACAACTTTGAAGGGGAAAGGGAGGATGTCTATGGAGCATCTGGGGACTTATGTCATTTATGTAATCATGGCTTTTGTGATTATTGGAGCCATTGCCGCTGTCCGTAATGAAGAAGAAGGAATGGGGAAGGAATTTATTCAAGGGATTCATACAATTGGTCCTATTTTCATTCCGATTGCCGCCACGCTGGCGTCTATTCCGTATTTATCAAAATTTATCGAGTTTGCCTTCGGTCCGCTTTTTTCTGCCATCGGCGCAGATCCGGCGATGGCAGCAACCACACTTATATCCAGTGATATGGGCAGCTATCAGCTGGCCGATGTACTCGCCAGTGATCGTGAAAACTGGATTATTGCCACGGTAAACGGCATTATAATGGGGCCTCATATTATCTTTACGATTCCGGTGGCTCTCGCGATGCTGCAAAAGCGGGACCATAAATATTTAGCTCTTGGAATGATGTCAGGTGTACTGACAGTGCCTATCAGCGTATTTATTACAACAAGTATCTTAGCGCTGACAGAAACAAAAATTCGCGATACAATCAGCACAACAGCCGAACCGGCTTATCAATTATCCATGTCGATCGGCACGATTCTGATTAACTTAATTCCTTTAACGGCGGTAGGAATATTTATTGCTGTCGGCTTACGCATGTTTCCTAATTTAATGATTAAAGGGTTTATGGGAATCGGCTGGTTTATGAGCACGGCGATGAAACTTGTTTTAGCTTGTACAATTGTTGAATATTTTACAGGTGTATTCACTGCCGTATTCGGACATTGGGGATTTGACCCTATCATTGCAGATGAAAAGGATCAATTCAGAGGGCTTGAAATTGCCGGTTATATCGGAATTATGCTTGCCGGGGCTTTTCCGATGGTATATGCGATCCAAAAGTATTTGGCCAAGCCGCTGCAGTACTTTGGCAAGCTTCTTGGTTTAAGCAGCATCGGAAGTGCCGGTGTAATTGCCGCTACGGCTAACCCGCTTGCTCTTTTCAAAATTATTCAGGATATGCCGGCAAAGGATAAAGTATTAACCATTGCTTATGCTATTTCCGGCGGCTGGATGATTGGCGATCAGCTGGCCTTTCCGGCGAATTTCCAGCCGACGATCATTATCCCGGTCATGCTTGGCAAGTTCTTAGGGGCGATCCTGGCTATTCTCCTGTGCTACTGGATTTCTATTCCGAAAGCCTTGGAGCTTGAACGGATTGAGAATCTGGAAAAAAGAGGAACTAAAAATCAACAGGCGGCAGATGAGAATAAAAATCCGCTTGAAGCAACTAGTTAATAGCTGACTGACTGAATGGAGGTGCAAATGCACCTCCATTCTTTTTTTGGCCGCCGACGAGAAAAGTTTTCACCAAAAGTAAGAAGAAGCGTTCATAAACAAAGGAGCTTCTCTCATAAGCTTTAAAAATTGCGTCCCCTGTAATATTTGCCCGGCAAAATGTAACAGTCAGGTTGTCATCGAAAGCACAAGCTGAATATAATAATATAAATCCAGGCTGGCGGCAGCCCTTCTTCGATTGGCAGCTGGCTGTTTGCTAAATGTTCTGCTGTATTCGCTGGCGGGCCGGCATTTTCAATCAGCCTGGTTATTTAGACCATCCATTATGTTTTTGTTTGTGCTGCTCATTATGTCGCGGGAAGTAGACGGGAAAACGAACTCGCAGAAGGCGGGATATGGGGGCATTAACTTGTATAAAGCAGGAGTTTGGGTGAAAATCAAAAACAGAAATGCAATCGGCTTTGTATTAGAAGCAAGTTATCATGGCGCCATGGTGTTTGTCATTAGGAATGGAAAGCCGGCAGGAGAACATAGGTACAGTTATCATCAATTAACATTAATGAATGATGAGTTAACAACAGAGGAGCTTCTTGATTTAGCCAGGCTGACAGTCGATTTAAATCAGAAAGAGTGGTTTATGGAAGTGACGGAGCGCATGAAAGAGAAGTCCGGAGGTTAGTGTGGAATTATTTACCTTTTTACTGTTTACGAAAAGAGCAGAGTGAAGATGCAACAAAAAAGGGGCGACCCAAAAAAAGTCATGTTTCATGACCTTTTGGGCCAGCTCCTTTTTTGTATAGCCATGAAGGGGTATTCTTCCATACGGCTGAAATTAGATGTAATAATTAGAATTGAATGAATAGTTTGTTTTATATAAAATAGGAGTAAGGATTCAGGTCTAAAGATTTGTTTTTCGGCTGTTTGATTTTGAATAAAGGGCTCTTTCAGCAAGAGCAAAAGAAGGGGGAGAACTTGTTGGCAAAGCTGTTTAGAAACATGAATATCGGAAAAAAGTACGGCTTAGCTTTAGGAGGAGTCATTTTTCTTTTTTGTATTTCTGCAGTTATTGTTTATATCCAGCTGTCGGATGTTAAGAAAGCGGTTGCCGCTCTCCAGCAAAAGGGGAACAGGTCTATTGAAATCACTAAAATGGCTTCTTTATTTCAGGAGCAAGATATTCGCATCGCAGACTATATTAACCATTCGGATGACCGGTTTGTTCGAGAGTTCGAGGAAAGAAAAGCAGCCTTCCACACGTTGGAGAAAAGGCTGCAAGCTACTATGCAAACAGATAAGGAAGCAGAACTCTTTGAACAGATTAAAAAAAATAATCAGGAAATGACTACGCTTTTTTACGATAAAATGATTTCTGCTGTCCAACGCGGGGATCAATTGGACATATTGCTTGCCAGGCAAAGAGCTCAAGCCTTAAGAAGCGAGACGGTCGGGAAGCTTGAGGAGCTGGAGAGCACAATTCATAAGCAAAGAGAGGAGGCGTCTGCAGAGGCTGCAAACAGCTTAAATAAATCAATCCTAGTATTAGTGGCGTCTATTCTTTTATCTATTATTGCTGGTTTGACTGCTGTCTACATGATCAACCGTCTAGTGAGAAGCCGTTTGAACCGAGTGATAGAAATGGCTGCTAGTATTTCTGAAGGGGACTTAACTATTGAGAAAAGCACTTATGAAGGAAGGGATGAAATCGCCGGCTTGAGCTGTGCCATGAATAAAATGCTTGAAAGCTTACAGGAGATGATCAGGAAAATGACGGCTGTCTCTGAGCATGTATCCGGCCAAAGTGAAGAGCTGACGAAAACCTCCAGTGAAGTGGGAGAGGGAAGCCGGCAAGCGGCAGCTGCGATGCAGCAAATTTCGCATGGAGCGGGAGTTCAAGCAGACGAGACAAATGAGCTGTCAACATCGATGGTCAGCTATGCGGAAAAGATTCGGGAAGCCAATAGCAATGGAAAGTGCATTGAAGACGCTTCAAAAGCAGTTTTACAGTTAACTTCTGAAGGAAGCTGCTTAATGACTGCTTCTGTAAGCCAGATGAATAAGATTGATGTCATTATGCAGAACGCCGTCAGGAAAGTAAAGGGACTTGATGGACAAACGAAGGAGATTTCTGTATTAGTCGCTGTGATCCAAGGCATTGCTGAGCAAACAAATTTATTGGCTTTGAATGCCGCTATTGAAGCAGCCCGGGCTGGCGAGCAGGGAAAAGGGTTTGCAGTTGTGGCAGATGAGGTACGGAAACTGGCTGTCCAAGCGGCTGTTTCGGTAGGAGATATTACAGATATTGTTACCAGCATTCAAGAAGAGTCAGCTGAGGTCGCTGCTTCTTTAGAAACAGGGTATACGGAGGTAGGCAACGGCATAGAGAAAATTCAAGACACAGGAGAGACATTCGCTAAGATTGAAGCTTCTGTATCCGATATGGCGATAAGAATTCAAACGGTGTCGGAAAGCCTGGGGGATATAGCGGCCGACAGTGAGCAAATGAATGGAGTTATTGAAAGCATTGCTTCGATTGCAGAAGAATCAGCGGCGGGAATTGAACAAGCATCTGCTTCCATACTTCAAACAGGCAGCTCTATGGAGGGGGTAGCCGGAAAGGCGAGGGAACTGTCCGTGCTCGCTGAGGATCTGAACAGCTTAATCCGCAAGTTTGTTGTTTAGAAAAAGAACCTTCTGCTGTCGAGTGTACTTATCCTTTTTCGCTCCGCCCGATTAGAGAACAATGGTGAGTCTTCTAGCCATTTCGCGTCAGGCTGGTCGAATGATCACTTCCCGGGAAATATTCTCTCCCGTATAACAGAAAAAAGCAGAACTTTGCTGAATTCATTCAGCAAAATTCTGCTTTTGTAATCCAGCAGCAATTAAGAGGGTGATTGCAGAGCAAGGACTGTTTCCAATAAGACGTTAACGCCCTTTTCACAATCCTCCCACGTAGTGAGTTCGTCCTCCGAATGGCTTTTTCCGTTAATACTCGGAACGAAGATCATTGCAGAAGGTATATAGCTGGCGATAAATTGGGCATCATGGCCGGCGCCGCTGACCATGCGCTTAAAGGAATAGCCTAAGGATTGGGCAGACTGCTCCAGAGTCTGACAAATATGTTGATCAAACCAAACGGTGTCACGGCCCCACAGCTTTTCTGTTTTTACAGAGCAGTTCTGTTTTGCGGAGAGCGCAGGGAGACTGTGGATCACCTTTTCTACTTGCTTAATAACTGCAGGATCTTTATGTCTCGCCTCTAGTGAAAAGACAACTTTGTTCGGGATAACCGTGTGGATATTCGGAAAAACATTCATTCTGCCCATAGTAAAGACGAGCTCCTCGTCCAGTGAAGCGAGCTGCTGGCGGATGGCTGCAATCAGATCATTAGCAGCAAAAAGCGCATCTTTCCTCATATTCATAGGGGTAGTGCCGGCATGATCAGATTCCCCATTTACTTCAATTTCATAGCATACCATTCCAAGCACGCATTCAACGATACCAATTGTCAGAGCTTCCCGTTCAAGAATCGGTCCTTGTTCAATGTGTAATTCGAGAAAAGCCGCAGCCTCTGTTAAGCGATTTTTACTGTCGCCGGCATAGCCGATAGACTGAAGAGCTTCTTCGAAAGTAGTTCCATCTTTATCTGCTTTTTTCATCATAACCGTCTTATCAAATTTTCCTGACAAAACACCAGACGCCATCATCGAAGGTTCGAACCGCGCGCCTTCTTCATTCGTAAAGTTAACGATCGTCAGGGGAACTTGCGGTTGAATTTTATGTTCGACTAACGTTCTGGCTACCTCCAGACCAGCTGCCACGCCTAATATTCCATCAAACCGTCCGCCTTTTTTCACCGTATCCATATGTGAGCCGACAACGATAGGCGGCTTGTTTTCAACACCTGCCAAGGTTGCATACATATTGCCCATATCATCTACACGGACAGGCATGCCCAATTCGTCACAGCAGGAACGAAAGTAATTTCTGGCATGGAGGTCTTCTTCAGACAAGGCCAGCCGGGTCACCCCGTTGTTCTTTGTACGGCCGAAATTTGCGAAGCTTTCCAGTGTGTCTTTTAACCGTTCACCATTAATAGCTAGTTTCTGCTTATACAAATTGCTCACCCCGATTAAGATATTTTTGCGAAAAAAGTTATCAATCAATAAATATATATCTATTGATTTAAGATTCTATGGGATAGACAATAATCCTTCTTTTAAAATTATTTTATGAAGAGGAAGAGGGGAGAATAGATAGAGAGGAAATCCGCCTATGTTGGCCTGGAATAAAGTTTGATCATTTCCTGAGAGCCGCTTGAGGAACGAGACGCCTAGTAGAGCTATTGGATAAATATGAATCGGCCCTAGTAGGCGTCTCCCCAACATTTCGCGCAAAACATTAGGCTATGTTCAGAAATTTAGGTGCCGCAATAGTTACTGAGCATTAATTATAGAGGGAGTTATTGGACATTCCAAAAAAGAGTAAACCAATTTTGCTGTGCGAAGCTGGAGTTTGAATTCGTCGTTACTAAATCCCTTCCTGCAGCATTCTTTTTATTAAATATGAGTATAAATGAATCCCAGAAAATAAACTTGACAGATTTATACAGCATGTTACAATTTTACCGACAGGCAATCGGTCTATAAAGGAGGAGAAAATGAGAAAAGAAGCAGAAGTACGCAAAAATGAAATTCTTGATGTGGCAGATGAGCTTTTCGGGAAGAAGGGATTTGACGGTACGAGTACAAACGATATTCTCGAAAAGGTAGGAATTGCGAGAGGCACATTGTATCATCATTTCAAATCAAAAGAGGATATTATGGATGCGCTGATTGAGCGTTATAGTGACCGGCTTTTAGGTGCAGCGAGAGAGGTGGCTGCAGACAAAACGATCCCCTTAGTCGATCGTATTATCCGTGTTGTCATGTCAATGAATCTAAGCAGCGGAAGTAGCGGGGAAATGATGGAACACCTTCATAGACCTCAAAATGCGCTTATGCATCAGAAAATACAGAAAGTCATTATTAACGGCCTTACACCTATTTTGGCGGAAATCATCTGTGAGGGCATTGAACAAGGCGTATTCAGCACACCATACCCGTATGAATGCATGGAAATGGTTGTGACATATGCAAATACTATTTTTGATAATGATATGGTTGAGATGACAGAAGAGGATCGTGTTACCCGCATTCAGGCGTTTATTTTTAATGTAGAAAGACTACTGGATGTTGAAAAAGGGAGCCTTATGTCCGTTATACAAATGTTTATGAGCAATGAATAGCTCGAAAAAATTTCTTTGATAGTCGGAGTAATGAATGGGGGATATTTTTGCACAGGCAAAAGAGGATTCTTTCTCATTGTTATCGAGGGAATGCTGGAAGGTGTGATTTCAGCACTTCTTCATTATGTAAAATCGGCAAATTTGAAAACAGAGGTGAATTATGTATTTCAGAATAATAGGCAATGACATTTTAAAGAATAAAATGATTACGTTGGTAACTATGATATTTGTCGCTGCCGCAGCTATGCTTGTCTCGCTGGCGGCGATCCTAACCATTAATCTTTCAGGTGCACTAGATACTCTGATGACAAAATCTAAAACTCCCCATTTTCTACAGATGCATTCGGGGGAAATTGATCATGCCCGGCTTACATCTTTTGCAGAGCAGAATAGCAATGTCGATGAATTTCAGGTAATTGAATTCCTCAACATAGACGGCTCAGAAATTATACTTGGCGAAAATTCATTAGTGGATAGTGTTCAGGATAACGGTTTTAGCACACAGAGTGAACAATTCGATTACCTTCTTGATCTTGATGGAAATATCATCAATGTATCTGAAGGTGAGCTTTATGTTCCAATAAGCTATATGAGGGACAACATCACAAAGGTCGGTGACAAGGCGGTAATAAGCGGTCAGGAATTCGTCGTTGCGGGATTTCTTCGCGATTCGCAAATGAATTCTACACTCTCCGCTTCCAAGAGATTTCTTGTCAGTGAAAATGATTACGAAAAAATGAAAAATCTAGGCAGTATAGAACATTTGATTGAGTTCAGATTAAAAGACTTGTCTGCGCTTGGCGAATTTGAAACTGCTTATGCTGCCGCAGAGCTAGAAGCAAACGGTCCAACAGTTACATATACGCTTTTCAAAATGATGAATGCACTTTCAGATGGAATGATGATCGCCGTTATACTTTTTGTAAGCGCACTTGTCGTTGCCATCACATTTATCTGCATTCGCTTTACGCTCCTTTCGAAAATGGAAGATGACTACCATGAAATTGGTGTGATGAAAGCAATAGGGCTACGCATTTCCGATATCAAAAGGATTTATCTCGTAAAGTATGTAGCGATTGCTACGGTGGGGAGCGTACTCGGTTTTGGGCTTTCGATTCTGTTCAAAGGCATACTGCTTGAGAATATCCGCCTTTATATGGGGGAAGCCGAAAATTCTTCCTTTGCAATTCTTTTCGGAATTATAGGCATACTGCTGGTATTATTCTCTATTCTTCTCTATGTTAATGGCGTGTTAAAGCATTTTCGGAAAATATCCGTTGTGGAAGCCATTCGCTTTGGTACTTCACAAGAAAAGAGTTCAGGCGCAAAGCGTTTTTGTTTGAATAGGAATTGGTTATTTAACACGAATATTTTTCTTGGTATCAAAGACGTTCTCACAAGAAAGAAGCTTTACGCCACAATGCTTGCTGTATTGGTCGTTTCATCATTTATCATCATTGTTCCACAGAATTTGTATAACACGATATCCTCAAAAAGCTTCACAAAATATATGGGTATCGGTGATTACGATATGCGTATTGACATACAGCAGACTCCAAATATCTCTGAAAAAACTGACGAAATTTTAAAGGAAATAAGTAATGACCGTGCGATTTCCAATTATGCTGCTCTGACAACCAAAATATTCAAGGCAAAAATGGAAGACGGAACGGAGGAAAATCTAAAAGTTGAACTGGGCGACCATTCTGCGTTTCCTATAGCATATTCTGAGGGAAAAGCCCCCGTTCAAGAAAACGAAATTGCCCTCTCATCTATAAACGCCGATGAATTGAATAAAAAGATAGGCGAGCGCATTACATTGGTGATTGAAGGAGAGGAGAAAGATTTTTCGGTAAGCGGGATCTATTCTGATATTACCAATGGCGGTAAAACTGCAAAGGCTGTATTCACCGATAAGTCGGCAGATATTATGTGGAGCATTATCATTGCTGAACTTTCGGATACATCTATGGTCGATAATAAAACTTCTGAATACTCAAGTAAATTTGGTTATGCGAAAATTTCTAATGTTGATGAATTTGTGACACAGACATTTGGCTCAACCATACGTTCTGTCGAAACGGCATCCTACGCAGCTGTTGCCGTGTCGCTCATTATAACAGTATTAATTACACTTTTATTTATGAAACTGCTTATTGCAAAGGACAGAACCTCCATTGCAGCAATGAAAGCCCTAGGTTTTACGAAATCAGATATCAGGATACAGTATATGTCACGATCAGTATTCGTTTTAATTATCGGAATTGTTCTAGGCACGCTTCTGGCAAATACTCTCGGAGAATTACTTGCGGGGGCGATCATCTCCTCGTTTGGAGCGGATTCGTTTAAGTTTACGGTTAATCCACTTTCGGCATATTTACTTTGTCCGCTGATGATGGTATGTGCGGTACTAATCGCAACAATAGGTGGCACATCGGGAGCAGGAAAAATCAAAATTTCAGAAAATATAAAGGGGTAAGCAAATGAAGAAGATTATTATCGGTGACCGTATAACAAAATCTTTCGGAGAGAGAGAGGAACAGCGAAATGTTCTCGATGAGCTTTCTATTGAAATAAACGAAGGCGAATTCGTTGCGATAATGGGTCCATCGGGATCAGGAAAATCGACGCTGATGTTTGCACTAAGTGGAATGGATGAGGTTAATAGCGGAAAGGTCGTATTTGGAGACAGGGATTTATCCGCCATGGGAGAAAATGAGCTTTCAGATATGCGCAGAACAAAAATGGGGTTTGTTTTTCAGCAACCTATTATGCTGAAAAATTTAAACATTATCGACAATATCATTCTTCCTATGATGCGTGACAACAGAAAAAACGTTGCAAGCATTTCTGATAAGGCAAGAGCGCTGATGAAAAGAGTCGGCATTGGAGAGCTTGAAGAACACGATATTACACAGGTATCAGGAGGCCAACTGCAGCGGGCGGGGATATGCAGAGCCCTTATAAACAACCCGAAAATAATTTTTGGAGATGAGCCTACCGGAGCACTCAATTCGAAATCTGCACAGGAGATTATGAATATATTTTCTGAAATCAATGAAGAAGGCACAACTGTTCTGCTTGTAACTCACGACGCAAAAGTTGCTGCACGGACAGAACGTGTTATGTTTATGCGTGATGGAAAAATCGTAAGCGAGCTGAAACTTTCCAAGTATGACGGGACCAATATGGATACCAGAATCGAAAAGGTTACAAGGAAAATGATAGAATTAGGCATATAATAGTTGAAACGAGCGAATTATCGCCACTTTTCTACAAAACTTTATTTTTAAAGCCGCAATATATTGGAGAGGGCTGCTGTAAAGGCAGAAGCAGCCCTAGCGGCTGATGAGCAGCCAACAATGAGAGATTTTTGTTAAAGTTTTTCTTTGTTGTACTGCTCTAGTCCTTTTTTAAATAAATCAAGGATAATCTCATGCTGAGTTTTGCTCATGACATGCTGTCGGATTTCATTTAATTCAGCAACTAACTCAGCATCCAGATGAAGATTAATGGTCTTTCCTTTATCTTTTGGCCGGATTTCATAGCCGTTATCCGTTTCTTTTGCCTGTCCTTCGAGGATCACGCTATCAGAAAACCAAGCTTTTTCCGGGATGACGATGATCTCGCCTTCAAAAAAGATCGCAGACAAATCTTTTGCAAAGGAAATATCGAGAGCATTATTGATAGCTTGGTTGGCCCGTTTAATTTTCCGGGCGATTTCTTGATTTGGCACAGTGTTTGTTAGCTTTATCTTCGCTTTCATTGATTCATCAGCTCCTCTGCCGCGTTTGCTAGATTGCTCTCCTTCACATCGTTCAACTGTTCAAAAGACCCTTCCCTTTGAATCGTATAGAAAAACTGGCCCTTGTGCAGATAGGCATCAATAACAATGCCAATAACAGCTTCGTCAGAAGGGACCTTTACAAGTACACGGTCAAGTACATCAAATTCAGGAAGCAAATATCCTTTTTCATATAAAAAATGAAACGTGTCGACTTTTGGATAAAGAAATCGCTTTTTGCCTTGTTTGGAGCGCAGAGCCCAAAATTTTTCTTTTTCATCAATCACTTCTCCAAGGTACCCTTCATCAGCCCATCTTTTAATTGTGGACATATTAAGTGTTTTTCCGATTTTCCTGAAAACCAAGTCGATGATTTCTTTAGAGGAAATATAATTTTTTCGTTCTTTTTCTTGTTCTTCCAACGCTTCTAAGCGTTTAGATAAGTCCTTGAGAAGCATCTGCTGTTCTTTTATTTTTTCCTCCGTTTTTTTCAGCAGGGCTTCTAAATCTTTTCTGTTCAAAAACTTTCCCGCCTTCCTTCCATAGTGTGCCGGACAATCTAGAGATATTTCTATTTTACACTATTTTCATATGGCAAATAAATTAAGCTGAATAAAAAAGACAGGAAAGTAGTTGAATGTAATAGTCATATAAAGATATTGATTGCATTATATTTAAAATGAAAATGCAATCTAATGTGTTGACAAAAGTGTTTTGATATCATACTATTATTTCCAATAATATTTGGAATAGTAAGAATATTTTGTTCGTTTTTTATGCTTCATGGCAATCTTGCAATCGAGGGGATGGGGATACGGGGCGAAGCAGCAGTTGTCATTATTTTATCTTGAGCAAGCGGGATATATGACATGGATAAGAAAGATAAAAATGTCGGATATCATAGGACGCTTGGAACTAAATGAGGGGGTAATCGGCATGCATTTAAACCGAGTAAAGAACAAAACCATTTCGTTGGACAACTTACGGATGAATTTTCAGGAAATTGAGCCTGATTTAACGCCAAAGGAAGCTGTTGAAGAGTCTAATCGCTGTCTTTACTGCTATGATGCGCCTTGTATTAAAGCTTGTCCTACCGGCATTAATATCCCGTCTTTTATAAAAAAAATCGCTTCCGGAAATTTAAAAGGCTCAGCCCGTGTCATTATGGAGGCTAATCCAGTAGGGGCAAGCTGTGCCCGCGTGTGTCCGACAGAAGAATTATGCGAAGGCGCTTGCGTATTGAATCATGCTTCCTTGCCTATTATGATCGGGAACTTACAGCGTCATGCGACGAATTGGGCTATTCACAACAACGAGCAGCTGTTTAAGGCTGGCGAAAAAAACGGAAAGCGTGTAGCCGTCATCGGAGGCGGTCCAGCCGGGTTATCAGCAGCCCGTGAACTGGCTCGATTCGGGTATGAGGTGACCATTTTTGAAGCAAAAGAAAAAGCGGGAGGATTAGATACTTACGGGATTGTTTCATTCC
The DNA here is from genome assembly GCF_002189605.1 of Pseudobacillus badius. Taxonomy (NCBI): domain Bacteria; kingdom Bacillati; phylum Bacillota; class Bacilli; order Caryophanales; family Bacillaceae; genus Pseudobacillus; species Pseudobacillus badius. Next base: position 54,621 of record NZ_MWMM01000001.1, read on the forward strand.
GGCTTCCTCAGGAAATCTCTTTATGGGAAGTAGAGCAGATTGAAAAGCTGGGCGTAAACATTCAAACCGATACAAAAGTAGGCAAGGATATTCAGGTGCGGGAACTCATCGAGAACTTTGATGCAGTTATCTTGGCAGCAGGAATGTCAAAGGTACCGATGCTGGGCATTGATGGCGAGGAAGCTGAAGGAGTGTTTGATGCTATTGAATTTGTCGAAGGCACAAAAACTCCTCCTCTGGATCAGCAGTTTATCGGCAAGAAGATAGTCGTTATTGGCGCAGGAAATACAGCCATTGATGCGGCGACCTGCTCCGTCCGTTTAGGGGCCGAGAATGTGAAAATGATTTATCGCCGGACGGAAAAAGAAATGACTGCCTATGAATTTGAATATGAATTTGCCAAGCAAGACGGAGTAGAGTTTAGATGGCTGACCCAGCCGAAAAGAATTATTGCAGATAAATCAGGGAAAGTGGAGGCCTTGGAATGTGTTCGCATGGAGCTTGGAGAACCAGATGCATCCGGCCGCCGACGCCCGGTTCCTGTCGCGGGGTCAGAGTTCATTATAGAGGCAGATGCCATAGTGAAAGCTATTGGACAGACGCGCTACTTATCCCTAATTGAAGAATTAGGACTGGAGCATAACAACGGAATTGTCAAGATCAATACAAAGACGCATCAAACATCCAATCCGAAAGTGTACGCGGCTGGCGATGTTATTTTCGGAGACGGCCAGGGAGAGGCTATGGTTGTAACGGCCGCCCAGCAAGGGAAACTGACAGCTCATGCCATTCATCAGCAATTCACTGCTGATAAGGTTACATTGGAAAGCGTATAAACCAATAAAAAAAGACAGGGGGAATTTAGATGGCAGACTTGCGTGTGAACTTTGCGGGAATTCAATCTCCTAATCCTTTTTGGCTGGCTTCTGCTCCGCCGACAAACTCCGGCTATCAAGTGCAGCGGGCCTTTGAAGCCGGCTGGGGAGGAGCTGTTTGGAAAACTTTGGGCGAGCCGATTTTGAATGTATCTTCCCGGTTTGCCGGCACTCATTTTAACGGCCAGCGGGTAGCTGGATTCAACAACATTGAATTGATTACAGACCGCCCGCTTGAAGAGAACCTAAAGGAAATTTATGAAACGAAAAAAAGGTTTCCGAATCATGCAGTGATTGCTTCCTTGATGGTGGAGCCGAAACAGGAAAAATGGCATGAAATTGTAAAGAAAGTCCAAGCTGTCGGGGTAGACGGTTTTGAATTAAACTTTGGCTGTCCTCATGGCATGGCAGAACGAGGAATGGGGGCGGCTTCCGGTCAGGTGCCGGAGCTGGTAGAGAAGCAAACCTATTGGGCAAAGGAAGCGGCGGAAGTGCCTGTGATTGTTAAGCTCACGCCGAATATTACGGATATCACCGCCACAGCCTATGCTGCTGTTCAAGGCGGAGCAGATGCGATTAGTATGATTAACACGATCAACAGCTTGGCGGGAGTAGATATCGACTCCTGGAAGACGATTCCGAATGTTGCCGGAAAAGGTGCTCATGGCGGTTACTGCGGACCGGCAGTCAAGCCAATTGCTTTAAACATGGTGGCGGAGTGTGCGCGCCATCCGGAATTGAATGTACCTATTTCTGGAATAGGCGGCATATCGAATTGGCAGGATACTGTTGAATTCATGCTGATGGGGGCGGGGTGCGTTCAAGTATGTACAGCGGCTATGCATCATGGCTTTAGCATCGTTGAAGATATGATTGACGGATTAAACAATTATCTCGACGGGAAGGGAATCGCGGCGCTTGACGGCCTGATCGGAAAGTCCGTTCATACGTATTCTGATTGGGGAAATTTAGACCTTAATTATAAGGTTGTAGCCCGTATTAACAACGATGTTTGTATTAATTGCAACAAATGCCATATTGCCTGCGAGGATACCTCACACCAATGCATTGATATGCTGACAGCGGAGAGCGGGGCTGCTTATTTGAAGGTTCGCGAGGAAGATTGTGTCGGATGTAATTTATGTTCCATCGTGTGTCCGGTAGACGGAGCGATCGATATGGTAGAAATACCAAACGGGGAGCCGATGACCTGGAATGAGCGCCAAGCAGCTATTAAGCTTCCAATCTGCCATTCATAAAAGAAGAGGAGGAAAGATGGAATGAAGAAATTAATAACAAACGGGACAATTGTTACCGCCGCTGATAGGTATGAAGCGGATCTGTTGATTGAAGACGGAAAAATAGCTGCGATTGGCAAGAATTTGGGCACAGGTGCAGAGGAAGTGATTGATGCCCGGGGAGCGTATGTGTTCCCTGGAGGCATCGATCCTCATACGCATTTGGATATGCCATTTGGCGGAACCGTGACCAGCGATGATTTTGAAACAGGAACGATTGCCGCCGCTTACGGGGGAACTACGTCCATTATCGACTTTTGCTTAACAAATAAAGGAGAACCCTTGAAAAATGCCATTCAAACCTGGCATGAGAAATCAAAAAGCAAAGCTGTTATTGACTATGGTTTTCACTTGATGATCAGTGAAGTCAATGAACAGGTGCTTGAAGAGATTCCTCTTATTATTGAGGAAGAGGGCATTACTTCGTTCAAGGTATTCATGGCTTATAAAAATGTATTCCAAGCTGATGATGAAACACTGTTTCGTACATTATTGACAGCAAAGGAACATGGCGCGCTCGTTATGGTGCATGCTGAAAATGGAGATGTTATTGATTTCTTGGTGAACAAAGCACTGAAAGAAGGAAACACAGCCCCTATCTATCATGCGCTGACGAGACCGCCGGAGGTAGAAGGAGAAGCGACTGGAAGAGCTGCCCAGTTGACCGGTGTTGCCGGCTCACAATTGTACGTTGTCCATGTATCGTGCGCAGAGGCAGTAGAAAAAATTGATCAAGCGCGAAAGAAAGGCTATCAGGTCTGGGGAGAAACGTGTCCGCAGTATCTTGTGCTTGATCAGTCCTATTTGGAGAAACCAAATTTTGAAGGCGCCAAGTACGTTTGGTCTCCGCCTCTTCGCGAAAAATGGAATCAGGAAGTGCTATGGAATGCTTTGAAGAACGGCCAACTGCAGACGCTTGGCTCGGATCAGTGCTCCTTCAACTTTAAAGGCCAAAAAGAGCTGGGGGTTGGGGATTTTACTAAAATTCCAAATGGCGGTCCGATCATTGAAGACAGGTTCAGCCTCTTTTTCTCAGAAGGAGTGAAAAAAGGCCGGATCTCCATCAACCAATTCGTTGACATTGTTTCAACAAGGATTGCCAAGCTGTTTGGGCTTTTCCCAAGGAAAGGAACGATTGCTGTGGGCAGCGATGCGGATATTGTTATCTTTGATCCTAATAAAGAGCGGGTAATTTCGGCAGAAACGCATCATATGAATGTCGATTACAGCGCCTTTGAAGGCATGAAAGTGACAGGAGAGCCCATCTCTGTTTTATCACGCGGCGAGTTCGTCATCCGCGAAAAAGAGTTTGTCGGAAAACCGGGCTCAGGCCAATATTTAAAGCGCGCCCGTTTTGGAAGCCAAGAGAAGCCGGCAGAGAAAGTGCGTTAATCAATGGCTTGTGCTTGATTGAAGAGCGAGTGTTTTCCAGAACGCTGCCTTGTTAGTGAAAGGAAGCTTTCTTATTATTTGGCATCACTGTTATTCCTGAAGCTCAGATAATAAATAGAGGAGATATGTGATGAAAAGAACGAGTGAATATTTAAAGTCTCCGGATCTTCTTCCTATTGCTCATCGTGACAGAAAAATTGGCACGTTTGGATTTTCGGTAATGTGGGTAGGCATGGCAGTGGTTCTGGCAGCATTTGCGATCGGCGGGGCGGGGGTACAGGCGATGCCTTTGCCCTGGGTGCTGCTGGCCTCTTTTGTAGGCTGTCTCGTCATTGGTTTTCTCATCACCCTGATAGCGGACATTGGCATCGAGCATGGCATTTCCTTTCCAGTTTATTTAAGAGCGCCTTTTGGCACATTAGGCACACACTTTCCTTCTCTTCTTCGCGGAATAGCCGCTTCTATCTGGTTCGGTATCAATTCGTATTTTGGCGCTGCAGCTATTAACGGGATACTGAACATTCTCACTGGATTTGATAATTGGTTTATTTGTTTGCTTTTATTTGTTACAGCGCAGGTCATTAATACCTCGATCGGCATTAAAGCGATCGAGAAATTTGCGAACCTGGCCGCACCGACTATCATTCTAATTTCTATTTGGATGTACTACACGTTAGCCGATCGGGCAAGCGCAGCCGGCAAGAGTGTATGGGCGTGGATGGAAAACCCGGTTTCTGGAGCAGCTCTATTTGCGGCTTTCTTGACAGTGGTGCTCGGAAATATGGGCTATTGGTCGACTTTATGTGCCGATATTTCTTCGATTTCCAGGTTCATCAAGGCTCCAAAATATGAGAAAAATTGGTTTAAAAGAAATAAAGGGGCTCTGGTAGGCAGTATGATTGCGTTGCCGCTGACGCAAACTTTTGTGGTAGCGATTGGCGGAGTAGCCTATATCGCAGTAGGAAACTATGATCCTATCGTGGCTCTGCAGGAAGCTGCCGGAGGGCTTATATTGGGAATCTTGCTGTTAATGATTGTTTTTGCCCAGTGGTCAACTAACACGGCAGCCAATTTAGTCCCGGCGGCAACTGTTTTTTCTAATATTGGCGGTCCTAAAGTGCCTTTTTATGCAGGAGTGATTTTGGCTGGAGTCATCGGAATGATGACGCAGCCATGGAACCTCTTTGATACGCTAATGCCTTTTCTGCTCATCAGCGGAGGGCTATTGTCAGCCATTGTCGGCATTTTGTTTGCTGATTATTATTTGCTTCGCAAACGCAGAGTGAACGTGCCTGATCTGTATGAACAAGCTGGCCAGTACAGTTATTATTTAGGAGTCAATTGGGCAGGCGTGATGGCTTGGGCCATAGGAGGGGGCGCTTCTCTTATCTTTTCGAATTACTCCTTTATCGTTGGTTTTCTTCTTTCGGCGGCTAGTTACTATCTATTGTCGAAGTATTGGTGGTTTCGAAAATATAAGCAGGCTGAGCTGGAGGACCCAAGTGATGAAAAGTACTTGGGGATTACTGCAGGACGTGATTGGATTATTGACGGTCAAGAGGCGGCGAGAGGGACGGAAGGTCAAGAACAAGCCACTGTATAATTGGCAGGTTAGGAGGAGGATATCATGTCATCTTATAAAGAGTTTTTAGCGGAAAAACAAAAAATTGATGAGCTGTATAAAAGCGGCTATGAAATTACGAAGGTGGAGGAGAACTTGAGCGGCGCCTTTCTCACTTTTGAGCGTTCAAACTTGAATGGAAAAAGCAAGGTAACGCAAGTAAAGCTGCAAATCCTGACAGCGGATGCCCGCAAATATTTCTCCAATTTAATTATGGCTAAGCAAAAAAATTTAGTATAGTAGAAGACTGTACCAGCGCTTTTCATGTTTTCCCGCCGCCTCCTCTATGGATTGCCTGCTTAGACGCAGTTCACAGAGGGGCGGCGGTAGATTGTTTGATAAAAGCCAGTGGGTGAACAGGAAACGCTTGCTTTGTTTGCCTTCCGAGAACGGCAGTTAAAGAAGGAGAGAATCTACCCGCTCTACCTTGCAGGGTTTTTTAATATTAAAGGCAATTTCTACATCAATATCTCTGATTTGTTTTTGTTGGTCATATAAAACGTAATAAATAATTTCATCATCCACGTGATAGATGATGCTGTCATAGGAAAAGGCCAGCAGATAGTCTTTGATCGTGCTGCCGATCTGGCGGGAAAGCTCCAGCGAGTCAGGAGGATGTACTGGATCGGGAGCGTGCTTGCCGGCATATTTCCAGCGCAAGGCATCTTTTCTTAATCGGGCTTCGCTAAATTGGTAATTGAGGATAAAAGGACGGTTAAAACAGATTTTTTGATGTAAAACAACGGCTGTTTCATCGCCCTCCACCTCAGCGTGGCAAAAGGCGTATTGCGCTGCCAAGCCGAGGTCATTAATGAGGTAAATGCCTTGTCCGAATAAAGAGCGGGCGGCTGCTCCGTTAGTAAATGCCCTTAATTCGCTGCGCTCGTACTTTTGCTCCAAAACGACTTTTCTCGCTTCTCCGTAACTAACTCCTCGGTAAGCTTTTCTCTCCAATTCAGACCCTCCCTATGGAAATGATCGTGCACTTGACATTCTTTCGTTCCTGCGGCTTAATCCTCTGTCCATTTCTGCTTTCTATCAAGCTTAGTTAAGCGCTTACAAATTTATTTTTTTCTATGAATCCCATGGGAACAGATTCATAGAAAAAATGTTTTCAGTCTATCTATTGGTTGCATGTTTTGGACTTAATATGAATCCAGGGACGTTCATCTTCCCATTCTACTGAGACAGGAAGGCAAAACGTTTCACTTAGCAGCTCTTCTGTTAAAACTGTTTTCTTAGGACCGGCAGCAACAATCTTTCCTTGTTTCAGCAGCAAGGCATGGGTAACAGCCGGCATAAGCTCTTCAATATGATGGGTGACATACAAAAGGGTGGGGCCTTCAGGAGAGCGTCCCATGTTTTCAATAGCAGACAGCAGCTCTTCTTTAGAGTACAAATCCAGCCCCGTGCAAGGCTCATCTAAAATCAGCAATTTTGGAGAAGGCATAAGTGCACGGGCAATCATCGTTCTCTTTTTTTCTCCTTGAGAGAGAGAAAAGAACGCTTGATCCGCTAAATCATCCATTCTCAGCTGGCGGAGAAGGCCCTTCGCTTTTTCGATATCCTCCCTGCTTATTTCCTCATACAAGCCGACGGAGGCATGCTTTCCGCTCAATACTATCTCCAGAACAGAGTCGCTTGGGCGGGTATGAAATCTTTCGTCCATGGAAGAACTTACCCAGCCAATGCTTTTGCGCAGTTCCGGTAGGTTCGTTTGGCCAAATAAATGGCCTAAAACGGACACCGTTCCTGTCGTTGGCCACTGGTAACCGGCAATGATTTTCAGAAGAGAGGTTTTCCCGGAACCATTTAATCCGAGAACGGCCCAATGCTCTCCCTTCGCGACACGCCATGAGACGTCATTTAATACGTTTTTCTTTGTTCTTGTCCAAGTAATGTTTTGCAGATCGACTATTTTATTCTCTTCCTCCATGTATAACTCCTCCTGCGAAATCTCTAATGTATATATTTATCCCTTTTGTTAAAAATTCCTCTTTTTATTGTTTTTTCCATCAGGGAATCAGACATGAATTGGATGAAGGAAGATTTTTTCTAAAAGGGCGGAGAAGAAGGCGTGATTTTTCTCTGCTGATTGGAATGGAGCTCAGCCTGTTTGGGGAAGAAAAAGAGGCCGACCCAAAAGTCATTTTTCATGGTCTTTTAGGTCGTCCTTTTTTCGCTGTCAATCATGATTGGCAGGCAAGCCATCGATTGTTACTCTTGCAATTCTTTTCCCATGCCTTTTAGAAAATGAAGACCAAATCGGATAGCACGATTAATATCCGGGTCCTTAAGCACTTTTAAAAGGTCTATCATTCCGACAGGCTTGCTGCTATGGAGATGTTCATTTGCTTCTGCCATTCCGGCTGTAAGACTTCCTGCCAGTTTTTTCATCATGTCCGGATCAGTGTTTGCCAATGCGCCAGCTGCATTGAGGAAATGATTGATTACATTGGTGACCGGTTCCCTGGACACCTGATGAAGAGCAATGCCGGCAACCTGTTCTTTTGCCTGCAGGATAGAAGAGGCTGCTTCTAAAGCGCCCATGTCATTCAATTCACCGATCATATGAAAGATGCTATTTAAAGCCTCTTCGTTATCTGCCAGCAGCCTTTGAAGATCCGTCAGCTTTTGCTGGGCACTTTCCTCACTTGTTTCTTCCTTTTTTCGGATTGAAGTAATCGGTTCTGCCATTGCACTTTCTCCTTTCGATTAATTAGTCGTCAAGTGAACATAGCCGGGGCGTTGCCATTTGCGCTGCACTTCCACGCCGTTTTGAGGATGCCGTTTTTTGTTGCGGGGATTTGTTTTGGGCAGCGGCGTTTTTCCGCAGGAAGTCAATACTTCCATCCTTACTTTTGTCTGCTTGTAGGCAGGGGTGTTTGTGCGCTGGTCAACAGCAGGGCCAGTTAAGAAGTTAATGGCCGATTCTTTATCCACCGAGTTCATCGGCAGAAACAGTTCATTCGCTTTCACGCGGTTTGTTACTAAAACCGGCAGCTTTAATGCTCCAAAAGGAGAAATAAGCCGCACCAGTGCCCCATCCTGTATACCGCGCTCCTTGGCAAGCTCCGGGGACACTTCAACAAAAATTTCTGGCACCTTTGACTGGATTCCTGTTGATTTGTTTGTCATGTTGCCTTCATGGAAATGCTCAAGCATCCGGCCGTTATTGATATGGAGGTCATACTCCTCTGGAAACTCGGCGGGCGCCACCCAGTCGGATAAGGCAAAGCGTGCTTTTTTGTCTGGAAAGTGAAAGCCGTCTGTATAGAGAAGAGGCGTGCTTGCCCCATCGAAGCTTCCCCAAAGAAAACTGTTCCAGCCCTCTAATTGTTCATAGCTTGCTTGACTGAAAAGAGGGGAAAGGCTTGTCATTTCATTAAATATATCGCCAGGACCGCCGTATTGCCATCCAGCACCCAGGCGGTTGGCAATTTCTTGTACAATCCACCAATCCGGCTTGGAATGTCCAAGGGAGGGAAGAACCTGGTATAAACGCTGCACCCGGCGTTCTGTGTTTGTAAATGTTCCTTCTTTTTCTAAAGATGGAGATGCCGGCAAAATAACATCCGCGTATTGCGCAGTGCGTGAAAAGAACATATCTTGAACGACAAAAAAGTCAAGGGAGGATAAGACCTCATGAACGTGATTCGCATTTGAATCAACGAGGGCCATATCCTCGCCGACAACGTACATGGCCTTCATCGTACCGGCCTCAATCGCTTTAAGCATTTGGATATTGTCTCGGCCGGGGACCGCGGAGATTTTTACCCCGTAGGCTGCTTCAAATTTTTCGCGGGCTGCATCGTCTGTAATGTGCTGATATCCCGGAAGCCAGCCGGGAAGTGTCCCCATATCGCAAGCTCCTTGAACGTTATTGTGGCCTCGCAACGGATAAGCGCCTGCGCCCGGCCGGCGGTAATTGCCGGTAGCGAGCAGCAAGTTTGAAATGGCTGCTGACGTATCGGACCCGCCTGTATTTTGTGTAACGCCCATTCCCCAAAGCACACAAGTGCCATCTGCATCTCGAATCATTTCAGCTACTCGGATGAGTGTTTCAGCAGGAATGCCCGTAACAGATTCAGCGTATTCAAGGGTATATTTTTCGAGTACCCTCTTATATTCATCAAAGAAATTAACGTTTTCTTCAATGAATGCCCGGTCATGCCAGCCTTGATCAATCATATAGCTGGTTACAGCCATCAGCCATACTTGGTCGGTTCCTTGTTTCGGACTCATAAAAATATCGGAGCGTTCCGCCATTTCATGTTTGCGCACATCGGCGACAATAAGCTTTTGGCCGTGCAATTTATGGGCGCGTTTTACCCGCGTCGCCAGCACCGGATGTCCTTCGGCCGGATTGGCGCCGACAATAATGACGAGCCCCGCTTTGGCGATATCCTTAATAGTTCCGGCATCACCGCCCATGCCGACTGTGCGGAACAGCCCATCTGTTGCAGGGGATTGGCAATAACGGGAACAGTTGTCTACATCGTTCGTTTCAAATACTTGGCGGGCCAGTTTTTGGATCAGGTAATTTTCTTCATTTGTAATTTTCGAAGAAGAAATGAAACCGATAGAACCGGGGCCATGTTCATGGTGGATGGTGCCGAGCCGGCTGGCGACTAATTCTAATGCTTCTTCCCATGTGGCTTCCACAAATTCGCCGTTTTTGCGGATTAAAGGAGTAGTCAGCCGTTTGTCAGAGTTGACGAAATCCCAGCCGAACTTGCCTTTCACACAGGTGGAAATCGCGTTCACTGGTGCTTCAGAAACCGGCTGGACTTTAAGAATTTTGCGCCCTTTTGTCCAGATCTCAAATGAGCAGCCAACGCCGCAGAAAGTGCAAACGGTCTTCGTTTTTCGGGTACGCGTATCCCGCATGGCCGCCTCAATTTCAGATACAGCAAAGATGCCGCTATACCCAGGTTCAACGGTTTTAACGAGATCAATCATCGGCGTGAGGATTTCCTCTTTCATTCCGGTCATAAATCCCGCTTCGCCGAGCATGGATTTTTCCATTAACGCATTGCATGGACAAATAGTGACACATTGTCCGCAGCTGACGCAGGAAGAGTCATTGATGGAACTTCCTTTATCCCAAAGAACGCGCGGCCGTTCAGCCTCCCAATCAATGGACAAGGTTTCATTGACTTGCAGGTTTTGGCATACCTCCACACATTGTCCGCATGCAATGCATTGATTTGGATCATATCGGTAGAACGGATGGGACAGATCGACTTCACAAGCAGCTGCTTTTGGCTTGTACGGATATTTTTGATGTTCAATTTCCATCTGCTGGACAGTGTTATGCAGCTTGCAGTTGCCGTTATTGTTGTCGCAAACTGTACAATAGAGCAAATGATTTTCTAAGATTCTATCCATCGCCTCTGTTTGCGCCTCTTTAGCAGCAGGAGAAGCAAGCTCAATCTTCATGTCTGGCTGTATAATCGTTGAGCAGGAGCGGACAAGTTTTCCATCTGCTTCCACGATGCAAGTATCGCATGTTTGAATGGGATCTACTTCAGGGACATAGCAAATTTGCGGATGAGGGATCTTTTCCTTGTTTAGGATCTCCAAGATGGTGGAGCCTGGAGAAGCTGTGCAGTCTTTTCCGTTAATTGTGATGGTCACCATATGGGCTGCCTCCTTTTTAAAATGAAAGTTCGGTTACATAATGATATTGGACTGGCTGTTTTTCCATTCGTTTAAAAAGCTTCAACCGATTGATCGGCAGAGTGAATAAAAACGAGCATAAAAAAATCCACCATGAAGCTATGCCTTGTTTATAGGCATAATATGTTCATGGTGGAATAGTTATTTAGCAGTGCCTACTAAACAGCCAATCCATTTAAATGTTAAAATAGGAAAGAGCCAGAACAATGATTTATGATCTGAATCCTTCCTTGTTATTATAGTGTTTGCACTCGAAATAAACAAGGTGTACTATTTTTAAACAAAAGAAACTTCCAAGTTCAACCCGGGGGCCGATTCCTGTTGTTTCTGCTCATTCATGAGTACGGTTTCGCTTTCGGATTGAATAGGGCTTATGAAAAAGGCGATAGCAGGGAGATCAATAATATGTCTAAAAAAATCCATCAATTTAATGATATCATTCGCAAGCTGCGCAAGGATTTGCTGGGAAAAGGCCCGGAGCGGATTCACAGCGTATTTGTGGAAAATATGGCTATTTCCACTTTATACGGCAACTTGACGCCGACGGAAAAGTTTATCGCCAAGACACCGGAAGGAAAAGAAATGGTGCATGCGGCCAGGACAAAGTTGATTCAAGAAGTCTATGCCTCGAATCCGCCAGAGGGACTCGAGGAGCTCGTGGGGGCCAAACTCGTTCATTTGTTTTCTGATATTAAGGTAGAGGAAGATATGGCTGTTTCTGTATTTGTCTTCGATAAAAATATTTGTTTAGAAGGTGAGGGCAAATGAACAAGACAGAGGTGACACGGAGCATTCTCCGCTTCGCAAATGGACAGGCGGAAGAGATAGAGGATCGCATTGTAACTGAATATCCGGTGACCATCAAAGTGAATGGCGAAGAGTTTGTGACGATGGTCTGCACGCCGGAATACATCGAAGATATGGTGATCGGCTATTTGGCCTCAGAAGGCATCGTCCGCCGCCGTGAAGACATTACCGATATAAGGGTGCAGGAAAAAGAAGGCTATGTGTATGTGGAGACAGATAAAGCGAACCCTTACTCGCAGCGCTTTCAAAGCAAGAGATATATCACTTCTTGCTGCGGGATGAGCCGGCAAGGATTTGTTTTTGTCAACGATGCTCTGACCGCTAAAAAAATGACGGGTATTCACGTGACCCTTACCCCTGCAGATTGCTTTCGGCTGATGGCGGAAATGCAGGAATCAGCTGCCCTTTTTCGCGAAACGGGAGGCGTCCATAATGCAGCCCTATGCGACAAGCAGGGGATGATTTTGAACAGGATGGATATTGGGCGCCATAATGCTCTTGATAAAATTTACGGATACTGCTTAAGAAATGAAATTACGATCAGAGACAAAGTGCTTGTCTTCAGCGGCCGGCTATCTTCAGAGATTTTATCAAAAGTCGCTAAAATCGGCTGCGAAATGGTTCTGACAAAGTCGGCCCCCACTGAACTGGCTCTTCAGTTAGCGGAAGAATTAGGGATCACCACAGTAGGGTTTATCCGCAACCAGTCATTTAATGTTTATACCTGCCCTGAACGGATTGATACAACGGAGGAGCTGTGACAGGCAGAGGAGCTGTCTGTAAAGCCGCTGTTGCAGTATTATGAAAGATTTTTCATTTACAAAAAAGAGGCGTACAGCATCTTGTTTACAAGCTCTGCGCTTTAACGTGTATTCAATATATGCCAAGAAAAGGCATCCTCTATTCCTAAGGCACTCAGGAATGGAGGATGTTTATTTTGGTTTAACCTGCCATACAGCCAGGCCATTTTCACAGGCGGATAAGCGCACGGACAAATGAATAAAAAGCGCAGGAAACACGGTTGTATATATTTTCTTAAGTTAGAGTAATTTAAAACTAAATAAAAGCTAACGATTTGGAGGGATAAAGATGAACGTGGCAGATTTTTTGATCGTGCTGGGCTCTGTGCTGCTCGCGATGATTCTTATCGTACTGATTGCTTTTCTAATATATATGCTGGCTTTTGACAGAAACCAGAAAAGCCATTCGATCTTAAGGAATTATCCGCTGCTTGGAAGAATCCGTTATTTTTTCGAAAAGATTGGTCCGGAGATGCGCCAGTATTGGTTTAATAGTGATACGGAAGGCCGGCCGTTCTCACGGGATGATTACGAGCATATCGTCAAAAGTGCGAAATATAGCCGGGATGTTATCGGATTTGGTTCAAAGCGCAATTTTGAAGAAGAAGGCTTTTTTATTCGGAACGATATGTTTCCGAAGTTAAATGAGGAATTAAAAGTAGATAAAGAAGAGAAAGTCTTAACGAAAAAATACATTTTGTTAAAGGACCCGCTTTTCATGCAAAGAGAGGAGAAAAGGGAGGATGAAGAAGCGAATGCCTATTTATTGCATGATGATGAGGCAGTCGTGATCGGGCCGGCTCTCGAACATCCTTTTGTGGTTAAGGGGCAGATTGGGATGTCAGCGATGAGTTACGGATCGCTGGGTGACCGTGCCATTACCGCCTTATCGGAAGGGCTGGCTCTGGCAAAAGGGGCATGGATGAATACAGGAGAAGGGGGATTGTCTCCTTATCATCTAAAAGGCGGTGTCGATATTATTATGCAGATCGGACCGGGCTTATTCGGCATTCGTGACAAACAAGGAGGAGTCGACTGGGAAGAGCTCAAGCGCAAAAGTGAAATTCCTGAAATTAAAGCATTTGAAATCAAACTGGCTCAAGGAGCAAAAACACGGGGAGGACACATTGATGCGGAAAAGGTGACACCGGAGATTGCGGCCATACGGAAAGTGGAGCCGTACCAATCGATTGACAGCCCTAACCGTTTTCGGGAGTTTGCCGATGTGCCATCTATCTGCGAATTTATTGAAAAAATCCGCGCGCACACAGGAAAACCGGTGGGAATGAAAATTGTCATCGGCGGCAATGATAGCGCCGAGGAGCTGGCTAAATATATGAAGGAAACAGGAAAAGGTCCGGATTTTATCACCGTGGACGGCGGAGAAGGCGGGACAGGCGCTTCTTATCAGGAGTTAATTGATAGTGTAGGACTGCCGATTAAGTCCGCCTTGCCGATTCTCGCAGCCACCTTAAAGAAGTATGGCGTGCGTGACCGGGTGAAAATTATCGCTTCCGGCAAACTGTTTACCGCAGATCGGATTGCGATTGCTTTGGCAATGGGGGCCGATCTTGTAAACATCGCCCGCGGCTTTATGATTACTGTAGGCTGTATTCAGACGTTGAAATGCCAATCGAATATTTGCCCGGTAGGAGTGGCCACGACTGATCCGGATTTGCAAAAAGCACTCGTGATCGACGAGAAAAAGTACCGGACCGCCAATTATTTAATCACTCTCCGCGAAGGGCTGTTTCGCCTGGCAGCGGCAGCTGGCTTAGACTCCCCTGTTCATTTTCAGCCTAAGCATGTGATGTATAAGGACGATAAAGGAGTGGTCACGTCGCTTGAAGACATTCTCCATGAAATCGAAGGACAGACAGCAGCCAGCGAACAGGCTGACATTAAACTGGGACAAAAGCGCACTCGTCCGATTGGCGTCTGATTAAGCTAACAAAAAGAGCCTCTGAACAAACGGGCAGCTTGTTTGCAGAGGCTCTTATGATTTATCTTTCGCAAGCCCACCGGTCGTTATCACGATCGTGTTTGGACTCATACGCCGGGTGGCTGTCAGGCACACCGTCCGGGTGCACTTTTCTGAGCTCCGTACAGTTTTGGTAAGACTCAGAATCAGCCGGCTGTGCTGGTTCCGGTTGCGGAGCAGGAGGCGCTGATTGGGGTTTGTCGGCCGGTGCTTGCTGCTTCGTTTCGTTAGCATGATAACCGTCGTCATCTGCGTAATTTTCAATGGACCAAATGCCGATTTTCTTCGCTTTGGCAGCAGCTTCGATTTCTTTCATTTCATCAAGGTATTGAGTGTTTGGCGGATAGACGGCTACCCGCGCCAGTCCTTGTTCAAGCAGCAGCTGATTAAACATTTGCCCGTCAATATACACGTAAGCAAGCAATCGTCCATAACGGTCGCGTTCCTGGATGCCCGGTTCAAGCTTGATTTCTTTTCCCGACAAATGCTCTTCCGTGAAAGCCGAAGCTTCTTGTCCGAACGGCTGAACGCCGAGGCGCGGGTGCTTCGTTTCAGGTGTATCGACTAAAATCAGGCGAACGGTTTCCTGGCGGTCATCGAGCGTGATTTTGATCGTATCCCCGTCCACTACTCTTGTCACAGAAGCAGGAATCAGCCCTGAGGAGGGGGAGTCGGCAGGGAGTGCTTTTTCCTTGCCGGCTTCTTTCTTCTGTTCTTTCAGCTTTTCCTTGTCGGCTAGCTCTTTTTCTTTTTTCGCCAGTGCCTGTTCTCGTTCCGCTAACTCTTTTTCCTTCTTCGTCAGCTTTTCTTGCTTGTGATCCGCTGTTTTCTCCTCGGTTTCAACCGGTTTCTGTGTCGCTTCCTCCACAGGTTCAACAAAAATGAAAGCGAGAATCACGGACAGCAGAATGCCAAAAGCTGCAATCCAGCGCGGTTTTGGCAGATGCGGTTTTCCGTTTCGCTGCTTAGCCAGCTGGTAGCAGCCATAAAGAAATAAAAGCAGGCCGGCTGCAGCCCACGGGGTAACGGCTACGGTTGTTAACAAGAACAGCACTCCGGCTGTAATGAAGGTGTATCTTATTGCTTTCAATGTCTAAACTCCTATCTATTTAAACTATCAGACAAAAACAAACCAGTTTCTTCTATAATCATATCATCTATGGAAAGCACTGGAATTGTCAAGACGAATAAAGGCTGCTGCTAAACGGTTCCGCTTTTGGTGAGAGATTTTTGGCTATGCATCTTTGTATATCATTAACGATAAAAGCTCGTTCTGTTTGTGACTCCGCTTTTTCTGTAAATGTTTTGAAGATGCTTTGATTGTTACTTATTTTTCATTTCAATGTAATTTCATAGAAATAGGGGCGAAAACTTCAGTTGATACAATAAAAAATAGTCATTAAATCAAGAGCTACTACGACGTATAAAAGGAGTCTGAGTATGGAGGAACATGTGAAAAAATCTCTGGATGAATGGAAACAGGAAATCGATGAACTGCTCAACGATATAGATAAGCAATATGAAGAGGTGAAGCGGGAACTGCAAATTTATTCCTATAAATTCAGCATTACGAAACAGGTTATCCAGTCAACGATCAATGAGGATATTATTCACAGCATTCGCGAGCTCTATCATGCCCCTTTTGAGAAGAGGTTCAATCAACTGAAAGAAGAAATCACGGATCTGGAAGAAAAGAAAAAAGTGTTTCAAATGTTTATTGATAAGATCGATAAAGTAAAGGGAAAGAGAGAAGAGAGAGGATACGAACCTGTTCAATAGCAGGGGAGAGGCTAAAAGAAAAGGCTAGCGTAAGATTGAGGAAAGATCTTTCGCTAGCTTTTTTATGGACCGGCTAAGCGGCTTTTAAGGAGGTTCATTTTTTGATTCCTTATTTATCCCCGCCAGCAAGTTTTTGTACAATGTGTAGTAGCAAATTTGCCCCTTTTTCAATAGCTGTTTCCTCTGTGAACTCTTCTTGACAATGGCTTTTCCCTCCAGCACTGGGAACAAAGATCATGGCTGTATTTGCTAGTTTGTTTATGTATTTAGCATCGTGGCCAGCCCCGCTGATCATTTTCTTTGTGCTGTAACCTAAAAGCCTCGCTTGTTCTGTAATACATTCAATTAACTCCTCTGAGAAATGACTGGAATCTGTTTCCCAAATTTCTTTCACTTCAATTTGAACATTCTCTATCACCGCAATAGTACTGATTCTTTGCAGAACCTCTGAATGCAAGTGTTTACGTATTCGGTCATCTGAATGTCTAATGTCAATAGAGAATGTTACTTCTCCAGGAACACAATTGATCGAATTTGGGATTAATGATAAACGTCCGACGGTTGCGGTAGCTTCTGTGTCTTGTTCTGTTACAATCAGTTGAATTTCTGTGATCATTTTAGAGGCAGCAGCAAGAGCATCTCTTCTCATAGACATGGGGGTAGGCCCTGCATGGTCAGCTTGGCCGATTACTTTAGCTTCTAACCAGTTCATTCCTTGTATGCCGGTAACTATTCCAATATCAACATTTTCGCATTCGAGAACGGGACCTTGTTCAATATGCAACTCAATGAAGCTGAAAATGCCATCAATCCGATTTTTTTGAGACCCTTTGTAGCCGATTCTTTCCAATTCTTCTCCGAAGGTTTTGTTGTCCTTATCTGTACAATTAAAAATAAATGATTTCTCAAACACGCCAGCCAGGCCGCCAGCACCCATGATCGGGGGCTCGAATCGAGCGCCCTCCTCATTGGTAAAACAAACGATCTCAACGGGACGCTCTAGGTCAATAGGCTGTTCATTCAATGTACGTAGTACTTCAAGAGAGGATAATACGCCTAATATGCCATCGTACCGGCCGCCCTCTGGTTGTGTATCCAGATGGGAGCCAATAAGAATAGCAGCTGCTGTAGGGTTTGTTCCTTCCTTTCTGCCATAAATGTTGCCAAAATCATCAAATCGTACAGCCAAGTCTGCCTCTTTTAGCCATTTAACAAACAAATCCCGCATTTGCTTGTCTTCATCGGTCAAAGCTAAACGACAAAGACCTCCTTTATCCAGACTGCCAATTTGGCCGCTCATTTGAATGGTTTCCATAAGCCTGCAAAGATTTATAGACAGTGTCTTTTCAACCATGGTGATAGCTCCTTTCATGCTGAAAAACGACATCACCGCCAATAATAGTCATATCTACTTCGGTATCTCGAACTTGATCCGCACTAAACTGCAAAAAGTTAGCAGGCAGAACCACCATGTCAGCCAGTTTTCCGACTTCCAAGGTTCCTTTTATTTTTTCGTCAAAAGCAGCGCGAGCAGCGAATACAGTATAGGTTTCAATTGCTTCCAGCAAGCTAAGCCTTTGTTCTGGCAGATAAGTTGTATCGCTTTTTGTTTTTCGGCTCATAGCTGAATAAATACCATGTAAAGGTGAGAAATGAATCACCGGGCTATCAGAGCTCCCTGCCGGTTGTAGTCCTTTATCATAAAAGGTTTTACTGGCAAATACATAGTTATAAGCCGGTTCATCTAAAACTTTCATATAAATGTCGCCCATTTCATAAATAAGCCCGTATTGGGGGATAGGGATGACAGAAAGGTTACTCATCTTTTGGATCAAATCTTCTCTTGTTACAGCAGCATGCTCAATGCGATGACGGTGATCTTTTCTTGGATGCTTTTTCAAGGCTTTTTCAAACAGCAGTAGGATTTTTTCGATGGCTGCATCTCCCATTGCATGAACAGCAATCTGGTATCCTGCTTCATGAGCATCTATAATTCTCCGCTCCAGTTCATCATCAGAATACATATACAAGCCTTGGTTGCTGTCTGAGTTTAAGTAAGGGCGTGATAAGGCGGCTGTTTGTCCCCCTAATGTTCCATCACAAAACAGCTTAACAGACCCTATCTTCAAGTATTCATTGCCGAAGTTACCCTGCAGTTTCATTCCGTTCAGATAATCAAAGAAATCCGTAAGAATCATGGCGTATATTCTGACATTTAATTTCTTGTCTGCCTGCAATTGCTGCAACACCTTAAATTCATTCATGGAGCCGGAAAAGAATCCAAGACCTGTTTCATGTACACTAGTGATGCCATAACGAATATACTCTTCGTTTGCTCGTAAAAGCATTTTTTTAAGAGATTCCTCATCATAGGATGGCATGGCGTTCTTTACTAGGTCCATGGCTCTTTCTTTCAGAACGCCAGTTAATTCTCCAGATTCATCTTTTTCAATGATTCCTCCTTCAACTTGCGAGTCTTTAGAGATATTTGCTAGTTGAAGTGCTCGTTCATTGACGACGGCAGTATGCAAACAGTATCTTGAAATGAACACGGGATTGCTGATCCCCGCAAGAGAGTGCTTATTAATTGGTTCGTCATGTGTGAAGTTTGATTCGTTGTAGCCCCATCCGATAATCCAGTCATCCGGACCGATTTCATTTGCCCGTTCTTTTATGGCATAAATGAGTTCAGCGGCAGAAGAGAAATCACAATTGACATTCAATAAATTAAATCCTGTATTAAACATATGCTGATGAGCATCAATAAAGCCGGGGAGAACAGTTTTCCCCTCTAAATCAATTACGTTAGTATCAGGTCCAATATATTCTTTAATCAATAGATCTGTATGAAGGGAGAGAATCTTGCCATCTTTTATCGCCATCGCCTCGTACGTGTTTTGCTTACTGTCCATTGAGGCAATGAAGCCGTTATGAAATACTGTGTCTGCGTACAGGTGAGTCATCATGTGAAAAACCTCCATCGTTCGTGAAGCATTTTTGTTTTTGAGTTAGGTGGACAAGCTCGGCAGGTAAGTGGAAAAAAAAGGAACATAACTTAATAAAAATAATATTGCCAGCATGACAATAAATAACGGTATTGCCGCAACAGCGATCTTTTCGATAGAAATGTTTCCTATAGCAGAAGCGACAAATAGATTGACGCCCACGGGCGGAGTAATAAACCCAATAGCAAGGGCTGTCACCAGAATAACCCCAAAGTGAACGGGATCCACGCCAATTTGTGTGACAATCGGCAGCAAGATAGGGGTTAAAATAACTAATGCGGCAATCGTATCTAAAAAAGCGCCTACCACGAGCAAAAATAAAATAATCAGCAATAAAACAACATACACGTTCGTGGAGAATCCTAAAATGAAATCAGCGATTTGCTGCGGAATTTGTTCAATATTTAACACATAGGCGAAGGCGATAGACAAGCCGATCATATATAATGTCGCTCCGATAACTTGGATGGTTTCCAAGGCGCTATCATATACATCTTTCCAGCTTAATTCTTTATGAATAAATTTGCCTACGATTAAACCATACATAATGGCTACAGCTGCCGATTCAGTCGGGGTAAAGATGCTTCCATAAATGCCTCCGAGGATGATAACTGGGGTCAGAAGAGCCCACTTTGCCTCATAAAATGTTTGAAGAACATGCTTAAAGCTGATTCTTTTTACATTCATTTGTTCAATGGTTACAGAAGTCTCGTCAAGCACGTTAAATTGACTGGCTGTATTTTCTGCGTTTTTTACAGATTTTCGTTTAATAATGAAATAAGAGGCGATCATCAAAGATAAGCCAATCATAATCCCAGGGAGGATTCCTGCAAGAAACAAGCTTCCAATGGATACTCCGCCAATGACTCCGTATAAAACAAAGGGAATGCTCGGCGGAATAATGACACCGATTGCTCCGGCAGAAGCTGTAATAGCCGCTGCAAATCCCCGGCCGTATTTTTCCCGCTCCATTGCTGGGATCATAAACGAACCGATGGCTGCTACGGTGGCTGGTCCCGAACCAGAGATGGCTGAGAAGAACATGCAGGTAAGGACAGTTACCATTGCCAGGCCACCCGCTACAAACCCTACCAAGGAGCCGGCAAAATCAAGCAGTCTCTTGGAGACACCGCCTTTTCCCATTAAAATCCCGGCCATCATAAAAAAGGGAATAGCCATAATTGGAAAAGAGTCAAGAGATGTGAAGACTTTTTGGGTCAAGGTCATGACAGGAATGCTGTCGGTGAAAAACAGGGCAGTAAATAAAGTAGATAGCCCGATCGCAATACCGATCGGAACGCTTAAAGCAATTAACAAAAACAGAGATAAAAATAATGCGATCGTTGTCAATTTTCCGCCTCCTCTTCGTGCAGGTGCGGTTTGAAAATGTAAACCGCCTGCTGGATTAGTCTTAATGCCATCAGACTTCCTCCAATTGGTACGGCTAGATAAACGATCCACATTGGAATGCCATTAGAAGGGCTGACTTGGCCGGTTCCATGAATATTTAAGATGAGCTGAGTTCCGTTGGCAACAAGAAATAGAGCGAAGAAGAACCAAAGAATGAGTGCAATGAGCTCAATGATTTTTCGTAAAGGCTCATTGCAAATGTTTTTTATCAGTTCTACCCGAATATGCTTTTGAGTTCGAACCGAATAGGCGGCACTAATCCAGGCTATCCAAATTAATACATATCTAGAGAGTTCCTCGCTCCATCCAAGAGAAGAACTAATTAAATATCTGAAAACGACTTGTGTAAATACTAAAATAATGATCAATAATAAAGAGGCGACGAGCAGCCATTCTTCAATTTTTGCATCCCGTAAACTTTTTCGGATCATTTATTGCTCCCCCTATTCGGCCCTTTACTTAATTATTCTTTGGCAGCTGCCATTGCTGCATCCAGATAGTCTTTTCCGATTTGGCCGCTGTATTTATCGTAGATAGGCTGAAGGTGACTTTTAAACTTTTTCTTATCTTTGTCAGATAGTTTATTTACTTCCATTCCCGCTTCTTTTAGCTTTTTCAATTGTTCCGTATCTTGTTGGTAAGCTAACTCTCTCTGATGAACAGACATCTTTTGGGCTTCTGCGAGTAGAATCTCTTTTAAATCTTCAGGCATCGAGTCTAGTTTTTCCTTATTGATGACTGTGATGAGAGGGGCATAGGTTTGATCACCAATAGTTAAATACTTTTGTACTTCATAAAACTTCATTGCATAAACTAACGAAACCGGGCTATCCATCCCATCAAATGTATTTTGCTGAAGGGCGGAGTAAGTTTCACCGAAAGCAAGTGGGGAAGAGTTTGCTCCCATTTCATCGAAGGCGTCTTGATACAATTTGTTTTCAATTACACGAAATTTCAATCCTTTGAAATCGGAGGGCTTGTGAATCGGGCGCACGTTATTTAAATATTGACGAAAGCCATTTTCGCCATATCCAAGGCCAACAAGTTTTTGAGAAGGCAGCAGCTCGTTCAATTTTTTTCCTAATTCACCGTCTAGAGCTTTGTGCGCCTCGTCTCTATTGTCGAAAAGGAACGGCAAATCAAATACCATAAAGGCAGGTTCGAAACTAGCCATTGTCGGGGTGGCAACCATCGTCATATCTACATTTCCTAGCTGCGTTGCTTCAACAGCCTCACGGTCCGAAGCATATAGCTGACCATTAGGAAAGATTTTTAAATCAATTTTTCCGTTTGATTTTTCAGCGAGTTTCTCTTTGAATGCTAATAATGCTAAATGGGAGGCATGGTCTTCCGGTACAGCATGAGTTAATTTAAGTTCTATCTTGCCATTTTCACCACCACCATCAGCACTTGAGTTTCCTGAAGAACAGCCAGCTAAAGCAAAGAAAACTACTAGCAGGCCCGATATGATTGGCAATAACATTTTTCTTTTCATAAATAGCACCTCTTCATTAATTTAATAGATCAGGCTCTTGTTTTATGATACGTTCCCACATCGGTTCGAAATTGATCTTTGCTTGGAATGTGCCAACTTGTCCTCTGGTTTTAAGTGCTTGTTGGTGATCGATTTTTATTGGTTTCCCTGCAGATTCAGCTAGCAATTGAGCTTGGCAGGAGCGCTCCATAGAAATAAACCACCATGCCGCTTCTTCCACAGACCGTCCGACTGTTAATAGCCCATGGTTACGAAGAATAACAGCCTTATAGTTTTTTAGAGCCCTTGCTATTCTTTCGCCTTCTTCGAGGTCGAGTACCACTCCTGTATAGTCATCAAACAAGCCATGATCTTCATAAAAAGCACAGGCATCTTGAGTGATGGGGTCAAGAAGCTTCCCTAGTGATGAAAAGCTTTTTCCGTAAATCGAATGAGAGTGAGCGGCAGCTATTACATCAGGGCGTGCTTCATGAATTCTTGAATGAATAGCAAAAGCTGCTTTATTAATCGGCTTGTTTCCTTGGATTACTTTCCCTTGGTGATTGGCTAGTACCAAGTCGGATACCTTGATTTGACTAAAATCCATAGCAAAGGGATTTACCCAAAAGTGATCCGAGTATTCGGGGTCTCGAGCAGTAATATGACCTGCTACACCCATGTCGTAGTCATATTTGGCGAATAAACGAAAAGATGCCGCTAACCTTTCCTTCCGATATTGCCGCTCTTCTTCAATGGTTCTTTGCTGGCTGCCAAGTATGACTTCTGGTTTTTTCATAATTCATTAGCCTCCATAAAGTTTTTATTTCAGTAGCCTTTATTCAAATTAATAATATAGGGGGGCTGTTCGCCTTGTTGAAACGCGTTGAAGTTTAGAGCAAACTTCTCCAAAGCTCTTTCGTAATACCGCCATGTCCGAGCAGCCATGTGAGGCGTAATCAGAAGATGGGGAGTCTCCCATAGCGGGCTGTCTTCTGGAAGGGGTTCTTCTTCAAATACATCCAGTGAAGCCCCTCTAATCGAACCGCTTTTCAAACTGTTTATTAAATCCTGGTTATTAATGAGGGAGCCCCGTCCCAAATTGATTAAGTAAGCGCTTTCTTTCATTAAAGAAAGTTCATGCCTGCTGATACAGTGATAGGTTTCAGGAATGCTCGGCAGCAATAACAGGACGAAATCACTTGTCTTTAATACCGTTTCTTTGTCCTTCATAGCGTACATTTCATCGAAAGGTGACTTGGGTTCACCGCTCGTATTTATTCCGATAACACGCATTCCAAAGTCACGACATCTTTCTGCAATCGCTGTACCGACCGTGCCAGCCCCGAAGATAGAGATGGTTTTTCCGTATATTTCATCGTCATGGCCGCAGCGATCCCATAGATGTTTTTGCTTATTAAAGGCATATTTTTCAAGGTTTTTAGCGAAATATAAAATGGTGCTTATTGCATGCTCAGACATTGGTATGCCATGGATTCCTTTAATATTTGTTAATAAAATTCCCCGTTTTTTCAATTCTTCCAAAGGAACTTTTTCAATTCCTGATTGAAACACTTGTATCCATTTCAATGAAGGCATTTGGTTAAGTGCTTCTTTTGTGATATCAGAGCCATATGTCAACCAAATTTGGATCTCGTGTAAGGGAATTTCGTGTGCAGCATTTAAAAACTTTTCTTGGAAATACACTTTCATCGGATAAACAAATGCAGTAAGATAACTCCTTTCTTTTTCGGGCAATGGATCTGGCAGCGACACTAATAGCATATTTTCCCCCCTTTCGCTCCTACATCAGATATAAAGCAAATTTCATACCACCATTAAGGACATTTTTTCGGGAAAAAAGAGAAGAGATCCGTAAATTTTTTCCCTTTCTGAAGTTTAAATTTCAAGCTTTGAATCGATGCCAACTCAATTTTGATTTTATTTCGATTCAAATATCCATTGAAATATTTGTATTATTTAGAATATTTATTCTTTTGATTCTTTATCGCTTCAAGTATTCGTGATAAACTGGCTAGTGAATGCAAGCTTGTCCTTTTTCATTACTAAAAGGGGGGAAGAGAGTGTTAAAAGAAAAAGATTTATATTTGCCGGAGTATTTTGGAGAGATTTTAAATGCTATTTCTGATGGAATTCTAATTTCCGACAGCCGGGGAGTCGCTTTGTGGGTGAATCAATCTTGCCTAAAGTTAATTAACCGGTCGAGGGAGGAAATCATCGGAAAGAGTTCGAGTGATTTGGAAAAAATGGGGATTTTTAATCCTTCCGTCACTAGCATGGTATTAAAAGAAAAAACAATGGTAAGCACGGTGCAATCTACTGAGAATAAACGGCAATTCATGGTTTCAGGACACCCTATTAAAAGCGAGGAGGGAGAGATTGAGCTAATCATCACACATAGCCGAGATATTACAGGAACTGTGCGGACTACTTCCAAACTAGAAGAAATGCAGGTGCTTTTAAAAAAATACAGCCAAGAAATCATGGAGATGAAAAGGAGAAGCAAGAAGGAAGAATCCAATGAATTCTTTGTGGGAAAAAGCAAAGCTTCCCTTTCGATGATTAACCTGATGGACAAAGCAGCACTGGTCGATACAACTGTTCTGATTACTGGGGAAACAGGGGTAGGAAAAAGTGAAATAGCAGGAAAAATCCACCAATTAAGTGAGCGCAGTCAAAAGCCGCTGGTAGAAATCAACTGCGGCGCACTGCCCGACTCATTGATTGAGTCTGAGTTGTTCGGTTATAAAAAAGGAGCTTTCACAGGAGCTGACAAGGGCGGAAAAAAAGGTTTAATTGCCCAGGCAGATGGCGGAACGTTATTTTTAGATGAAATTGGGGAACTGCCAATTCATTTGCAGGCTAAGCTTTTGCAATTTTTGCAACAAAAAAAATATACCCCTATTGGTGATACAAAATCTTATATAGCTGATGTCAGAATTGTTGCTGCGACCAATCGAAACTTGCAGCTGCTAGTGAGCGAAGGTGCTTTCCGATCGGATTTATATTACAGGTTAAATGTTTTGCCCATTAAAGTCCCTTCTTTGCGTGAAAGACAAGAAGATATTTTTCACTTGCTTCAGCTTAATTTGAATAAATTCAACCAACGTTATGACCGGCAATGCAAGCTATCTTCAGAAGCTTTTCGAATACTGCAAAGCTATCATTGGCCTGGCAATATACGAGAGTTAGAAAACCTCTTAGAACGCGTGGTTATTACCGCACCGACATCTGAAATTACTTCTAAACAGTTATCAACACATTTTCATGAACCGCAAGAACTCCCCTCGAACATTCTTGAAGCTGAAAAAGGGCAATCGTTAACAGAAACACTTGAGAAGATCGAGCGTAAGATCATTGAACAAGCGTATGAAAAATATGATACTACTAGAAAAACGGCATTGGAGTTAGGAATTAGCCAATCTTTATTAATGAGAAGGCTAAAAAAGTATCAGTTGACGAAAAAATAGCCAGGATATTTTGAAAAGAACCAGAAGACGCGGGCTTTCCAAAGGCTGCTCTTTTTTATTTCATATAGGGACAGCCAAAGAGGCGGACCCAACCTTTTTTATATTTTCCGTGACATCATCTGTCAGGGATGGCCGTCATACTTGCAAATGGGCTATTGATGGAATTGGCATACAATTTGCAATAGTAAAAATGGGCAGCTGCTGTTTCCTGTACAGATAGCAGCAGTATGAGAATTGGAAGATATTAAAAGGAGGAGAAAGAATGGAGAAAGCAAATGCAGCAGTTGAACAAGGGATGATAAGCACATATAGTGAGCTGATTGAGCTAGATAAGAAACATTTTTTGCATCCGACTTCCCCTATTAAGCAGCAGCAAGAAAAAGGTGCAACTTTTATTTTTGACAAGGGAGAAGGAATTTATTTAAAAGATATACATGGAAATAAAGTCATTGATGGGCTTTCTTCACTTTGGAATGTCAATATTGGACATGGGAGAGAAGAACTGGGGAAAGCAGCTATGGAACAAATGGCCCGGCTAGGTTTTAGTTCGTGTTTTGCAACATTTAGCCACGAGCCGGCGATTCGGCTGGCAGCAAAGATTGCTGAATTAACTCCAGAAGGGTTAAACACAATCTTTTTCACTTCGGGTGGTTCAGAGTCTAATGATACGGCTTTTAAACTGGTTCGCCACTACTGGAAAATAAAAGGGAAACCAGAAAAGAAAAAAATTATTTCCCGAAAACGTTCTTATCATGGGGTTGCTATGGGAGCTACAAGCGCAACGGGACTTAAGCCTTTCCGTGATTTCACTACTTCATTAGCCCCTGATTTTTACTATGTGGAAAGTACGGGGGCGGCCTTGCGGTCATTTATTGAATCGGAGGGAGCCGAAACCATTGCTGCATTTATCTCTGAGCCTATACAGGGAACAGGAGGGGTTCATCTCCCGCCTCAAAATTATTTTAAAGAGGTAAGGGAAATTTGTGATGAATACGATATCTTATTTATTGCGGATGAAGTGATTACCGGTTTTGGAAGAACCGGTACCTATTTCGGGATCGAGCAATTTGGTGTAATTCCAGATCTTATGAGTGTGGCAAAGGGAATTACCAGCGGATACGCTCCATTGGGCGGAGT
Organism: Pseudobacillus badius; assembly: GCF_002189605.1. Classification (NCBI taxonomy): domain Bacteria; kingdom Bacillati; phylum Bacillota; class Bacilli; order Caryophanales; family Bacillaceae; genus Pseudobacillus; species Pseudobacillus badius. Next base: position 81,370 of record NZ_MWMM01000001.1, read on the forward strand.
GATCCTATCAGAGAAAATTCATCAGGACTTAATTGAAAAGACGGAAGGGCTGTTTATGCATGGCTACACATATAGCGGTCACCCGGTATCGTGTGCAGTGGCTCTTAAGAATATAGATATTATAGAACGGGAAAGCTTAGTGGAGAATTCAAGAGTGATGGGCGAGGAAATGCTCAAGGGTTTTAAATGGCTGCAACAAGAACATAGCATTGTAGGAGAAGTACGCGCACTAGGATTGATGGGTGCCATTGAAATAGTAAAAAACAAGCAGACAGCTCAAAGGTTTGACAAACCGATTTCCCCGCTAATCGTAGAAGAGTCCATGAAGAACGGGCTTATTCACCGTGGGGTTATTTACGAAGGGGCAGATACTCTTATTTTCGCTCCTCCTTTAGTCATTACGAAAGAGGAAATTCATAAGATGATTAACATTTTAGACAAGGCACTGACAGCTGTGGAGAAGCAGCTTGAACTAGAATAAGCATAAAGCTGATTTATAAAAATCTGATGAACCCCGGAATTCACTACGTGAAGCCAGTTGATTCCGGGGTTTTTGGATATAAGGGAAGGAAGATCCGTATTTTTCTTTTTTTACATTAAAGAGAAGGTTTCTATAGCAAAGTCAAATTTTCGTGTTTCTATTAACTGAAAATATGCTAAACTAAAAAAAGTTCCACTATTCACGACACTTTTACCAAATGAAGAATTCGCACTTCCGCTCACTTTTCGGCATAGTCAGGGGAAAACTGCCACTCATTTGCGAGTGAAGTATAGATAGCAAACGAACAGGAACATATGCCAAATTGCTGTTTTATATAGCAGGATAAGTGATTATTGTTTTAGAGGAGGAGAAATGATGCGTTACTTAAATTACATCAATGGACAGTGGAAAGAACCAACTACAGGGGAGTATAAAGAGAATACTAGTCCCCATAACGGAGAGAACCTTGGGGAGTTTCCTTCCAGTGCAAAAGCAGATGTTCAAGAAGCGGTAACGGCTGCGAAGGAAGCGTTTTTGTCATGGAAAAAAAGCTCTTTTCAAGAGCGTGCATCTTATCTTCGCAAAGCTGCAGCGTTCTTAAAAGAAAATATAGAAGAAGTAGGACGGGATCTGGCGCTTGAAGAGGGAAAAACGCTGGCAGAATCAATCGGTGAGACACAGCGGGCAATCAGCATTTTGGAATATTATGCAGCGGAAGGGCTCCAGCCAACCGGTGATGTGATTCCATCGGCAAACCCGGAGACGCTTTTGTATACAAATCGCGTACCGGTCGGGCCGGTCGGGCTGATTACTCCGTGGAATTTCCCGATTGCCATTCCGGTTTGGAAGCTTGCCCCAGCCCTTATCTATGGAAATACAGTGGTGATTAAACCGGCGGATCTTACGCCGAAATCCGTTTACCATGTGATGAAAGCCTTTGACGAAGCCGGTATGCCAGCTGGTGTTGTCAACTGTGTATTCGGCAGAGGATCTGTAGTAGGCAATGAGCTTGTGGAAAATCCGGGGATTAAAGCTATTTCCTTTACCGGCTCTAACCAAGTCGGATTGCAAATCCAAAGAGAAGCAACAGCGAACGGAAAGAAAGTGCAATTGGAGATGGGCGGAAAAAATCCGCTGATCGTTCTTGCTGATGCAGATGTTGAAAAGGCAGTCAGCATTGCGATTAACGGCGCTTTTAAATCTACTGGCCAGAAATGTACAGCAACGAGCCGTGTGATCGTTGAAGAAGGAATTTACGAAGCCTTCCGCGATCGGCTGGTGGAGCGTACAAAAGAGTTAAAAGTCGGAGACCCGCTCCAAGCGGAAACATTCATGGGACCGGCTGTTTCAAAAGGACAGCGTGATGGTGTGCTGGCAATGATTGAAGCAGGAAAAGAAGAGGCAGCACTGCTATGCGGCGGTGAGATTCCAGCTGAGGAAGAACTGGCGAACGGATTTTATGTGAAACCGACGATCTTTGAAAATGTTCCTCAAGATGCCCGGATTGCCAAAGAGGAAATTTTTGGTCCTGTGATTGCACTATTTAAAGTCGATAGCTATGAAGAAGCAATTGATATGGCTAATGATACAGAATATGGCTTAAGTGCAGCGATTTGTACGAATAATCTCACGCTGGCCAACCGTTTTGTGGATGACATTGAAGCGGGGATTGTTCATGTGAATTCCGAAACAGCCGGAGCGGAACCGCAAGTCCCATTTGGCGGATGTAAAGCATCCAGCACCGGCTCACGTGAACAGGGAAAAACAGCCATCGAATTCTATACGCAAGTAAAAACGGTGTATGTCGACCGGATGTAATCCGTTCTTTTATTAAACAAATAGCCCTTTCCACTCGCAGAGGGGAAGGGCTATTGCTTATATCCGGAATAGCGGTTCATATACTAAAGCCGGCAAATGATTACTTTTTAGCCATGATCATAATAGAAGAGGTGACACTTGCCGTTAATTTGCCGTTCTGCATTAAATCAGCCGTCAGATAAGAAACAGTCCGGCCAAACTTCTCCACCTTTACCTCTATGTCTACTTCGCCTGTAAATGTCGGACGATGAAAGGTTGTTTGCAGATTAATGGAAGCAAATGTTTGATCTTCGGTTAATAAGGGAGTAATAGCATAGGCCATCATAATATCGGCAGCTGCCGCGACAAATCCTCCCATAATGACGCCATTCCCATTCAGTAGGCGGTCCTCAATGATCCATTGCCCCTTCGCATACCCTTCTCCAGCCTCCAATGCTTTTATACCGAGTGTTGTATCACACGCGGGCGGAGCACTTTCCCCGCGGAGCACTTCGTTTAAATTTACCGTCTTTATCATACGTACTCATCCTCCTATGTAAATAAGCGCTTTCAAAACGATACCTATACTATTCGGCAGCTTTGAGAAATCTCCTTCTTTAATGGTGAACTGAACGACCGTAAAAAAATCGTTAGGATACACCCTTGGATCAGAAGAGAAAAACGGCAAATGAAAAACGAGCGGGCGGAGGGTGTATGAGGCAATTAAAGAGGGAAAGATACAGATAAAATCATTGGTTGTCAGAAGGGATGAGAAGAGAGATGCCGTTTATCCGGAATGTTGTGACTGAGAATCCGCCGTATTGCTTTGATCAGCAAGAAGTTGTGAAGGTAGTCAGAAGTTTATTTAGAAAGCATTATACTGATATTGAGCGGCTGCTGCGGGTATTTGGCAACGGCCAAATTGAAAAGCGCTATTTTGCTGCCCCTCTTTCCTGGTTTGAAGAAGAAAGGGGATTGGAGGAAAAAAACAATAAATATATTGCGGAATCGGTGCAGCTGGGAAGCCGGGCGGTGGAGAAATGTTTGCAGGGAGCAGGCGTTGATAAAGAAGACATTGATGCTTTTATCTTTGTATCCAGTTCAGGCATGGCTACACCAACGATTGATGCCCGGATTATGAATCAATTGAACTTTCCTGCTCATACCAAACGAATTCCGATTTGGGGATTGGGATGCGCGGGCGGCGCGTCAGGAATTAGCCGGGCGCATGACTATTGCCTTGCTTATCCTCAAGCTAACGTGCTTGTACTCTGCATTGAACTGTGCAGCCTCACCTTTCAGCACGATGATATGTCGAAAAGCAACCTGATCGGAACCTCTTTATTTGCTGATGGAGTAGCCTGTGCCTTGGTAACAGGAGAAGCAGCAGAAGTGACAGGGAAGGGATTTTTTACGAAAGACACCCAATCCACGCTAATGCCTGATTCAGAGGATGTAATGGGATGGGAAATTAAAGACGAAGGGCTGCACGTTATATTTTCAAGAGATATTCCAAGCATTGTAGAGAGCTGGCTAAAGCCTAACGCACTCTCTTTTCTGAATAAGCTTGGGAAGGAACTTGCTGACATTGATCATTTCGTTGCTCATCCAGGGGGAAAAAAGGTGCTGGATGCCTATGAACAGTCTCTGGGATTTTCAGATGACAAAACAGCTGTTTCGCGGAACGTCCTAGCTTCCTGCGGCAATATGTCTTCACCTACCGTTTTATACGTGCTCAAGGAAGTAATCGAGAACGGTCCGTCCCTGGGAGAAACGGGGCTGCTGACAGCTTTGGGCCCGGGCTTCAGCTCGGAAATGGTATGGATGGAGTGGGGGGAAATCAACAAGTGAGCCTTTTCTTTCTTGTATTTACATTCGTTGTTCTTCAACGGCTGCTAGAGGTCGTTTATGCTCGATCCAATGAAAAACGGATGAGAGCGCAGGGAGCGATTGAGTTTGGGGCGGAACACTATAAGTGGATTGTTTTGCTCCATGTACTATTCTTTGTTTCCTTGCTGGCAGAAGTATTCTACATAGGAATGGACCCGGCTCTGGGATGGCAATGGTTTTTTGCCGGCTTTTTAATTGCTCAATTTCTCCGTGTATGGTCTCTCGCTTCTCTGGGGCCCTTTTGGAATACAAAAATCCTTGTGCTGCCGGGAGCCTCTAAAGTGAAACGCGGACCATACCGCTGGATTCCCCATCCTAACTACGTGGTGGTAGCAATTGAAATCGCCTCTCTTCCGCTTATATTTGGCGCATGGAGAACGGCTCTGGTTTTCTCCGTTGCCAATGCTCTTCTGCTGCTTTTTATAAGAATCCCTGCAGAGGAAAAAGCGCTGGAAAGATTGGAAAGCCAGTAGCTGCTAGTGATTTTTGCAGAGTAGACCAGCAGCACGGCTTTTGCCAAAATAATAAGGAAATCCATTATAAAGAAAAAGGTTGGGGCAATCATGGAAAAGGTGAAAATCGGTCTGGCGGGTATGGGAATGTTAGGAACAGCTATGATGCATCATTGGTGTGAAAAGAATCGGGAAATAGGCGTATATCATCCTGAAACGCTGAAGGCGCGCCAATTTGTGGGAAACTACCCGAACGGATACACGCTGAACAAAAAGGAAATGTCAGGTTTGGATCTATTGGTATTGGCTCTTCCAGCAAAAGAAGTTATTCCTTTTTTGCGAGATTTGATCGCTGAGAATGGCTTATTCTCAGGGACAGCAATCATCAATATGGCTACAGCTCTTTATACAACAGAAATAAAAAAAGAATTTCCGCAGCTATCTGTGTGGGGAGTGAAATTTATGGGACATGCGGCTGATTTGCTTAAACGGGGGGAAGGACTGTTTATTACAGAATCGCTGCTCCCCGATCAAGTGGAGAATCTATTTTTTGACCTTGGAGAAATGAAGCGGGATAGCGAAGAGACGGTTATGAAGGTTAACAAGCTGGCTACGTACTATGCGGTGAAAACAGCTGTGGAAATAGAGACGGAATTTGCGAAGCAGGGGCTGGACCCTCAATATGCAGAGAGAGCCTTAAGAGCACTTTCGCCAGAAGTGATGCGCTCCTATAGCGAAGGCTCACTGGGGCATTTCGGAAAAGAGGTTGTCAAAGAGTTGAGAGCCGGTTTGGACAATGGAGCAGCGTCTAAGCTGTCCACATGATCCGACTGCATGCTGCAAAAAAAGCTGTGCAGGAGCTGATACAAAATGAGGTGAAAAGCAAGGTCCGCAGCTGCAGCGGACCTTGCCCGGGAAATCTCTTGTCTAGCTGCCTCAATGATAATTGGTTCGTCCCTTCCCTGGGATAAGGGCTTGTCCAAGCCTTATTTTGAAGAGGGCGATTCATCATTTGGGGAGTGCAGAATATAATAAAAGAGATATGCTGCGGAGGTGAAGGCATGGCAGTCGTAAAACATAGAGCGTCTGATATTGATTTGCTGGCGAGGCTGCTGCGGGCAGAGGCGGAAGGCGAGGGAACACAAGGAATGCTTATGGTTGGCAATGTGGGCGTCAATAGAATCAGGGCTAATTGCTCGGATTTTAAAGGATTGCGTACGATTCCGCAAATGGTATACCAGCCGCATGCCTTTGAGGCCGTGCAAAAAGGATACTTCTACCAGCGGCCGCGGGAAAGCGAGAGAAGGTTGGCTCGAAGGGCTGTTAATGGGGAAAGGATTTGGCCGTCGAAATATGCTTTATGGTATTTTCGGCCGGAAGGAAATTGTCCGCCGACATGGTACGATCAGCCGCTCGTAGCCCGTTACAAGCTTCATTGCTTCTACCAGCCGACAGGTGAAGAGTGCGAAAATATATACAATGTTTTTTAAGAAAAAACGAATGATTCTCTGCCAAGGAGCCGCCAACAGCGGCTTCTTTTTTCATTCTTTTATTAAGATTTTGTAAATAAAAAGACCTATATATGCAAAAAGAGTAGATCATAAGTTATAATGTGAGCAATTTGAAGGATTAGTAAATTGTTCCTGTTTAAGGGCAAGGAGGAAGCATTTTGTTTAAGTTGACATCATTGAGGACTAAAGTGTTTGTTGTTTTATTATCAGTTTCTATTATTCCATTGCTGCTGTTAAGCTTTGTTTTATTGTCTCATGCCAACCGGGCTTTTTCAGTGTTTACACAGCAAAGCGAGCAATCAACTAAACAATCAGTTGTAAAAAGCCTGGAACGGACTTCAACTGAGCTATTAGATTTGACAAAAAGATATGGACAAGATGAAGAGTTAGCCAGAGCGTTCAAAACAAATAACCGGGCCATGCTCGCTGCGAAAGTCCAGCCTGTTTTTGAGCGGCTCCAAAAAGAGCATAGCGTGAGTGTTTTTGAGTTCGGCAGCAAAAAGGGGAATGTATTTCTAAGGGGGCACAACCTTGAAAAGCATGGAGATGATAAAAGCCAACTTCCCGCTGTGCAAAAAGCCTTAAAAGGAGAGAGTGTATCCGGGTTTGAATTTGGGAACAGCGGACTGGCTGTTCGGGCATTTGCGCCCATTATATTTAATCATGAAGTCATTGGAACATTGCAAATGGGAATTGACAGCAATTTTCTTCAGCAGTTAAAGGAGACAGCGCAAGGGGGGGATATTCAACTGTATAATCCATCAGGTGAAGTGGTTCTTTCATCTGTACAGGAAAATACGGGAAAACAATTAACAGATACATCGATTACGGACAAGGTACTTTCCGGGAAAGAAGTTTCTATAAAAAAGGGCGATTTTCTTCATACCTACCTGCCAATGTTTGATCCTACTAAAACTGAAGTGATCGGCATGATCGAAATTGTACAGGATCTATCGGTTATTGCTGAAGCGCAGCAGAAAATGATCACGCTGGCATTAATGATCGGCGGCTTCACCTTATTATGCGCTGTGGCTGCTGCTTTTCTTTTCAGCCGCTCCATTGCTGAACCTATTCAGAAAGCGGCTAATTTTATGGATGAGTTTTCCAAAGGTAAGTTAAACGCTGCCGTTGAAGGTAACAGGAGAAAGGACGAGATCGGTTTATTAATGAAGGCTATAGTAGCTATGCGTTCCAATTTTCAAGAGGTAGTGGAACGCATTTCAGTTACGGCTGATATTGTTACGGAGCAAAGTCGTGACCTTGAATATATTTCCAGTGAAATGAGCGAAGGGAGTGGACAGATTGCTGCGACTATGCAGGAATTGTCAGGAGGAGCGGAAACACAGGCGCACTCATCGGCGGAGCTTGCAGAAAAGATGAGCGGATTTTCCAAGAACATTCAACATGCACATCAGAATGGGGCGGACATGGCAGCAACCACAAAGCAGGTATTGGATTTAACCGTTAAAGGAAAAACGTTCATGGATACCTCTGTTCGTGATATGCATGCAATTCAGGAGGTTGTCAAAGCATCGGTGCATCAAGTGAAAGATTTAGACGAGCAAACAAAGCAGATTTCGACAATGGTGCAGGTGATTCATGACATTGCTGAACAAACAAACCTTCTAGCACTGAATGCAGCCATTGAGGCGGCCAGGGCAGGAGAGCATGGAAAAGGATTTGCGGTAGTCGCAGGGGAAGTGCGTAAGCTTTCGGAACAAGTGACTCACTCTATTGGCGGCATTACTCAGACGGTCAGCCATATTCAGCAAGGTTCTAAAGAAGTGACAGCATCGTTAACAGATAGCTTCAAGAAAGTAGAAGCAGAAGCGGAGCAAATTCAAATGACCGGGGCGACATTTGAGGAGATTACAAAAGCGATTTCTGCTCTTGGCCAACAGATTGCAGCCATTTCAGACTACCTCACACAGATCAATGGGGAATCTGCCACTATTCAGCTGGTTGTTGAGAATATCGCCTCTATTTCTCAAGAATCTGCAGCAGGCATAGAAGAAACGGCTGCTGCCGCCCAGCAAGCTAACCATTCCATGGAAAAGGTGAAAGGCGATGCAAATAAATTAGCAGACGTGGCTCGAGAGTTAAATAGCTTATTAAAAAGATTTACATGGTAGTGACCGGCAGCTTTGAGATGAGTGGATGTTGATTTTTTGTTAGTTTTCCAGCCGGTCGAGAAAAAGATAGACGGCTACCCGTCGATGATTCTCTTTCACCAAGCTGTAAATAAAAGAGAAATGAATCGGCGGGGCTAAATGGTTCTGGGGGAAGGCTGGTTTTGCTGCACGGCTTTCCGCAAGCAGTTTCTTCCTCCCAGGCGTTTGGGCTATTTATTTTCAACTAACCCTCGTTATCCGGCTGCGCTAACTTTATACACCTGTTGATTGGAGTGGAAGGCGCAAAGACGTCTGCAGGCAAGCGTACATTTCACCGAGAGTCAGCTTGTCTATAGCCTGAAACCCGGGAAGGCTTCTCCCGGGTTTGTTTAAGTTTTTCATATAATTGAATATTGCCAGCTTTGATATTAAACTGGATAAAAATAGAATCAATTCTTTAAGGGGCGTGGGGAGCGACGTGAAGAATGAAATGAAGCTATCCGTTCAGGAAATTTTAGAGCTGGATCACTTTCAGCAGGCCAAGATGGTAGCTGGACACAATGGCCGGCACCGGGCGGTTAAATGGGTGCATGTTATAGAAGTTTCCGATGTAAGCAATCTGCTGAACGGTGATGAATTGATTCTTTCCACAGGAGTGGGCTGGAAGTCGGGAAAAGCAACGCTCCGGCTGCTTGTGCAGCAGCTGATTGATTGCCGGGCGGCTGGACTCTGTATTGAATTAGGAAAATACATGGATGAAATTCCTGCTGAGATTCTTCGACTTGCCGATACGCATGATTTTCCAATTATCGTTTTTCACGAAGAAGTGCGGTTTGTTGATATTACCGAAGGTGTACATACCCTTATTATTAAAAAACAATATCAAATGATTACAGATTTAGAGGACTATTCCCGGAGGATCAATCAAGTGCTTCTAGAGGCCGGACCGAGGGAGAAAATTCTTAACATGATGCATAAGCAAATTCAACTGCCCGTTGTGTATCTTCCGAAAGAAGGGCACCCCGAGATTGTTTCAAATAAACCGGCAAAAGAAGAACGCGCCCTTTTAGATCGAGTCATTAAGGGCACGTCAGAGAAAAGCAGCATAGCACGGCAGCCTATTCATATTTGGAGCCAAAGCTTCGCAGAGCTGATGATCATCTTTGAAACAGGAAAGGTGACTGAATTTGAAACTCTTATTCTCGATCGTACCGCTACGGCGCTTGCGCAAGTGATTTTACGAGAATTGTGGATAGAAGAGCGGAGAAAGGCAAAAGAAGCAGATTGGATTCAAAAGTGGCTTGAAGGCAAACAGACCGAGGAGCAAATTACCCGCTTTCTTAAAGAGATTAAGCCGGGCTTAAAGCCGGAACGCGCCGTTGTTTTCCTGCTGCAAACCGCTGGAATCGATGAGGAAAGTTCCAATAGCACCTATTTAAAGGTATTGCTGCGCTCTATTTTTCAGGAACAGGGGTTCTTCCTGTTAGCAACGGCCGGCAAAAATGAGATGGTGTTTATCCTCCTTGATCAAAGAAAAGAAGATAGCTGCAAGCAGCGTATACACGCAGGAATCCGTTCCATGAAAAAAGCAGGGGATATGGAAAATTACTCCTCAGCACCTGTGAAAATTAGTGCAGGAACGATTGTTGATAAACTAACACAAGTGCAATCCAGTTATGAAAAAGCGAAAATAGCTGCGGCCATTAAGGAAAATATTCCATTGGGAATGCAGGAGTATTTTTATGAAGACTTACATATATACAGACTGATTTATGCCCTTCATGAACAAGAAATGCTCCATGAATTTGTTTCGGATTATTTAGCGCCTGTTTTATCATATGATGAGGTTCACCATGCTAAATTAATGAATACGCTAAAAATCTATTTAGCATGCAACGGTTCGAAAAAAGAAACAGCAGAACGGCTGTATATTGTTAGACAAACCCTCTATCACCGTTTGGAAAAGCTATATGAGCTTCTAGGCGAGGATTTTATGGAGCCGCCGAAACGGCAGGCCATTGAATTTGCCGTTTCGGCTCACGAATATCTTTCAGGCAGCAGCGGTAATACCTAAATCAAGACAAAGTGTAGAACGAATATTCAGATAAATTTACCTTTTGTCTAATGAAAGCGCTATCTGTGACATCTATAATAAGGCTATGAAGAGAGTTTAAAACATTCCAGGAGGGCTTGCGATGGTAGTGACAAAAGACGTTAAAACAGTAAAAAACTTTATTAATGGACAATGGACAGAGTCATCCAGCCAGAAGATAGAAGAAGTTCCTAACCCGGCCACTGGGGAAGTAATTGCCAGACTCAAGGTTTCCACTAAGGATGATGTGGAACAGGCGGTCACAGCTGCGAAAGAAGCGTTTCAAACATGGAAAAAGGTGGCGGTCCCACAGCGCGCCCGCATCTTGTTCCGTTACCAGCAGCTATTAGTGAAGCATTGGGAAGAGCTGGCTGAGATCGTTACGCGGGAGAACGGAAAAAGCTATAACGAAGCTTACGGAGAAGTGCAGAGAGGCATTGAGTGTGTCGAGTTTGCTGCCGGTGCTCCGACCCTTATGATGGGCAGCCAGCTTCCGGATATTGCTGCCGGGATTGAATCAGGCATGTATCGCTATCCGATTGGGGTCGTTGGCGGTATTACACCTTTTAACTTTCCGATGATGGTGCCGTGCTGGATGTTTCCTCTCGCTATTGCCTGCGGAAATACCTTTGTTTTAAAACCGTCGGAACGCACTCCTTTGCTGGCTAACCGTTTAGCTGAATTATTTATGGAAGCTGGCCTTCCGAATGGAGTGTTGAATATTGTTCACGGTGCGCATGATGTGGTGAACGGAATTTTGGAGCATCACGATGTGAAGGCCATTTCCTTCGTCGGTTCTCAGCCGGTAGCTGAATACGTTTATAAGACAGCGGCAGCGAACGGCAAGCGTGTGCAAGCACTTGCCGGAGCGAAAAATCATTCTATCGTTATGCCTGATGCGGATTTAGAAAATGCCGCCACGAATATTACGAGCGCTGCTTTCGGTTCAGCGGGTGAGAGATGCATGGCTGCTTCCGTTGTGGTGGCGGTTGGGGATATTGGCGACAAACTCGTCAGCCTTCTTAAACAAAAAGCCGATGCCCTCAAAATGGGCAATGGCATGGATAAAGATGTATTTCTCGGACCGGTGATCCGTGAAGCACATAAAGAACGGACGATCGGTTATATTGATAGCGGTGAACAGCAAGGGGCAGTACTCGTTCGTGATGGCAGAAAAGAAGGCCAAGGAGAGAAAGGGTATTTTGTCGGCCCGACAATTTTTGATCATGTAAAGACGAACATGAAAATCTGGCAGGATGAGATTTTTGCGCCTGTACTTTCCATTGTGCGTGCTGACAGCCTCCAGGAAGCAATTGCGATTACGAATGAATCGGAATTTGCGAATGGGGCTTGTCTGTATACAGATAGCGCCAAGGCCATCCGCGAATTCCGCGAAGAAATCGATGCGGGCATGCTGGGCATTAATCTGGGCGTGCCGGCTCCGATGGCATTTTTCCCGTTTTCCGGTTATAAAAACTCCTTCTATGGTGATCTTCATGCGAACGGCAAAGACGGAGTAGAGTTTTATACGCGTAAAAAGATGATGACTGCCCGTTATTAAGAGAATAGTAAAAAGGAGGGAAATAAACATGCAAGTAACACACAAGGAACAGGATTTGCAAAAGAAGGATGAACGTTTTGTCTGGCATGCAATGAGAGGATCGGCTCCCGCTCCGGCGAACCTGATTGTCCAAAAAGCAGAAGGCGCCTGGGTAACTGATATAGATGGAAATAAGTACCTGGATGGCTTATCTGGACTGTGGTGTGTGAATACTGGTTATGGAAGAAAAGAGCTGGCAGAAGCTGCTTATGAGCAATTGTTGGAAATGCCTTATTTTCCGCTGGCCCAAAGCCATGTTCCTGCTATTAAGCTGGCTGAAAAATTGAATGAATGGCTGGGCGGCGAGTATGTCATCTTTTTCTCGAACAGCGGTTCGGAAGCAAATGAGACGGCATTTAAGATTGCCCGGCAATATCACCAGCAAAAAGGAGGCCATAGCCGGTATAAGTTTATTTCCCGCTACCGTGCGTATCATGGCAACTCAATGGGGGCGTTGTCAGCGACCGGGCAGGCAGAAAGAAAATATAAATATGAGCCGCTCGCACCCGGATTTATCCATGTAAATCCGCCGGATCTCTATCGCCGTCCAGAGGATGAACAGACGCTGGAAAGTGCAGAAGAAGTGGATCGGGTGATGACATGGGAATTGAGCGAGACAGTAGCCGCCATGATTATGGAACCGATCATCACGGGCGGAGGCTGTCTTATTCCGCCGCAAAATTACATGAAAAAAGTAAAGGAAATCTGTGAAAAGCATGGAGCGCTGCTGATTTGCGATGAAGTGATTTGCGGGTTCGGGCGGACAGGAAAGCCATTTGGATTTATGCATTATGATGTAAAGCCTGACATTATTACAATGGCAAAAGGAATTACAAGTGCCTATTTGCCGCTGTCTGCTACTGCTGTCAAAAGAGAGATTTATGAAGCATATTGCGGCGACGGGCAATATGACCGCCTTCGTCATGTCAATACATTCGGCGGCAATCCGGCTGCTTGTGCGCTAGCGCTGAAAAATATGGAAATCTATGAAAATGAAAAATTAATTGAGCGTTCCCGTGTTCTTGGAGAACGGATGCTTAAAGAATTGGAAGAGGTCAAGGATTTGCCGTTTATTGGAGATATTAGAGGGAAAGGCCTCTTAATCGGAATAGAATTAGTAGAGAATAAGCAAACAAAGAAACCGGCAAGTGTGGAGCTAGTCAATAAAGTAATTGGGCTATGCAAGAAGAAGAAATTGATTGTCGGGAAAAACGGGGACACAGTAGCTGGTTATAATAACATATTGCAGCTGGCTCCGCCGTTAAGCATTACCGAAGAAGATTTTCAGTTTATTACGCAAACATTAAAAGACTGCTTGCGTGCACTTCAATAAATGGAGAGGGCTGCGTTGGATTTTCCGGCGCAGCCTTTTCTGATCTAATAAAATCATCTATAATTATTTGACAATTCAGTAAATTATTATGATACACTGATGAAGAGTACTGTAATAGAAGTTAAAAAGGGAGATTATTTCTTATTATGAGCAAGGCAGGCCGTGTTGCTTGTTGGGATGCCTGAGAAAATAAAGGGGAGCAGCTGTAAAGGGGGATGGGGATGGAACGAGAGCAGCAGATGTGGAAATATGCGTTAACGTGTGTCATGGTAACCATCAGCACACTAGGATTTGGACGAATGTCTTACGGAATTTTAATGCCTTTTATGAAGGAGGAGTTGACCCTTACATATGAACAGGCAGGAATGCTGGGAACAATCACGTCAATCGGGTATCTGGGACTTGTTCTTTTTGCGGGAATTATGGCTGCAAAGTGGGGATCAAAGCGTCTAGTCGTGATTGGAACGCTGCTCGTCGCCGCCGGTTTATTTTATCTGTCGTTCGTTCAAAGTTTTTTCTCTTGCATGCTCGGAATGGCGATTCTTGGCATTGGGACGGCTTTTACTTATACCCCGCTTGTGAATATTGTCGTCGGCTGGTTCCCGCGGCAGCGGGGCATGATGATCGGCTTTCTTGGCAGCGGATTAGGGCTAGGGACTTTAATTTCCAGTGCAATGATTCCGTTCTTCACCGCATGGTTTTCGATGAGCGGCTGGCGCTATCTCTGGGCTGTATACGGCCTTCTTTCTTTGTTATCTGCCCTTGCTGCTCAAATCGTGTTGCGCGATCCGCCGATCCCTGCCCGCAAAAATACACAAGCAGAAGAATCCCTGTTTCGCGAAGTGTACGTTCATAAAAGGGTGCTGCTCGTGGCCCTTATTTATGGATTGATTGGCTTTGCTTATTTAATTCCACAAAGCTTTTTATTCAGCTTTATGCTGGAATCGGACATTAATCGTTATGAAGCCGGACAAATTATGGCGGCTGGCGGTTTACTGTCCATTTTCAGCGGTCCGCTATGGGGGACGATTTCAGATCGGGTCGGCCGGAAGAAGTCGCTGCTTACTGCTCTCTTTATCGGAGCGTCTGCCATGGCTCTCCCGGTTGTTTTTCCAGTATATGCAGGATTTATGGCCAGCCAGCTTTTGTGGGGGATCACGGTTGTTGGAATGCTGCTGCTTATTCAGGCACTATCGACAGAGCAAATTCATCCGTCGTATGCTCCTGTGGCCCTAGGCTATGTAACTGTATACTTCGCTGCCGGGCAGCTGCTTGGCCCTGGGCTTGGCGGGTGGCTTGTTGACCATGCTGGCGGGATTCGTTCTTCCTTGGTGCTTTGCAGTGTGTTATTGTTGCTAAGTTTCATTTTTTCGACACAATTGCATAAGCAAGCGGCAGGGGAAAAACTGGCGATTCCGAAGGAGCAGCAAACGACAGGCGGATAAGAAAACCGAGGCAAATCCTTGTCTGAAGCGGGTTGTCTGTCATTAAAAAGGTTTACTGAAAAAGCTTTTTCCCTTTTCTTCATTCGAATTTAGGCTGTATAAAAGCTATTTGGGATTTGCAGGAATGTTCCTCTTTTCTGTCGAAATATAACAACAAGAACAAAGGAGGAAATGGAAAATGGAAACATTAACCGAAAGAGAACAAGTCACCCTTGCTTATTATGTTCAATATTATCTGGGGAACGATCCAAACGATATTGCTGAGTTGCATCGAATGATGACTGAGGGGATGCCCTCCTATCCATCGATTATGGAACAGCTGACAAGGGAAGGAATGCTTAATGGAATGGATGCTATTCCATCAGCTCCAGTAGAAAATGGCGGCGATAAAATTACAATACCGATGATTACCCATAAAGGGATTCTTTATATTGACAGTATTTTAAACATTCAGTCCTATGCTGTTGAAGGCAATAAGCTGTCGTATATAAAAAACAGTTTGTTAACGAATAATCTGCAACTGTCTGTCGATGTGATAGCTGCCTATGTTAAAGAGGAAACAGGGATTCCCGTGTAATCACTATAAGAAAGCTTTTCGACGAATGGGCGGCAGCCCGCGTTCGAAAAGCTTTTTTTGTGCGAATTTGTCAGAAGAGCAGGCAGAGAAGTTGCATACTGTTTCTTGATATGTAAAATGAGGGGGGAGGATATTAAAATTACACGCAAGAACGGAGAGAGGCGATCATGAAAGGACAAAAGGCTGATGAGTCAAAATACATTCAGCAGCATTTAGCGAATGAACGTACTTTTCTTGCCTGGCTGCGCACGGGTCTTGCTGTTGTGGGAATTGGTTTTCTGGCAGTCACGCTGCATTTTAATTACGGATCAAAGGTGAGCAAGCTTACCGATGAAATTTCGCTGCTGATGATGATTTTTTCCTTAGCAACCGGTCTGGCTATTTTGATGATGGGATCGTTTAGTTATTTCATTAAACGAAAGGAGATTAACGAAGCGTCCTTTCGTTCGTCATCAGTTGTAATGGCCGTTGTCACTATTGCGGTCAGTATACTGATTTTTATGCTGGGATTTTATTTTATAACCATTCTATAGTCTTGCCGCAGGATCAAGCGGAAAATCTTGACTCGCGGTTTCGTTTGGTTTACTATACATACAGGGGTATTATTGATGCTCCTTCATTTCTTTATGTGTTAAAATATACGCGTGATTTGAGTTGGAGGGACTGATCGTGTTTCTAGTGGGCATAATTCTATTGCTGATGCTGCCTGTACTTTATAAACGTTATGTTCCGGTTGTCGGAGCAGAAGAAATTCAATGCAATCAAAACGAAGATGTTCAATTGGTGGATGTCCGTGATTTTCACGAAGCAAACCGCAATCCGGTTTCGTCGGCGATTCACATTCCATTGCCGTACTTAGCAAGACAGCATAACGAAATTGCCGACAAAGAAGTGATTGTGATTGTCTCAGACAAAGTGCTTCGTAATTTAAGCATCCGGCAATTGAAGAAATACGGATTCAAAGTGAAAGGCTACTGCTGCAAGAAGGAAGCAGTTTATTCACCGGCATCCGCATAAATCACTGGCAAAACAGCAAAACCTGTTTTCTTGTAACGGTAAAAAGGCCGGCTCATTATGCAAATGAGCCGGCTTTTTTGCTGTGCTTAGAGCGGAGGATTTGCGAAAGGGAGGGCATGGTGTCACGCAGCTTGCGCCGGTCTTTATAAGAACGGTAAGCGATAAGTTCTTTTCCCTCATTATCATAGACATCCAGCTGTAAAAGATAGGGGCCTTTTCTTTCCATATAATAGGAAGCTTCAACTTCTTCTAAATAGTAAAACTGAAATTTGATCCCAAGCCAAGTTTGTTCAATCACATTCGTTTCAGGATGGCCTTCAATGTACCTTTCCAGCTTAGGAACCGAAGTGGAAGGCGGATTGGCTAGTTCCTTCGCTTTTTCTTTTACATAATCAGCTGCGTGGTTGACTGTTTTCTTGGCTTTTTGAATGATTTTATTTTTCCTCATCATCGTTCACTCCTTCTTGTTTTTTACTCTTATTCCCTTTTTTAAGCTAGATTATCAGAAAATCAATCTTTCTGTTTATAAAAATAGGTTATTTTTTATTGTAGCTTCTAAAGCGATATCAAAAATAGATGAAATAAATCTGAACAATATATTATTCGGATTTATTTCGCGTACATATAATAAATATCGGCAAACACCACGGGAATGGTGGTTTGCCTTTTGCATCAGTTTTTTCAGAAAGCTTGTTCATAACTGAGCATGGGGTGTTGGGATGGATTTTTTCTGCAGAAGACTGAAAACGAACAAAATATCATCGCATGTTAAATAATAATAGTAAAGAAGCGGAGATGTTTTCAGCGTGAGAATCCTGATTGTTTCATGGGAGAGACAGTACTTTTATAGATGAAAAATGAATATAAGGGGAGAAGGATATGGTGAAATTTAGCCGAGAAGAGATTTCTAAATTAGTTCAAGAAGAGAATGTGACATTCATCCGGCTGCAATTCACGGATATTTTAGGAACGATCAAAAATGTAGAAATTCCTTCTTCTCAATTGGAGAAAGCATTAAGCAACAAAATGATGTTTGATGGCTCTTCCATTGAAGGCTTTGTCCGCATTGAAGAGTCGGATATGTATTTATATCCTGACCTGGATACGTTTGTTATATTTCCTTGGACAGCTGAAAAAGGGAAAGTTGCCAGATTGATCTGTGATATTTATCATCCGGATGGAACACCTTTTGAGGGAGATCCCCGCAGCAATTTAAAGCGGATATTAAATGAAATGAAGGCGATGGGGTTTACTGATTTTAATGTCGGGCCTGAGCCTGAATTCTTTTTATTCAAACTAGATGAGAAAGGAGGAGTAACTCTCGAATTAAATGACAGCGGCGGTTATTTTGATCTTGCTCCTACAGATTTGGGGGAGAACTGCCGGCGCGATATTGTGCTGGAATTAGAAGAGATGGGATTTGAAATTGAAGCTTCCCACCATGAAGTAGCACCCGGCCAGCATGAGATTGATTTTAAATATACAGATGCTGTGAAGGCGTGTGATGACATTCAGACGTTTAAATTAGTCGTAAAGACGATTGCCCGCAAGCATGGCTTGCATGCGACATTTATGCCGAAGCCTCTGTACGGAGTAAACGGCTCCGGCATGCATTGCAACTTATCTTTGTTCAGAGACGGCGAAAATGTTTTTTATGACAAAGAGGGTGACCTTGAACTAAGTGATACAGCTCGACAGTTTGTCGCCGGCATTTTGAAGCATGCTCCTAATTTCACGGCGATCACCAATCCGACAGTCAATTCTTATAAAAGATTAGTTCCAGGATATGAAGCTCCTTGTTATGTAGCCTGGTCTGCCAGGAACAGGAGCCCGCTGATCCGCATTCCGGCTTCACGGGGGCTTAGCACACGTGTGGAGGTGCGCAGTGTTGATCCTTCGGCCAATCCCTATTTAGCCATGGCTGTGCAGCTGGCAGCCGGACTAGATGGCATCAAAAATCAATTAACGCCGCCTGCTGCGGTGGATCAAAATATTTATGCGATGTCTAAAAAAGAGCGGGAAGAAAGCAACATTGTGGATTTGCCGCCGACTCTTGCTCAGGCGATCAAGAATTTCCAGAAAGACGAGGTAATGACTCAGGCTCTAGGTCCGCACTTATGCGAACATTTTATTGAAGCCAAGGTGATTGAATGGGATTTATTCCGCACGCAAGTTCACCCATGGGAGCGCGAGCAGTATATCACACAATATTAAAGGACATTGTTGTTCTGCTGATGCATAAAAAGGCCGGAGCGGCCCCGAAAATCTAACAGGAAAGAGTGATAGCGAGTGTGTGGAATAACAGGGTGGGTTAATTGGCATCAGGATTTGACAACTCAGGCGTTCATCGTGGAAAAAATGACACAGACGCTGGCGAAGCGCGGTCCGGATGCTTCGAATATTTGGAGCAGCCGGCATGTGTCATTTGGACACACTCGGCTCATTGTAGTCGATCCTGCTGGCGGAATCCAGCCGATGAAAAAGACAGTCAACAAACACCATTACACCATCGTCTATAACGGAGAGCTGTACAATACTGAAGAGCTTCGCCAAGAATTAGTAAAGGCAGGGCATGCTTTTCGTTCTCATTCTGACACGGAAGTATTGCTGACAGCTTATATAGAATGGGGCGAAAAATGCGTTGATCATTTAAATGGCATTTTTGCATTTGCTGTCTGGGATGAGAACAAGGAGCGGCTTTTTATGGCAAGGGATCGTGTAGGCGTAAAGCCGCTCTTTTATAAGGAAGGGGGCGGCTCGCTGGTATTCGGCTCAGAATTGAAAGCGATCCTGTCCCATCCGGCTGTCAAAAGTGAGATAGGAAGAGAAGGGCTTCAGGAGGTGTTTGGGTTAGGCCCATCCCACACGCCGGGTCACGGAATTTTCCGCGGCATAAAAGAATTGAGGCCCGCCCATGCACTCAGCTACTGCCGAAACGGGCTGAAGATTTGGAGATATTGGAATGTCGTTAGCAAAGAACATAACCAATCATTAAAGGAAACGGCAGAACAAGTCAGGTTTCTTATGGAGGATGCGGTCCGGCGGCAACTGACAGCTGATGTGCCGGTTTGTACGTTTTTATCAGGAGGAGTGGATTCAAGCGCGATCAGCCAGTTTGCCGCCGACTTTTTTAGAGAAGAAGGCCATGGTCCGCTTCATACGTATTCTATTGATTACATTCATAACCGACAGTACTTCCAATCAAGCACATTTCAGCCGGATGAAGATAGACCGTGGATTGAAAAAATTCAGCAGCATTTAGGAACAGTTCACCATGCTGCTGTTATTCAAAATGATCAGCTGGCTGATTATTTAACGGATGCTGTGAAGGTAAGAGATTTGCCGGGAATGGCGGATGTGGATTCTTCTTTGTTATGGTTTTGTGAACAGATCAAACCGAACTTTACCGTTGCTCTATCTGGCGAATGCGCCGACGAAATCTTTGGAGGCTATCCGTGGTTTTATAGAGAGGAGCTGTTGAATGATGACAGCTTTCCATGGATGAAATCCCAGGAAGAAAGGCAGCGGCTGCTGCTTCCGCATTGGCAGAAACGGCTCGATCTTAAGCGATATGTAAGAGACCGGTACGAAGAGACTGTTCAGGAAACGCCCCGATTAGATGGGGAAAGTCCGTTGGAGGCCCGCCGCCGGGAAATGTTTTATTTGAACATGACATGGTTTATGACGACACTCCTTGAGCGCAAAGACCGCATGAGTATGGGGGCAAGCTTAGAGGTTCGCGTTCCATTCGCTGATCACCGGCTTGTAGAGTACGCCTGGAATATCCCGTGGGACATGAAAATGCTGAACGGAAGGGAGAAAGGGGTGTTGCGCCTCGCTTTAGAAGGTGTTTTGCCCCATGATGTACTTTACCGGAAAAAAAGCCCTTATCCGAAAACCTATCACCCAGAATACACCGCACGCGTCACGAAACAGTTGACGGACATCATTAATAAACCCTGCTCTCCTATTCTTGAAATACTGTCAAAAACAAAAGTCGCAGATATTATTGATTCTAACGGCTCCTCCTTTAAGGCACCTTGGTTTGGCCAGCTTATGACAGGCCCTCAGCTTATCGCGCATCTTGTTCAAATAAATGGCTGGCTGGAGCACTACAATATTAATATCGTGGATAATTAATCAACAGATCAGCCGCCGTCGCGTTCGTGTATAAACGCGGCGGCTGGCTTATTTAAAGACGATGACGGGTCATAGGTAGTTTGTCAGCTAGTAACCGTTCATCGGCCGCATGACAAAAAAATTTAAAAGCAAGTACAGATACCTAATTAAAAAAATGATAATATTTAGATAAATAGGAAGGTGAAAGCAAATATCAGGAATGCTAGCATAGCTGCTCACTGAACTATTTCGAAGCGATGGATAGAAAAAGGAGAGAGAAGCATGAACATTGAAGACAAAATGATGGAATGGTTTAACTATTTCCATGAGCACCCTGAAGTGAGCTGGCAAGAGAAGGGAACGACCGAAAAAATAGCGGAGATTTTGGACGAGCTGGATGTGCCGTACCGCCGTTTTCCAGATGTAACAGGCGTTATTGCCGAAATTGGAGAAGGGGAGACAGCAGTAGCGGTTCGTGCGGATATGGATGCATTGTGGCAAGAGGTAGATGGTGTGTTCCGGGCCAATCATTCATGCGGGCATGATGCCCATATGGCGATGGTCCTCGGCGCTTTGCTCCATTTGCGAAATGAACCATTAAACAAAAAGGTGCGCTTTATTTTCCAGCCTGCTGAAGAAAAAGGAAATGGCTCAGTAGCGATGATTGAACGGGGAGCAATGGAGGGAGTCACCCACCTGTTTGGTGTCCACGTGCGTCCACTCGAAGAGCTTCCGCTTGGCCAATTTTCACCGGCGATTTATCATGGAGCCGGCATTTTTCTGGAGGGAAAAATCCTTGGGGTTGATGCTCACGGGGCAAGGCCTCATCAAGGAAAAAATGCCATTGATGTTGTGGTAGCCCTTCATCAATTTATTAAATCCATTTACTTGTCGCCATTTGAAAGCTATTCGGCGAAATTAACAAAAATTATGGCTGGCGGGGAGAATGCTAATATTATTCCAGGAAGCGTTGAGTTTGCCATGGATGTGCGCGCGCAGAAAAATTCAGTCTTGCAAGTTCTTAAAGATCGCATCACAGAAGGCATAGAAGGATTAAAAAACCTTTATGACATTGACATTGAATTTGAATGGTACGATTATACGCCAGGAGCCGAAGTGTCGCTTGAAGCTGCGGCTGTTGCAGAAGAAGCGATCCGGCATGTGGCAGGAGACCAGGCGGCTGCTTCACCGATTGTTATTTCGGGAAGCGATGATTTTCATTTTTATACAACCAAGCATCCTGAGGTGAAGGCAACAATGATTGGAGCGGGCGTTGGCTTAGTTCCCGGCCTGCATCATCCGCAGATGACATTTGATCGAACGGTCTTGCCGGTGGGCGCGCGAATTTTAGCAGAAACATTAAAAAGAGTTAAATAAGAAAAAGTTTTTACAAAAAAATAAAAATTCAAATTGACGTACAGCCATCGAGAAGTTATTATTACCCTATTAGCGTCTATTATGCGACAATTGAAATTTTTCCAAAAAATGACGAATAGAGGGAAGAAAATGAAAAAAGAGATGTCTTTTTGGGTAGCTATTATCCCGCTGGTTGTAATGATCATTGTCATGGGTATAACTGTAGTAGGTTTGGAACAAGGACCGCACATTCCGCTGATTGTCGGCACAACAACAGCAGCGCTTGTGGCCTGGCGTTCAGGATTTAAATGGTCAGAAATTGAAGACGCAATGTACAAAGGAATCCGCCTGGCGCTGCCGGCTGTTGTAATTATTATACTGGTCGGCTTAACAATTGGCGCCTGGATTGGCGGAGGCATCGTCGCCACAATGATTTATTATGGCTTAAAAATTATTACGCCTTCATTATTCTTAGTATCTATTACTTTAATTTGTGCGATTGTCTCCCTGGCGATCGGAAGCTCGTGGTCGACAATGGGAACGATTGGTGTTGCCGGCATGGGAATCGGCCTCAGCATGGGAATTCCCGCGCCAATGATTGCGGGAGCTGTTATTTCAGGAGCCTATTTCGGCGATAAAATGTCACCGCTTTCAGACACGACAAACCTGGCGGCCGGTTTAACGAATACAGATTTATTTGTGCATATCCGCCATATGTTTTACACGACTGTTCCCGGGCTGCTCATTGCTTTGGGCGTCTACGCCTTTTTAGGCAAAGATTTCGGAAAAAATGGGCTGGATACAGCAGATATTGAACAAACGATGGGAGCGCTGCAGGATAATTTCGTTATTTCGCCTTTTTTACTGTTGATTCCGCTTCTTGTTATCGTATTAGTAGCTAAAAAGGTGCCTGCCATTCCTGCGCTTATTATCGGGATTGCCCTTGGTTTTGCTTCTCAAGTATTTATTCAAGGCGGCTCTTTTGCGGAAGCAGTACAAGCGCTGCAAAGCGGCTTCGTCATTGATTCCGGGAACGAGATGGTAGATAACCTGTTTAACCGCGGCGGCTTGGAGTCGATGATGTATACTGTCTCGATGACGATTGTGGCCATGACGTTCGGCGGGGTTTTAGAGAACACAGGCATGCTTGAAGCTATTGTCAAACAAATTCTAAAGCTGGCCAAAACAGCAAAAACCCTTGTAGTATCAACGGTTGTTTCTTGTTTTGCGACAAACGCAACTTGCTCGGAACAATATATTTCTATTGTTATTCCTTCAAGAATGTATGCAAAAGCCTATCAGGAACAAGGGCTGCATTCGAAAAACCTTTCCCGAGCTCTTGAAGATGGAGGAACATTAACCTCTGTATTTATTCCGTGGAATACGTGCGGAGTGTTTATACTAGGAACATTGGGAGTCCATACATTTGAATATGCTCCTTATGCGGTGCTGAACTTTGTTGTTCCGATCCTTTCCATCATTTACGCTTTAACAGGTTTTTCCATCACAAAGCTGACTTCAGAGGAGAAGTTGGCGTTAGAACAGCAAGAGGAAGCTACAGTTAACCAATAAAAAGCAAAGGAAAAGAAAAGCTCATAGAAATGAACTTTTCTTTTCCTTCATTAGTAAATCGGCATATTTAATTCATAAATGGAGCGGGGCCGGCCTTGCTGATAAGTCATTTCTTCGCCAACGACTTTTGCAAATCCGTGATCGACAAGTTTTTTTAAGATCCGTTCGGTTGAACGGCGGGTAACCTGGAGGTAGGCTGAAAGATCAGCAGCTGTAAATTGCACCGATTGCCGTGATTTGCTAAATTGGATGATCTTTGATAAGTTTGCCGGGCTCATTTTGGTTTCTTTTGCTATCCGAAGCAGCTCAGGGTGATCGTTTTTTAATCGCTGCGTTTTCTTTTCTTTCGGAAACGGTCCGAGCAATTCCTTCTCTTCTGTTAAAATATACCCGCAGCTTTCATGATCATGCTGGAGGGCAAAGCTGCGCGCAATTTTGGCATTTTGGCTGGCTTCGGCCGCGGTAAATCCATACCCAAAGCCCACGGCGACCGGTTCTTGCCATTTGAGCAGAAATTCGTGAAACGCATCGCTATTCATCACGATTTCAATATCGCCGCGGGTGCTGTACAATGAAAAAGCAGCCTCTGCCGATTGTTGAATAGACGCATTCATCTCCCGGGCAAAAGCCTCCAAATGCAGTGTTTGTGCTTCTTCCGGCTTCTTTAAGGAAATATAGCCGGCCGCAATAGTCGCTGAGTGGCTTTTTACAAGCTCTGCCTGCGCTTTCGTATCCTGCAGGCCTCGCACCAATGATTTGATTGGATCAACCATCCGCTGGGCTGGAACGCCGAGCTCACGGAGCCGGTTGTATACAGCATGGATGCTTGTAAGTGCCAGGTCGATTTTTCCGGACTGAAAGCGGGAGTAATGAAAATGAACAATATCGTTTATATCAAATTTATTGGGCAGCCTATCTGCATAATCAATGACATGAATAGGTTCACGCTTCACGCCAATATCCGCAAGAACATTCTTAATAAAGACATATTCGGTTAAATCAATGGAGATCCGTTCTAATGAAATGTTTTTTTGAGAAATGACAGCAAGAAGCGATGTAGCAACGGCTGTTTCATCCTGCTCCAGATAATGGGAAGGGATAGGCAGTGATTCGTGTAGATCTTTGGAAAAATAGTAGGGCAGGGCCCCGGAAAAAAATACAGCATCGCAAGGCTTCAAGTACTTGATAAGCTCGGCAGCTTCCTCCGGCCGTTCATAGATATACGGCTCGATTTCCAGCTCGCCGATCTGAGGAACAACTGATAAAATAGTGCGGATAAAATCCGCTGAACCAACTACTGCAATTTTTATTGTCATCATTCCAGCTCCTATATGAAATGTAAAACTTTAGTTATTTAGCGTCTATTTAACGATAACTATACCAAATATAAAAATCTATTGTAAACTGAAAGGAAGAACATTTTATGAAAATTACAGCTATTCACTTATACGCAGCTCATTTCCCTTTACACACGCCATTTATCGTCAGTTATCACACATACGACTACATGCCTTCCATCATTGTAAAGGTTGAAACGGACGAGGGAATTACGGGCTACGGAGAAAGCGTCGCCGATGAACATGTAACAGGCGAAACTTGGGAAGGAGCGTTTTATACATTAAAAAATACATTGGCTCCTGCTGTTATTGGCAAAAACCCGCTCGAGTTGGAGAAGCTGCATGATATCATGAACAAAACTGTTTATGGAGCGCCAGCTGCTAAGGCCGCCATTGACATTGCTTGCTTCGATATTTTAGGTAAAAAGCTGGGACAGCCGGTTTATCAGTTAATCGGAGGGCGCTATCACAACGAGTTTCCGATCACGCACGTGTTAAGCATTGGAGAGCCGGAGCATATGGCTGAAGAGGCGGCTGCTATGGTCGAACAGGGATATCAATCATTTAAAATGAAGGTGGGCAAGGATGTAAAAAGAGATGTTGAGCGCATTAAAGCGGTCAGAGCGCGAGTAGGAGAGGAGATTGCTATTCGCGTAGATGTGAATCAAGGCTGGGTAAACAGCGCTACAACGTTAACGGCCATTCGCGCTCTTCAGGAAGCAAACCTCGACTGGCTGGAGCAGCCTGTATTAGCGGATGATATGAATGGGATGGCCTTTATCCGGTCCAAGACAGACATCCCTTTAATGGTGGATGAAGGACTAAAAGGTCCTCGCGAAATGCGTGAAGTAATCGAGAAAAAGGCTGCTGATAAAGTGAATATCAAATTGATGAAATGCGGAGGCATTTACCCTGCTGTAAAGCTTGCTCATCAAGCAGAAATGGCCGGACTTGAATGCCAGGTTGGTTCCATGGTCGAGTCATCCATCGGCTCTGCTGCCGGCTTTCATGTCGCTTTCGCGAAAAAAGTCATTACCAGCGTAGAATTAACAGGGCCGTTAAAGTTCTCAAAAGATGTTGGGAATTTGGCGTATGATGTACCGTTTATCCGCTTAACTGACAAGCCGGGACTTGGTGTGGATGTGGATGAACATACGTTGGCTGATTTAACGGTTTTTGAAGCAACTATCCGATAATAAAGGAGGAACTGTGATGAAAGTAATTTATGAAGGAACATTAAATAGCAGCGGTCAATCCGTCCGTATTGTGCCGTTGTCCCTTGCTCAGCTGGACGATATTTTGGCATTGCAGCAGTTCGTGACAGAAACATTGGAAAACAAGGCAGTATTAGAGCCGCTTTCCCGTGAACAATTTCAATACATTCTAGAAGGCAAAGGATTGGTAATCGGCGCATTTGCAGACGATCAGCTGATCGCTTTCCGGGCGCTCATGGAGCCTCCCGTCGACGAGGATGGCCATTTAGGCCGCGATATCGGTTTAACAGAAGAGGAATTATTGAATGTAATCTATCAGGAAATTTCAAATGTACATCCGGATTATCGCGGAAATGGCCTGCAAAAGACGCTTGCCCAATGGATCATGAAAGAATTAGAGCTTCTTGACAAACAATACAAGTATGTTTGTTGTACAGTAGCCCCCTTTAACATTCCGAGCTTGAAGGATAAATTTGCCCAAGGAATGGAGATTGCTGCACTGAAAGAAAAATACGGCAATCGTCTGCGCTATATCTTCGTCAAGGAACTAGACAAGGATAACAGCAAAGAAAACTGGGAATTTACAACTCTCCGTATGGATGACACAGCCGGACAGCAGAAATTGCTTGCACAGGGATGGAGAGGAATCCGTATGGAAAACCGTGAAGGTGTGCAGTGGGTTGATTTTAGAAAAAATGCTGCACAGGGATGATGTTTCTATTATCCGTTAATTGAATAGTGTACCTTTTTAAATCTATACAATGGGCTAAGTCCCTAAACTGAATTTCACCTTTAATAAAGAATATGTAAAGCAAAAAGCCATCTGCTCTTTGGAATGAACAGATGGCTTTTTGCTATTTAAAACAGTATAAACTAGTCGGGAAATTTTAAAATTCTAAACTTAATCGGTTATTGTTTGTAATAGGTGATTCTTTATTATTCGGTTACGGAATGTGATCCTAAATATTTAAATGAATATCAAATCTGAATTAAATTATTGATGTAGAAATGCAAAATCCTGAACAATATAAAAAGCCTTATGCAAAAGTATACAGAGAAATTTTAGAACAAATTGAACATGCAGATAAACGATGATTTCTCTCATTTAATTCACTTAAGCATCATTGGTTTAAAGAATTTTCGATATCGACTTATGGAACGTTACTCAGTTGTCGCGCAACATACAGATAATATTCGCTTCAGAACTTCTTCACATGTGCTGCTTCACAATTCGCTGGTATTTGCTGGTCAGGCTGCTTGTAACAAATATTTTAATAGGGGAAGGTTTACAATTGCCGTTTAACAATAACCCGATAAATCGCTTATGTACTCGTGAATAGAGAGTCTTTTCACTATACAGGTCAATGGCAGATTGAAACACATAATCAACAAGTGTTTTTTAAGTGAACGACAGAAAACACAAAATTATCTTAAACGTAATAAAAAATTAATGTGCTATTTACACTGTTTATGTATTGTGAAAGCGCACCAAATATTAAAGAATGGGAAGTGGAGAACAGTGAAAAAGAAAAGAATCTTGTCGTTGACTGTGCCGTTTATGTTGGCAACATCTTTGTTTGGAGGTGCTGCAAGTGCAGCCCCGAATGATAACTGGTTACAAAGCAGCAAAACGGAGTTAAGTGCTCATCGTGGTGCACAAGTGGCGGCTCCTGAGAACACATTAGAAGCGATAACTCAGGCTGGACTATTAGGGTATGGCTTTGTTGAAATTGATGTCCAAAAAACCAAGGACGGCCAATACATATTAATGCATGATAAAACAGTTGACCGCACTACGACAGGCTCTGGAGAGGTAAAAGATTTAACATTAGAAGAAATTCAAAGTTTTGATATTGAAGATAAAGAAGGAAATGTAACAGATTATAAAGTACCAACACTTGAGGAAGTGTTAGAGGAAGCTCATAAATACAATATTGGTATTAATTTTGATGGTTCAAAAGGCGACTGGGGTGATAAGGAATTCGTAGACAGCATTATGGAAGAAGCTGAGGAAGCCAAAGTATTGAATCATTCATTCTTTGTACTAAGTAATGATGATATTCGAAATCAATTTAACGAATGGTACCCAGAAGCAACTGTGACATTCCTTGGAAATGCATTGAAGAATGTAGATGCTGATATTGAAGAATTAAAACAGTATGATAACGCCATTTACTCAACATCAATTAACAATGTAGATAAAGAAACTGCCAAAGAAATTAAAAAAGCAGGCTTAAAACTGCATGTATACTCAGTTAACTCTGCTGAAACATATGAAAAAGCGAAAAGTATTCATCCTCGATTGATTGAAACAGATGTGATTATACCTTAATATCATTGCCAGGATAAATGAATATGACAAAGGTGTTCTACGCAATGGGATTTTAAGAAAAATATAAAATCTCGTCAATCGATTATGAATTGGCGAGATTTTTGATATTTAAAGATGGATAGCATTGTAATTTTTATCAACACCCCGTTTGAAGCAATTTTCCTCCACAATCTGGCCCAATTGTTAAATAGCATGACTGATGTTTTTTAACAACTTTATTGTTACTTAACAAAAAGAGAAAACTGTAAAAAGATCAACCTCCCTAAAGTATATCAATAAAACTAAAGGTTAACCTTTATAAAAACATATAGAAGCGGTTATTCTCATGAAGGCTTTTTATACAACCGTAAAAAAGTATATAAAAACAGCTTTAGCCTGCACTTTTTTATGGTTTGTAAAAGGATTGAATATTGCTAATATTTTAAATATAGATTATTGTAAGCGTAAACATTTTTGATCTAAGGGTGGGGAGAAATGAAATCTTATCAGTTGCTTTTTGACAATTTAATTGATGTAAATCCCCGTACTGGAGAGATTAAATTTAGTGATAGAAGAATGGCTCTAGTGCCTGTGGAAGCATTGGGGATTCTGCGCAGGGATTTAGTCAATACCTTAGGGATGGAGCGGGCAAAGGGATTTTTAATGAGATATGGATGGGCTTGGGGATATAGAGATGGAGAAACAATTGAAAAAATGTTTAATTGGGATTCAAAGCAGGAGCTTATATTGGCAGGTCCTTATTTACACACATTAGAAGGAATAGTTACAGTCGAACAGGACGTAATTGAACTGAACGAGGAAGGTCTTTGTTTTACAGGGTTTTGGAAAAACTCCTTTGAAGCCGTGGAACATGTTAATCATTATGGCTATAGTGAGGATCCGATTTGCTGGACGCTTATTGGTTATGCAAGTGGTTATTTAACGAAAACTTTCGGAAGAGAGGTATTGGTTATTGAAGAGCAATGCCAAGGAAAGGGGGATTCGCACTGCCGTTTTGTGGCGAAAACAGTTGATGAACAGGATAAGCGCCATCAGCAAGATTTGCGGTATTATAAAGCGGAATCGCTATTATCAGAGCTAGATCGCGCTTATAAAGAAGTTCAACAGTTAAATGAAAATATTATCCATTCAGAGCAAGTTCAAAAGCAATTAACGGACATGCTGCTGGCAGATAAGAGTATCAAAGATACCATTCACTTTCTTGCCGACACGCTGCAAAAAAGCATTGTGATCGATTATTATTTTGAAAAGTTGGAATGCGCTTTTGTGTGTTCAGAGGATGAAGAGGCTTATCAAAACTGGATAAAGGATAAGGGAGGGCGTAAGAAGAAGCTAAAGCAGATTGATACATTCTCTATCCGCGCTCATAATGAAAATCTCGGCCGCTTAGTTGTTATTGGCAATGAAGAACTTTCGCAAAAGGAGCGAATGATAACCGAACGGGCACTTACAGTTTTCTCAATACAAATGTTTCATCAGCATAAATTAACGAAAGCTCTCTGGAGAAAAAAAGAAGATTTTTTTGAAGAAATTTTAAACAATAACTATGACGAACACACTCTTCAAAGGTATACACATATTTTTAACCTTAACCCCCACCACTCAAGCCGCATTCTTACAGTGAAAGTTGACACTGATTCAAAACGGAAAGGGATCCTCCATTATATTTGCTTGCTGTATCCAGAGATGGAGGTGTTTTTGAAAGATCAATATATTACCTTTGTGTTGTTAGAAGAAGACTATTCAAAAATAGAAAGGTTTTCAGCAAAGTTGCAGTCTGCCATTCAAAAAGAATTTAAGTATATAAAGATGTATATAGGAACTGGGCGCAAAGTCGATCATTTAAAAAACCTATCAAAAAGTTATGAAGATGCTTGCCAGATATGTGACTTTTTGGAGATCGCTTATCCGACAGACAGCAGGATTTCCTGCTTTGAAGAATTGGAACCGGTTATTATGTTCTTAAAAGGCAGTAATCAGCAGGAGTTGATTGAGTTTTGTAGAAGGACAATTGGAGATTTAATTGAGCATGATGAACTAAGTCAGGGAAATTTAGTTATTACGTTAAAATCTTATTTGGAACATAACGGCAACCTTCAGCAAACAGCTGACGATTTACATTTATCCATTGCGGGATTGCGTTATCGGATGGAAAAGATCGAGTCGCTTTGTCGATCTAACTTAAAGACAGGAATCGGACGTTTCAACTGTCAATTAGCTGTACAGATTTATTTTGCTTTACGGGTGATAGAAGGAGATGATGCTTTTACTGTATTAAAAATATAAAAAGATCGCCTATTCGTTCTTCGGGATTGAATAGGCGATCTTTTTGTCTTGGATAGACAAGAGTTAACATAAATAATTTATGTCTTAAACATCTCTTTGAAATTCAAACCACAAAAACTGAAATAAAGACACCAATACACCCTATATTTTTGCAGTTCAAATTATTCAAAATAATCTGCATAATTTAGTTACAACATGAAAGCGCTTTAAAAATGGAGGGGAAAATAAGGAGGAATAGAAATGAACGCACAATCAACGGCTACAGGCAATAGACCTTTAACAGGAGCAGAGTACTTGGAAAGTTTAAGAGATGGACGCGAGGTGTGGATCCATGGTGAGAAGGTAACAGATGTAACGACTCATCCTGCTTTCCGCAATTCAGCCCGTTCAATCGCACGTCTTTATGATGCTTTGCATGATGAAAAAACAAAAAACGTTTTAACGGTAGAAACAGATACCGGCAATGGCGGATATACGCAAAAATTTTTCCAGTTTGATAAAACAGCAGAAGATCTGCTAGCCTCACGAAATGCGATTGCTGAATGGGCAAAGTTATCCTATGGGCAAATGGGGAGGTCTCCAGACTACAAAGCTTCTTTCTTAGCAACTCTTGGTGCTGATCCTGATTATTACGCTCCTTATGCTGATAATGCGAGAAGGTGGTACAAAGAAGCGCAAGAGAAGAATTTGTTTTTCAACCATGCAATTATTAATCCGCCCGTGGATCGCAATAAGCCATTAGAAGCAGTAAAAGATATTTTCATTAAAGCCGTAGGAGAAACGGAAGAAGGCGTCATTGTGAGCGGTGCAAAAATGGTTGCTACTGGATCTGCTCTAACAAATTATAACTTTGTCGCTCATTATGGAGCAGCGCCGATTAAGGATGAAAATATGGCTCTGTGCTTTGTTGCGTCAATGGATACGCCGGGTGTCAAATTGATATGCCGGACTTCCTATGAAATGAATGCTGCAGTTATGGGGAGTCCGTTTGATTACCCACTCAGCAGCCGTTTTGATGAAAATGATGCCGTTCTTGTATTTGAGAATGCCTTAATACCGTGGGAAAACATTTTAATTTATAAAGATGTAGAAAAGATTAATAACTTCTTTGCAGAGAGCGGTTTTTTGCATCGGTTTACGTTCCATGGCCTCACAAGGCTGGCAGTAAAGTTAGACTTTATCGCCGGCTTATTGATTAAGGCAGTCAAGGTAAATGGAACCGATCAATTTCGTGGCGTACAAGCCAATGTTGGAGAAGTCATAGCTTGGAAGAATATGTTCTGGGCACTAAGCGATGCGATGGCAATGAACCCGAATGAGGGGAAGAACGGCACAGTTTTGCCTAACTTAAACTATGGTCTTGCTTATCGTGTCTTCATGTCGGAAGGGTGGCCGAAAATTAAAGAAGTTATTGAAAATGTGGTGGCAGGAAGCTTAATTGTTCAACCTTCAAGCATACGAGATTTCAAGAACCCGGAACTCCGTCCAATTATCGATAAGCTGTATAGAGGTTCAAACGATGTTGATGCGGTAAATAAAATCAAGTTAATTAAATTGCTCTGGGACGTAGTAGGAACAGAGTATGGAGGCCGACATGAGTTATATGAAAGAAACTATTCCGGCAATCACGAAAATATTCGTCTTGAGAACCTTGTCGTTGCTAATGGCAATGGAGAGGCAGAGATGATGGAAAAGTTTGTTGAGGAATGCATGAATGATTACGACTTAGATGGCTGGAAGAATAAGACATGGATTAATCCCGATGATGTCAGCTATTTTTCAAAATGACAAGTCAAAACAAATGAGATGGAAGCTTGCATTAAATAATCTCACAAGAGGCTTGTTTAATATAAAATGCACTTGCTCTATTGGAGGAGAAATGGGTATGTGGTCAGGAGAGTGAAGACATGGAGGGGCTTCTATGGAAGTAATCAAAAACAACAGTTTACATTTGAAACAGTCTATCGTAACGATTGGCGCATTTGATGGCATTCATATTGGACACCAGTCACTCATTAAGAAAGCGGTACGTCGTGCACGCCAATGTAACATTTCTTCAGTAGTTTACACTTTTGATCCTCCGCCGAGAGCCTTTTTTCAAAATCAAATGGTTTTAACGAGCGTAGAGGAAAAAGTGCATTTTTTAAAGAAGCTGGGTATCGATTATGTTATTGTGGCGAGATTTGATAAGGATTATTTGGCAAAGAGTGCAGGAGACTTTCTAAAGGAATTGGAAGCTTTATCTCCAAAAGAAATATGGGTGGGACCTAATTTTCAATTTGGAAAGGGGAAACGGGGAACAACGGAAGATCTTGCTGCTCGCTTTCATACGTTTATTCACCCTCTAGTTAAGTGTGCAAACGGGCAAACAGTCTCTTCTACTAGAATTAGAAACTTACTACACCAGCAGAAGGAGCATCTGGCAAATGAGTTACTCGGAAGAGAGTTATTTGCAAGTGTTTAAATTCAAAGTAGCATAAAGGGACCTTACATTATTTACAAGCAAAAAATTAATTTGAAAAGGGGCAATTCTTATGATCGAATCTATCATGAAAAATAAACGAGTAACAGAAATATATGCAAGTTTTGTTAAGCACATGAAAAATTTTTTAGACGAGCAGCAAATCAATCATGAAGAATACACCAATTTCGTAAAGTGGGCCAATCGTTTAGGCACAAGCGGAGAAGTTCCCCTGTTTTTGGACGTATTCATAGAAACGTATGTTTTAGAAGCAAAATACAAAGGTCTTCCGGGAACAGAGCCTTCTCTTCTAGGCCCTTATTTTGCAGAGGGAACCCCGCTGTTAAAAGAGCAGCCATTTGTCCTCCCGCAGAGACCGGACGAGAAAGGAGAGAAACTGGTATTTCGCGGAACTGTCAGCTCGGTAAACGGCCAGCCGCTTCCGCAGACAAGAGTGGAGTGGTGGCAGGATGATGCGGATGGGTTTTATTCTAATTTTGATTCGGACGCACCTGACTATAATTTAAGAGGGCATTTCTATACAGATGAAAATGGACGTTTCGAGGTCCATTCGATTGTGCCGGTTCCATATCAAATTCCGACAAATGGGCCGACGGGGGAATTTGTGAAGGCAGCTGGCTATCATCCTTACCGTCCGGCGCATTTGCATATGAAATTTGAGAAGGAAGGCCATGAACCTCTTATTACGCAGGTATTCTTTGAAGGGGATGAATGGCTGGATACAGATGTAGCAAACGGTGTTCGTTCGTCTCTTCTTACGCGGCTTGTAGATAAAGGAGGCCACAAAGAAGCATCATTAGATTTTGTGATGCGGATTGAATAAGATTGAAAATTACAAACTAAAGAGGGGGAATTCTCATAGCCCTTCTGTTTCTCCCTATAGAAAACAGAATAGGAGATAGTTAGAAAAATAGTCGGACAGCGCTTGACACTCCCGAGGCAGTTTAGATAATGGTCTAGGTTTTAAGGGGGATATGATAAAATAAGTTATCAACTAATGAACAAACCGGCTGTCTTAAATAACTGCTATTAAAGTTTGATAGCAATATTTAAGGCAGCTATTTTTTGTTACAAGGAGCGAATAGTGTGAAAATGTACATGCAAGAGATAAATGGTCGCAAGCTTCAGCTAGCTGACTATCCTGGAAAAAAAGGCACGATCATTGCTATTCATGGATTAACAGGAACACATAAGAATATGCATTACTATGCTGAAGCGTTAAAAGACGATTACAGATTTATTGCCCTCGATTTACGAGGGAGAGGCAACAGTTCACGGATGGATAAGAGGCCTTCAATCTTTCAGCATGCAGAGGATATTATTGATTTAATCAATGAATTGGAAATTGAGAATCCTATTCTAATGGGGCATTCAATGGGAGCGTTTATTTCAACTATTGTCGCCAGTAAATTAGATTCTGTGAAAGCTGTTATTTTATTGGATGGTGCTGCTTTAATGTCTAATCATCAACGTGATATAGTAAAGCCGTCACTTGGAAGATTGAGTAAAGAATATGATTCGCCTGAGGGCTATATTCAGGAAACAAAAGAGATTTATGAACGTTTGGGTGTAGAATGGTCTCCTATATTAGAAAATACTGTCCAGTATGAAATTCGGAGAGAAGGGGACCATTGGGAACATAAGTCATGTGAGTCTAAAACTTTGGCTGACTTTGAGAGTTTTTATTCTTATTCGCCGAAAGAAGTATGCGCCTCTATTCAATGCCCTGTTTTGTTAGTATATGCCAAAGGAGAAATCGGCCCATTTCCTCCATTATTTTATGAGACAGACTATATTGAAACAAAAAAATATACAAAAAATATCGAGATGATTGTTTCAGCCTGCAATCACTATACTATGGTGTTTGAGAATAGAGAAGAAATTAATCAGGCGATCAAAGAATTTTTAGGGGATATCTATATCGTAAGTTGAAATATTTAGAATTTAGTGTAAAATATGAATATAAATGAATAAGTGATTGCCTATTCATTAGCTATTAAAAAATACCCTTTTTAATACTAACTAATGAACGAATGGCTGTCTTCAACAATTGTTATCTTAGTAGGTAGCAATGTTTGAGGCAGCCATTTTTTTGTGGCAATTATACAGAAGCTTTAACAATGAGAATTTTTGGTGGAGGGCAAGGGATTTAAATGCTGCTTTTATAAATTATTGAGATAGGGTGTTGAAGAATGAGAAGTGGATTGGCCTATTTTAAAGAAGTATACGACATCGTGCCGGGATGGGTGCAAAAGATGCATGACTATAGACCTGAATTGCTTGAATGTTATACAAGTTTGCGTGGAGGCATTATGAGTGATAGTGCACTAACAAGAAAAGAAAAGGATATTCTTTTAGTCGGCATGAACGCAGCAAGGTTGTATGAACGCAGCATGCTCTATCACACAAAAGGAGCAATAGATGCCGGTGCTACCATACCAGAATTGGTAGAGTATTTAATGGTTCCTTACCTATACAATGGAGCTAAAGCATTAAATACGGCTATGAAGTCATTAGAGTATGCTCTATCGTTACAAGGAAAAAGAAACTCTGTTTCCATAAAGAATGACGGAACAACGGAAGAATTGCTTATACAAATAATTCAGTTAATGGACGGCGAAGACACAGCCTTTATCGAAGGAGCATTATCGCTGCTGCGATCGGAGAGAGACGATCTGCTGATAGAAAAAATAATGGACGATGCAGTGGTTTCCAGGAAAATGAAGCAGCTTTTAATGGTCGGGATCTTCATTACAGAATTAAAGGGCCAACAAGCAGGAATATGGATGGAGACAGCCAGGGAGAATGGAGCTTCTGAAGAGGAGTTAGCGGATGTAGGATTTATTTGTTTATTAACAGCCGGTATTCCTGCTTGGTTTGAGGCAAGTGATTCGTTAGCTGAAAAATAAAGTTGAAGCGGTGGTGAAATATATGGACAAAATCCATGGCAATGCAGTGCAAGCCTTATCTTGTGTACAGTCCGGCCATACATTAATGGTCGGAGGATTTGGTTTAATCGGCGCGCCTCTTACACTAATTGATGGGCTGGCTGAGATAGATGCAACCGATCTTACAGTTATTAGCAATAATCTTGGTGAAGCCGGCCGGGGATTAGGTGTGCTTCTTAGGCAAGGTAAAATTCAGAAAGCGATTGGATCATATTTTACAAGCAATCGGGAGGTTGGCGATTATTATCAAAAAGGGGAAATTGAATTGCAACTGTTGCCTCAAGGAACCCTTTCGGAATCCATGAGGGCGGGCGGAGCAGGAATTGGCGGTTATTACACGAAAACCGGTGTGGGAACGGAACTGGCGAAAGGAAAAGAAGAACGGGAAATTGATGGAGTCAAATATGTCTTTGAACCGGCAATCCGGGCAAATATCGCTTTAATTAAGGCCCATAAAGCGGATACCCTTGGAAACCTCATCTACTATAAAACGGCCCGTAATTTTAACCCGTTAATGGCAACAGCAGCTGATGTTGTTATTGCTGAAGTAGATGAGATCGTTGAACAGGGAGAGCTTTCTCCAGAAGAAATTGTGACACCGCACTTGTTTGTAGACAAGATAATTAAAGCGAAGAAAATACTGACGAAAGCCGGGGTGGTCAGCTGTGAGTGAGAAGAATGACATTCAAGAATTGATTGCCAAGCGAGCAGCAAGCGAATTAAAAGGACCTTGCATTGTTAATCTCGGTATTGGGATCCCTACATTAGTCGCAAAGTATATTGATGATAAAAATATTCACTTGCATACGGAAAATGGGCTTCTTGGCGTAACGGACGTGGAAGAAGAATATATCGATCCAAACAGGGTGAATGCAGGAAAGCTGCCAGTCGGCGAAACAATTGGTGCTTCGTTCTTTAACAGTGCAGAGTCTTTTGCCATGATCCGCGGGGGGCACATAGATGTCGCAATTCTTGGTGTGCTGCAAGTCGATCAAACCGGTGTTATCGCCAATTGGGCAGTACCGGGGAAGAACATCATGGGGGTGGGAGGTGCCATGGATTTGCTTGTAGGAGCAAAAAAAGTAATAGTAACAACAACACATACCGCAAAGGATGGCACGAGCAAGCTGTTAAAGAAATGCACTTTTCCTGTTACTTCTACAAGAAGTGTGGACATGATTATTACAGAGATGGCTGTATTTAAAGTAGTTAATCGCAAGTTACAGTTAATTGAATTAATGCCTGGAGTGACAATAGAAGAAGTGCGGAAAAAAACAGAAGCGGAATTTATAGAGCAGAGGATTGATAATAATGAAAATTCATTCGCTGGATATATACGTAGTTGATCTGCCGACAATCCGTCCTCATCATTTAGCTATGCATACGATTGTAACGCAAACAATTGTGTTAGCTTGTATAAGAAGCGAGGATGGCGTGGAGGGATGGGCAGAAGTAGCAACAATTGGGGGAGCGTCCTATTCAGAAGAAAGTCCGGAAGCCATTAAATTTAACATTGAAAAATATATTAAGCCGCTCATTATAGGGGAGTACGCTAGAAACTTCGATGCCCTTTCTTATAAGATCAACCTTCATGTAAAGGGAAATTATTATGCAAAAGCGCTTGTTGAAGCAGCGGTGATTGATCTGGCAGCCAGAACACAAAATATTCCGGCCTATGATTTATTTGGCGGAAAGTGCCATTCTTCGATGCCTGTTGCCTGGACACTAGCGAGCGGGGACACTGCAAAGGACATCGAGGAAGCACAGCACTGTTTGGCCGAAAGAAAGCATAACATTTTTAAGCTGAAAATCGGAAAGGGTGATCCGAGAGCAAATGTAGCTCATGTGATAAAGATTAAAGCAGCAGTTGGGAATGCCGGAAGTATACGGGTCGATGTCAATCAGGCTTGGGACGAAGCCACTGCTCTATATTGCATCGAAGCTTTGGAAGATGGCGGGGTGGATTTAGTTGAACAGCCGCTTGTTCGCTGGAACCATGAAGGCATGGCGAGGCTTTCTTCCCGTTTTAAAGTGCCGATCATGGCAGATGAATCGGTTGGAACGATTCACGAAGCTTATCAAATTGCCAAACACCGTGCAGCGGATGTATTTGCTTTAAAAATAGCAAAAGCAGGAGGTTTAACAGCTGTTAAAAAAACAGCAGCTATTGCGGAAGCCTCTGGCATTCCTCTATACGGAGGAACAATGATTGAATCTTCACTTGGGACAGCTATCTGTGCACAGTTATATTCTACTATTCCAGAAATGGCATTTGGTACAGAATTGTTTGGACCGCTATTATTTAAAGATAACGTGACCCTCAACCCAATTGAGTACGAAAACTTTGAAGTGAAAGTGCCGGAAGGTCCAGGGTTTGGCATGGAGATAGATAAGGAAAAGGTAAAACATTATTCAAGAGAAGTGTATATAGTATAAACTTATAAGGGGGAAATACTCCCTCAAATGGCGAATGCTTTAGATACACGGGATCTTGAAAGGATGTAATTGTATGCGAATGACAAGTGTATTGATTACTGCTTACGCGAAGGCACCGCAAAATACAAGCATGTATGAAAACTATAAATATGCCGGAATCGTGCTTGAAATTCATAAAGAGACTCATATTATCCTAAATGCCGAATTTACTTTTCTAACAAACCTCGCTCAGGATTACTTTAAAAGAATGATTATCGGTTATGACTTCAGCAAGGATATCAAACCATTGATTGAGGAAATTACAAGCGATTTTATAGCTCCCTC
The DNA here is from genome assembly GCF_002189605.1 of Pseudobacillus badius. Lineage (NCBI taxonomy): Bacteria > Bacillati > Bacillota > Bacilli > Caryophanales > Bacillaceae > Pseudobacillus > Pseudobacillus badius. Next base: position 120,082 of record NZ_MWMM01000001.1, read on the forward strand.
CCAGCAGGCAGTTATTGTGGCACTAAAAGTGGCTCATCAAAGGTATAAAGACAGTCTAGAAGCAAGAAAATTAAAAAAGGAGAGAGAGTAAATGGATAAAGCAGAAAAACAACTGCTCTTTAAAGAAGTAATGGGGAACTATCCAACAGGTGTCACAATTGTTACAGGAGTATCAGAAGATGGAACACCCGTTGGTTTGACTGTAAATTCATTCGCTTCGGTGTCACTGGATCCATTAATGATCCTTTGGTCTATTGACCATGGAGTTTCTACAATTAAGGCATTTACAGAAGGCGGAAAATTTGCTGTCCATGTATTAGCAGGGGAACAACAGGAGCTATGCAAAACGTTTGCTGCAAAAGGAGTAGATCGGTTTAGCCAGTGTAAATGGGAAATGTCTGAAACCGGTTTGCCTATTATTGAAGCAGCGTTTGGTGTATTTGAATGTGAAACGTTCCAAGCGGTGGAAGCAGGTGATCATACAGTACTTATCGGTAATGTGACTAATATTCGTCTTGATAAGGAGAAAGATCCAATGCTTTATCACCGGCGCTGTTTTGGCCCGATTCCGGCTGAGTTTTATAATTATGTAAAATAAGGACTAAAATGAATTAGCAAATATTTCTATATGCGTGAAGGAACAATTGATAAGTTATTTAACTCTTTTATATACAATCCATGCAAATTTGGAGAAAAGCCGGCTTGGTTAATAAGCCGGCTTTTTACTTGAATAAATCCTAGATAAAATAAAAATCGAACGAAATTTCATGATCTTGCCAATATAAAGTATAAACCGAGGAAAGGAGGGGCGGCCGTTGGAGAGAAGCAGGAAATGCGAGCTGCTGGTCGAGCTGGTTTTGGCCGGAGATCAGACAGCCTATGGAAAAATTTATGAAGAGACAGTTGATGATGTATACAAAACTGTTCATTTCTTGATGGATCATAAGTCAGATATTGATGACGTTGTCCAAGAAATCTATTTGCAAGCCTATGGAAGACTCAAAACGTTTGATTTAAATAGAAACTTTCGTCCCTGGTTGATAGGAATTGCCGTGCGCCAAGTACGTGCTTATCGGAGAAAGCGATGGACGCACTTGCGCATTGCCAGAAAAGCAGAGCAGTACAAGGCATTGGTTGAAGAGGATTTTTCCCACCGGATAGTAGATAAAGTGTCTAATCGGCAATTGTTGATAAGCATTAATCAATTGTCATTTAAGCTGAGGCAGGTGGTTATTTTACGTTATTTACATGATTATTCCCAAGAAGAAATAGCTGATAGTTTAAATATTCCGATTGGAACTGTGAAATCCAGGGTGAATGCGGCATTAAAAAAATTACGTCAAAGCGAAATGGATGTAAATATTTTTTTCAAGAAGGTAGGGAATATACAATGAATCTGGAAGAACGAGTAAGAGAAACGTTACAGGAGGAAGCTCAACACGTGTCTCCACCTCCTTATTTAAAAACAAGAGTCATCGGCCGAGTGACAAGGGGCGCTGGGAAAAAAGCTAAAAAGCGCTTCGTTGCTGGCGTGCTGGCAGCTGTGCTGCTTTTGCCGCTTAGCGCATTTAGTTATCAGTCGCTTCTGGCGGATGGAGTCTATGGCTCATTTGAGAACATCAAAAAGCATATAGCATCAGCGACAATGGAAGGCTATTTTCTTTTGAATGCCAAACTGTCACAGGCTCAGGGAGAATTAGGAGATGAAGAATATGCCGCATTCAAGAAGGAGCTGCAAGTGATCACAGACGCGAAGCTGGCTTATGGAGATAGGTATGGAAACATTGATTATGACCTGGTGCCGCAGAAAAAAAGAATGGAGCTTACAGAAGCCCATAAAACCTTGCAGCCTTATTTTGATCAGCTTAACAATGAGAAATCCAGCAAAGAAATACTAACAGATGAAGAATTTGACCAATATATTGCTGCCCAGATGACGTATGAAAAAGCATTGGCACAAAGCGGAACGGATACGAGTGAAGGGCCGATAGAAGAGGAAAAGCTGCCGGAGCCGCTGCGGACGGAATTTCAACAAGCAAGAGACTTTTTGGATTATGTGCAAAGCAAGCAACAGCCATCGCCATAAAGAATGAAGAAAAAAATCGGGCACAGTGCCCGATTTTTTTCTTGCTTAAGCTGTCCCTAAAGTGACGCCGAGCTTTTTCAAGTATTGTCGATAAGCAATGCTCATCCGATCGCAGACGAGAGAAAGCTCAACCTGCAGATCAAGCGGAAGCTCTTCCGGCTTTTGGTTTTCAACAACCGGTTTGTCCTGAGAAAAAATTTCATTTTGAAACTCGATAAGCTGCTCATCCGCCAGCCCGGTCTCATAGTTGAATGAAAGAATCCCGTAAGCGGTAGAGGTGTGTTCATCCACGGGACGAACAGTTAACAAAATCGTCATAGTCGTATCATTTTCCCGGTCTTTTTTTGTGAATTTTACTGTTAACGGGCGAACGATTTCATAGGTGTAATATACATATTTCGCGATGCCAGACCCATCAGGATCGGGCTGAAAGATGGCAATTTCATCAGAGTACACACGGTCCTTTTCCCAGTGGACAGCATAGTCTTCGATCTCGCGATGGGATTCTGTTCCCAGGTAACCTTGATGCACGACAGCAAGATGGCCTACATCCAGGAAGTTTTCCACAATGCGCGGCGGCTTAGCTTGCACTTGTTGCGGTCCCCAAATGACATTATGGAAGCTGTTTCCTTCCATTTCTTCCAAGCGGAAAAATTCCGGATGGTTATTTGCTAGGTTCACCCAGATAAAGCCGTACTTTTCTATGCAGGCGTAATGGACGGCTTTCGCTTTTTTGGGAATGGCTCTTCCCTCCGGCAGCTGGGGAATCTTCACGCATTCTCCCTTATCATTGTATTCCCATGCATGATAAGGGCAGACGAGACAGTCATTTTTCACTTCTCCAAGCGACAATGCCGCGCCCCGATGAATACATAAATCTTTAAATGCATGCACTCCCTGGCTATTTCTGAAAATAGCCAGCCGCTCTCCCATCAGCATTACTTGAATAGGCTTTTCCCCTACATCCTCTGAACGGCAGGCTACAATCCAATCCTGCCTCAATACGTCATCTTGCACCATATCCTTTATCCCTCCGAATCGATTTCATGCTTTTATTTTAATAAGAGATGGAGAGGAGGTCAACTTAAATACGAATTAAAATAATATTTTTATGTAAAAATGTTCGTTTTTTATATACAAATTATTTTTTTTTATATATAATCCATTTGAAAATAAATAAATAACGAACGAAAGGAAGGGTTGCAGTGAAGGGGAAGGAAGAAAATAACATTATTATTGGAGTAGATGATAAAGTCAGCCCTGGAAAAGCGTTTGTTCTCGGTTTGCAGCATGTGCTGGCTATGGACTTATATATTGCGCCAATTATCATTGCGGGCCTGCTGGCCTTAAGTGCAGAAAATACCTCTTTCTTTATTCAGATGTGTTTCTTGGCCACTGGTATAGCCACATTGATCCAAACAGGAGCAGGCATTAAGCTCCCTGTTGTGCAAGGGCCATCCTATGTGCCAATCGGCGCTATTGCTGCGATCGGCGGAAAACTGGGCTTGGGAGCCATCGCTGGGAGCTTGATTCCTGGGGCTATCATTATTGCTCTGCTTGGTTACCCGTTGAAATGGTTTGCGAAAGCAGTGAGACGGATCATCCCGCCGCTTGTAGGCGGCACGGTGATTATTATCGTAGGAATTGCTTTAATGCCGATTGGGCTTAATAATGTGTACAATGCGGAGGGAAAGATCGGGGAGAACATTTTTATAGCAGCTGTGTCAGCTGCGGTGTTGGTCATTTGTATGTTATTGGGCCGAAAAACCCGTGGCATCGGCACATTTTTCCGTCTCGTGTCCGTCATTATTGCCATTATCGTCGGTACAATTACGGCAAGCTTTTTCGGCACAGTTGATTTTTCTCCGGTGAAGGAGGCGGGCTGGTTTTCACTGCCGACTTTATTTCCGTTCGGCAAGCCTGTATTTGACCTCAGCGCGGTGATCACTATGGTATTTGTGTACTTCATTATATTAATGGAGACGACGGGCACTTGGTTTGTTGTCTCATCTATTACAGGAAAAGAATTAGATGAGACGCGCTTAAACCGCGCCTCTGTGGGGGAAGGGCTTGGTTGTCTGGTCGGTGCTTTGTTCGGCAGCACACCGATGACAGGGTATTCATCCAATGCCGGTTTGCTGGCGATTACCGGCGTAGCCAGCCGAATGGTCATTATGGCAAGCGGTTTGATTCTTATTTGCTTAGGACTCATTCCTAAATTATCCACGGCGATTACCTGCATTCCTGAGCCTGTCATCAACGGAATTTTTGGTATTGTCTGCGTCGCTATTGTGACCAATGGAATGAAAGTCATCCAGCCGATTGTTATTGATGACCGCAGCATGATCGTTATTGGCATCCCGATTTTGTTAACCATCGCTGTAACCATCTTGCCAAAGGATGTATTGGCAAATGTTCCTGACTGGGCGAATTATATCTTGTCCTCTGGAATTACGGTTGGTGCCTTGGCAACAGTGCTGCTCAATTTAGTCATTCCCGAACCAAAAGGAAGAAATGAGAAAGCAGCTGCTCATGTACAGTGATGAAAGAAACAGCCCATCATTTTTGTAATGATGGGCTGTTTGTCAATCAAAGGGGTTCGGAATGAGCTTATTTTTACACCCTGTTGATTGGAATGAAAGGTGTGCAGATTCCTGCGGGATCACCGTCTGCCCCGCGGAAAGCGAAGCAGCCCGGAATGGAAATCAACAGAACCCGTCTGAGACCATCGTTTTCATAACAATGGTCTTTTTTAGCGGAAAAAACGTTTGGCTGTTAAGGGAATCGAATGGGGATATCCTGTTTGTGCCCGTCTCTGTAGGAGCGATAAGAAACAATATTGCGTTCTTTTGTCCGTGCATCCAGCTGTAGAATCGACGGCCCTTTCATTTCTAGATAGTAAGAAACACCCATCGTTTCAAGCTGGTAGAAAGTAAAGCTTCTTCCCAAAAAGGTCTTCGTGACTTTTTTTGTATCGTGATGGGCAGGAATGAAAGCAGCCAATTCTGCAACAGAGGCGGCAGGTGTATCGGTTAATTGAAATGTTTTTTCTTTTAAATATGCAACCGTCCGTCCGGCTGTTTTCTTTGCTTGATCGATTACTTTGTTTATATTCATGAGCAAATTCACCTCAAGAGCCGGCCCGCAGCTGCGCGGACCAGCGGTTTGTTAAGGACCTAATAAAATCATGCTGTTTTGCATTTGCTGAAGCTGCAGCCTCATTCGGTGAAGCTGTTCTCGTTGTTGTTCGTTAGCACTGAGCAGCAGCTTATCTAGTTCATTATAGGCATCTTCCAGCATCAATTGTGATTTGGAAAAATTCCCAGCGTTATTATGCTCTTGACGCGCCGCATCCTTATACTGTTCTTGGGCATAATCAATGGCGCTTTGACATTGTTCCAAGCATTCATCAACCGAGTGTCTTGTAGCCATGAAGATTCCTCCTTTGGCGGCCATTTAGCCATGCGCCGCCGTTTTTAGTTTGGCCTTTTTTATTTCTGATTATCAAAGTAAAACTTTCACAAGCATAAAGCGGCTATGTGACATTTTTCCATACTATAGCTTTTGTTTTAGGCAAATAGTAAAGACAGGAGGTGGTTACATGAGCAAGAATAGAAACCGTGGCAACAAGGCTTTCAGCGGAGTGAACCCTCAAGGGTACGCCGGGGGCGGAAAAGGAGACACCAGCCCAAAATCACAGCTTGAGGATCGGGCAAAGCATAGCAATACAAAGCGTTAATGTTTTTCCCCCGCCCAAGCCGGCGGGGGAAAACAAGTGATGAATCATATGGATATATTCTCCTTTATTCTTTGGAAGAGGGATGGCTTTATGAGAACCTTAAGGTATGGGAATTTTTTTATAAAGGGAAAAAGTATGGAATTTAGCTCAGCTGCCCATGAGTGATTGACTTCAGAAAGAGGGTCCAGCCATAGAAGGATCTCCCCCTTTTACGAACACAGGCCTATTTACGCGCAACAAATTACATAGAATTGTTGCTTGATTAGTGTTAATATTAAGATAATTATCAAGGGGGGAGAAACATGCTCGATTCATTAAGGGAAATAGCTGATCACTTACCGGTCATTCAAGAGACATATCCCGAGGATACTTGTTTGATTTTAAGCGATAAAGAAAAAATCATCGGCTATCTGCCAGGGAAAGAAATTGATTTAAAATTGAAAGTCGGCGAAAGCATGTCAAAATATAAAAAATCAGCGACCTATAAGGTATTGCAGACAGGTGAAAAAATTCGTGAAGAAATACCGGCGGATTTGCTGGGTATTCCTTATATTTCAACCTGTACACCGATCAAGCAGGATGGACAAGTAATCGGTGCTTTTGCAGCCGTCGTTTCCAATCAAAAGATGGAGGATCTTCGTAAAGGAGCGGAAAAGCTCAGTGCTGTAATTGGACAAATGACGGCTTTTTCTGAGGAAATCGCTGTCATTGCCAATTCGTCTGCGAATAAACTCCAGGAATTGTCGCGGCAATCGGAAACAATGAATAAGAATATGAAAAATGTGGCAAGAATCATTCAGCAAGTAAAAGAGATTGCTTCCCGGTCGAATATTTTAGGGCTGAATGCTTCGATTGAGGCGGCTCGATCAGGAGAATACGGAAGAGGGTTTGCGGTGGTAGCCGACGAAATACGGAAAATGGCTGCTAACAGCAATTCAGCTGCTGAAGACATTCAAAAGCAGCTGGAGATTACGCAGCATGAAATTTTGCAGATCAATGAGTCGATTCAGGAGATCGCTGCTCAAACAGAGGAGCAATCGGCCAGTACTCAAGAGTTTCATACGATGGTGGAGAGAATTTCTGATACAGCTGAGTTGTTAAATAAGCATGGGGGAGTTCAGTCTCTATCGCTGCCATGACTGCCTTGCGCGGCAGTCTTTTTGCTCTTTTTCTATGTCTTTTCGTTTCCATATGCTATAATTTATTTATATGATACCCCCGTAAGGTAATGGGCAGAAAGCATGGAAAGTGATCCATTGATGGAGGTGAACAGAAAAATGGCTGCAAGCAAAGAGGAAGAGAAAACAGTCTCCCATAGAGATGAAGTGGAAAAGGAACAGTTAATTAATCGTTTAAAGCGGATCGAAGGACAGGTAAGAGGCATTCAAAAAATGATTGAAAGTGACCGCTACTGTGTCGATATACTTGTTCAAATTTCAGCGATTAATGCCGCTTTAAAAAAGGTCAGCTTGAATATGCTGGGCCGCCATACGAATCACTGTGTTTCGGATGCGATTAAAAATGGCAATGGCGAAGAAGCGATTGCGGAATTAATGGAAGTGTTTGAGCGCTTCTCCAAATCTTAAACTGCCTAAAACATTCTTATCAACAGGAAAAACTAGTTTATATCCTGAAGGAAACGCAAATTAAATAAAAGCGACTATTTGAAAAAATGATGCTCGGAAATGATCGTTGTTGAACTACCATACAGGGGTATGGTAGTATAAAGAAAATAAATGAATAACTGGGAGGAATAAAAATGGAACAAATTACATTGCGTGTGCAAGGAATGTCTTGCGGTCACTGTGTTCAGGCAATTGAAAGCAACGTTGGAAAGCTGGATGGAGTGGAAGCTGTTAAGGTGCATTTAGAGGCAAGTACAGTTGATGTTTCATTTAATCCGGAACTCGTATCTCTTCATGCCATTACCGAGGAAATCGAAGAACAAGGATATGATGTAGAGCAGTAAGGGACCGTGCTATTTGAAGCACGTTTCTTTTTAAATAGCAATATACTGTACAGGGGTATGGTAAAAGGAGTGATAAGAGTGGCTGATCTGAAAGAAGCAAATTTGCGAATCGCAGGAATGACCTGCGCTGCCTGCGCTGCCCGCATTGAGAAGGGATTAAATAAGCTGGACGGAGTAGAAGAAGCAGCTGTGAATTTTGCTTTGGAAAAAACAAAAATAAAATATGACCCGGAAAAGGTAAATGAGCAGAAGTTTAAGGATAAAGTGGAGGCCTTAGGTTATGAAGTCGTTTATGAACAAGCAGAATTTGCTATTGCCGGCATGACGTGCGCTGCTTGTGCTGCCCGTATTGAAAAACGGCTCAATAAGCTTGAAGGTGTGGATCAGGCAGCTGTGAACTTTGCTTTGGAATCGGTACTTGTGGTTTATAATCCTGATGAAGTGACGATGTCTGATATGAAAGAGGCGATTAGGAAACTCGGCTATACGCTTATTGAAAAAGAAGAACAGAAAGAGGGAGCAGAGGACTACCGCGAAGCGGAGATTAAGCGCCAGACGAGGAAGTTAATTATTTCAGCTATTTTATCTTTCCCGCTTCTATGGGCCATGGCCGGCCATTTCGCCTTTACCTCCTTTATTTGGGTGCCTGATTTGTTTCTTAATCCATGGATTCAGCTTATTTTGGCCACACCTGTCCAGTTTGTGATCGGCTGGCAGTTTTATGCCGGCGCTTATAAAGCTTTAAGAAATAAAAGTGCCAATATGGACGTTCTTGTGGCTTTAGGAACATCTGCTGCTTACTTCTACAGTTTGTATTTAAGCATTCAATCCCTTCAGACACATGAACATATGGTTTCTCTTTACTTTGAAACAAGTGCGGTATTAATTACTCTAATCATTTTGGGGAAATTATTCGAAGCAAAAGCAAAAGGGCGTTCTTCAGAAGCGATCAAGAAGCTGATGGGATTACAGGCGAAAACGGCCGTTGTCATCAAGGACGGGGCAGAGAAAGTGATTCCGATCGAAGAAGTTGTCTCAGGAGATATCGTTTTTGTAAAGCCGGGGGAGAAGGTGCCAGTAGATGGTGAAGTCATCGAGGGAACATCCGCTGTTGACGAATCAATGATTACGGGAGAGAGCGTGCCGGTTGATAAATCAAAAGGTGATGTAGTCATCGGTTCAACGGTCAACAAAAATGGAGCGCTAACCATTCGGGCGCTGAAAGTCGGGAAGGAAACAGCGCTTGCCCAAATTATCAAAGTCGTTGAAGAAGCTCAAGGCTCTAAAGCACCTATTCAACGGCTTGCCGATCGGATTTCTGGCATTTTTGTGCCGATCGTTGTCGGAATTGCGCTCGTTACTTTCTTTATTTGGTATTTCGCGGTGGCTCCTGGTGATTTTGCCGCAGCTCTTGAAAAGCTGATTGCTGTGCTCGTGATCGCGTGTCCGTGCGCACTCGGCCTTGCGACACCGACGTCCATTATGGCCGGGTCCGGACGGGCGGCAGAGTACGGCATTTTATTTAAAGGCGGCGAGCATTTAGAAACGGCGCACCAGCTCGATACAATCATTCTTGACAAGACGGGAACGGTGACGAATGGAAAGCCGGTTTTAACAGATGTCATTGTGGGCAAAGGGCAACCGGAAGCGGAATTTTTAACTTTGGTCGGTACAGCTGAAAGGAACTCGGAGCATCCGCTGGCTGAAGCGATTGTAGAAGGGGTAAAAGAGAGAGGAATTTCATTAAAGTCAACGGAAGAATTCACAGCTCTGCCCGGTTTTGGCATTCAAGCAAAGGTTGACGGGCGGGAGCTGCTCATCGGCACACGCCGGTTAATGGAGAAAGAAAACGTTGATGTTATCGAGTATTTATCAAAGATGGAACATCTCGAAAAGCAAGGAAAAACAGCTATGCTTGTGGCAATGGACCGGCAATTTGCCGGAATTGTAGCCGTTGCAGATACTGTGAAGGATACATCCAAGAAGGCCATCGCCCGCTTGAAAGAGATGGGTCTAGATGTTGTCATGATGACGGGAGATAATCAGCAGACCGCGCAAGCCATTGCCGCGCAAGTGGGCATTGAGCGCGTCATTGCTGAAGTGCTGCCTGAAGGAAAAGCGGAGGAAGTGAAAAAGCTCCAGCAGGCCGACAGAAAAGTAGCGATGGTAGGGGACGGCATTAATGATGCACCTGCCCTGGCTGTGGCGGACATCGGCATGGCGATTGGGACCGGGACTGATGTAGCGATGGAAGCGGCTGATATTACGTTGATTCGAGGCGACCTCAATAGTATCGCGGACGCGATTTATATGAGTAAAATGACGATCCGCAACATTAAACAGAACTTATTTTGGGCGTTTGGCTATAATACGCTTGGTATTCCAATAGCTGCCCTTGGCCTGCTTGCTCCATGGGTAGCCGGGGCTGCGATGGCATTCAGCTCGGTATCTGTCGTATTAAATGCCCTAAGGCTGCAGCGGATTCAGTTAAAGCCTTAATGAAATGACCGTGTTAAGAAGAGAAGGATTGATTTTTCTCCGTTGATTGGAATGAAGATCAGCCTGCTTTAAAGAAGAAAAAGGAGCCGACCCAAAAAGTCATGAAATATGACCTTTTGGGATGGCTTCTTTTTTATGGATAAGAGATAAACAGATCACTTTCTGAGTGAAGAAATAGAATTGCCCTCTTAGGTGTGAAAAATGCATATTCAGGGTATAACGAGAAGGTATTTTCATTGCTGAAAACGAGGTGATTAGTGTGCTGTACCGTTATCCGATAGCCGCAGCCTGTTTGGCCGGCGCTGCCTGGCTGTCTTTAAAAAGACGGCGCCGGCAAAGACTGGCGCGCATTAATAGCTTGATGATCAAATCGATTGAGCAGAAAGAAAACGAAATCACCTTTCATTGGAAGGGAAAAGAAGAAACGTACAATGTGTATAGAGAGGGGGAACTGATTTATTCAGGATCGGATTCCAGTGCGACCGATACAGGGCTCATAGCAGGAAAGACATATTTATATACAGTGGAAGCATTAGATGCCAATAAGCGTGTAATGGATAGGATCAAAGTGCAAACAGCGACAGCAACGAAAGACAAGAGTGCTGTGAATATATTGCAAGATTTAATCGTTACGACAGTGGTTACAGAGTCTCTTATCAGCATGGAATGGGAGCCGATTGACGGGGTAGAAGAATATACCGTCTACCGGAATGGAGAAAGGCTAGCAAAGGTGCGCGAGGGGCGTTTTGTTGACTATTCTGTTAGAGCCGATCAAGCATATACCTACTCTATTCACGCGGCGCGGCCGTTGCTTCTCTCAGAAAAGGGAATGAGTGAAGAGAAATTCGCGGCGGCAGGAATCATCGGTTTTTTCAAAAAAGGAGCGACGGAAAAAGAGGCTGCTTTTGAGCGGTTTCGCCTAACTAAACAAATTGGCTCTCTTAGAAGTGTTTTAGAGCCAGAGACGCCGCCATCAGCGGAAACAGAGTGGACGATTCGATATATGACCTTTTTAGAAGATAAATGGCTGAAGAACCCCAACTTCTTTTCTCCTTTACGTTATTTTAAAGGAGATGGCCGCGGCTTTGATGCAGACTCGGTGAACTACCGGACAAAAGCAGACATTTTGATAAACTATGATGAAGAAATTCCAACAATTCGTTTAGTTAAAGATGTTGGCCAAACCAAAGCTTATGGATGGCTGCGAAGGTTCAAGAATGAAGACACCGCTTCAGAAGAAGGGATTAAGCTGGAAAAGGAAAATGTAACAAAGGAGAAATTGTTTCTTCAGTTGGCTCACTCTGTCGGAAATCCATTGGTGACATCGCCGGCAATCGATTATAAAGTGAAAATCTTGCTGTGCAAAAGCGGTTTTTTTGATATTAGCGGCATACATGACCAGTCTCCTCATCACGAAGTGTATATGAAGAATAGCAGCCAGGCTTCATGGCAGCCCCTTCATCAAGCTGAGAGCAAAGGACTGGAATGGCTGTCAGAGACGATGGCAGATCAGTTCTGGCGCTTATCAAACTTTAAATAGTGAAAACTTATAAAGGGACTGCCGGATACGTGTCTAAAATAAAAAAGGACTGATCCTAAAAAAGGTCATGTTTCATGACCTGTTAGGATCAGTCCTTTTCTCATTAGATAAACCGTGCTCGGACGCTTGGTGAAGGAAGCATACAGCTTTCTTTTTTTCCGAACCACTTATAGCGGTTTTTAGCGATAAAATCGTATGCCGCATTCCGAAGCGGACGAGGAACGATAATAAAGGCGTATAATAGCTTCCATGCCCCTTTTAAATGCCTGCAAATGCGCAGGGCAGCCGCTGACTTATCATACACTTTGTCCCCTTCGATTAATATCATGCTGTCTATATCAGAAGGAACGTTGTGTTTATTTAACAACTCTTGTCCAGTATCGCTTTGCAAAGAGGCAAAGTGAAAGAGCCCTTGAGGATCATTCTTTATAATAAACTGTACGCTTGAATCACAAAAATTACATTCGCCGTCAAATAAAATAACCGGATGCATCATAATATCCTCCTTGTTTTCCGTTCTCTTTTTCCTTTAACCTTTTTAGGCTGCTATGAAACGCTCATTATTCTTTTTTTTGTGTACTCGGAGCCCTCTTGTTGTATAGCCGCGATTTTCTCGAGTCCTTTATCTGGGCAGCCGCTTCTCTATCAGACCCTCCTGTGTTTTCATCTCCGAGTGACAGGCCGGAAGGATTATTTTGCTTCCTGGGAGACCCATAATGAGTAGTCTTGGTCAGATTGATAAACTCGGTTAAATCTTATGTTTCTCTCATAATCCATCCCTTCATTTTACTTTACCTTATCAGAGCCGAAATAATCTTCTTTAACCTGTTTTTTCTTTGTTTTAGAAGGAGTATCCTTCATGTTCTTCTGCTAGGACGAACGGAGGAAAATGATCGAAAGGTGTTTAAAGCAGTTTTTATCTGTCTAAAGTGAATGTGTATACATAATTTTGGAAAGGGAGGATGATGATGAAAAAATTAGGGCTTTTTGCTTTTCTGTTGGCTGTCGCATTGGTGATTGGTGCATGTGGCGGCGGAAAAGATAAAGCGGCAGATGAACAAAAAGAGAATGAGGCTGCTACCGAAAGTGGCTCGGCTGCTCCTGAAAAAGAACCGAGCAACGAAACTTCAACAGAAAAGCAGGCGCCGGAATCTCCAGATTCTCCGGTGGCTGGTGACGGAGAAGATAATGATGCGAAAACCATTGATTTGAAAAACAGCGAGGGGAAAAAGGTAGGGATCGCCCAGCTGAAACAGACTGACAAAGGGGTGTCGATCCAGGTAGAAGCGTCAGATTTGCCTCCGGGTGAACATGGATTTCATCTTCATGAAACCGGGAAGTGTGACGCACCCGGCTTTGAATCAGCCGGCGGACATTTTAACCCGGGAAAAGCGAGCCACGGGATGAATCATGAAAAAGGGCCTCATGCCGGCGATTTGCCAAACCTTACTGTAGGAAAGGATGGCAAAGTGAAGGCGGAAATGGTTGCAGAGCATGTTACACTCAATAGCGGGGAAGCTCATTCCTTGTTTGACGAAGATGGATCTGCCCTGGTGATCCATGAAAAAGCGGATGACGGAAAATCCCAGCCGGCTGGTGATGCGGGCACCCGCATTGCATGTGGAGTAATCAGCGCCCAATAGGAAAAAACAGAAGCGCCTGTCCAGACTCGGACAGGCGCTTTTATAGCTAACATCGGTCTGTTTAACCAGCCGCAAAAATAAAAAAGCAGCTGCACGTCAAATAAAAATTGAAGTGAGCTGCTTTTTTGGCCATTTTTCATTAGCCTATATAAAATTATGCTTTTTGAACGTTAGTTGCTTGCAGACCGCGTTGTCCTTGTTCTGTTTCGAAAGTAACTGTTTGTCCTTCGTCTAAAGATTTGTAGCCTTCGCCTTGGATAGCTGAGAAGTGAACGAATACATCGTCTCCGCCTTCACGCTCGATGAATCCAAACCCTTTTTCTGCGTTAAACCATTTCACTTTACCTTGTTCCATTTGTATATATCCTCCTCGTGTGCGGTTCGCACGTGTAGTACTATCCTTGCTCAAATCCATTAGACAAAAAGACTTTCGTTTATCTTTTTTCTTCGAACAAAAATAATTCTCTTTAAAGATAACAGAAGCTGTAAAGCAAGGCAAGAAAAGGAGAGAACAACTTCCCGACACTGTTCGCCAAACGAAAGGAACTTTAGCATAAAAACTGTCGAAAAACAATTTATTGTCTCCTTTGTGAAGCTTTAGATCTATATTTGGAAAAGAAAAAATCAGGAGAAATCGGCTATTTGGCTGATTTATTAGAATATTCTATCAAATATAATGGAAGCATGTCCAAAAAATGATTGGAGGGGAATGTTTTGAGAAAAGCGGTTTCACTGATCCTAGGGTGTACTTTATTGTTTTCGGCGGGAGTTTCATCTGCTGCAGCGGCTGGAACTGTACCTGGAGGTCCTTCGACTAATGGAGAGATGAATGTAAGCAGTTTGGTTACATATGAGGATATGATTAAAGCTCTCAAAGATATTGAGCAGACAAGCCAAGGAAAAGTAGAGGTATTCACACTAGATGAATATGGAAAAAGTGAGCAGGGAAGAAGCTTTTATGCGGCCAAAGTGGGAACGGGGCCGGTCAAGGTATGGATACAGGCACAAATTCATGGGGATGAGAAATTAACGACACGCGCGGTGCTGGATTTGCTGAAAACCTTCGGCAGCAGCGGCGGCAAGGATATCAAAGCTATGCTCAACAATCTGACAATCTATGCCGTTCCTATGTACAACCCGGATGGCAGTATAATGAATACGAGGACAACTATGCTGTATGACAATGGAGAGCCTAAGCGGAACGACAGCGGCAAGCCGTTAACAGTTGATTTAAACCGCGACTGGGCAGCGGCTGGATTTAAAGCGAAGGAATCGCTGGCTTTTTATAAGTATTGGGCTGACGTAAAACCAGATTATGCGGTTGACCTTCACCATCAAGGCTTTAAGACTGTCTACGGCACCAATGAATCGACGTCTATGTCACTTGGTGTGTCACTTGCCCCGGATGGGCCAACGCTGCCTAACGTTAAAGATTACAATGACGTGACCCGCCAAATGCAAGTATATGTGTATGATGCATTAAAACAATACGGCTACACTCACATTGACCGTTATCAAGTGGGAGATGGCGATAAAAGATATGAAATTGACATTAAGGGCGGAGTCGTTTCGGCGATGATGCTGGGTTTGAATTATAACAATCTCAATCCAACGCACCACAGCAATCCGGCTATTTTCTTTGAAACAAAAGGAAATACGAGAGAAGGCGGTCTTGGACAAAAATCAAACGGTTATTTAACGAAGCAAAATTATCTTGGGCTGAAAGCGTTGCTTGAAGGCATTTCGTCCGGAAAGATCGCCCAGGTTGACCCTGACCGCTGGGGAGATATTCCGGCTTATCCTCTTGCCGGCTATCAAACAGACTCAGGGATTGTACCGGCTGGTTATTAATTTAATTAATGAAAAAAGCAAGCACGGGATACTGTGCTTGCTTTAAGTTGCAGACAAATTGAATAAAAATCGAATTTGCCCGCCTTTTTTCTTGTGACTGTTTTGAAAAGAAAAAGGGCCGGTCCAAAAAGTCATTTTTCATGGGCTTTTGGACCGGCTTTTTCATGTACAGCGTTTTATCTAAAAAAGGCTTTGTCGATATTGTACTTTGATTTCAGTGTGTTAATGATATAGGTTTCGTAAATTTCCCGTTCCATCGGATCTTCCACATAACAGACCTCAATCTTGTAAACATCATCGCGATGCAGCTTGATTGGAGAAGCAGCGTCTTCAAAGCTTTTGCGGATCCGCATTCTTAATTTGCGCGCTTTGCCAACGAACATTAATTCATCCTGTGCATCGTAGTACATATAAATGCCGCCCTTGTCGCGGGCAATCTTATGATAGTCAATAAAGCCATATTCCCTGGCTATGGCAGCTTCGCTTCTATCTCCTTCGGTATTCTTTTTCACAATAGTAAGATCCGGTTGTGGCAGTTCAATTTTTATCATTTGCAATCGCTCCTATTCTTCATTTAAAGCGTACCATAAATGACAGGAAAAGCTAGAGTTCTTTCGGTAATTCCGCCATTTTTTCTGCAAAAAGATTTAATGTTCCTTTTGCGCCAGTTTCTGCAAATAATGAACAAATACATCGTCTCTGGCAAGAGATGCTTCAAACGTTCGTTTCAGGAAATTCTCTCCTGTTTGAAAGCTTGGAAATGTTTCCGGCAAAATGGAGCCATTGCGTTTGATGGCCCAGTTGTTCTCAGCGGTCTCATAGAGGAGAAAGGTCTCTCCCGGCCTGCTTTCATAAAGAGAGCCAAACGATGATTCTTTCACATTATAGCGGTTTCTGCGGGCGTCCTCCCGCAGCGGCAGCAGATGAAAGGTATCGGTGACAAACTGTGTGTAAGCCTCTTCCGTCATAGAAGCGCCGGCCGCTTTGGCATGACCGCCGCCGCCATAACGGGCAGCAACCTCCGATACATCGATATGATCATGAATGGTCCGAAAGCCGAGACGTTTTCCGCCAATATTTAAAATAGCAATGTAGTCGAGATGGGGATTTTCCTTTCCAAGTTCATTACCCAGCTCCGAATGATAGGACTCAGCATAAACGACTCCAGCCATATGTTCGCCAATGCTGGCCTGTACTAATTCGCGCCGCTTCCGGTGAATATACCTGGCGATTTTGTCATCTTCCATATCCAATATCTTCTCTTCCAGCTCGTCGAAAAAGAAATGCTGGTGATAGCGGAGGCGGCTGATCATTCTGTCTTCAAACTCTTCTATCGATACTAAGAAAAAGAGGGCATTCAGCCGGCGGGCCTCCTGGTTAGCATTTTTTTCCCATTCCCATGTATCATACTGCCGGACGAGCTCGACGAATTCAGCGAGTGCATTGGACGGTTCAATGAGCTCGTGCTGCAGCAAATAGTCATAAAGCAATGAGGTGGCAGAAGTCAACTTTCCATCCTCATCTTCAATAACGACATGGCCCCATTCGTATTCATTAAAATGAAGCGCTGTTTTATGGTGGTCAATCAGCTGCACCTTCCCGCCGTCCTGATGAAAAGCGTTGAGCTTTTCTTGATTGTCCTTATTGACAGACAGATCGGTAATGAATAAAGCGGTTTTCTTGTCTTGATTTTCTAAAAACCATGCAACTTCATAATCAAGGCCGGCTACGGAGTTATAGCGCACCTGGACTTGCTTGCCAAAAGCGAGCTTAGCGAGAATGCCGCAGCCGACGCCGTCCAAGTCATTGTGTGTTAATAATTTATACATGATTTTCACCTCACCATATTAGTATGTTCCCCAAAGAAAAGAATTTAAAGTATAAAAATGCGCTATTCAGCTCAGCTTACGAAAAAGCGAAGAAAAAATAATCAGTAACGAGGTGGGGAAGATGACATTAGTTCGTCTGGGCTACGCTGCCATGAGCATGAATATAAAAAATGGTTCACCTTCTCAAACCATGACTTATGCGCAGTTTATGAAAATCAAGGATCGAGAAGCGGCCATCAGAAAGCTGGAAAGAATTGCTGCTGCGAATGTAGGAAACTGCTTGCGCCTCCTTCGCCACAATGCCGCCCATGATATCCAGTTTTTTCGGCTAAGCTCAAAATTAATCCCGTTGGCTAATCATCCGGAGTTGCCGGATTGGGATTTCATGACCCCGTTACAAGAACCGCTGGATGCTATCCGCGCCTATTTAGCAGAGCAGCCGGCTATGCGTATCGACTTTCATCCGGAGCATTTTGTCGTTTTAAATACAAGCAATACCGCCGCTTTTCAAATGGGGTTAAAGACGCTCCTCCTGCACAGGAAGCTATTGAAAGGAATGGGAATCAGTCCTGAGCATCGCTGCGTTCTTCATGTAGGAGGCGGCTATAAAGATAAAGAGCAGGCGCTAGAACAATTTATCCATAATTGGGGGCTTATCCCGCCAGCATTGCAGCGAATGCTCATGCTCGAAAACGATGATACCACCTTCACTTTAAAAGATACCTTGTATCTTTGTGAAAAAATAGGAATTCCTCTAGTGTTCGATTACCATCATCACCGTGCAAACCATGAAGAAGGAGCAAACTGGGAAGCTGATTGGTCAAGAGTGGTCCAAACATGGGCGAATGCCAATGTTCCGATGAAAATGCATATATCCAGTCCAAAGTCTGAAACGGCCTTTAAAGCGCATGCAGATTTTATTGACCCAGAAGAGCTGCTGGTCTTTTTGAGAGCGGTGAAGGGAAGTGTTTCCCAAATAGATATAATGATTGAAGCTAAGCGAAAGGATGATGCTTTATTTGCCTTAATGGAAGCTGTACAAAGCGAGGAGGGGATAAAAGTGCGGGATGGAGCCAGCTTTTTTGTGAAATAAGAATAGGGCCGGCCAGCTTTTTTTGTGTCCGGCCCTATTCTTACTGATTATCACGCGCGGTATCATCTGCAATGGCCCGCAAATCTTTATAAAATAATTCATCGCTGCATACGAAGCTGTCTTCGTGTCCCTTGTTGACGATTCGTTTTAATTCCCCCTCGTCCCCTTTTGCGTTAATGATGTCCACTAGCTGGTTTAAACCTTCTGAAGTTTGCTGATCTTCGTCTTTCAAACAAACCACCCTCCTTTTTGCTCACTATTGTTCCCCAAAAAGCGCTTTACATCCGGAAACATACAGGGAGAGCAGCAGGAGGTGCAAAAGCAAAATGCTTTTTATAACAATGTTAGAATATTTTTGAAAAAGGGTTGAACAAAAGAGCGGTGTCTGAAATAATATAAATATATGAGCATATATTCATATAAAGGAGAGGAGATAATGGGACACTCACATAGCCATGGCCACAGCCACGGGCATCATCATCATTCAAGCAACAAACAGGCACTCAAGCTGTCGTTTATTCTTATCGCGACGTATATGATTGTCGAAGTAGTTGGGGGCATGATAACAAACAGCCTGGCCCTGCTGTCTGACGCGGGACATATGTTAAGCGATGCGGCTGCGCTTGGTCTCAGTTATTTTGCTTTAAAATTCGGGGAGAAGGAAGCCACGCTTTCAAAAACATTTGGTTATAAGCGATTTGAGATTTTAGCCGCTTTTATTAACGGTTTGACGCTGCTTGTGATTTCTATTTACATCTTTGTTGAAGCTTACAGACGGATTATGGCCCCTCCTGAAGTGATGAGCATGGGGATGCTGGCTGTATCGGTCATTGGCTTGCTTGTTAATATTGCTGCTGCCTACATTTTAATGAAAGGAGACAAGGAGGAAAATCTAAACGTGCGGAGTGCTTTTTTGCATGTGCTTGGTGATTTGCTCGGCTCAGTAGGTGCGATTGCTGCCGCGCTTATGATTCTGTTCTTCGGATGGAATTTGGCTGATCCGATTGCGAGCGTAATCGTTGCTGTGTTAATTATTATCAGCGGCATTCGGGTGACAAAGGCTTCTTTTCATATATTAATGGAGGGGGCGCCGGAGAATATCAGTGTTTCAAAAGTGAAAGCAGCGCTCCTCGGCATGCCTGGTGTAGAGGATGTGCATGATTTGCATGTCTGGGCCATTACGTCTGATTTTCCGGCATTAAGCTGTCATGTAGTCATTCGTCCGGAAACAGAAGGAAAACCACTGCTTACAAGCATTCAGAAAAAGTTGCATGATGAATTTCATATTGAGCATACGACCATTCAAATCGATTTTGCGGATCAGCCGTGTACGGGAGATCATTGTAACTAAAGGAGGCTCTCCGAGGAGAGCCTTTTAAATGATCTAGCTGCGCCAGTCATCCCCGATAAGATGGCCCGCTTGGCAGTGGGTGCTTGACTTTTACATATACAATATTTATTATCACTATTAAAAATGATAATAAAAGTAATGAAGAACATGATTGCCTCTGCTTTGCGGACGGGAATCGGCTTTTAGTTTTGTATCTCCCTTCTGCTGCCGGTTGTTTTAATTATATATTGCCGAAGAAAACGGATTTTTTCTTGGAAGGCATTTTGGGCAGGAGCTGCATGCCTTTATGATTGATCCGGCAGGCCCTTCATTGAAAAGGACGGATCATCCTTTTTTCTATGCCCTATACGGCGGGCTTGCCTCTGCTCTATTTGAGGAATTAGGCCGTTATCTCGTTTTTTTGTTATTATTAAAGCGCAGCCGGCAGTTTGGCGATGGCGTGTCACTAGGTATCGGCCATGGAGGGGTTGAGGCTGTATTAGTCGGTGCACTTGGAGCAGTCATTGCATTTATCTATGCAATGATGATCGATAACGGCCCCTTTGAAACCAATCTGAGCGTACTGCCGCCGGAGCAAATCAGCCAGTTGAAAACGCAGATAATGGAAACGGGCTTCACCGCTTATTTACTTGCCGGACTTGAGCGTGCCGGAGCTATGGTTATGCAAATTATGTTTTCTGTAATGGTGCTGTTTGGCGTGAAAAGCGGCACATTTAAATATGTTTTATAGGCGATTGCCTTGCACGGCTTGATTGATTTTTTGCGGCGCTGTATCAGGCGGGCGTCATTCAAAGCTTATGGATAGCGGAAGGCGGGATCGCCGCTTTTGCCTTAGTATCGCTGTACATTATTCAGCGGTTAAAAATACGTTTCATCGGAGAAAGGAGTGAAGAATAGTGAAGGAATCGAAAGGAGAGGTGCTGCTCCACCCAGTCCGCATGAAGATTGTGCAGACGCTCATTAGCGGACGGAGGCTGACGGTTCAGCAAATGAGCGAAAAGCTTTCGGATGTGCCGCAGGCTTCTCTTTACAGGCATTTGAAAAAATTGCTGGAGGCAGAGCTGATTATGGTTGTGGAAGAAAACCAAGTTCGAGGCACAGTAGAGAAGGTATATTCGCTTCCAGAGATATCAGGACAGATGGCATCAGAAGAATTTTTAAACTTAAGCAAGGAAGAGCACATCAGCTACTTTACTAAATTCATGGCGATCGTACTGGCTGATTTTGAAAGCTATGTGAGCCAAGAATCGGTTGATTTCCTAAGGGATGGCGCTGGTTACCGGCAGGCTGTATTTTATGCAACAGACGAAGAGTTTCAGAGCTTTATCAGGACGATGGGGCAGGAAATGATGAAGCTGATTCAGAATGAGCCAGCTCCGGGACGGGTAAAAAGAACGATGTCAACAGTTATTACTGCCGAACATCCAGAGAAAGAGTGAAGGGTGCCGGACCGGTTTGCTGCCAGGCAGGCATTAATTGTTTTGACAAAGGAAAAAAAGTGATATGATTTAATGTACATAAAAGGTGAAAGGAGATTGATGGAATGATGGAAAGAGCGTTTACGATTATAGATGAAGCAGGAATCCATGCTCGTCCGGCGAGCATTTTGGTACAGACTGTTAGTAAATTTTCCGCAGATGTCAATCTTGAGTATAAAGGGAAAAAGGTCAACTTGAAGTCTATCCTGGGAGTGATGTCTCTCGGCATCCCGGAAGGTGCGGAAATTAATATATCGGCATCCGGGGAAGATGAAGCAGAAGCCATTCAAACCATCACCGAAGTATTAAAAAAAGAAAAGCTGGCTAAATGAACGGATGGTTAACAGGACACGGTGTATCTGCAGGAATTGCCATTGCCAGAGCCTTTCGTTTAAAGGAGCCGGGTCTGGCTGTAGCAAAGAGAACACCGGCCGATAAAGAAGCGGAAGTCCGGCGCTTTGAACGCGCGGTAGAGAAATCGAGGCGAGACCTGGAAAAGGTGAAGGAGCAAGCGGCGAGGGAGCTCGGAGAAGACCAAGCCGCTGTTTTTGCTGCTCACTTGCTCGTTTTACAGGACCCGGAATTGATGGACAGGGTAAAAGACAACATTCTCCATCAAGGAATGAGTGCTGAATTTGCCTTGAAAGAAGCAGCAGATACATTTATTTCTGCACTGGAATCCTTGGATAATGAATATATGAGAGAGCGTTCAGCAGATGTACGGGATGTAGCCAAACGGGTGCTTGGACATTTGCTTGGAATCCAGATCCCTGATTTAAGCGTCATCCGTGAAGAAGTCATTATTGTAGCAGAGGATTTAACCCCGTCCCATACCGCTCAGTTGAACCGGAAGTTTGTCAAAGGAATTCTTACAAACGGAGGCGGGTTTACTTCACATTCAGCCATTATGGCACGTTCTATGGAAATTCCGGCAGTAGCCGGCACACAGACGTCGCTGGATATGATCGAGGACGGCACACTTCTTATCATAGATGGGCAGGAGGGAATCGTTATTATGAATCCCGAACAGGCTGTCGTGAAGAAGTATGAGAAGAAAAAAGCTGCTTACGAAGAATATCAAGCCGGACTTGCTAAGTTTGCTCAGCTGCCGACAGTTACTGCAGATGGCTGCGCTGTTCGGCTGGCTGCCAATATCAGTGCGCCTTCAGATGCGGATAATGTTCTCCAAAATGGGGGAGAAGGAATCGGGCTATTTCGCACGGAATTTCTTTATATGGGCCGCCGGCAGCTGCCGACGGAGGATGAGCAGTTCGCTGCCTATAAAAATGTTCTTGAACGGATGAATGGAAAGCCGGTTGTTATCCGGACATTGGATATTGGCGGAGACAAACAGCTGCCGTATTTAAATCTCCCGAAAGAAGCAAATCCGTTTCTGGGATTTCGGGCTATTCGTCTGTGCTTGAAAAAACCAGATTTATTTCGTACCCAGCTGCGTGCGCTTCTCCGGGCAAGCGCCTGCGGAAATTTAAAAATCACTTTTCCGATGATTGCTGCTCTTCAAGAGCTTCGGCAGGCGAAGCAGCTGCTGATGGAGGAAAAACAGAGCTTGGTGCAAGCAGGGATTGCAGTTGCTGACAAAGTTGAAGTCGGTATGATGATTGAAGTTCCTTCATCTGCTGTGATGGCAGATGTATTTGCAAAGGAAATTGATTTTTTTTCCATCGGCACCAATGATTTAATTCAATACACATTAGCAGCAGACCGGATGAATAAGCAGGTCGCTTATTTGTATGAGCCCTTTCATCCAGCGGTTCTCCGTTTAGTGAAAACAGTGATTGACGCAGCTCATAAAGAAGGAAAGCGGGCAGCCATGTGCGGGGAGATGGCAGGAATGGAAGCTGCTATTCCCATTTTGCTTGGAATGGGACTGGATGAGTTCAGCATGAATGCCTCTGCTGTTTTGCCGGCGAGAAAGCTTATTTCTCAGCTGTCAAAAAAAGAAATCGGCGAAAGTATGGATCAGCTGTTGCAAATGGAAACAGCGGAACAAGTCAAACAGTTTATAAGCGAGCACTTCCCAATCAAACCTGGCTAACGTTCATGATCGGATTTAGGTCTTAAAATAAGAGGGGGAAGGAGTTGTCGCCAATCCTTTAAAGCTGACAGAAGGCTGGGCCTTTTGTCAGCTTTTTTGTTGATTTATCTTTGAGATTAACAGGATGTTTGGCAGAGGCGGAAAGGCAGGACAAGCACTTCAAAAGGCGGATAATAGTTAGATTATGCTGAAAATTATGTATATTAATGTATGATTATGCAAAATGAGATTTGGTGGTGGAAATGCATGGAAACTGTAATATGAATAGGTTTTGATTACCATTATCTCACTTAAATAAAATGAATGAAAATAAGTTGAAATGTGTTAATATAATTAACAGAATGAATAAAAGTATAAAAATAGATTGAAAATTATCTTTGCAAACGCTATTATTTTACTAGATAACGAGAGAATAATAGAGCAAAAAAATCAATCAGGGGGTCAACAACATGAATCTGTCTGTTAAAAAATCTTTTTTGTCCGTAGCAGCTGGATGCGCTCTTCTATTAGCGGCATGCGGCGGGGGACAAGAGGAGTCAGCCGGCAAAGAAAAAGCAGAGGATAAAAAGGTGCTGCAAGTCGGCACGGAAGCCACTTTTGCACCATTTGAATTCATGGATAAAGGCAAGGTAAGCGGCTTTGACGTCGATCTTTTAAATGCGGCCGCAGAGGAAGCTGGCTATACAGTAAATATTGAAAACACCGGATGGGATGCGATGTTTGCTGGATTGCAAAGCAAGCAGCTCGATATTGGCATGGCCGGTGTGACAATCAATGATGAGCGGGAAAAATCTTATGATTTCTCTGTGCCTTACTTTGAATCAACAAGCATGATCGCTTTTAAAGAAGGGGCAAACATTCAAAGCGCCCAAGATTTGAAGGGCAAGAAAATCGGTGTTCAAAACGGAACAACCGGACAATTTGCTGCAGAGGGAGTAGTCGGGAAGAATTCTTCATCTATCTCTAAATATGAAACAGCTGCACTTATGTTCCAAGCGCTGCAAAGCGGTGACGTTGAAACAGCAGTAACAGACATTGCTGTCGCTCTCGAATATGTAAAGAACAATCCAAAAAGCGGCATTAAAACAGTGGGCGATGACAAAGAGTTTAAGCCGGAGTATTACGGCATTGTCTTCCCGAAAGGCAGCGAATATAAGAAAGACTTTGACCAGGCGCTGAATGAACTATATGACAATGGCAAGTACGCAGAGATTTACAAGAAGTGGTTTGGAAAAGAGCCGGATTTGGATTCATTAAAAGAAGCAGCTAAAAAATAAGGAATGAAAGGCGGCTGTCCGCTGCAGGCTTTAGCCTCGGGACAGTCGTTTTTGTCCCAGAAAGGAGAGAATAAATTGAACTTTCGCCCAGATATCATCGTAGAATATATGCCATTTTTTCTTCAAGGAACGCTTTTGACGCTAGGGCTTTCACTGGCAGGCATTTTGATCGGCCTTATTCTTGGGCTGCTAATCGGCTTAGGAAAGATGTCCACGAACAAGCTGGTGAAGCTGCCCTTTGTCTGGTATGTGAACTTTTTCAGGGGAACGCCGCTGCTCGTGCAGATTTTATTAATTCATTTCGGGCTGGTTCCGCTGTTCATGTCGCCGTCAAATCCAATCGTATCCGCTATTATTGCGCTTTCTTTAAATGCTTCCGCTTATATTGCAGAAATTTTCCGGGCTGGAATTCAATCGATTGACAAAGGACAGATGGAAGCCGCCCGTTCACTTGGCATGAGCCATGTGCAGGCGATGAAGCTCGTCATCCTGCCGCAAGCAGTTAAGCGAATGATTCCGCCGCTTGGCAATGAATTTATTGTTTTATTAAAAGATTCATCGCTTGCTGCCATCATTGCCGCTCCAGAACTAATGTATTGGGGACGTGCTGCTCAGGGTGAGTATATCCGAGTATGGGAACCGTATATTACCGTTGCAATTATTTATCTTATTCTAACGTTGTCACTAACCTATTTAATGAATTACATTGAAAGGAGAATGAATACACAATGATCTCCATCAAAAACCTTAAAAAGTCGTTCGGTGATAACGAGGTCCTCAAGGATATTTCGCTTGATGTCAAGCCGCAGGAAGTCGTTGTTGTCATCGGCCCATCTGGTTCCGGAAAATCGACTTTTATCCGCTGTCTCAATTTGCTGGAGTCTGTGACTGGAGGCCATGTGTATGTAACCGGCAAAGACTTGACCGATAAGAAAACAAATATTAACGACATTCGCAAAGATGTCGGCATGGTTTTCCAGCATTTTAACTTATTTCCGCACAAAACGATTCTGGACAATGTGACACTTGCTCCTGTTCATGTAAAAGGAATGAAGAGGGCTGAAGCCGAAGAAAAAGCGCTCGCTCTTTTAAAAAAGGTGGGGCTGGCTGATAAGGCAAAAGCTTATCCTGATTCGTTATCGGGAGGCCAAAAACAGAGAGTAGCCATCGCACGGGCCTTGGCAATGGAGCCGAAAGTCATGTTATTCGACGAACCAACATCAGCGCTCGATCCGGAAATGGTTGGCGAGGTGCTGGAAGTGATGAAGCAGCTAGCTAAAGACGGAATGACGATGATTGTAGTGACGCATGAGATGGGCTTTGCAAGGGAAGTCGGCGATCGCGTTATTTTTATGGACAACGGGTACATTGTTGAAGAAAATGAGCCGGTCGAGCTGTTTTCTAATCCGCAGCACGAGCGCACAAAAGCTTTTTTAAGTAAGGTATTGTAAGCATCCTGATCTTGCCGGGATGCTTTTTTCGTTGCTTTTTTGAGGCTGCTTGCCAAAAAAACGGGGTGACAGGAAGGAAAAGAGTCAGGCAAAGCTTAATTAGTAGAGAGGGCAGCCATTGATTTTGCTGAATGTCACAGAAAGGGGGATGCAGGTTGCAGCTTGAAGAAATCGTAAAAGAATTTGAAAAGTGTCCTTTCCTTCATCATCTAGGTTTAGAGATTTTGTGTTTTGAAGAAGGAAATGTGCAAATTAAGCTGAGTATGAGAACGGATTTGCTTAACACAAATGGTACGTTGCATGGCGGTGTCTATGCCTCTGTTTTAGATTTTGTTCAGAGCATGCATTTACGCTCAGTAACCAAAACACGATGTGTGACGGCCAGTTCAACCGTCCATTATACTGCGCCGGTAACGGCTGGAGCAATAATTGCCACGGCTGAAATCCTTTCGAGAGGACATAAAACAGCGTTTGTGGAAGGAACAATTAAGGATGAACAAGGGAAGCTTGTAGCTAAAGGAACCGGAACATTTAAGCTGCTCCGGTCTGCTGATGAGGAGGCGGAAAGATGACAGGGATATTGAGAGGAAGAACAGCTTTTGTAACCGGCGGCAGCCGGGGAATCGGCAAAGAAATCGCCAAGCGCTTTGCCGAAGAAGGTGCTCATGTCGCTATCGTAGATGTGAACGAACAAGCGCTCAGGGAAGCGGAAAGAGAGCTTGCAGAAAAGGGAGGTTCCATTTACGCAAAAGTTGCCAGCGTGACAGAGCGGGAAGAAATTGAGCAAGCGATGCAAGAAGTGAATGCACAATTCGGCGCACTTGATATTCTCGTAAATAACGCCGGTGTATTGAGAGATAATTTATTATTTAAAATGACAGATGATGATTGGCAGACGGTGATGGACGTTCATTTAAAAGGGGCGTTTTACGCCTGCCGTGCGGCTCAGCAGTATATGGTGAAGCAGCAGTACGGCAGAATGATTAATATTTCTTCTACTTCCGCACTCGGCAACCGGGGACAAGCAAATTATGCAACGGCCAAAGCAGGAATTCAAGGATTGACGAAAACACTGGCAATGGAACTCGGGAAATTTGGGATTACAGTAAATGCCATTGCCCCGGGATTTATTGAGACAGATATGACGAAAGCGACGGCTGAAAGAGTAGGTGTTCCATTTGCGGAATTAGCGGCAGCCAGTGCCAGTCAAATTCCGGCCGGCAGAACGGGCAAGCCGGCAGATATTGCTCAAGCGGCCGCTTTTTTCGCGGATGAGCGTTCTTCTTTCATTAATGGCCAAGTGCTCTATGTGGCGGGAGGCCCAAAAAGTTGATGGGAGGAGGAGATAGGTTGTTTCATAGCATCGGCAAGGAGTCAACAAAAATAAAAAACTATGTGGAAAGAGGAGCTGTCAAGAAGTTCGCAGCCGCCATTAACGATTTGCATCCTATTTATATAGATGAAGAAGCAGGGAAGAGGTCGAGGCATCAAGAGAATTTAGCGCCTCCCACCTTTCCAATCACCTTTGATTATGGAGTCATTGACGGCTTACATCTGCCGCAAAAGGGGCTAATCCATGGGGAACAAACCTTCCATTATGAGCGGCCTCTGCTGGTTGGAGAAGAGTTATACTGCTGGATGAAAGTGAAAAACTATGTAGAAAAAGAAGGAAGCCAGGAGAAGCTGGGCTTTTTGTTTGTACTCAACTATGGAGAAGAGGCTTCAGGGAAGCTGATTTTTTCATCTAAACAAATTATTATCCTCAATGAAGCGGTGAGAAAGGAGATGCTCACTTGGCCAAACTAACTCATTATTCAGTTGGCGAACAGCTGCAAGACATAGAGCTTGCTCCTGTGACTAGGCTGGATCTTATTCAATATGCGGGTGCCTCTGGGGACTTTAACCCTATTCATACGGTTGATCAAGAAGCGGAGAAAGCTGGTTTGCCGGGGGTTATCGCCCATGGCATGTGGACAATGGGCAATCTGGCTAAGCTCTTCACTCCTTATTATGAAGAGGGATTCATTGAGGATTACTCCGTCCGTTTTAAAGAGATGGTCCAGCTTCATGAGCGCTTAACCTTGAAAGCTCAACTGACGAAAAAACATTCAAATAAACTTTACTTTGATGCAGCTGCCGTTAATCAAGCCCAAAAAGAAGTCATCAAAGGACGCATTGTTTTTCGTTTATATGAATGGCAGGAGGAGGTGAGCCGCCTATAGGGCAATGGATGGCCATGTGAATGAATCAAAGAACCCCCAGAAAAGCCCTATTCTTCTGGGGGTTATGCTCAGCACCGTCGTTCTCAAGGCTGACTGGACTGCCGGATATTTTGTCCATAAAAAATTTCGTCCATTTCCATTTTTAATTTCTCTGTGATTTCCCGAACTTCCTGCGGAGAAAGCTCATCTGGCGAGTGGCCAAATAAATAGTTGTCCAAATCAAACTCTCTTAGTTTGCATTTTGTGTGGAAAATATTTTGCTGGTACACGTTTACATCAATCATGTCGTACTGCTGTTTCACTTCGTCGGGAATATAATTTTGAATCGAATTGATATCGTGGTCAATGAAGAGCTTATGACCGTTTTTATCCCGCGTGAAGCCGCGCACCCGATAGTCGATCGTCATCATATCGGTATCAAAGGAATGGATTAAATAGTTTAGAGCTTTCAGCGGAGAAATCTCGCCGCAGGTAGAAACATCAATATCCGCCCGAAATGTGCTAATGCCTTCATGCGGATGAAATTCTGGATAGGTATGAACAGTAATATGGCTTTTATCTAAGTGCATAGTAACAGAGGTAGGCAGCGGGCCTGGGGATTCTTCCAGCGATTCAGCCGGCACCTCAACGACGGGTCCTTCTGAGACGAGCAATGTCACGCTCGCTCCTTGGGGAACGTAATCTTGCTTGGCGATATTTAGCACATGAGCGCCAATCATTTTGGCTACTGTCTTCAAGATATTAGTTAAACGCTCCGCATTGTATTGTTCATCAATATATTCAATATAGGCATCCCGCTCTTCCTCGGTCGTCGCATAGCAAATATCATACATATTAAAGCTTAATGTTTTGGTTAAATTATTAAAGCCGTGCAGCTCAATACGCTGCTCAGGTGTGAGAGACATAAATGTAAACTCCTTACTTGTTGATAGTCGATCTTCTATAGATTTCATCAGCAGTGGAATCGCTTTTCATCATGATTAAATTACCCTGTTTCCGGTAAATCAAACAGTCTTTCTTGGCAGTCTTGCCTAGAAAACAGCTCAGACTCCATCCTCTGGCTTTTCTGGTTCTGCTTGTGATTGCCCGTCCTTTGGTTCTTGCTTCTCTGATTGTCCATCGGCTGGATCGGCTGCATGAACAGCGCCGATATGCAGCTTTCCAGTTAACTCTCGAATCCCTAATTGGCCTAAATTAGTTGTTTGCTCGTATTTATCTAAGTACACTCGTTCAATTGAAAACTCTTGAAAAACAAGAGGCTGGGCAGCAGAAACCGTTTGAAGATGAGAAACTTGCTTTTCCAGCTCTTCGATTTTCTTTTGTAAGCGGGGGACTGTTTGGTTTTCTAAGACAGCCAGCTGTTTTTGTGACTGCTTCAACTGCTCGTTCAATAAACGATTTTGTTCCGCCAAGTATTCTTCCGTTTTTGCAGCAATCAGTTGTTCCAAGCTTTTGGGCAGGGAGTGGGAAACAATGACAGGGTCATTTACTCGCTTTTGGAGCTTATTCAGCTCGTTTGTGACATGTTGAATTTGGTCATTAAGCTTGTTAAGCACGATTGCAAGTTCATTAGAGATAGTTGTCACATTTAATCCCCACGCTTTTTGTATAATAAGGCGACTCTAAAAGATTATGCTGATGCTCAGCCCGTGAATGCAGGAATTCACTTCGGCAGAAGCTGGCACCGCTGATAAACAGAGCCTGCAGTTAAAGAATTCATCTTTTATGCGAGCATAAAGCTAATCGATAGAAATCGGCTCTTCCTTTAATTTGATGCGAAAATAGCTTAAAAAAAGCAAGCCATTATGAAATCTGGCAGAAATGTTTTTGCTTTCCACAGGTTCAGGAAGCTGGATAGTTCTTTTAAATTCTCCTTGATGACGCTCCTTCAAAACCGGCTTCATGTCAAAGGGAAGAGAGGTTGTTCCTTGAATGGTAAGCATGTTTCCGGATACTAGCAGGTGAACCTCCTCCTTTGTTAAGCCCGGCAGTTCGATAATTAGCACGACTCTCGATTCGTCTATGAGCATATCAACCAGCGGAAACTTTTGTTTAGAGTGGGCAGGTTCCTTGGTCATTAATTCGCCCTTTGACGCATCAAAGACGGAGTTCCAAAATTCCCCGGTTTGATAGTTCTGGGCAAATTCCATCCATTGTTTAAATTTATCAAAGTCCACAGCAGCCTCCCTCCTTCAGTTTCATTGGGGAAAAGCAGTCAATGAGACGGCCGGATTAGTCTAAGTGCCGGACGTCTATTTCTGTATATTGAAAGTCAATTTCCTTTGGAATCATGATTTGTAAAACTCCGTCCTTGTGTTGGGCAGCGGCTCCTTTTCTTTTGACGATAGCCGGGAGAACAATGACCTTTTTGGAATCAGGCGCAGGCAAGCCTTCTAGGATGAGCTGATTGGATGTGTGAAAAATTTTTAAATCGTTAAAAATACCAGGGTTGGAAACAGGAACTCGCACATAAACGGCTTCATGAGTTTCGAAGACGGTTTCCTGCAAAGAAAAAGTTTCTTCCGGAGAAGAAGAGGATGTGTCATCCGCCGCTTGTTTTCTCAAGAAATCCACTGGTTCCCCATTTGTTTGCCACGTTGAAGGCAAAGAAGAAGACAAGATATTTTGTACATATTTTTCAACTTCCTGCTCATTTACATGCTTCATCCATTTTTGCCAATCATTCATTAAGGGAAAGGGGGATTGAAAAGGAAACATAACCGTGCTCCTTTCTTTTGCTTAAAACTGATTGCTGACAGGCATGGAAGGATTGGCGATCTGATCTTGATCACTGATATCACCGTCGAGCATTCCATTGCCCATACAGGAAGAAGAAGGTGAAAAGTCGCCTAAGGATATATTGCCGCCGACGAACTTCGTATTAGCGGTATGACTGTTATGGACAACGCCGCCAACATCGATATTTCCATTTTGAGTGACTCCGTTTGTTTTGATGTTAAAAATATTGATAACAAAAGGCATCAAGTTTCCTCCTTTGACGGTCTACTAATACTATATGAGAAGCGAAGAAAAGAGGAACATGAATGAAAGAAAGGATAGGTGTCCCAAATAATTGCGAGAAATTCTCTTTTTTGTTATCCACAGTCTTCGAATTCTCGACAAACTTCGCTCTTTTAGGCTATATTTGTCAATCAGGCATAAAAGTGAAGCTTCTCTACATCTGTGAGGAATTGACGTTAGCCGGGTTTGCAATATCGCCCATATCGTTCAAATCAGGATCGAAAAAGACGTTTTCCATAGTGGATTCGGTTGGGGAAATATCGCCAAAGGAAGAATTCGTTCCTTGGGATTTTGTATTGGCTGTGTGGGCGTTATGAAGGGCGTCTCCAATATTGATTGAGCCATTGTTAGAAACGTTGTTAATTTTTAAGCTGTAAATGTTGATAATAGAGGGCATAACAACTCCTCCTATTTTTTAATTTTACTTAGTTTATGCATGAAAAAGGGAGAGTATGATAGCCGTCAGGGGTGAAGCAGTATGGAGGACGGGGAGAAAGTCCGAAATAAACAATCAACAAAAAAAGCATGTTTCATAGGGAAACATGCTTTTTTCGTCCCTGCAAGAGGGAGGCGCACGCGGAAAATTTTATTCACTTGCTTAATCATTTTAATGTTCGTTCTTCTGACGAGAAGACTTGCTGCCAGAATGGTTTGTATCTACATCGGCTCTTTGTCCACTTAGGGAAGGGAGTCATAAAACAGTTAGTTACTATCCTCTTCAGTGGATGTTCTCCAGCCTGTCCTCAATTGCACTTTTGCAAAAAACTATATTTACTGATTCAACACTAGCAGGTGAAACCTAAATCAATCGGTTCCGGACGAGCGCGCCTTTCGTCAGTAAAGCAAATTTTCCGCCAAGGCTGTGCCTTTCATCCTTGGAAGTCACTTGTAAACGCCTGTTTACCCGTTCCTTCGTTCGGCAGTTCCGCCTTGTAGTTATTATGTACCCACCTTGACGGTCAATAAACCTTTTACTGAATATTTTTTCTCTTGGGGAAATAATAGAGGGAAAATAGTTTTTGGCTATGCTCACAGCAGCTGCTGAAAACAAGTTTTTTGCGGATTTTAGTCATTTTTTGTGGAACGAATTTTGTTTTATTTTTCTTAAAAAACGGTAATTATAGAGTAAGAGGATTGAACAGCAAATGAGCAGGAAATCAGGCAATGAATACCAGATGATAAAATATTTTTAACATCATATAAAGGTGGGATTCAGCATGAAAATAAAAGTAAAAAGTTGGAGAATGTTAACTGCCCAAGACAAAATATCAATCTTAAAAGCTATCAGCCAACGGCCGAGAATCCAAAAGGGTGCATAAAATAAACAGCAATATCAGGGGCAGAAGAGCCTCATTTTTTTTGTCTTTTTTTAACAGCAGTTTATGCATTCTGTTTAAGCATTCGTCAAATGCCTGTAAAATCGTACAATTTATGAGAAAACTTAAAAAATATAGCCAACAGAAGATTGAATAGCAGATTTTTGGAAAAAGAAAGCTTGTTATTCAATTTTATTTCATGTATATTTTGATTAACGATTGATTAATCATTAATTTTAAAATTATTATTTAGGGGGAAAAAAGCAAGTGGATAAATTTATTTCCCACAGCGAGGCGTTAAAGGAGTATGATAGTAGACAGTATCGCACTCCGGATGGATATACAAGCGATATTGTTATTTTCACCATTAAACCAGACGAAAAAGCAGAGTTTTCTTGCTCTCTTCATCTTCTTTTAATTAAGAGAGCTTTGCAAAACAGCGAAGGGAAGCCGAATATTGAAGGCGGCAAATGGGCGCTGCCGGGGGGATTTGTATCACCAGATGAAACAGCCCTTGAGGCAGCGATGCGAGAGCTGAAAGAAGAAACCGGCCTAAGCGGAATTTATTTAAAGCACTATGCTGTCTATGACAAGGAAGGGCGTGATCCCCGGGGCTGGATGATTTCTAATGCTTATTATGCGGCGGTGCCGGAACATCTATTAGAGGGCAGAAAAGCTGGCGATGATGCCATCGATGTGCGCTTATTTCCGGTTCAAGAAGCACTTCAGCTGCCGCTTGCTTTTGACCATCAATTCATTATCAAAGAGGCATTGGAGAAAATTCAGCTGGAGATGCTGCAGACAACCCTTGCTAAAGAGTTTTTGCCAGAAGAATTTACCTTGTCTGAACTGCGGCATATGATTTTATGCGTGTCAGGTGACTTGGTCGAAGAAGTAGTGAAGTCTGAACCGTTTTTTTGGCGAAAGGCACCGAAGTTCCCTTTTCTTGAAAAAGTGCTAAATGAGGATGGCCGCCCGAAAACGACCCAAAGAAACTCTAAATTTAAAACAACGCTTTATCGTTTTAATGAATATAATCCAGTCAAGAGCATTTATAAGTGAAGAATATCACATAAGGGGGCATGGAGAAATATGGGCAAAAAAGCATTGATCAACGTTGATTACACGATTGATTTTGTAAATGGGGCGCTGCCGGTCGGCCAGCCGGCGGTAGAGATTGAGGAGTCGATTGCTTCACTGACAGAAAAGTTTTTGGCGGACGGCGATTTGGTTGTGCTGGCCATTGATATACATACAAAAGGGGACCCCTATCATCCGGAGACGCAGCTGTTCCCGCCTCATAATATTGCCGGCACAGAAGGGCGAGCGCTCTATGGGCGGCTGGAGGAAGTTTATCAGCAGCACAAGGAAAACAAACAGCTTTACTATATGGATAAAACCCGTTATTCCGCTTTCGTAGGGACAGACCTGGATATTCGGCTTCGGGAACGGGGAATCACTGAGATTCATTTAGTTGGTGTGTGCACCGATATTTGTGTGCTGCATACAGCAATGGATGCGTTTAATAAAGGTTATTCAATTACTATTCACCGTGATGCGGTTGCGAGCTTCAATCAGACGGGCCATGAGTGGGCATTGCGTCATTTTCAAGATTGTTTAGCAGCCAAAGTGATTTAATTGTGGAGGGAAAGAGTAAAGATGAATAAGCGTTTTGAAGATGACGGAATGGCTTTGCATACGGATTTATATCAAATTAATATGGCTGAAACTTATTGGAATGACGGTATTCATAACAAAAAAGCCGTATTTGAGCTGTACTTTAGAAAACTCCCATTCGGTAATGGCTATGCGATTTTTGCTGGTCTAGAACGAATTATAGAATACCTTCAGAACTTCAGGTTTTCAGAAAGCGACATCTGTTATTTGCGTGATGAATTGGGCTATGCGGAAGACTTTTTGGCTTATTTAAAAGAAATGACGTTTACGGGTACACTGAAGGCGATGCGCGAAGGCGAGATGGTATTCGGCAATGAGCCTATTCTGAGGCTGGAAGCGCCCCTTGCAGAAGCGCAAATTATTGAAACCGCCTTGCTGAACATCGTTAATTATCAGACATTAATTGCTACAAAAGCTTCCCGTATCAAGCAAGTAGTCGGTAAAGAAGCAGCGATGGAATTTGGAAGCCGGCGGGCGCATGAGCTGGACGCGGCTATTTGGGGAACAAGAGCAGCCTACATTGGCGGTTTTGATGGAACGAGCAACGTACGGGCAGGCAAGCTGTTCGGCATTCCGGTTTCCGGGACGCATGCGCATTCGCTCGTTCAAACCTATAAAGATGAGTATACAGCTTTTCATAAATATGCTGAGCGCCACAAGGATTGTGTTTTTCTTGTGGATACGTACGATACGCTTAAATCAGGCGTGCCGACAGCCATTAAAGTCGCGAAGGAGCTTGGAGACCGGATCAATTTCGCAGGCATCCGCCTAGATAGCGGCGATTTAGCTTATTTATCAAAAAAAGCGAGAAAAATGCTGGATGACGCCGGTTTTCATGATACGAAGATCATTGCTTCCAATGATTTAGATGAATATACAATTATGAACTTAAAGGCAGAAGGCGCAAAAATCGACGGCTGGGGAATCGGCACAAAATTAATCACGGCTTTTGATCAGGCTGCTTTAGGAGCAGTTTATAAGCTTGTATCGATTGAAAATGAAGAAGGCACGATGGAGGACACGATTAAAATTTCCGGAAATCCTGAAAAAGTAACAACGCCTGGATTAAAACGCTTGTATCGGATTATTAATAAGCAAAATGGCAAGTCGGAAGGCGATTACTTAGCAATGGAGGATGAAAATCCGTCAGCGGAAGAGCGGCTGAAAATGTTTCATCCGATCCACACATTCATTAGCAAGTTTGTGACTAATTTTGAAGCCCGGGAACTGCATGAATGTATTTTCCAGGAGGGCCGGTTAGTTTATGTGCAGCCGGATATTGAAGAAATCAGAACCTTTGCGAAAGAAAATCTTCAATTGCTGTGGAAGGAGCATAAACGTTCGCTGAATCCGGAGGAATATCCTGTTGATTTAAGCCAAGCTTGCTGGGATAACAAGATGAGAAATATTGAGGAAGTCAGGGAAAAGGTCAGAGCGATGAACCGCGATCATAGGTAAACATGGCGGTTCTCTTATTTTGATAGGATATAGAAGGGCCGCATGGTATAAGTGCTGGCCCTTTGTTAATTTTTGCTGAATGGGATCAAAAAAATCGCGTGAAAGCAGGATAGTAAGCCGCTGAATTTTTTATTAAGTGGAAAGCGCTGTCAATTTTCTGAATTTATTATAAAATAGTAAGGAACGAGAATGATGAAAAGTTTGTGATTTTATTAAGGGAGCGAAAAGAGATGACAGAAAAGTTCAAAAACATGGAAACAGCAGTAATTCATGCGGGCTATGATGCAAAACAGCATTTAGGCAGCCTCGCTACTCCTATTTTTCAAACTTCCACTTTTACCTTTGACAGCGCTGAACAGGGGGAGAAGCGCTTTGCAGGAGAAGAAGAAGGCTTTATTTACTCACGGCTGGGCAACCCGACCGTCAATGCTTTACAAGAAAGGATTGCCGAGCTTGAAGGAGCCGAGGCCGGTCTTGCATTCGCTTCGGGAATGGCTGCTGTATCAGCTGTACTAGTTGCTTTGACAAAGGGTGGAGACCATATTTTATGTTCACAGGGTGTTTATGGATGCACGTTCGGTTTCCTTGAGCTGCTGAATGAGAAATATCAAATTACCCATGATTTTTGTGCAATGGAAACAGCAGAACAAATGGAACAGCTGATTCGTCCGGAGACAACTTGTATTTATGTAGAAACTCCAATCAATCCGACAATGAAATTAATCGACCTTGAGTTAGTAGCACGGGTTGCCAAAAAACATGATATTCCAGTCGTGGTGGACAACACCTTTTCCTCGCCGTATCTCCAACAGCCGCTGCAGGCCGGCTGTGATATTGTTTTGCACAGCGCCACAAAGTATATCGGCGGACATGGAGATGTGATTGCCGGACTGGCAGCCGGAACGAAAGAAATGATGCATACTATTGCCATGACTACTTTAAAAGATGTCGGCGGGGTCATTTCCCCTTTTGATGCCTGGCTGTTATTAAGAGGAATGAAAACATTGCCGGTGCGTATGGACCGCCACTGTGAAAATGCGGAATACATTGTAGAACAATTAAAAAAACATCCGGCAGTGAAATGTGTCTTCTATCCAGGCGATCAAGCAGGCAAGGATTTCGCAATTATGGAAAAACAAATGAGAAAGGGAGGGGGACTGATTTCTTTTGAAATTCACGGAAGCAAGCAGCAAGCGCAAAAGCTGCTGAATGATTTGTCGTTTATCAAAATTGCCGTCAGCCTGGGCGATGCAGAAACACTCATTCAGCATCCGGCTACAATGACCCATTCGGGTATTCCTGAGCAAACGAGAAAGCAGATGAGCATTTCCGATGAATTGATCCGCCTGTCTGTCGGTCTGGAAGCGAAACAGGATATTTGGGAGGACTTGCAGCAGGCGCTGGATCAGCTGGAAGAAGCGGAGACCCCGGTTCAGTCCCATCATCAATAAAGCTTTGTTCAAGCCTCTTCGGGATGTTTCCGGTTTCGTCGCTGCTTAGCTGAAACATCTCACTTCCTCCCTGGGAAGTGAGATGCAGGACAAGCGAAGAAAGCCGTTTTCTAGTCTGCTTTTTTATTTACGCGCTTTTATATTCTGTTTCATGACATTCCGGACAAGGAGGGAGCCGGTCCTTATCTTCATCCACCGTGATAACCTGTCCGCATTGCTTACATTGATAATCGCCTTTTCCTGGAGTTTCTCCTGTATGCGGCATGAAAAGCACCTCCTCAATCATAGGTTGCTCTGTGTATACCCGGATCTTGAAGAAAGAAACAAAGCCTGTCCATGCCAGAGGCTTATACAGAACGGCGCTTTGCTGCGGCAGGCCAAGCGTTTCTGCTTTCTATTGCTCATATGGTCCGGTATGATAAAGAAAGAAAAACTTTTTTAAAAGGAGAAAAACATGGAGATTGTGATTTGGTCAGATTTTGTTTGTCCGTTCTGTTATATCGGAAAGCGGCGGTTGGAAGAAGCATTAGCCGGCGTTTCGTTTAAAGAGCAAGTGACTATTCGCTTCAAAAGCTATGAACTAGCCCCTGATGCGCCAAAGGAAGCTTCAGAGAGCATTCATGAAATGCTGGCTAAAAAATATGGAATGAGCGTTGAACAGGCAAAAGCGACCAATGCTTCAATCGCTGAACAGGCCAAGGAAGCCGGCCTGACGTTCAACTTTGAACAGATGAAGCCGGTCAACACGCTTGATGCCCACCGTCTTGCCAAGTTTGCTGCGGAAAAAGGGAAAGGAGCGGAGATCACTGAACAGCTGTTAAAGGCCTATTTCACGGATTCGCTTATCCTTAGTGATGCTCAAGTATTAGCTAATATAGCCGCTGCCGTCGGGCTGGATGAGAAAGAGGCGCTTTCATTTTTGCAAGGAAGCCGCCTGACAGAGGACGTGCGCGCGGATGAAGAGGAAGCGCGTCAGCTTGGTGTGCAAGGTGTTCCATTTTTTGTGTTGAACAATAAATATGCTGTTTCCGGAGCGCAGCCGGTGGATGTATTCAAATCCGCCCTGCAGCAGGTATGGGAAGAGGAAAACGGGAAGCCTGTGTTAAAGGACCTGTCTGAAGAGGCAAGCAGTGGCGCAGCCTGTACAGATGAAAGCTGCGAAGTTTCTGATAAATGAAGAAGCAGCTCCCAATCAAATGAATCATATAACGAACAGAGAAGAGCAGATGTCCGCCTGAAGGGGCGGCTATGCTCTTTTTTTGCAGTCCTTCACTTTTTCTGTTGAGGCGGCCTGCCTGCTGCAGATAGACCTACAGCAGGCTATTTCAAATGTTTCAGATCAAGAAATCGGTTTTGGCTCATATACTGTTATGTACAAAGGAAACAAACAGGGAGGGACCAAACATGCGCGTCTTAGTATTAGGATCTGGACTAATGGGAAAAGAAGCGGCAAGGGACTTGGTGAATTGTCAAGGAGTGGCCAAAACTACATTGGCTGATTATGATGTGGAAAAGGCAAAGCGGACATGTGAAATCCTTCAATCTCCGAAATTGCAGGCAGCGTTTGTGGATGCCTCAAACGAAGAACAGCTCATCAGTTTAATGAAAGAGCATGATGTAGTTATAAATGCTTTATTCTATTCGTTTAATGTGGCGGTAGCAAAGGCAGCGATTGCAGCTGGTGTACATTCCGTCGATCTCGGAGGGCATATTGGCCAGGCAACTGAACGAGTGCTGGAAATGACCGACGAAGCAAAAGAAGCTGGTGTAACACTGATTCCTGATCTGGGCGTGGCTCCCGGGATGATAAATATTTTAGCGGGTTACGGGGCCAGTCAGTTGGACAAAGCGGAATCGATCAAGCTGTATGTAGGTGGAATCCCGTTGCGGCCGGAGCCGCCGCTTGAATACAACCATGTATTCTCCATGGAAGGCGTCTTTGATCATTATACTGATCCATCCTTCATTATCAGGAATGGCCAAAAAAGAGAAATTCCATCTTTGTCAGAGGTGGAGCCTATCCATTTTGAAAAGTTTGGGCCGCTGGAAGCTTTTCACACCGCAGGAGGAACATCAACACTTTCTTATTCCTATCCTGAGCTGGAGTGTCTGGAATATAAAACTGTCCGTTACCCGGGGCATGCTGAGAAATTCAAATTGCTTGTGGATTTAAATTTAACCCGTGCCGATTATACTGTTGAGGTAAACGGCATGCAGGTGAAGCCCAGGGATGTGCTGTTGAAAACGCTCGATCCAATTGTTGATTTAAAAGATAAAGAGGATGTCGTGCTGTTAAGAGTAGAAACGAAAGGAGTAAAGGAAGGAAGCAAAGCCGGCAGAACATATGAAATGATTACGCATAAAGATCAAACCAATAACGTAACAGCCATGGCGCGGGCGACGGCGAATACTATTTCTGTGGTTGCCCAAATGATTGGGAGCGGGAGCATTACCAAGACCGGCGTTTATCCTCCCGAACAAATCGTCCCGGGCGATGAATACATTAAGGAAATGGCCAAACGGGGAGTCATTATTACTGAAGCTTTGTAAGTAGATTCGGCAAAAAAGCTCTGCACGCTAACACATGTGCAGAGCTTTTTCATTAATTTCCGTCCATTTGCGTATCTTCTTTATCAATACCCGGATCTTCTTCCTTGTCTCCTTCTTCAGGATTGCCATCGTTTTCGGCATTTTTTTCAGTAGAGCCGCCTTGGTTATCTTCATCCTCCTCTATTTTATCTGTCGGCTCGTCCATAACCGGCTTTTCTTTTTCGTCCGGTTCATCGTTTCCGCTGCATGCTCCAAGCATCAAAGCAGCAAGAAGCGGGCCGGCGGCAAGCTTGGTCCATTTGGAAGGCATAGGATCTCTCCTTTCTTGCTAGACTAATTGTTTTTCTTTTTCCCTTAGCGCCAAAAAATATGCTTCTTTTTTAAATTTCGATAGCATTCTTTTTACGGAATAGTCAGAAAAAAGGTTGTGAATCCCTAGAAGTTATGATATTTTATATTCTATTATGAAGTTTCAGCTTCATATTATAAGGAAATGGTGTTTATACTTCAATTTAAGGAGAAGTAAACATGGAAATACTCGATTTAATAAAAGAGAAATGTTCTTCCTTATCTAAAAGCCAGCAAAAAGTAGGAAAA
Source organism: Pseudobacillus badius (assembly GCF_002189605.1). Classification (NCBI taxonomy): domain Bacteria; kingdom Bacillati; phylum Bacillota; class Bacilli; order Caryophanales; family Bacillaceae; genus Pseudobacillus; species Pseudobacillus badius. The sequence continues at coordinate 160,236 of NZ_MWMM01000001.1, forward strand.
TATGTTCTTCATTTTCCTGAAAAAGTCGCTTTGCTGCCTGCAAGCGAAGTGGGCAAACAAACTTCCGTTAGCGAAACAACAGTGATCCGCTTCTGCTATTCACTTGGGCTGAAAGGATATGCTCATTTGCAGTCTATTATTCGTGAGTATCTGATTCAGCATCAAAGCAGCTTAAGCCGTTACTATTCTTCTAAAATGGAGATGGCCCAGCAGCCGCACTTTTTTGCTAAAGTGATGCAAAAAGACAAAGAAAACATTCAAAGAGTGATCGATACAATTTCCGAGGAAGAGATTCAGCTGGCAGTGAATAAAATCATGAACGCCAAAAATGTTTTTTTAACCGGAATGAGAACATCGTTTGCCCCTGCCCAGTGGTTCGCATTTACCTTGGGACTTGTAAGGGACCATGTAAAGTTAATTCAGCCGGGGCTGGATGATCTGGTCACGATTCTGCAAAACATGGATCAAGAGTCGGTTTTTATCGGAATTACCTTTCACCGATATGTAAAAGAAACGGTTCACATCGCGGAAATGGCGAAGAAACGGGGAGTCTTTGTTATTAGCTTGACTGATTCGGCATCAGCCCCCGTGGCGGAATTCAGCGATTTAGTTCTTGGTGTAGGGAGCCAGGAAAACTCAACATTGGATGTTTTCCCTCCGCTTTTTTCCCTGCTCAATGCTATGATGGCTGGATTGTATGTTCAATACTCGGAAGAGGCGGGCAACCGGCAGGAAAAATATGAGCAAGTGAATGCCGACCATTTATTTTATTTTTAAACAGGTTGAGCGAAAGCTGCAGGCATGCAACTATAAAAGTCAGAAAATTCCATAATTGGGATATAGGGATAAGCCAGGATTGAAAACTTGGCAGAGACGAATCATATAAACTTTTGAGTAAATGAAGAGGTGAATTCAACTTGGGAAATTATCATATTCGGCCATTTAATGACCGGGCAGACTTTGAAAAAATGCAGCAGTTGGAGAAGGATACGTGGGACATGGCACCGATTCCGATTCATCAAACATTGACTGCCCATAAAAATGGAGGGCTGCTGCTTGGTGCTTTTCAGGAAGAAAGTTTAATTGGTTTCAGCTACGGCTTTGCTGGATTTTCAGATGGTTCTTCTTATTTGTGTTCCCACATGCTGGGGATTCATCCGGATTATCAAAAACGGGGAATCGGGGAAGCTTTGAAACATGCGCAAAAGCGGGAAGCGGCCCGTCTTGGCTATGAGCAGGTCACCTGGACGTTTGATCCGCTTGAGGGCGTGAATGCTTATTTGAATTTAACGAAATTAAAAGCGGTTTGTTCTACATATGAAGTCAATTGCTACGGTAAAATGAATGACGGGCTGAATGCCGGACTGCCGACCGATCGATTGAAGGTAGATTGGTGGATTCAAAGTGATTATGTGAACAGCGATTTCGTATTCTCAGAGGAGCAGGCGAAAGTGTTTGCAGAATACGGAAGCACAGAGGAAGGGTGTCCGAAAATCTCCCTTCTTCATCCGGAGTACCTGGCTGAAGAGGCACTGCTTGTGCCCGTTCCGCGGAAATTTCAAGAGATTAAGCGTCATTCATTTGACTTAGCCTTGAAATGGCGGCTGGATATACGGGAGATCTTTGTGCAGCTGTTTGCCAGCGGATACACGGCTGTTAAGCTGATCCAGCGTCCGCAAGAGCCGGTGAACTATTATTTGTTTGTTAAAGATTTTCGGTTGACAACGAGAAGGGAAGAGAAAAAATGAAGCTAAAAGAAATTACACTGCGCCATTTACAAATGAAAATGAAGTTTCCGTTTACCACTAGCTTTGGAACGGTCCAAGATAAAGAATTTATTTTAATCGAGGTGAAAGATGAAGAAGGAACTTCCGGCTGGGGAGAATCAGTGGCTTTTGTTTCACCATCTTATAATGAAGAAACGTTAAAGACCAACTGGCACATGATGGAAGATTTTCTGATTCCTTTATTGACAGGTCAAACGATCTCCCATCCGGATGACATTTCAGCCATCTTCGAGCCGATCAGAAAAAATAATATGGCTAAGTCAGCAATTGAAGGGGCTGTATGGGATCTGTATGCAAAAAGAAAAGGCATGCCGCTTTACGAGGCTCTTGGAGGGGAGAATACAACGATTGACGTGGGAATCAGCATCGGCATTCAAAAAACAGTTGATGACTTGCTAACTATCATCAAACAGCATGTGGATGAAGGATATAAGCGGATTAAAGTGAAAATCAAGCCAGGCTGGGATGTCGATGTCATCAGGGAAATCCGCCGCTCCTTCCCAGATATTCAATTAATGGCTGATGCAAATTCCGCCTATCGTCTGGAAGATCTTCCGCAATTGAAAAAGCTGGATGAGTTTCAGCTGCTGATGATTGAGCAGCCGCTTGCGTCGGATGACATTGTCGACCATGCAGTCATTCAAAAAGAGTTAACAACTCCGATTTGTTTGGATGAAAGCATTCATTCTTATGAAGATGCCAGAAAAGCTTTGCAGCTCGGCAGCTGCCAAATCATTAACATTAAAATTGGCCGTGTCGGTGGATTGACAGAATCGAAGCGGATTCATGACTTATGCAAGGAACAAGGCGTGCCTGTCTGGTGCGGGGGGATGCTTGAAGCAGGCGTAGGCAGAGCCCATAACGTTGCACTGACCACATTAAGCAATTTTACGCTTCCTGGCGATACGGCCGCTTCCTCGCGGTATTGGGAGCAAGATATTATTACACCGGAGGTAATCGTCAAGGATGGTGTAATCCAGGTGCCGCAGAAACCAGGAATCGGATATGATATTGACCTTGAAGCAGTAAAGAAATTTATGCTAAAGGAAAAAACATACTCCTTATAATAAGGCTTTCAAACAGCAGGCAGCTCAGAGAAAATCTGGATTTTCCAGGTTCTCTGAGTTATATGCGCTGAGTTCAGAATATTCAAACATAAGAGGGTGATCGTATGACTAACGCATTTAAAATTGCAGGAGCATATATTGGAGTCATTGTAGGGGCGGGATTTGCTTCCGGGCAGGAAATCTTACAGTTTTTTACGAGTTTTGGCTGGATCAGCGTGGTCGGTACATGTATAGCTACAGTGTTATTTGCCTTTTTGGGCATGCAGCTGCTGCAGATTGGTTCCCGTATGGGGGGCAGACTCACACAAAAATGTGATTTACTTGATGTGCGGGAAATGGATCGGATTGTTCGTAGATGCACTGATTACATTTTTCCTGTTCGGAGTAGCAGCGGTGATGATTGCTGGCAGCGGGGCGATTTTTGAACAGCAATTTGGCATTGACGCTTTATACGGCAGCCTGATTATGGCGGGGGTAACAGCTGTCACCCTATGCTTCAACCTTCAGAAAATCATATCGGTGATCAGCTTGATCACACCTTTTCTTTTTATTATGATTTTTATCGTTTTTATTTATTCCATTCTTCAGTATAAAGGCGATGTTTCAGAGATTATGCAATTAGGAAAAAGCGGGCAGACAGCAGCTTCTCATTGGATGACAGGAGCGGTATTATATGTTTCTTATAATATTGCGGCTGGAGCAGCCATTTTAGCCTTAATTGGCGGGGCAGAGAAAAACGAAAAAACAGCCGGGATCGGAGGTCTTTTTGGAGGGCTGGGTCTTGGATTGTTGATTCTTTTAATTAATGTCATCATGCATTTAGACTTTGGAGCCATTCAAGAAGCCGATATGCCGATTGTTCACATAGCTAATGAAATTTCGCCTATTGCCGGTTATCTTATGTCTCTTGTATTGTTGGCAATGATTTACAACACGTCTGTTGGAATGATTTATGCTTTTGCAGCAAGGGTCGTGCCGTCCGGCGGCAAGTCATTTACCCCAGTAGTCATTATTTCCGCAGCGGCCGCATTTTTGGCAAGCTTTGTTGGTTTTGTCAAACTGGTAGGGACACTGTACCCGCTCGTTGGCTATCTCGGATTAATTTTAATTGTTAGTATTATTTTCGTTTGGTTTAAATTTAAACAATCAATCAAGCATGAAATACACATCTCAAGCTGATATAGAGGCTGTCCGGCAACCATTGGCATCATGGCTGCCGGGCAGTTTTTTTATTGTGCGGCGTTCAGCCAAATTCATCGGTTGAGGGAGAGGAGCGGGCAAGGAAGAACGCCACTGAGCAGAATGCATATGTTGAAATGACGGCCAAAAAAGGAGGAGCGGCAGTGGAAAAATATCAATTTTATTTAAAAGAGGCAAAAAAATGGTGTGAAGCCTTGTGTGCCCTGCAGCATGAATCGATTGATTTGAAGCAGGTTGAGAAGTGGAAAAAGCAGGTCGGGGAGATTGATGAGCGCTTATCGACAGTGACAATAGAAGAAGCAGATGCCATATACCTTGAGATTCAAGAGCTTAACAAAGAATGGTGCCAGCTCTATGATAGGGTGTTGGCTGCCGAGACGGAAAAACAGCCGGAAAGAGCGGAGCAAGTCCCGATCGGAGGGCATAAGCTTCCGCCTCTTCCTTATGGCTACAATGCATTAGAGCCTTATATTGATGAAAGCACAATGCGGCTTCATCATGACCGTCATCATAAGAGCTATGTAGACGGTTTGAATAAAGCAGAATTAGAGCTGCAAAAGGCGCGGCGAAATAACCAGTTTGAACTCGTCAAACACTGGGAAAGAGAGCTTGCTTTTCATGGAGCGGGTCATTATTTGCATTCGATCTTTTGGAAAGTGATGTGCCCGCATGGCGGAGGAAGCCCGCCGGGGTCATTAAACCGTGAAATTTCCCGGTCGTTTGGCAGTTTTGAAGAGTTTAAAAAACAATTTTCCCAAGCGGCTCAAAACGTAGAGGGCGGAGGCTGGGCCATTCTCGTATGGGCACCGCAAGCGCAGCGGATGGAAATACTGCAAGCTGAAAAGCATCAGAATTTGAGCCAATGGGATGTTGTTCCTTTGCTTGTGCTTGATGTGTGGGAGCATGCCTATTATTTAAAATATCAAAACAAACGGGCAGATTATATTGATAATTGGTGGCACATTGTGTGCTGGGAAGAGGTCGAAAGACGAATGAGGAAGGCACAAGCGCGGTGAAAAAACAGTTTATTCAAAGACGCCAAAAGGCTTATCATCTTGCCTTTGCGGGCACAAACAGCAGGAGTTTATCCGGAAAGATTTTCAAAATAGAGAGAATCCTGCCGTTGCCTCTTTCTATTTTAACGATTTCATCCTATAATATAGAGAGAATTGAATAAGAAGCTACTAGAGGTGCCTGTTACAGGCTGAGAGAAAAGCATGGGGCTTTTCAACTCTTTGAACCTGATCTGGTTGATACCAGCGTAGGAAAGTAGAGCATTGATTACTATTTTACTTACAGCAGCTGTATCCAGATGGGGATGCGGCTTTTTTGTATTGGAGGAATATCGGTGAATCAACTGCAAAGAATGGCTTATATGGCTCTGTTTACAGCGATTGCCACCTTTGGCTCTTCGCTAGTCTGGTTCCCCGCTGGCGTGGCGAAGGCTTATCCTGTCCAGCATGCGGTTAACGTGGTGGCCGGTGTATTGCTTGGACCGGGGCCGGCGGTGATTATTGCTTTTGTTACAGGCCTGCTAAGAAACCTAATGGGGACCGGTTCGCTGCTGGCTTTTCCAGGCGGCATGATTGGTGCATTTCTTGCCGGCTACATTTATCGGAAAACAAGCCGGACATGGGCCGCTTCGATCGGAGAAGTAGCCGGTTCAGGAGTGATTGCTCCTTTATTTGCTGTTCCTTATGCCAAATTGCTGATGGGAACAGCAGCGGGCGCCTTTTTCTTTTTGCCGGCTTTCCTTGTCAGCAGCCTGTCGGGTTCATTTCTCGGCTTTTTGCTTGTAAGGCGTCTCGTAAAATTAAAGGCTTGGAAATACCGGTTTGGTCAATGATTCCATCGAAGGGCAATGGACAGTTTGCAGCATTCCACATTGGCTGCAGCCGCGCGCAGTTCAATCCGGAGGACATCCGGGTTAAAGGAAAGATAGAGTTTTTCCCGTACACCGGCTGACCGTATGAGCCGTTCGGCTTCTTTTTTGTTAGCTGCTTGTGCAGCGCTCATTAATTGCAAAGCAAAATCGCTGTTATCCGTTAATCGGTTCATGAGCAGATTAATTTCCTGTACAAGTGATTTCATGGATTGGGCTGATTGCTTAAATAAAGTGGGATCTACTGGAGGATATGCTCTTGCGAACGGGGAGCGGGCTAAACCAGACGGCGGAAGGAATGGATACCGGACGAAGCCGCTGAGCGGAATGGCGTAAAAATGAGTGAACGAATAAGGATGATACAAACAGCAGCCCTCCTTTCGAAAAGATCGCTTTTTATCAATATACGGCTAGCTGAAAAATAAATGATGAAAGATATTTATTTAAAAATTCTGAATTGAGTTGAATGCTATTTAAAGATATGCTACAACTAGTCATAGAGCTTAATTGAATAATGAGTCCTTGGGGGTGCTTGCAAAAGCTGAGAGAGGCAGATGGCCTTAACCCTTATTACCTGACCTGGATAATGCCAGCGTAGGGAAGAGGTCGTATCATGCTATTAAACAGCTGTTCTTTTTATTTTACAGCAGTTAGATACCATTTATACAACCGCTTCTCTTAATGGGAAGCGGTTTTTTTATGGACAGCGGTGAGAGAGGCTGGAATGAGAGAGTCCGTCATTTAAGGAAGGGGAGAAGCGTGATGAGTAAAACACTGGATGTGCTTTTACATGAAGCAGAACAGCGGCAGGAGGAGCTGATTGACTTATTAAAAAAACTGATCTCTTTTCAAACGCCTGCCCCTCCTGCGCGGAATACGAAGGAAGCGCAGACATTTATAGCAGAGTTTTTAAGAAAATTGGACTTTTCTGTTGATATGTGGGAGGTCTATCCAAATGACCCGAATGTGGTAGGCAAAAGAAAAGGCGCTTCCCCTGAAAATTATCAGAGTCTTATTATTAATGGACATATTGATGTAGCGGAAGTGCATGAGGATGAAGAGTGGGAAGCAAATCCGTTTCAGCCTGCTGTCAGAAATGGGCATGTAATCGGACGAGGAGCGGCTGATATGAAAGGAGGGTTGGCTGGTGCGTTGTTTGCTTTGCAGCTCCTTCATGAAGCTGGTGTTTTGCTGCCGGGGGATGTACTTTTTCAATCCGTGATCGGTGAAGAGGTTGGAGAAGCAGGCACATTGGAGTGCTGCAGAAAAGGATACACAGCGGACTTTGCCGTGGTAGTGGATACGAGTGATTTACATATACAAGGACAGGGCGGAGTCATTACAGGATGGATTACGCTTAAAAGCAGTCAAACCCATCATGATGCTACTAGAAGAAAGATGATTCATGCCGGCGGAAAGTTATTTGGAGCCAGCGCAATTGAAAAGATGATGAAGATCATCGAGGGCTTGCAGGAATTAGAGCGTCACTGGGCAGTGACTAAAAGCTATCCAGGATTTTTGCCCGGGACTAATACGATTAACCCGGCTGTAATTGAAGGAGGAAGGCATGCAGCATTTATAGCAGATGAGTGCCGGCTTTGGATTACGGTTCATTATTATCCGGATGAAACCTATGAACAGGTAGCCAAAGAAGTAGAAGAACATATCCAAAGTATTGCCAAAGGAGATATATGGATGCGGCACAATCCTCCAACGTTTGAATGGGGAGGCGCCTCCATGATTGAAGACAAGGGAGAAATCTTTCCGTCCTTTGAAGTGGATGCCGGCCATGAGGCTGTCAAGACCTTGACGCAATCGCATGCAGCTGTGTTAAACAAGCCGCCGGTTGTTGATGTATCGCCGACTGTTACGGATGGCGGCTGGCTGGCAGATGCCGGGATTCCCACTGTTATTTATGGTCCGGGGGACTTGGAGAATGCTCACTCTGTCAATGAGAAGTTGGCAATTAAGCAGCTTGTGGATTATACAAAGGTCATTTTAGCGTTTATTCATCAGTGGTGCCATCAGCCCAAGCACGAGTCCCCATGAAGAACACAGCAGAATCCCGCAAGCGGCACAAAACAAACAGTACCTATCTTTTAAGGAGTGGATAACAAATGAAAGCAAGCAAGACACACATGAAATTTAGTGAAAGGCTTCATGAGAAAATTCAGCCGATTTGGCGGCAAAACCATCATCATCCTTTTGTCAGAGAAATGGGAGAAGGAACGCTTGAACCGCGGAAATTCCGTTTTTACATGGTGCAGGATTATTTGTATTTAATTGATTACTCGAAAGTATTTGCTCTTGGGGCGGTGAAAGCCACTGATGTGGAAACGATGGGGAAATTTGCTGCGTTATTAAATGAGACGCTCAACTTTGAAATGTCTCTTCATCGTCAATATGCAGCCCGTTTTGGGATTTCAGAGGAAGAACTTGAACAGGCAAAACCGTCCCCGATCACACTTGCTTACACGCATTATATGCTTCACGCCAGCCAGAACGGAACGCTTGCTGAACTCCTGGCGGCCCTTCTTCCTTGTGCTTGGAGCTATTGGGAAATTGGCAAGGAGCTAAATGAAATTCCGGGAGCGAGTGCACATGAACTGTACGGCGACTGGATTAAAATGTATTCTTCTAAAGAATTTGGCGAGCTGGCAACCTGGTGCATCGATCTTTTAGATGAGCAGGCCGCTGGAAAAAGTGAAAAAGAGCTGGCGAGGCTGGAGGAAATTTTTCTGAATACAACCCGTTATGAATACATGTTCTGGGAGATGGCATATCATGAGCAAATGTGGCCGGGAGAGAAATAAAAAAGTTCTCCAATTCGAAAATGTTGCTTTTTCCTATCATGATAAAAAACAAGGGCGCTCTGTCCCGGTATTGCAGAACATTAATATCGATATGTATGATCGCGAGTTTATCGCTATTATTGGTCCGAGCGGCTCAGGAAAAAGCACCTTGTTCCGTTTAATGAGCGGGCTTGAAAATCCGGATGAGGGGCGGATTTTTATCAATGGAGAGGTGCAGAAGTGCCGGCTGGGCAAGGTCGGTTATATGCCGCAGCAGGATTTGCTGATGCCGTGGCGGACCGTTATCGAAAATGCAGCGCTTCCTCTTGAATTGAAAGGGGTTCGGAAAGAGGAAGCGCACAAGCAGATTCTTCCTTTGCTTGAGGAATTTGGGCTTCGGGGAATGGAACATCGCTTTCCGCATGAGCTGTCAGGAGGAATGAAACAGCGGGTTTCTTTTTTGCGGACATCGTTAAGCGGGTCCAATGTTCTTTTGCTTGATGAGCCTTTTAGTGCATTAGATGCCATTACAAGGCTTTCCATGCAGGAATGGTTAATGAACCAGTGGGAAAAACGAAAAGCAACTATTGTATTAGTGACGCATGATGTCAGCGAGGCGCTTTTCTTGGCTGACCGTATTTTTATATTCACAGAACGGCCCGTCCGTTCCCTTCAAGAAGTCAATGTGCCGCTCGGGCGCCCTAGGAGATTAAACGACTTGAACGAGCCTGCCATCATCAGTTTAAAAAACGATCTCATCGAACAACTGAGAGGAAAGGTGATCACATGAAAAAAACTGAGGGGCTTGGACCGGCAGTCTTATTAGTCTTCCTGTTCTTTCTGATTTGGGAAATGGCAGCGCGCGCAGTCAATATGGTGTTTATCCTGCCGCCGCCGACTGGCATTCTCAGCAAGCTGTGGGAATTGAGAGAGCCTTTGTTTGCCGAACATCTGCCGAGTACATTGGCAGTCATTATGATTGGGTTGGCGATTTCGGTTGTTGTGGGGGCAGGGATCGCCATTTGGATGAGCATCAGTCCAGCTGCAGAAAAAGCATTGTATCCGTTAATCATTTCTTCGCAAATGATCCCGGTTATTGCGTTAGCGCCGATTTTTGTTCTTTGGTTTGGATATTCAATTTGGAGCAAGGTAGTCGTGACGGTGTTAATTACATTCTTTCCTATTACAGTGAATACATATGACGGCCTGCAGTCCGCAAGCAAAGACTTGAGGGAGCTGATGATGACGATGGGAGCCGGGAAGAAAGAGATTTTCTTCAAGCTGCTTCTTCCCGCCGCCTTGCCGCATTTTTATTCGGGTTTGAAGGTAGCCGTTACGCTAAGTGTGATTGGCGCTGCGATCGGAGAGTGGCTCGGAGCGCAGGCAGGGCTCGGCTACTTCAGCAGAAGAATGATGACGCAATTTGACGGTGCTGCTGTTTTTGCCCCTATCATTCTTCTAGCGGCTATCGGCATTGTGCTCTTTATATTGGTAAAGTTAATGGAAAATAAGTCATTAAAGTGGAGGAAAACATCATGAAAAAATGGTTCATGCTCATGCTAGTTCTTCTGCTCGCCGGCTGTAATTCTAACGGGGCGGGCGAGGAAAAGACGGATGAAGGACAAAACAAAGACAAAGTAACGGTCATGCTCGACTGGTATCCAAACGCGGTTCATAGCTTCTTATATGTGGCTGAAGAAAAAGGCTATTTCGATGAAGAAGGGGTTGATGTTGATATCCAGTTCCCGGCAGACCCGACTGATCCAATTAAACTGGCTGCTGCAGGGAAAGTGACACTGGGAATTTCTTATCAGCCTGATGTAATTATGGCGCGCACCGATCAAGGGGTCAGTGTCAAAGCTGTTGGCGCGCTTGTCCGCTCTCCATTGAATCGTGTCATGTTTTTAAAAAATAGCCCGATCCGGACACCAAAAGATTTAGAAGGCAAAACGGTCGGTTTTACAGGCATCCCTCTTAACGAGGCAATCGTCCGAACGATGATGGAAAAGGACAAAGGCAATCCAGAAAAAGTAAAAATGGTGGATGTAGGGTTTGAGTTGAACTCTGCAGTCGTTACGAAAAAAGCGGATGCGGTGGTCGGAGCCTATATTAATCATGAAGTGCCGCTGTTAAAGCACGAAGGCCACGAAACCCGCAACTTGGATCCGACAAAATATGGTGTTCCCAATTTTTATGAGCTTGTAGCCGTTACAAGTGACCAAACATGGGAAAAGCAGGAGAAGGACATCAAAGCATTTTGGCGGGCAGCAGAGAAGGGCTTTGAATTTACCGAGAAGCATCCTGATGAAGCTCTGCAGATTTTATTAAGCAAACAGGACGAGGCAAATTTTCCGCTGATTGAAGAGGTGGAAAAACAAAGCCTTGATATTTTGCTGCCGAAGATGAAGTCTGAAAAAGGCTTTGGCAGCCAAGCTAAAGAGCCTTGGGAAGAAACGGCTCAATGGATGAAGAAAGCCGGTCTGATTAAGAAAGAGCCTAAGATCGATGATATGTTCATAAATCTTGCCGATTGAATGAACGAACCCTTCAAATCGAATAAAACCTAGAAGTTTAATGGGTTTTTTGATAGCATAAAGAAAAAAGATTGGTTTGAAAGGGGAAACAGCATGGGAAAAGGGCTTGAGGGAAAGAAAATTGTAATTGCAGGTTCAAGGAAAACCGAAGAAATGAGTGTGCTTATAAAAAAACAAGGCGGACTGCCGCTTATTCGGTCATTGCAAGGAACGGTGTTTTTAGCTGCAGAGGAAGTCGGGTCTGAATTAAAGAAGTTAATTGCTGCCCCGCCGGATTGGATAGTTTTTACGACAGGGGTTGGCACGGAAGCATTAGCAGATGCTGCTGACCAGCTCGGGGCAAAGCAGGAATTTCAGCAAATTATTCACCAGGCGAAAGTAGCGGCACGCGGATATAAGACGGTAGCTGCCTTAAAAAAATTAGGCATTACTCCCGCTGCAGTGGACGATGACGGGACAATCGCCGGCTTGATTCGAGCGCTCGAAAAAGAAAGCTTTGCCAAAAAGCGGATAGCTGTGCAACTTCACGGCGAAAATGCTCCTTCATTGATAAAGTTTTTAACCGAGAACGAAGCAGAAGTCCAATGTTTACTCCCTTACCGCCATCATGCGCCTGATGAGAAGGCTGTAGAAACATTAATGAATGAGATCATTGGCCAAGCAGTGGACGGAGTGTGCTTTACAACCGCAATACAGGTGCGCTCTCTCTTTCAATATGCCAGGCAGAAAGAGCAAGTGAAAGAGCTTCTTGATGCTTTTTCCAAGGGAACACTAGCTGGAGCGGTCGGAAAAGTAACTGCTGAAGCGCTTACGGAAGAAGGGGTCCGCCGGATGGTTGTTCCGGAGCTTGAAAGAATGGGTGCGCTGATCATGGAGATGTCGCGCTATGAGCGGGGCTGAGGCCAGGAATAAGGAAAGCAGCAATGAGTCAAGAAGGGACAAAAAGCGCACGTTTTAACATATCGTGCTTTTCTCCCTTTCTTCAGTGATCTAGGAAGAGGTGGAAAGATGGATCATCAAACAGTTAGCCAGCTACTTGTACGTGTGAGACAACGGAGTCCGCTCGTTCATAATATTACCAACAACGTTGTGACTAATTTTACAGCCAACGGCTTGTTAGCTCTCGGTGCTTCTCCTGTTATGGCTTACGCACAAGAAGAGGTAGCCGAGATGGCGCGAATGGCCGGAGCGCTTGTGCTCAATATCGGCACGCTTGATGCAGAAAAGGTGGCAGCGATGATCACAGCAGGAAAGGCAGCTAATGATGCCGGAGTACCGGTTATTTTTGATCCGGTGGGAGCCGGAGCTACGGCTTATCGGACCGAGGCTGCCTCCCGGATCATGAGCGAGGTTCAGGTAGATGTATTAAGGGGAAACGCAGCAGAAGTGGCCAACGTGGCTGGAAAGCAAGGGAACATTAAAGGAGTCGATGCCGGAGAAAGCATGGAAAGCCCAATCGAACTTGCAAAGGAAGCAGCGGCAAAATGGAAAACGACAGCAGTGATTACCGGAGAAACAGATGTTATTGCCAGTTCCGATTCCTTATTCCTCGTTCGAAACGGCCATCCGATGCTCACGAAAGTGACGGGCACCGGCTGTTTATTCAGTGCTGTAATCGGCGCTTTTTGTGCGGTGGAACAACAGGCGGGAAAGGCAGCTGCCAGCGCAGCGGCTGTTTATGGGGTCGCAGCAGAAGCCGCAATGACAATCAGCGGAGAAGAAGGCCCGGGAAGTTTTCAAGTGGAATTTTTAAATCAGCTGGCTAAAGTGGGGGCAGAGAGTATCTCAGCCTTTGCTAACATAGCAACATTCAATTAACGGGGGTGGAGAATATGACAGTAAGAAAAGCGTTAACCATCGCTGGCTCTGACAGCGGCGGCGGAGCTGGAATTCAAGCGGATTTAAAAACATTTCAGGAGCTTGGCGTGTATGGCATGTCTGCGTTAACAGCGGTAACAGTCCAAAACACGCTCGGTGTGCATGGCGTTTATCCAATGACAGCTGCCGCGGTAAAGGAGCAGATAGCAGCGATCGGCGAAGACATGGGAACAGACGCTTTGAAGACCGGCATGCTATTTAGCGGGGAGATTATTCAGTCAGTAGCAGAAACCATTCAAACATTCGGCTGGAAGAAAGTCGTCATTGATCCTGTAATGATTGCCAAAGGAGGAGCTTCCTTACTTCAAGAGGAGGCGGTCAGAGCAATGAAACAATCCTTGCTGCCGCTGGCTATGGTCATTACACCTAATATTCCTGAAGCCGAGGTATTGGCAGACATGACGATTCAATCACTCGACGACCGTAAGCGGGCGGCAAAGAAGCTGTATGAATTAGGAGCGCAGCATGTAGTAATTAAAGGCGGACATGCCAATGATGGAGAAAAGCTGATTGATTTACTTTATGATGGCGAAGAGTTTTCTCTTTTTGAGAGCGTCCGTCTTTCTACGAAAAATACACATGGCACCGGCTGTACCTTTGCCGCGGCCATAACGGCCGAGCTGGCAAAAGACCAGCCTGTGAAGCAGGCAGTTGGAGTAGCGGCAGAATATGTTCATGCAGCAATTGAGATGGATTTAAACATCGGCAAGGGACACGGTCCAACGAATCACTGGGCATTTAAAAGAAAAGAGGAGTTGACTGATGCAGCTAATAAATAAGGAACAAGTAAAAAACTGGCTTTCTGTTTATTTTATCATGGGCAGCCCTAATTGCTGGAAAGATCCCAAGGAAACTCTTGAAGAAGCTATTGAGGGCGGGGCAACCCTTTTTCAATTTCGGGAAAAGGGGACAAATGCTTTGACGGGCGAGAAAAAACGGATGCTTGCTGCCGAATTGCAGGACGTTTGCCGCCGTCAGGCCATTCCTTTTCTTGTAAACGATGATATCGAACTAGCGGTCAAGCTGGAGGCTGACGGCGTCCATATTGGACAAGAGGATGCTGCTCTGTCAGATGTCCGTAAACGGCTGTCGGGAAAGATCATTGGTGTTTCTGTTCATACGATGGAAGAAGCCATAAAGGCTATAGACGAGGGGGCAGATTATTTAGGGATCGGTCCGGTTTTTCCGACAGCTACTAAGGCTGATGCCCAGCCGGTACAAGGAACCAAGCTGATTGAAGAAATTCGGTCTGCCGGTCTATCTATCCCGATTGTAGGGATTGGCGGCATTCAAGCGGAGAATGCTGCGCAGGTTGTGTCGAGCGGTGCAGACGGCGTAGCTGTTATCACAGCCATCAGCCAAGCCGCTTCCCCTAAAGAAGCAGCTGCTCAGTTGAAAAAAGCTATTTTAGAAAATTAAATAAAGAGATAGAGATCATAATTGATCTTCTAGAAGCAGACGTGGCGGCGATGTAGAATATGCTGCAGACCGCTTGAATAAAGTTTATTTTTTTGCTTTGGACTAAGAGTTTTCCTTCTTGTTCAAAGCATTTTTTATAAGGAAGCAAAAAGGAAAATGTATGATTTTGTCGAATAATTTTTGCTGATATTAAGTAATAACTCCTACATAATAAAGGAAAAAGGGGAGCGGTGATGGATGAAATGTGTACAGAACAACTGGCTGCGAATGAAACGGCAAAATGGTTCGCCGATAAGGCTAAAAATATTTTGCTGCTGTTAGATGAACAGGGAAATATTCAGTATGCTAATCAAGCTTTTAAACGGCTCATGCCGTTTTCCTTTGAAAATCGTCCGAAACCATCTCTTTTTCATTTCATTCACAAAGAAGATCGCGACGAGGCAATAAACCGGCTTCTATATTTCGAGGATAGCGCTTCGTTTACGCCGTTTTTAAGCGGTTTTTCTAATGGAAAAGGAAGAGAGGGACAACTGCTTTGGCAAGACGCAGAGAGAACGGCGAATGGGAGAATACAAATAATCGCTGAGCTGATTGAAGAAAAAGGGGAAGAGAAGCAGAAGGAAGACGGCTGGCTGCACTTTGTCGCTCATCATACAGAGGCCCCCGGGTATATTGTCGACTTGCGCGGAAAAGTGCTTTTAGTAAATGAAGCATTTGAACAAGTGTTTGGCTGGAAGAAGCAGGAGGTTATTGGCCGAACAGCTTTGCTGATACCCGAAGAAAATCACCGGGAATGGCAGAGTCGAATTGATGAAGTATGTGATCAGAGAAGGCAAGTGACTTTTCAGTCGGTCAGCAAAAAGAAAGATGGAGGCGCTTTCCCGGTAGAGGTGACCATCTGCCCTGCTTATGAGCAGGATGGCGATGTTTATCTATGTGCCGTGTTTATAAAGGATTTAACGGAGTGTTTGGAAACGAAAAACCTGCTTGAGAAGCAAAACAAATTGATTGCTGAACGAGAACGTCTTCTGCTTGATATCACGGAGAATATTACGGAAATGATTAGTTTGTTCGATGTGCAGTTAAATAAATTTCTTTACATTAGCCCCTCTTACGTGCAATTCTTTAACAGAAAAATAGAAGATTTATACCATGATCCTGAATTTGTGCTTAAAAATTGCCACCCGGAGGATTTGCCAAAACTTGTGAAGTTTCTCTCTGAACCTGCTGCTCAAGCAAAAGAGATTGAATACCGAGTATTAAAGGATAACGGCCGGGAACTAGGCTGGATACATATGAAAATTACGCCGATCGCGGATGAAGAAGGAACTATGAACCGCTGGATCAATATTAGCCGTGATATTACTGAGTTGAAGAAAAAAGAACTGATGATCCGAAAATGGGATAAGCTGAGTGCGGTCGGCCAGCTGGCGGCCGGGATTGCCCATGAGGTCAGAAATCCTCTGACATCTGTCAAAGGATTTATGCAGCTGCTTGCTCAAGAAACGAACAATAAGTATACAGATATTATTTTGTCTGAATTGGAACGAATTGAATTTATTATGAATGAGTTTTTAATACTGGCTAAACCTCATCAAGCGATTCAGAGAACCCTCAGCAATATAAATGAAGTGCTGCAGGATGTAATAGAATTTATGAAGCCGGAAGCGCTTTTATACGGAGCTGCTCTTCATCTCGATTTTGATGAGACGCTCCCTGCTGTTTGCTGTGAGCCTAAGCAGATTAAGCAAGTGATCATTAACTTAATAAAAAATGCCATTGATGCGATGCCTTCGGGAGGGAACATTTACCTGACGACAAAATTAACAGATGATAGTCTGGCGATGATTGAAGTCAAAGATGAAGGAATTGGCATGTCAGCTGAACGGTTAGAGCGATTAGGAGAGCCGTTTTATTCAAATAAAGAAAAAGGAACGGGCCTCGGGCTGATGATGTGTTATAAAATTATTGAAAATCACCAAGGAACGATTCACTTTACAAGCCAGGAAGGAGGAGGAACGACTGTTCGAATTCTCTTGCCTTGTTCATAACGCCAGATAAACAGGAAAGGGTTGCTTCTGTCTTTGCGGACTACATTTTTTGCAAAGGCCAAAAAAATGCTTTTTTTTCTCGTGAAAAATGAACAATAGGCTGCTCGTTCCAATAGTTGGCCGGAAGAAAAGGAGCCATTGTATTGCGAAAAAAAGTAGCGTCCGCTTTTTGAAGGGACCACCTTGTATGATGAATATTCCCCCGATATAATTTATTTCCCCTTGAGGTAAAGAGACAGTAGCGCTCAGTTGCCCAGTAATCAAACGTTCCTTTGTCCGCTGAATATGGAGAGGACAGAGGAGTATAACAAACATCTAATTCTTCCTCTTCTTGCCCAAAAGAATAAGAACTTTGAAAGCGGCAGCTATCATTTAGGGTGGCTGCCATCTTTGATTGGCGAAAAGGCGGCAAACAGAAAAGGCGGGAACCGATCACAGAAGGCAGGTGATTCACATCCAAGCTGAAAAAGTAAACGCCCGGAATTCCTTGATGAGTTACATAAGTCCTTACATTGAGCTGAAGAAAGGAACGAAAGAGCGGAATAGATGGCAATCCATGAAAGCGCATATTAGAAACTTGAAAAGGGACGAGCCCGATCCATGCCGTATGGTCGTATAAGTCAATTTGCAAGCAAGCCGGAACAACCCCTTTTAAAGCTTCCGGCCGGATAGGCCAATGCATAAACAATACGTTAGACCAGACCTGTGTCATTAACCAGGGAGATGAAGGCAATGGAATCGGCCGATGTTGCAAATGTAAAAAGGATCTATGCATAAAAAGCGCCTCCTTTATCGAACCAGTCATTTGGTTTATTATTTCCGAGCTTGATTTCTTTAAACACAGTCTCTCTTCAGCTTGAGAATTAAGTGATTCATTTTTACTCATACTACATAATGAGTCGATTGTTTAGAGAAGGGGGTGCAATATGCTGACAGCTGAACAGGTATCTAAGCTGCGTTTTCAGCTTGAAAGAGAAAAAGGAGAGCTGGAGGGACGGCTCAAAAGTAATGATCATTTCGGATTGGAAAGGGCGCATTCCCATGAATCCATGGGAGAGCTGTCCTCTTACGATAACCATCCTGCTGATGAAGGCACGGAATTATATGAACGAGAAAAAGACATTGCGCTTAATGAACATGAAGAAAATCAATTAAAAGGAATTGTGCGGGCACTCGAGGCAATGGATCGGGGAGAATATGGCCAGTGTGAAATTTGCGGAAAAGAAATCCCGTTCGAGCGCCTTGAAGCCATTCCTGCGACCGCTTATTGTATTGATCATTCGCAAAACCAAATCATTTCACATGACCGCCCAGTAGAAGAGGGGGTGCTCATGCCGCCGTTTGGAAAGTTTGATTTTGATGACAGCGCAGATGAGTCGATGGTTTTTGATGCAGAGGATTCATGGCAGGAGGTTGCCCAATGGGGAACCTCTGAGTCGCCATCTGATTTTATAAATCCACCGGGTCATTACAATGATATGTATATTGAGCCGGAAGAGAATATTGGTTATGTGGAAGATTATGAAAACTTTGTAGGCGTGGATATCGAGGGAAGAAACATCACTGTTTACCCGAATGATCAGCATGAAAGATATGAGGAAGAACTAGACGAAGAAGAAATAATGACTACTTTTGGCGATTTGCCGGCATTTGAACACGATCCTTACGTAGAGAGAAGAGAGGAGCGCAAATAATGGTTAATTTAAACTTTGATGCATTCCGAAAGCAACAGGCCAAGCATAAACCGGTGTATGTAGGAAGTACAAAGGAAAGCCCTGGAGTGAATGACCAGGATGCCAATGGACAGGGAAATACAGATCTATCACCGGGGGCATCAGGAAGAACAATCGGGAAAAAATAAATAAAAACAGGACTGTTCCAAAAGCGCGGAAGGCAACGCTTATGGACAGTCCTGTTGTTTTTTGCTGCTGGCAGCAAGAAGGCGAAGGATTAAGCGACTTCGCTTTCCTTGGAATGAACTTTTCTCATGAAATCATTCACATCTGCCGGCACTTTTCGGTCAAGCTTGGAAACGATGTATACAGTCAAAAATCCAATCGGCACTGTGACAATACCCGGCACCTTAAATTGCAGGGCTGCAGGAAGGAAGGGAGATAAGAAAATCATAACCATGGAGACAATCAAGCCGACGAGAAGTCCGGCAATGGCTCCTTTTTCTGTCATCCCCCGCCACCAAATGCCAAATAAAAAGATCGGTGTGAACGTGCTGGCTGCTACGGTAAAGGCCAGTGCAACGAGATGGCCGATCGAAGCCTCTTTGACCAGCAGGCCAAGCAGCCCGTACAGGATACCAAGAATTAAAATAGCGACTTTGCCGGCAGCAACACGCTGTTTTTGCGACAACTCTTTTTTAGAGAAAGAAGCATACAAGTCGTGGGCTAGTGCCCCTGAACTAGCAATAAATAATCCCGAAAGGTTGGAGAAAATCGCAGCGAAGGCTCCTGCAATGACAAGGCCGAGCAGCCATTTGCCGCCGAGCACTTCAGCAATGGATGGAACGACCATATTGTCCCCGCCGGTTACCAAATTTTTCATTACTTCGGCATTTAAGTTTCCTTCCAGAAAGAGAGCCCGGCCCACAACTCCCAAATAGACAGCAAATAAGAAAAACACACTCGCGATTCCAATAGCCATTAAGGCGGACTTGCGGGCAGCTTTGGCGCTTGGATTAGTATAAAAGCGAAGCAAAATATGAGGCAGCCCGATCGTTCCGAGTGATAAGCCAATAATCAGGGAAACGGTATGAAGAAAGTTAGGTGTTAATACGCCTGAAGTAGCCCAGCTTTCCCCGTTGGCTACTAGGTCTTTTCCGTCTTCAGTAAAAGCGGCTGTGTTAGCCACCGAACCGCTAAAGCTTGTAATAGCGGAAAGGATTTTTTCATAATGCAGCCCGCCGTAGATGGCTGCGCCGACCATTAAAATAAAAGCGCCGAGGCGAATCCACAGCTCAAGCGCCTGATTTAATGTTGTTCCTTTCATGCCGCCGACGCCGACATACAAAATCATCACCGCACAAGTAAAGATGATGCCAAACTCATAGGACGTGCCGAAAAACATGCTTAAAATTTGAGCGGCACCGAGCAGTTGGGGAGCGGCATAAAATCCGGAAATGGACAGAACAACTAGAACGGCTACTAATCGGGCCCGTTTGCTGTGAAACCGATAAGCAACAAAATCGGCAACTGTATAAGCGCCAAATCGTCTCAGCGGTCCAGCAACAAAAATGGCCAGCAAGGTTAAACCAATGGAAAAACTGAAGGTATAAAAGGCGCCGTCATAGCCGATTGAAAAAGTCAGACCGGCAAGACCGAGAAAGGTAGCGGCGCTTAAATAATCACCGGCTATCGCTGAACCGTTCGTAAACCAGCCAAATGAGCGTCCGCCGACAAAAAAATCGCTGGCACTTGAATTTTTCTTTGATAAGTACGTAATGTAGACGATCGTTCCCATGAGGAGGAACGTGAAAATATATTTTGGTTCCAAAAGCGTTTCCATCATGCACTATTTCCTCCTCTGCTATTTCCTTGTTCTTCCGAGGGACTCGAGAAAGCATCATAACGGGCAAGTCTTTTTTCATAGCGCTTTGTATGAATATAAGCGATCAAAAAGGCCATCGCCATTCCCACGACAGTGGTTAGGAACCATGTGACAGACATGCCGCCCCAGAACTGGCTAAAAGCGAAATCCTTCATATACCAGTTAATGATTGGAATAAACAAAATAAAAGCGTAGTAAATACTTGAAAGCCCAAGCCCTGTCCGTAATTCCGATTTCATGATATAGCGCGTTTCCTTATCAAGCAGCGGCAGGCTTCCGGCATCCATCGTTCCCCTCGATTGGTCGGTCATTTCATATTCTTGGCTCAACATGCATCCCCTCCTTGCCTTTAGTATACTAAGGAAAAGAATGTAATCCCTTACAAAATATTATCAGAATATTATAAAAAATTGCTTGTTTTTGTGATATCTGGATGTTAGAATGTGGAAGGGGAAAGGAGAGAATGAATGAAATACATTGTTTGCCTGGAAAATGTGAATGCGGCAGCTTATCCTTTGCTGGAAAAATGGCTTCAAGAAAAATATGAACAGCAGTGTGCCATTCGAAGCCGCTTCGGTAATTGCGAAGAGGCTCATATTAAAGTTTTCCAGATCAGCGAATTAAGTGATTGGCTGAGAGTTTACCGCTCAATGAAGCGCCAAAGGTGTTTTTATATATTAATTCTGGATCGAAAGTGGCATCATACCTCACCGTTGGCTCTGAAGCTGCAAGCTCATTCGCTTGTGCTGAACCCTTTAAAAAAATCAGCTTTTATTCGCAGTGTGGACGATGTGTTAGGAATGCTGCAAAAAAATCCGGCCGTCCTCTTGCAATTAGAAGGAAAAAAAGTAATTGCTTCCTATCAGACAGCAAAGAATGAACCGCTGGAAAATTACGTCTTAAGGCAGCTTCTCCATCAAACAATTCAATCGGAAAACATTATGATGGATGCTCTGTCTGTTTTTAAGGAAAATACTTTTCCTAACGCCGTTTGCTATGTGGAAGGATTTGCTCATTTAGATTGTGACCCCGCTGATGAAAACCGTTCTGCTCCGCTGATCAGCTCTTATTTCAAAACCGCTTTCGAAGGCAAGGTGCCCCGTCTGTATTTTGTACCTTTTCGAAAATCAATGCTCGTTTTGTTCAGGCAGCCGGAAAGTGTCTGCTCTTTAAAAGATTGGGAGGAAGGGAGACGGATATTTGAAAGTATTATCCATAATCTGTTAAAGAAGCACCGTATTCAAATTTATATTGGAGTCGGCTCTCTTTATAACGATCCTCATCTGCTTCATTATTCGTTTAAAGAAGCAGAGCTGGCCAGAAGCTTGCCACCCTTTCATGAAGTTTCCTTGCGTTATTATGAAGAAATTTCTAAAGAGCCAAATATCAGAAAAAGCACGGAATTTATTCATACACATTTTGGAGAAGAAATGACTGCGAAGGATGTAGCTAAGCATGTGAACTTAAGCTACTCACACTTTATCCGGCTATTTAAAAAAGAAACAGGAAATAATTTTTCAGAGTACGTAACATTCGTCCGGTTAAGAAATGGCGTTCGGCTTCTGAGACAAACCAACTATACAATAGAAGAAATTGCTGAAGTTACTGGTTTTAATACCCCGAATTACTTCAGTTCTACGTTCAAAAAATTCGTTGGAACGACCCCGCGGGAGTTTAGGCTGACAAGGGAAATAGTTTTCGTTTGAAAACCGACTGGTCCGTTTAGTTTAAAGAGATGGGGAAAAGGGTACAATATAAACACGATAAGATTTGGTTGGAAGCCGTCCATAGGGGAATATGGATGGCTTTTTGGTGTTTGAATGACAAATAAGACTATGCGCCGCTTTTTTTGAACGAACATGCAAAGGAAATTGTAATACAACAGCTGAAAATTGTTATATAACAATTCGTTGATATTAATTGAAATGTTCTAAATTTTGTGCTAATCTTTTTTTAGAACATTTAAGAAACGCTGTTGCGTAATAAGAAACGAAGGGGCGGGGAAAGGATGAATTATGTAAAAGCAGGGTCTTTGCAAGTGGATGAGCAATTGTTTCAATTTATTAATAACGAGGTGCTTCCAGGAACGGGAATCAATGATCAGGCATTCTGGAATGGGTTTAGTGCGATTGTGTCCGAATTAACGCCGAAAAATCGCCACTTATTAAAAAAGCGAGACGAAATGCAGCAGAAAATCGACAATTGGCATAAAGAGCATTCATTTGACTTTGATCAATATAAAGCTTTTTTAAAGGAAATTGGCTATATTGAATCTGAAGCTGACGACTTTAAAGTATCGACTGAAAATGTGGATGAAGAAATTGCTTTGCAAGCGGGTCCTCAGCTCGTTGTCCCGGTAAACAATGCCAGGTATGCGATCAATGCAGCCAATGCCCGGTGGGGAAGCTTGTATGATGCCCTTTATGGAACAGATGCGATTCCGGAAACAAAAGGTGCCGAGAAGAAGGGCAGCTATAACCCGATAAGGGGAGAAAAGGTTATCGCTTTTGCAAGGCGTTTTCTTGATGAAGCAGCTCCTCTGGCACAGGGCTCTCATGCAGAAAGCGCCAGCTATGTCGTTCAAGATGGGGAATTAGTCGTTACATTAATGGATGGCAGCCAAACGAGGCTGAAAAATAAACAGCAGCTGCAAGGCGTCCAAGGCGAAGCCGCTGCGCCATCGGCTATATTATTAAAAAATAACGGCCTTCATTTTGAAATTCAAATAGATAAAAACGATCCAATCGGCCAAACAGATGCAGCGGGGATAAAGGATATATTGATGGAAGCGGCTCTGTCAACCATTATGGACTGCGAAGATTCCGTGGCGGCTGTTGACGCGGAAGACAAAGTGCTTGTGTACCGTAATTGGCTAGGATTAATCAAGGGAAGCTTGAGCTGTTCATTTGTGAAGAATGGCAAAACGCTCACACGCCGAATGAATGAGGATCGCCTGTATACGTCAATAGATGGCCGCACGTTAAAGCTTCCGGGCCGCTCATTAATGTTTGTTCGCAATGTCGGCCATTTAATGACGATTAATGCCGTATTTGACGAAAACGGCCAAGAGATATTTGAAGGCATTCTTGACGGAGTAGTCACAAGTGCGATTGCTAAGCACTCTCTTGATGGAAGTTCCGAGCTGGCCAATTCGCGTAAAGGTTCTATTTACATCGTTAAGCCGAAAATGCACGGGTCAGAGGAAGTGGCATTTGCCTGCGAGCTGTTTGACCGGATCGAGGATTTGCTGGAACTAAAACGGAACACATTGAAAATTGGCGTGATGGATGAAGAACGGCGCACCTCGCTGAACTTGAAAAATTGCATTCGTGAATCAAAGGGCAGAATCGCCTTTATTAATACGGGCTTTCTTGATCGAACAGGAGATGAGATACATACATCCATGGAAGCGGGAGCGGTGATTCCAAAGGGGGATATTAAATCTTCCGTGTGGTTATCAGCTTATGAGAAAGCAAATGTCGCTGCGGGGCTTGCAACCGGCTTGCAGGGCCGTGCCCAAATCG
Organism: Pseudobacillus badius; assembly: GCF_002189605.1. Classification (NCBI taxonomy): domain Bacteria; kingdom Bacillati; phylum Bacillota; class Bacilli; order Caryophanales; family Bacillaceae; genus Pseudobacillus; species Pseudobacillus badius. The sequence continues at coordinate 183,928 of NZ_MWMM01000001.1, forward strand.
GGAAAGGCATGTGGGCGATGCCAGATATGATGGCTGCTATGCTGGAACAAAAAGTGGGCCACGTCAAAGCAGGCGCAAACACGGCATGGGTGCCTTCGCCGACAGCAGCTGTCCTTCACGCCCTTCATTATCATCAAGTTAATGTAAAGCAAGTTCAAGATGAATTAAAGCAAAGCTTGCAAGATTATACAGATGATATTTTGCAAATTCCGCTGGCAAAGGATTCAAGATGGAGCCGGGAGGAAATCCAGCGGGAACTTGATAATAATGCGCAAGGCATCCTCGGCTATGTAGTCCGCTGGGTGGAACAAGGAGTCGGCTGCTCTAAAGTTCCGGACATTCATGACGTTGGTTTAATGGAAGACCGGGCGACTCTCCGCATCTCCAGCCAGCACATTGCCAATTGGCTTCGCCACGGCATTTGCACAGAAGAGCAAGTGATGGAGACGATGAAGCGAATGGCGAAGATAGTGGATGAACAAAATGCCGGGGATGAGGAATATCGGCCTATGTCAGCAAATTATGAGGAATCCGTGGCCTTCCAAGCTGCCTGTGATCTTGTATTTAAAGGACACGAGCAGCCAAACGGATATACAGAACCTATTTTGCACAAACGACGCCTTGAAGCAAAGGCAAAATATAGAGTCACTCAATAAGATTTTTTCATTTCTTCTTTTTGCCTCTTAAAGGATAATAGAAAAAGGCTGGCCAACTGCAGGCCAGCCTTTTTAGCGAAAGAGGGCTTTAGAGCAAACAAAATGAATAAGAAAACACAGCTGCATGGAAAGGGGCCTGTCAATTGGAAAGAAATAATGTCGTAAAATCGGTTGCACGGGCGCTTGATATCATCGAACTTGTCGGCCAGTCGAAACAAGGTCTCGGTGTAACAGAAATTTCAAAGCAAATGGATATTAATAAAAGCTCTGTTTTTCGCATACTAGCAACTCTTAGTCAATATGGCTATATTGAACAGCATGAAACCACCGGGAAATACAAGCTAGGCTATATGTTTCTTGATATCAGTTCTAAATTGCTTGACTCATTGGACGTCCGGGCAGAGGCGCAGCCGATACTGCAGGAACTTGAAGAAGAGACAAATGAAGTCGTTCATCTCGTTGTGTATGATCAGGGAGAAGTTGTTTACATTGAAAAGCTTGATGGCAATGAAGCATTGCGCATGCACTCCAAGGTCGGCAAGCGGGCGCCGGTTCATTGTACTTCTGTCGGCAAAGCGATCCTTTCTCACTTGCCGGCGGCAGATGTGCTGACGATTATTGAAAGAAAGGGATTGCCGGCTCATACTCCCTATACGATCGTAGAAAAAGAAGTGTTTGTACAGGAGCTGTCAAGAGTAAAAGCAAACGGGTACGCTCTCGACCTGGAGGAGAATGAGGCTGGTATCCGCTGCATTGCTGCTCCGGTTTTTGATCATACAGGAAAGGTAGCTGCAGCTGTCAGCATTTCAGGCCCGACGCTGCGAATGACGGATGAACGATTGCGTTCATTAAGCGGGCGCATGATCCAGGCAGGACGAGCTATTTCCAAACGGCTTGGTTATAGCGGCTGATCAGCAAAAAAAGCATTTGGGAAGCTTCCCAAATGCTTTTTTTTGGCTTTTTTAAACATCAAGCGGCTGTTCTTTCGTTAAATCTTTGGCTGGACTTGTGCGTTTCATAAAGAACGAGAGAATGAGCGCGATGATGGCAATATAAACAGAAACAGAGAAAGAGAAATTAATCCCGTGCAGCATAGCTTCATTCATAATAGCTGCTTTCATGTCGGCTATTTGGGAAGGGTCCGGCTGAGTAGCTGCCGGCATGCTTTTCATCGCTGCATCAGCCAATCTCTCAGCCTCTGATTCTGTACGGTTTTGCATCAAGGTCACGAGAAAGGCAGATCCGACTGCACCAGAAACCTGCTGCAACGTGTTATTCATAGCCGTTCCATGCGGATTCATGCTTTGCGGCAGTTCATTTAAACCGTTAGTCATAACCGGCATCATGACCATAGACATTCCAAACATCCGCAAGGTATAAAGCAGCATTAAATAGCTGTAGGAAGTGTCAAGTGTAAGGTTACTGAACAGATGCGTTGTATAAATAGTAATAGCAAGCCCAATGACGGCTAAAACCCGGGCGCCGAATTTATCAAACAGCTTGCCAGTAATCGGGGACATGACTCCCATCGCAAGTGCCCCCGGCAGCATAAGCAGTCCGGAGTGAAGCGGGGAGATGCCGCGGAGTGTCTGCACATAAATGGGCATTAATAGCATAGCAGAAAACATTGCCATAGCTAATACAACAGAAATAGCCGAAGAAAGGGCGAACATTGGATAGCGGTAAATTCGGAACTCAAGAAGCGGCTCATCTAGGCGGAGCTGCCGGATAATGAACAGCAACAGCCCAATGACACCCGCAATGATAGGCAGGTACACATGGACAGAGTCCCAGCCTTTCTCTCCTGCCGAACTGAACCCATACAATAGTCCTCCAAAGCCGACACTGGATAAAATCAGTGACAAAACATCGAGTTTAATATTTCTTTGAGGCGTAATATTCTTCAGTTTCAAAATGGCCGCTACTAGTGTAATGGCGGCGATGGGAAGAACCACATCAAATAATGTGCGCCAAGAATAATGTTCAATCAGCCAACCGGATAAAGTAGGGCCGATCGCCGGAGCGGTAATCATCACCAGTCCAAACAGTCCCATAGCAGCCCCGCGGCGTTCAACCGGAAAACTGAAAAGCATGACATTCATTAAAAGCGGCATCATAATCGCAGAACCTGATGCTTGAATCATCCGGGCCGTGAGCAGTACTCCCAGGGACGGAGAAAAAGCTGCCAATAATGTGCCGGCAGTGAAGAGACTCATGGCTAAAATGAACAACTTCCGGTTTGTGAACTTCTGGATAAAAAAAGCACTGGCAGGAATAAGAATACCATTTACCAGCATATAACCGGTTGTCAGCCATTGAACAGCAGAGGCTGATGCATCAAAATCTTTCATAATAGAAGGAAGCGCTACGTTCAGCAGCGTTTCATTTAAAATGGAGACGAAGGCGCCGACAAATAAAAGGGCAATCATGCCATAAGGCGGCTTTTCCATCGCGCCTTGTGTATTCATAAATAAACCTCCTCATACCGTGTGTATATTTTTTGGACTTCGGTTATAATAGGTTTTAATCATATACCGCTGGTACAGAAAAATCAATAAAAATTTTAAAATAAAGCGGGAATGTTGATTGTTAAAAGAATCTAGGCTACGATGAAATTGTACATGCAGTACAAATCGTAAAGCTCAGGTGATGAAATGAATAGTCGCAAGCGCCAAGTAATGGTCGCTGCCCATGCTCTTTTTGTAGAAAAAGGGTATGCTGCTACTTCCATTCAAGATATTTTAGATGCTAGCCATATATCTAAAGGAACGTTCTATAATTATTTCTCTTCTAAAAGTGAATTGCTCATTAATATTCTTGAGGATATTAAAACAGAAACAAAAAAACAGAGGCTTGCCGTGTTATCTGGCCGGCAGGCATCAGATCGCATAGGGTTCAGCGATCAGCTTGTTATTACAATGGAAGTGAACAAAAGGAATAACTTGTTTATTTTATTTCAAGGGGTGTTTGCGTCTGAAGAAGAGGAGCTGAAGCAGCTTGTCAAGCGGCACTACTTGGAGGAATTAAAGTGGATTCAAAGCCGGATCATTGAATTGTATGGAAAGAAGGTTAAACCGTATTCTTTGGATCTTTCCCTTATTTTTTTAGGGAGTGTTCAGCAAATGATCCACTTATTTATGGTGACGAAAAGCGAGTCCATAGAGCTGAAGGAAATTATCGCTTATGGGCTGCGCCGAATGGATGGGACGATAGCTGATGTGCAAAGCAGCGAGGATATTCTCGTAGGAGAATGGTTCTTTGACAAATGTTTCCCTGAAATTGCCCTTTCGAAGGAACATAAAAGAAAGAACATATTGGAGAGAATCAACGTCATGCAACAAGGAGCTTCTCCGAAACAAAAGGAGCTGCTGGGTTTTTTGCAGAATGAAATAAAGGTTACTAAACCGCGTGCAGCTGTTATTGAGGCGGTGCTTGGAGTAATAGACGGCAGGGAGGATCTTGCCGACCTGGTGATCGACTACTTGCATGAATAAGTTCTGTCTGCGATTTTTCGTTTGTTATGTGGAGGGGAGCTGTTGATTTCCATTCCAGGCGCTTCGCTTTCCGCGGGGCGGGCGGTGAGCCTCCTCGGCGCCCAAACGCCTGTGGGGTCTCACCTGTCCCGCTGCTCCCGCTGGAGTCTTCGCGCCTTCCATTGCAATCAACAGGGTGGACAAAGTCAGGGCAGTAGTCCAAGCAGTGATCCCGTGGGTTTAATTAGATGGACAGTTATTCTATGTCCATTAGGCAGACGTGGCAGAAGACGATCATCTTTGCTGCCATGACTCTCAAGAAAATGTCCGAAAATGGCCAAAATCATGAATTTGGAGCGGTTTGTCTTTCTCTCGGGTGGCTTGGAAACTATTTAAAAACCAAAAAGGGGTTCGGAATGATTTCATTCCAATCCCCTTTTTGTCGGCAAACGGAAGCGAAGAGACATTTTCGCTTCTGTTCATTTTAAAGCTGTAAGTATCATTGAACAATTTCAGTCTGCCAGGCAAAGCTCTTATTATAAGACGACTTCAGCCGGATCTACTTGAATGGCTGACAACTGGTACGTTTTTGTGCGCAAAGAATCAATATCAATATTTTTGCCCGCTACCCCTGAATGGATGGCAGCCCGTGCTACGGCAGCTGCCACTTCCGGGGCCACCCGGGCATCAAACGCAGAAGGTATAATGTAATCTGCTGATAATTCGTGATCTGATATGAGGGAGGCGATGGCATAAGCGGCTGCTACTTTCATCTCTTCATTAATATCTGAAGCGCGTGTATCAAGGGCTCCCCGGAAAATCCCAGGGAATGCCAGGACGTTATTCACCTGGTTTGGGAAATCTGAACGCCCAGTGCCGATGACAGCTACACCGGCTGCTTTAGCTTGGTCAGGAGTGATTTCCGGATCTGGGTTAGCCATAGCAAAAACAATCGGATCTTTTTTCATCGTATGAATCATTTCAGGCGTGAGCACCCCCGGAGCAGAAACACCGATAAAGACGTCGCTGTCTTGGAGCACCTCTTCTAATGTACCTCTTGCCCCGCTGCCGTTCGTAAAGGAAGCGACTTCTTCCTTTACCGGGTTCATTCCGTGCTGGCGCCCTTTATAAACAGCGCCTTTCGTATCGCACATAATAAGTTCCTTTACCCCAAAATTAGCCAGCAGTTTAGCGATGGCGATGCCGGCGGCTCCCGCTCCATTAATCACTACTTTAATTTCAGTGAAAGATTTGTTCACAAATTTCAAGGCGTTAATTAATCCAGCTAGCGTCACAATGGCTGTGCCGTGCTGATCATCGTGAAAGACCGGAATATCCAGCTCCTCTTTTAAACGTTTTTCAATCAAGAAGCAATTAGGCGCTTTAATATCCTCGAGATTTACGCCCCCAAACGACGAAGTGAGCAATTTTACTGTCTTGATAACTTCTTCAGGGTCTTTTGTATCTAAACAAAGCGGAAAAGCGTCCACACCGGCAAAGTTTTTAAGCAAAATCGCTTTTCCCTCCATAACTGGCAAAGAAGCATCTGCTCCAATATCGCCAAGACCGAGGACGGATGTGCCGTCGGAAATAACAGCTACGGTGTTAGCCTTCATCGTATAATCATAAAGCTTTGCGCTATTTTCTTGAATCGCAAGGCATGGCTCGGCAACTCCTGGAGAATAGACGAGACTCAGGTCTCTAAGGCTTTTAACGCTCAATTTGGCCTTTGTTTCCAGCTTCCCTTGATGACTGCGATGGATTTCCAATGCTTCTTCTTTTAAATTTTTCATAATCTCCTCTTCTCCTTATTTAATAAACAATCATGACGCTGCGTTCGCTCCAAGAAGTAATGTTTTTAATTCTATAACATCCTAAAGAGATAATCAACAGAAAAGTCAGAAAATTCAATTGACAGTAAGTAAAAAATTTTTAGGAAACAATTGACTTTCTATGCATACAGTATATAATACTTATAAATCCGATTAAATATATAAGATTAATTAAAAAGATGGTGATTACATGTTTTTACACATAGATCATATTAATAAACAGTTTACGAACAACAATGTTGTAAACGATGTGCTTGTTGATGTGAACGCAGTGATTAATGAAGGAGAATTTGTTTCTATACTTGGTCCTTCAGGGTGCGGAAAATCTACTCTTTTGTCCATGGTGGCCGGGCTAAGCGAAGCATCGTCAGGGCAAATCAAGCTTGAAGGAAAAACGATCAAAAAGCCGGGGAAAGACAGAGGCATGGTGTTTCAGCAAGCTGCTTTATTTCCTTGGCTGAATGTAGAAGAGAATGTAATGTTTCCGTTGAAAAAAGAAATGAGCAAAAAAGAAGCAAAAGAAAGAGCGCGAAAGTTTTTGCAAATGGTGCAGCTGTCTCACTACGGAGGCCACTATCCTCACGAGCTGTCAGGAGGAATGCAGCAGCGGGTAGCGATCGCCCGGGCGCTGGCAATGAATCCGAAAGTGCTGCTCATGGATGAGCCATTTGGTGCGCTCGATGAACAGACAAGGGCGCGCATGCATACGGAGCTCGAGAAAATTTGGGTGGAGACACAAAAAACGATTTTATTCGTTACGCACAGTATTTCAGAATCCATCAAGCTGTCTGACCGGATCATTGTTATGGGCACGCAGCCGGGAACCATCATTGCCGATATTCCAGTCAATCTCCAAAGACCGCGGCAATTCGATCAGAAGGAAGTTATTCAGCTTGAAAAGAAAATCAGTTTGCTGTTGAAAAATGAAATAGACAAAGTAGTGAAAGAGGAACTAGCTTATGCAGCGAATCATTAAACAACTTATCTTCTTCGCCGTCTTATTAATTGCCTGGGAAGGAATTGTGCGGGCCGGCGGCTGGACCCCGGATGTCATGCCAAAGCCGACAGATGTTTGGCAGGCGCTTGTTCGCGGGTTTGCCGATAGAACATTAATTTTTGATTTAGCAGCCAGCTTCCAGCGCTTGTTTATCGGCTTGCTGATTTCTTTGGCGCTCGGCGTGGGCCTGGGCATTTTGCTGGCGAAATCAAAAACAGCTGATGAAACGCTGGGCTCGCTTATATTGGCGCTTCAAAGCGTACCAAGCATTGTCTGGCTGCCGCTTGCTATTATGTGGTTTGGCTTGAATGAAAAATCGGTTATTTTTATTGTTGTTCTCGGAGGCACGCTCGTTATGACTATTAATATGCGGATGGGCATTAAAAGTGTGGCTCCTCTTTATATTCGGGCAGCGCAAACAATGGGCTCGCGGGGAATCGATTTATTTGTCAGGGTTATTTTTCCGGCGGCTATTCCTTATGCTGTGACAGGTGTGCGGCTGGCTTGGGCATTTGCCTGGCGCGCGCTGATGGCCGCTGAGATTTTAAGTACAGGACCGGGACTCGGCTATACATTGAAGTATGCCTCTGATTTTGGAGATATGAGTCTGGTGATCGCTGTCATGATTTTAATTGGCATCATCGGCAGCATCGTCGATTATGCATTTTTCCAAAGAGTGGAGAAGAATGTGATGCGCCGCTGGGGATTGGAAACGAATTAATACTTTAGGCGAGTGAGGGAGAAATGATGAAAAAGAAGCTTGGCTACTTTAGCTTGATGATGCTGTTGTTAGCTGGTGTGTTATCCGGCTGCAATGCTGCAGAAGAAGGAAAAAGCGGAGAGAAAAAGAAAGTTGTGATCGGTTATTTTCCAAACCTTGACCATGTACCGGCTATGATTGCCAGGGAAAAGGGCTATTACGAGGAAGCGCTCGGCAAGGAAGTCAATGTGGAATATAAATCATTCCCGGATGGCGGGGCTTTTATGGTGGCGCTGAAAACAGGCGATGTTCAAGCAGGGCTCGTGGGACCCGGTCCAGTGATGAATAACTTTACGAACGGAGCCGATGTTAAAATTGTTGCTGGCAGCTCTTCAGGGGGCACTACCATCGTTGCCCGCAAAGGAAGCGGCATTCATTCAGTCAAAGACTTTGCCGGCAAAACATTTATTACGCCGGGAGTCGGCTGCACGCACGACGTTCAGATGGAAACATTTATCAAGGACTTCGGCATTGAATCGAATCGCATCGGCGGCACGCTGAAGCATACAACAGGCAAGCCGGCCCAATATGCAGGATTGTTTGAATCTGGAAGAGTTGATATAGCGGCTGTTCCTGAACCTTGGGGGACGCTGCTCGTGAAAGAAGCAGGGGCTAAAGTCATCGTGGACAGCAATGAAATTTCCTTCGGCAAAACGTTGCCTAATTCCGTGCTGGCCACAAGCGGCAAACTAATAAAGGAAGACCCGGAGCTTGTACAAGAAATTGTAGATGCCCACCAGAAAGCGATCAAGTTTATTAATGAACATCCGGAAGAGGCGAAAAAGCTGACAATAGCAGCAATTAAAAGGGATACAAAGCAGGATTTAGCGAAGGACGTAGTGGACAATGCTTGGCAAAGAATCACGTATACAGCTGATGTTAATGAGAAAGTAGTTCAGGAATTTGCCAATTCTTCTTACGACTTAAAGTTTTTAAAGGAGCAGCCTGATTTTTCAGCACTGATCGATCAACAGTTTGCTCAAAAATAAATAATTAGAAAAACCCTTGCCATTTCGATCATTTTACTGTACATTTAAAAAAATCAAAATTTTATAAGTTCTTATCAAGAGAAGCGGAGGGACTGGCCCGAAGATGCTTCAGCAACCGGCTATATAAAGTCAAGGTGCTAATTCCAGCGGGAGTGATCCCGGAAGATGAGAGGAAGATCATGAAAAGCCTTCTTCTTTAAGAAGGCTTTTTATTTTTTTATATAAAGGAGAGAGGGAAATGTCGCATACACACATCGAAACATTGCTGGCGCAAATTGGAAATAGAAGTGAATCCGTAACAGGAACGGTGAACGTCCCTGTTTACTTTTCTACCGCTTATCGTCATGAAGGCATCGGCCGTTCTACTGGTTATGATTATATTCGTACAGGAAACCCGACGCGCCAAACCCTGGAAAAAGCCATTGCTGATTTGGAAGGCGGGGATGCGGGTTTTGCTTTTTCCTCTGGGATGGCTGCCATTCAAACACTTTTGGCGCTCTCAGAACCCGGAGAGGAGTGGATTGTTTCCGCTGATTTATATGGCGGCACGTACCGCCTGTTTGAAAGAGGCTGGAGAAAGTTCGGATTGTCGTTCCTTTACGACAGCTTTCAAGATATAAACGAAACAAAAAAGAAAATCACAGATAAAACGAAGGTTCTCTTCTTAGAAACGCCGACGAATCCGCTCATGCAGGAGGCAGATCTCGAGGCTGCGGCTAACTTAGCCAAAGAACATGATTTGCTGCTGATTGTCGATAACACGTTCTATACTCCTTTTTTGCAGCGCCCGCTCACTCAGGGAGCCGATATTGTCATTCATAGCGCAACCAAATATTTGGGAGGGCATAATGACGTCCTGGCTGGCTTGATTGCTGTGAAAGGAGAGAGGCTCGCGCTTGCTGTAGCGGAAATGCAAAATGCGGCTGGCGCGGTATTGGCTCCTCTCGATTCCTGGCTTCTTATGCGGGGCATGAAAACGCTAAGTTTGCGCATGAGACAGCATGAAGAAAATGCGAAGCAAATTTCAGAGTTTCTGCGATGTTGTCCTGAAGTAACCGATGTTTTATATCCAGGGCGAGGAGGAATGCTGTCGTTTCGGCTGGCGTCGGAAACATGGGTCAATAGCTTCTTGGCGAATTTGCGCCTGATTTCGTTCGCTGAAAGCCTTGGAGGAGTGGAGAGCTTTATTACCTATCCGGCAACACAGACCCATATGGATGTGCCTGAAGAGGTTCGTGTTCAAAACGGCGTGTGCAATCGGCTGCTCCGCTTTTCGGTTGGAATTGAGCATCCGGCAGATTTAATAGCAGATTTAACGCAAGCTTTTAAGAAAATGAAGGGGTGAGAATGATGAGCAGTGAATATTCTTTTCAAACCAAATTGTTGCACAACCGCCATAAATTCGATGAGGCAACCGGGGCAGTCAGCGTGCCGATTCAACATGCTTCAACGTTTCATCAGAAAGACTTTGATCAATTTGGCAGCTATGATTACAGCCGTTCCGGAAATCCGACGAGGGAAGCGCTGGAGACAGCTATTGCTGAATTAGAGGGCGGCGTGCGCGGGTTCGCTTTTTCCTCAGGGATGGCAGCTATTTCGACCGCCTTTCTTTTGCTTTCTAAGGGAGATCATATCCTGATAACGGAAGATGTCTATGGCGGCACCTATCGTATGGTGACAAGTGTTTTGAATCGCTTCGGCATAGACTATACATTTGTTGATATGACTAATCTCCATGAAGTTGCTTTAAATATAAAAGAGAACACGAAGCTGATTTATATGGAGACACCTTCTAACCCGCTGCTGAAGGTGATTGATATAAGGGGAATTGTTAAGCTGGCTAGAGCAAACGGCTGTTTAACATTCGTGGATAATACATTTTTGACGCCTGCCTTGCAGCGTCCGCTTGAGCTGGGGGTTGATCTTGTTCTCCATAGCGCTACGAAGTTTTTATCGGGCCATAGCGATGTTCTTGCCGGTCTGGCTGTGACGAAAGACAAGGAACTTGGAGAGCGGCTGTACGCTTTGCAGAATTCATTCGGAGCTGTGCTTGGTGTCCAAGATGCTTGGCTTGTGCTGCGCGGGTTAAAAACTCTCCATGTCCGCCTGGAGCAGTCCTCGAAATCGGCTCAAGCGCTAGCTGAGTTTTTGCAGAAGCATGAGCTAGTAGAAAAAGTATATTATCCTGGGTTATCTGATCATGAGGGGCACGTCGTTCATTCTTATCAGGCCACGGGTCCGGGAGCAGTGCTTTCTTTTGAATTAAACAGTGAAGAAGCCGTGCAGAGATTTGTGAATCAAGTGGAAATTCCGGTGTTTGCTGTCAGTTTAGGCGCAGTAGAGTCGATTTTGTCCTATCCGGCAAAAATGTCTCATGCAGCAATGCCTCGGGAAGAAAGATATAAAAGAGGAATTACGGACGGCTTGTTGAGATTATCTGTCGGATTAGAAGCCGCTGAAGATTTAATAGCTGATTTTGAACAAGCTTTGCAAGCGGCAAAACCGCGAGTCTCTTTGTAAAAGAAAATCGGAAAGCGCCCCTGCAGTAGGGACATACAAAGTAAGGCTGCTGTTCAAACAAAATTAAAGGGAGTTCGGAATGGTTTTATTCCGAACTCCCTTTGTTAATCATTAAGCACGGCTGCGATTCATGCTCTTCATAATAAAGCTAACAATAAATACGAGGATGATTGAACCAATTAACGCAGGCACAATCGCGATACCGCCGAGGTCAGGACCCCAGTCTCCGAAAAGTGCGCCGCCTACCCAAGCACCAATAATACCAGCAATGATGTTACCGATAATACCGCCTGGAATGTCCTTTCCTAAAATAAGTCCGGCTAACCAACCGATAATTCCTCCAACAATTAAAAACATTATAAAGCCCATTGTTTGTTTCCTCCTTGCTTTTTTAGTATTCCGTGCTTGCTTTATTTATTCCCGGATTCATTCATATAAAACATAAAAAGTCAATTTAAAAATGAAAAAAATCTTCTTTTTTTGGTTTATTGTTTCATAAATGGGGAAGAAAGGCGATTTTATTTTCGGTAATCATACAAAGGAGGAGAAGATTGTTTTTGCAGAAAAGTAGAATGCGACTGCAGTTCTTCTGCTAATTCGAAAATGGCTAACACTTCATACAAAAAAGAGATCTCAATGGAAAACAGTCTGTTCATTTCGCCGGATTCTGAGCCTGCTTCAGCTTTTGCGTACCAAAATTCCTCCATAATCGGCTGCATAGATTGATGGAGCGGCTGCTTCAACTCCTTATTTGGATTTTCAATAAAGGCGGCTAAGGAAAGAATCGATTGCCAAATCCGGTCTTTCTGGCCGCTGTTCCAAAAGAGCGGTTCAGGCTCGAGGATCATTAAGTTGCCAATATGAAAATGAATTTGCCGCAAGGTCTCCAGCTTTTTAACATAAAAGTGGACTTTGCGCCTGTCTTCTGCTGTAAAACGATGATAACGCCATTCTTCCCGCTGAAAACGGCAAAGTGTTTCTGTTTTTGTAAATAAGTGTTGATCTGATTGATAAGCCAACTTAAAGCCTGCAGCACTTTTTTCTTTTAAAAGCGCCCCCGCCGAATCTGTAAAAAGCCGGGCGGTTTTCTCATGGAGCGTTCCGACTCTTTTGGCGATCTCCTGTGAATAATCCGGCGGCATAATGAATAAATTCACAAGGGTGGAAACAATGAGGCCAATGCTTGTTGTTCCAAGCCGTGTAAAGAATGCCTGCGCAAAATGAGCCTCGGTTACTTCAATCATCGCTATCGCAGAAAGTGTAGCAACGAGCAAGCCATCATCAAGCTTCAGCTTTGAGCACGTAAAAATTGTCAGCATGGCTGCCAGAGTAAAAGTCAAGGGACTGTGCCCGAACAAATAGGTAAACAGCATGGCATAACCAGCACCAATAATAGAAGCGGGAAAACGGACCAGCCCTTTTTGAATGGACGCGGCAGCTGTTGGCTCGATTGTTACGATCGCCGTAATTACCGCAAAAACAGGCGGCCAGCCGAGTGCCTGGCACACGAGAGCGGTGACGCAAACAGCCGTCCCTGTTTTAATAATCCGGCTGCCGGGAAGTCGAAAAATATGCATAAAAATCACCTAAGACTATTCATTTTATTGTACACCCGAGTATACCATATCAGAGAAAGGAGATTGGAGGGAAAAAAGGCTGGTTATATGTGCGGAAAAGGAGTGTTATAAAAAAAGCTGCCCGTCAACGGACAGCTTTCTTTTAGATTAACATGCCGGCGATAGCTGCACTTAGCAGTGAAGCAAGCGCACCGGCCACGACAGATTTTACGCCGAGACGGGCGATATCAGAACGCCGGGCAGGCGCAAGGTTTCCTAGGCCGCCGAGAAGAATAGCGAGCGAAGAAATATTGGCAAAGCCGCATAAAGCGAAGCTGAGTACAGCGACTGTTTTGTCAGACAAATTCGCAATTTCCGGAGCGAAGTTGGAATAAGCGACAAACTCATTGACAACAATTTTCTGGCCGATATAATTTCCCGCTTGGATCGCTTCTTCCCATGGAACGCCAATGGCAAAAGCCAATGGCGAGAATAAATAGCCCAGAATTAACTCAAGCGATAGCTGATTTGCTCCAAATAAGCTGCCGACCCATCCGAGAATGCCGTTTAGCATCGCTACGATGGCGATGAATGCAAGCAGCATGGCGCCGATATTTAAAGCGAGCTGCAGCCCAACGCTGGCGCCGCGGGCGGCGGCATCGATAACGTTCACAGAATCTGAATCAGCCTCCATTTTGAATTCAGCCGGCTCTGGTTCTGCACTTGTCTCTGGAATGAATAATTTAGCCATGACAAGCCCCGCGGGTGCCGCCATAAAGCTGGCTGCCAGCAAATATTCGAGCGGCACGCCAAGAAGCGAGTAGCCGACAAGCACGGACCCGGCTACAGAGGCAAGCCCGCCCGTCATTACGGCAAACAATTCAGATTCGGTCAGCTTATTAATGTAAGGGCGGATGACAAGCGGCGCTTCTGTCTGGCCGACGAAAATATTTGCTGCTGCCGACATGGATTCAGCTTTCCGGGTGCCAAGTATTTTAGAAAGGGCCCCGCCGATGATTTTAATGAAAAACTGCATGATATTTAAATAATACAGTACCGATATTAAAGCGGAAAAGAAGATGACGACAGGCAATACATTTAAAGCAAACACAAAAGTAATGTTCGATTCTTTCGTATACAGCCCGCCAAACAAAAAGTCAATTCCAGCTCTTGAATAGTCAATAATGGCGTTCACAAGCAGGGTAAAGTTCTGCATTTGCTCTTTTCCCCAGTCCCATTTGAGCACGATAAATGCAAACAGCAGCTGAATGGCTAAACCGCCGAGAATAGTCCGCCAATTTATTTTTTTTCTGTCGCTCGAAAAGATAAAACCAATTCCGAGAACAACGAGAATACCAAAAAATCCCCAAAGATAATTCATTCTTTTCACCTCTTCGTCTTTTCTTGCTGGCGTCACAAGTGTATAGTTTATAATGAAATCATGCGATTAACAACAGTCGGTTAGACTCATTCAATTGAGTATACCTATGTAAGCTATAGTCTTAAATAAGGGTGGTTAAACGTGAAAATTAGAAAAAGTTATGCAAACGGTGAAGAAACAAAGGTTTTCATCTATGAAAATAAAAAGGAGGAAGCGTTTGTTGTGGCTGTTCCTTCTATTGAATGGTCTAATTCCTTCACTTATGAAGAAACAGGAGAGCAGCTGCTCAAACGTCTGACGATTTCACTGAACGGCACAGCTCTTGAGGAACAGGCTGCTGCTGAACTGGCACAGCGTATCTATCAATGGACGTGCGAAATGTAATGGACGCAGAGTGCTTTTTCCGTTATATTAATTTCTTGTAGCAATGAAAACATCGTAGAACGGATTTTATTTTCGAAAGGATTGGCTGCCGTATGGCTTCATTAAAAGAAGAAGTTCTCTCAAGAAGAACATTTGCAATTATTTCCCACCCGGATGCCGGAAAAACGACATTAACAGAGAAGCTTCTCTTATTTGGAGGAGCGATCCGTGATGCCGGGACAGTAAAAGGGAAAAAAACCGGAAAGTTCGCTACATCTGACTGGATGGAAATTGAAAAGCAGCGCGGCATTTCCGTCACATCCTCTGTCATGCAGTTTCATTATCAAGATTGCCATGTCAATATTCTTGATACTCCCGGGCACGAAGACTTCAGTGAAGATACGTACCGGACTTTGATGGCTGTAGATAGTGCCGTTATGGTTGTTGATGCGGCAAAGGGGATTGAAGCGCAAACGAAGAAATTATTTAAAGTGTGTAAGATGAGAGGTATTCCGATCTTTACCTTCATTAATAAATTGGACCGTCAAGCAAAGCCGCCGCTTGAGCTGCTGGCAGAGCTTGAAGAGGTGCTTGGGATTGAATCCTATCCTATGAATTGGCCGATTGGGATGGGAAAAGAGTTTTTCGGCATCTATGACCGCTTTAATGCGCGAATTGAACAGTTCCGCACAGAAAATGCGGAAGACCGTTTTCTGCCGCTGGATGAAGAAGGCGGTTTAGCGGTGGAGCACGACATCAAAAAGTCGTCTTTATATGATCAGATGCTGGAAGAAATTATGCTTCTAGAGGAAGCTGGCAATGAATTCTCAAAAGAGAGAATTGCAGCCGGGGAGCTGACGCCTGTCTTCTTCGGCAGTGCGCTGACTAATTTCGGTGTCCAAACATTTTTGGAAACCTATTTGCAATTTGCTCCGCCTCCGCAGCCGCGCCAATCAGACAACGGGGAGGTTGACCCGACGAGCGAACAGTTTTCGGGATTTATTTTTAAAATCCAGGCAAATATGAATCCTGCCCACCGCGACCGGATTGCCTTTTTCCGTATTTGTTCCGGAAAGTTTGAAAGAGGCATGAGTGTTACGCTCACAAGAACAGGAAAAACTTCAAAGGTGTCACAGTCGACACAGTTCCTGGCAGATGACCGCAGCACGGTGAATGAAGCAGTCAGTGGCGACATCATCGGCTTGTACGATACAGGCAATTATCAAATTGGTGATACACTCGTCGGCGGAAAGCCTTTGTTCCAATATGAAAAGCTGCCGCAATTTGCTCCGGAGCTATTCGTTAAAGTGAGCGCTAAAAATGTCATGAAGCAAAAGAGCTTCCATAAAGGCATTGAGCAGCTGGTTCAGGAAGGGGCGATTCAGCTGTACAAAACGCTTCACACGGAAAGCTACATCCTTGGCGCCGTTGGCCAGCTGCAGTTTGAAGTATTTGAACACCGGATGAAGGGCGAATATAACTCAGAAGTCATTATGGAGCCAATGGGCTCGAAAATTGCCCGCTGGATTGAGAATGAAGAGGACGTGAAAGAAAACCTGTCCAATTCACGAAGCCTGCTCGTAAAAGACCGGCACGGGAAGCTCGTCTTCTTGTTTGAAAATGAGTTTGCGCTTCGCTGGTTCCAGGATAAAAATGAACGAATTAAACTTTATCATCCCTTAGATGAAACCCAGGAATAGTCTAAAAAACCAGCTTGTCCCCGAGGCAAGCTGGTTTTTTAAAAAATTATTATTTTTAAAAAATGATTGACAGTATAAGCAATGTCGTTAATAATGAATAAAGTTACTTCAACGCGGAAAAGCGTTCAAGCAAAAAAGTTGGGAACAATATTTTGAGGTGGACATCATGTTTAAAATTGAACCAAAAGCAAAGCCTTCTTTGCTGTCAGCGTTTATATTAACGGGAATGATTTTAGCTTTGATCAGCTTTTCAATTATAAAGCTCGAATCTGTACCGCATATTCCTATTTTGCTGTCTATTTTTGTCCTGCTGACATTTGGCGCTTTCAAAAAAATTCCTTTTAAAACGATGGAAGAGGGAATGATGGCGGGAGCGAAAAGCGGAATGGGCGCTGTTTTCATTTTCTTTTTGATCGGTGTGCTGATCAGCAGCTGGATGCTGTCAGGGACGATCCCGACGATGATTTACACAGCCTTCGGACTCGTTACTCCGAATTTTTTTTATAGCGTTGTTTTTCTTGTCGTTGCTATTGTCGGGCTTGGCATCGGCAGCTCCTTAACGACTGTAGCGACAATAGGAGTGGCGTTTATCGGGGTCAGTCAGGCCGTTGATGCGTCGGCAGCTATCACGGCTGGAGCTGTGGTGTCCGGTGCTTTCTTTGGCGACAAAATGTCTCCGCTCTCTGACACGACGAACCTGGCTGCATCTATTGTCGGCGTAGACTTATTTACACACATCCGCAATATGTGCTGGACGACGGTTCCGGCGTTTTTCATTACGCTCGTCTTGTTCGGCTTTATCTCGCCGGAAGTGGAACAAACGCAATTTCCGAAGATGGAAGCAATGAAAGCGACCTTGGAGAAGATGGACTTGATTCATTGGTATGCATGGCTGCCTCTTTTGCTGCTATTCTTGTTATCTATTAAAAAAGTGTCCCCTGTTGTCACGCTTTCTCTTAGTTCTGTTTTTGGCATATTGCTTTCTTTTGCCCATTCTGGAAAAACGCTTGCTGAAGTATGGGGCATTTTATTCTCGGGATTCGTTTCTGAAACAGGCAATGCAGAGGTTGATGCTTTGTTGACAAGGGGCGGACTGGACAGCATGATGTTTACTATTTCGCTTGTTCTGCTTTCTTTAGGTCTGGGCGGTTTATTATTTTCCCTTGGAATTGTTCCCCGTTTATTTGAAGCGATTGAACACCATTTAAGGAAGGCGGGCAGTACGGTAGCGGCAGCTGCTTTTTCTGCCATCGGCATTAACTTTATTATCGGTGAACAATATTTGTCGATTTTACTGACAGGCGAGGCCTTTCAGCGTCAATTTGAAAAAGTCGGCTTAGCAAGAAAGAATCTGGCAAGAACACTTGAAGATGCCGGTACAGTCATTAACCCTCTCGTTCCTTGGGGAGTATGCGGTGTATTTATAACGAAAATGCTGGGAGTGGCAACGATCGATTATTTGCCGTTTGCTTTTTTCTGTTTGCTGAGTCCGCTGCTGACCATTTTATACGGAATGACAGGATGGACATTAACAAAAAAAGAAGAAGCTTGATAAAGAAGAGCGCGCTGTGCGTTCTTCTTTTTGTCGTTTTTTAAAGCATGAGCTGTTCCTGTTTAAAAGTTGAACAGTCTATAATGGTAGACTATAGTTAAAGAGATCAATGATTAAAGAAGTGAACCAATAGATGAAAGGAGCTTTATTTTGAGAATCAGCAACTTTTCCATTAAGAGACCCGTCTTTACGACGGTTGTCATGTTTTTAGTTATTATTCTTGGCGTCGTCTCTTTATTAAAAATACCGTTAAAATTGATCCCAGATATTAACCCGCCAGTTGCTGTCGTCGTTACTTCTTATGAAGGAGCAAGCCCAGTAGAAATTACCGAAAAAGTAACAAAGCCTCTGGAAGAAAGCTTGTCAACCTTGCCTGGAATCAAAAACATTACGTCGACGACGAGGGAAGGCTCCAATTTAATTTTAATGGAATTTTCCTGGAGTACAAAGATTGATGACATTCAGCCGGATGTCCTTCAGCGGATTGACCGGACGCCTCTTCCAAAAGATGCGGCCAAGCCGCAATTTATGAAATTCGATCCTTCTCAATTCCCGATTATTCAGCTATCTCTCCAATCGGTTGGAAAAGAAGAGAATCTGCAGGAATTGGCTGATCAATTGGAAAAGGATCTAATGACCGTTGAAGGGGTTGCCAGCGTCAACGTATCCGGCACATTAGATGAGGAAATTGTGATTCAGCTGGATGAGAAAAAAATGAAGCAGTACAATTTAGCCCAATCGGATGTGGTTCAGCTCATTCAGGCGAATAACGTATCGCTTCCCGGCAGTCCTGTTGAATCTGACGGCATGTCGCTCACAACAAGAATTGTCAGTCAGCTGACTGATATAAAAGAAGTTAAAGACTTGGTGCTCACAGTTAATCCTCTAAATGGAGAGGAAATTACAATTGGCGATGTCGCGAATGTAGAAACCAAGCGAAAGGAAACGGGCAATTTCACAAGAGCAAATGAACAGCCCGCTGTTCTCTTAAGTGTTCTGCAGCAGGCAGATGCCAATACGGCGGAAGTGTCTAAGCAGTTTCAGAAAAAGCTTGATAAGCTGCTAAAGGAAAAGCGCTATGAAAGCATCCAGGCAGATATTTTATTTGACCAGGGAGATTATGTCCGTCTGGCCATTGGAAATATTGGCAGCTCTCTCCTGATAGGCGGAGTGCTGGCTATGCTGGTGCTGTTCGCTTTTTTAAGAAATGTCAGAAGCCCGCTCATTATCGGAGTAGCTATTCCTTACTCGGTAATTGTGACTTTTGTGCTCATGTATTTTGCTGATTTTGATTTAAATATTATGACCCTGGGAGCGCTTGCGTTAGGGATTGGTATGCTGGTGGACAATGCAATCGTGGTGATTGAGAATATTTACCGCCATCTGTCAATGGGAAAAGATTCCCGGCAGGCAGCCCGTGACGGCGCCAAGGAAGTAGGGGCAGCCATTACGGCTTCCACTTTAACAACGGTAGCGGTTTTTCTGCCCGTCGTTTTTATCTCGGGGATTCTTGGACAAATATTCAAGGAATTCGCTTTAACGATTTCTTTTAGCCTTGCTGCCTCTTTGGTGGTGGCCTTAACAGTCATTCCGATGATGGCCAGCAGGTGGCTCCGGCTTCCTGACTCGCAGAGACATGCCAAAAAAGAATCCGCAATTGCCCGACGCTATGAGTCCGCGATTCGCTGGTCGCTGCGCCATCGGCTGTTCGTTATTTTACTGTCAGGTGGACTGCTGATTGCCGGCGGATTAGGCTTGACGACTGTAGGCTCTCAATTCCTTCCTGCAACAGATGAAGGCTTCTTTAATATTGGAATGGAAGTAGAGCAAGGAACGTCCTTAAAGGAAACAGACAAAGTTGTAAAAGCGATCGAGAAAGAGCTTGGGAAGGAAAAAGATGTCGATGTGTACGTTAGCTTAATTGGATCTACACAGGAAGATTCTTTTAGAGGAACCGGCTCATCCAATAAAGCGGAGCTGTATGTCAAGCTCAAGCCGCTTGAAAACAGAAACCGTTCTGTTTTCGCATTCGTTGATGATGTAAAGCCGGAAATCGAGAAGGCCGCCCGCCTTGCTAACCGCACAGCGGAGGTGACCTTTAATATGCAGTCAGCCTCCGGCTCCAGTCCGCAAACGCTAACTTTTAATGTACGTGATATGAATCCGGACCGGCTTGACCGCGCTGTTAAAGAGGTAGAAAAAGCAGTAGCTGACATTGACGGCATTACAGAAGTCTCCACAAATAGAGAAGAAACGGTCAAAGAAATACAAATAAAAGTGAAGCGGGAGGAGGCACTGGCCGCCGGACTTGCTCCAGCTCAAATTGCCTCGGCGGTCAATGACGCGACTAGAGGAGTGCCTGCTACACAAATTATTAATAAAGATTCCGCTGTTCAGACGGTGGTAGTCCGCTATGATGAACAAGTGACCAAGAAT
Source organism: Pseudobacillus badius (assembly GCF_002189605.1). Classification (NCBI taxonomy): domain Bacteria; kingdom Bacillati; phylum Bacillota; class Bacilli; order Caryophanales; family Bacillaceae; genus Pseudobacillus; species Pseudobacillus badius. The sequence goes on from NZ_MWMM01000001.1 coordinate 204,143, forward strand.
ATAGAGAAGCTGAAGAAATTACTCGTAAAAGCGCCGTCCGGGAACTTTTATCCGCTTGAGCAGCTGGCTGAGATTCGAGTGAAACAAGGTCCTGTCGTCATCCAGCGGATTAATCAGCAGGAAGCGGTGCAATTCACAACAAAATACACGTCTGCAACAAATTTAGGGGCTGTTTCCAAGAAGGTAGACGAAAAGCTTGCTTCGCTTGATTTGCCGGAAGAAACAACCGTGACATTTGGCGGCGACCGAGAATTGCTGGAAAGCTCTATCGACGATATGATTTTGGCATTAATTCTGGCTATCGTGCTGATTTATATTGTCATGGCTGCTCAATATGAGTCATTTAAATACCCGTTTGTCATTATGTTCACTGTTCCATTAATGGTAGTTGGTGTCGCACTTTCGCTTACGCTTACAAGGACGCCAATCAGCATACCGGCTGTTATCGGGGTCCTTATCCTTGCCGGCATTGTTGTCAATAACGCCATCGTGATCGTTGATTACATTATCCAAAGAAAACGAAGCGGACTCAGCAGTTATGAGGCGATTATTGAATCGGTTAAAGACCGGGCCCGCCCGATCTTAATGACTGCTTTAACAACCATTCTGGGCCTTGTTCCGCTGGCTATCGGCCTTGGCGGGGGAACCGAAATTAATCAGCCGATGGGGATTACTGTTATTGGCGGGCTGTTATCAAGCACGCTGCTCACGTTATTTGTTATTCCGGTTGTCTACAGCTTTTTCGATAAGGATACGAGAAAATTAAATAAAAAACAGTAAGTGAACAGAAAATGGTTTACAAGTTGTAAAGGAAGATTTATACTGGGTATACAAACAACAGAATCTTCAATGACTTAAGTCAAAGGGGAGTAGCGTTAGGTATTTTACCTAAAACAAAGTCGTCAATTCATGGACCACGTCCATCGGCTTTGTTGGCATGAGTGAAAGCATGTCCAGCAAGACCTTTGCCTATTTATAGGCAGAGGTCTTTTTTGTTGTTTAAATTTGATAAGTTTGGAGAAAAATACTAAAGGATTACAGGAGGAGACATTATTTATGGATGCAGCAATGTTATTGGAGTACGGCTGGGTACTGCTTGTACTAGTAGCCCTTGAGGGGATACTCGCCGCTGACAACGCGGTTGTCATGGCAGTAATGGTCAAGCATTTGCCGAAGGAAGAACAAAAGAAAGCATTATTTTACGGATTGCTTGGTGCATTTATTTTCCGCTTTATTGCTTTGTTTTTAATTACATTTTTAGTGAAGGTATGGCAGGTTCAAGCTATTGGAGCCCTTTACTTGTTTTTCATTTCATTTAACCATTTGTATAAGACATGGAAAAGCAGAGGGAAAACGGAAGAGGAAGAACTCAATGTTGAAGGATCGAAGGGTTCATCTTTTTGGGTAACTGTATTAAAAGTGGAAATTGCCGATATCGCTTTTGCGATTGATTCCATGCTTGCGGCTGTCGCTTTGGCTGTGACTCTTCAGCCGACCGGCTGGTTCCATATTGGGGGAATTGATGCCGGACAGTTTCTCGTGATGTTCCTTGGCGGGTTAATTGGTGTGATTATTATGCGTTTTGCCGCTACATGGTTTGTTAAATTGCTGCAAAACTATCCGTCTTTGGAAACAGCCGCATTTATGATTGTCGGCTGGGTTGGAGTAAAACTGGCTGTTTTTACTTTATCTCATCCGAAGGTTCACATTCTTGATGAGCATTTTCCTGAATCCACTCCATGGAAATTAACTTTCTGGATCGTGCTTATTGGCATTGCACTCGGCGGATATTTGTTTGCCAAAAAGCAAGGTCCCGCTAACGCAACTGAATAATAATGAGAAAACGAAAACAGCGCGGCGAATAGCCGCGCTGTTTTCTTGTGGAAGACCGATCTTATTTTACAACTCGTTTGGCGCCTACAAATTTTGTTTTCCAATAGCTGTTTTCCATGTCAATTACGGCTACACCATTTTTGGAAGACACGCCAATCATTTGGTTTTTACCTAAGTAAATGGCTACGAAGCTGATATGATTGCCTTTTTTGCCAGTTGTATTATAAAAAACTAAATCGCCCTTATTTAATTTATCTTTTGCTACCGCAGTACCTGCTTTATACATATCTGCAGAGCTGCGGGGTAATTTCACGCCATGCTTCCCGAATACATGCTGAACGTAGCCGGAAGCGTCAAAGCCTTTAACTGTTGTGCCGCCAGCTTTGTAAGGCGTGCCTTTGAGTTTAAGAGCATAGTCAGTGATGTTTTTAATTTGTTGTGCAGGAGTCAGCTTTTGCACAGTCTGCTTAGCCGGTGCGGCAGGCGTTGCCGCCAAAGCAGATGTTCCTGCAGAGCATACCATCATGGTTGCTAATCCTAATCCAACTAGCTGTTTTTTCATTGTAATTCCCCCTGTGAATAAAATTTGTGCAGATAGCTTGGAGCCATTTTTCCTTCTGTTGTTGTAAGGGAGGCTTCTTTTTTTTATAGCATCTGGTCCAGAAAAGCTTGTTCTTTAATAGAAAAATAAACAAACAAGGTTCGTTCAAATAATAGATTTCTTTTAGAATTATCAGCTTGATCAGCCAATTAATTATTTCCCAGAAAATAACGAGACGGCTTTTTCGTATATGGCAATGGATGCACATAGCTTGATAGAATAAAGTCGTTTAGACGTTGTCAAGTCTGAGATGGAACAAAGCTCTCAACCGGATTATGCCCGTACAAGGTCATTAACAGAAAGAGAAGAGGCAGCCAAATTATCCTTGATTTTGAATCATATCCTGTATCTTTTTCTAGAAATAGCCTCCTAGACTTATGATAGCTATATTTTGGTAAAAATCAAGAGATATAGCAAAGTTTCATAAGAGAATTTGCCCTCTATCGTGTGGAAAGCGAAGAGCCTGGAAGAGGAATGAACGCTTCTCATTCACCAGCATAATAAAAAGCCGATACGTCTATCGGCTTTTTGGGGAAATCAGGTAATCAAGTTGCGCTGATTGATAGTTCATTTTCCATGAAAAAAATCGAAGGATGTCCGGTTGCCGGCTCAAAATAAGCAATGAGATAGGCTGGATGCTTCACCCAGTGTCCGTTTGAACGCGTCATGGTTAACGGCTCAATCATCGTATGCTTGTACACTTCTCGTTCATTTAACCCCAAACCAGCGAATTCAGAGCCGAGAAGAAGAGGATTTTGCAAGATTTTCTGATATAAAGCCGAACGTTCTTGTTTTTCAAGAGAAGGTGACCACCAAGGCTTCCGCGGTTTATAGCGCTGATTCATTAAATAATCATATTTCATTATGCTTTCAACCTCTGCATAGCGGGCAGGATGAGTGGCAAGCAAAAATTCTTGAAGCCGTTTGAACAAATCCTCTAACTGATGGCCAATTCGTCCCCAGCCTTCTTTCTCCCAGTAACTTCCAAAAGATTGGAAGAAATCAAAAGGTGTCTCAAAGAAATGAGTCACGAGGTATTCAACCGTTTCATTCATGCGGTGGTCATTCCAGTATTTCTCAAGCACGTCTTCAACCTGCTTAATTCTAACGATATCATCAAATGATAATAGATTATTGCCTAGAATTTCATAGGGCGCATGATCCATATAAATGTAATCATGTTCAGCAGCCCGAATACGCAGGCCTGTGCCGCGCAGCATTTTTAAAAAGCCTAGCTGCAGCTCTTCCGGACGGAGAGCAAATACATCGTTAAACGTTTTCCGGAAAGAATGATAGTTTTCTTCAGGCAAACCGGCGATTAAATCAAGATGCTGATCAATTTTTCCGCCTTCTTTAACCATTGTCACCGTACGAACGAGCTTTGACCAATTTTGCTTGCGCATGACAAGCTCATTGGTCGTATCATTTGTGGATTGTACACCGATCTCGAAGCGAAACAACCCCTTGGGTGCATGCTGATTAAGGAATTCGATGACTTCAGGTCTCATAATGTCCGCGGTAATTTCAAATTGAAAGACAGTTCCAGGAACATGCTCATCAATAAGAAATTGAAACATCTCCATGGCATAGCTCCGGCTAATATTAAATGTCCGGTCGACAAACTTAATCGTTCTGGCCCCATTTGCCATTAAATAGCGAATGTCCTCTTTAATCGCCTCACGGTTAAAGTAGCGGACGCCCACTTCAATAGAGGAGAGGCAGAACTGGCACCGGAACGGACAGCCCCGGCTCGTTTCGATGTAAGTGATCCGCTTGGATAGTTCAGCTTGATCTTCCTCGAACCGAAACGGTGAAGGCAAATGGCGCAAGTCTAATTTGTTTCGCTGAGGGTTGATCTTCGGTTTTCCATTTTCCAAATACCCGATGCCGCTCACCTTGCTCCAGTCTTGCTGGCCCTCGATTTCGTCCAGCAGCTGTTTGAACGTTTCTTCGCCTTCGCCAATGACGATGAAATCTGCTTCAGGCACTCGCTCAAGCCAATAAGGCACGTCGTACGTCACTTCAGGACCGCCGAGGACAATCCGTGTATGAGGAAGCACCTTTTTCATCATTTTAATAACGGCAATGGTTTCTTCAATATTCCAAATATAGCAGCTGAATCCTAAGATGTCCGGCTGTCGTTTATAAAGATCGGTGACGATGTTAATCGCAGGATCTTTAATCGTATATTCCGCCAGTTCTACGTGATAATCCGGTTCGGCAAAAGCTTTTAAATAGCGGATGGCCAAATTTGTATGAATGTATTTAGCGTTTAATGTGCTGAGAACGACGTTCATGAATAAGATTCTCCTTATAGCTTTTCTTAAATATTGCCTTGTTCATATTTACTGGAAAATATTTTTTTCAGCTTCGACCATCTTGTCTCAATAAAGGGCTGTGCCACAGTTGTAACGACAGTGGAAGAGAGGAACATGGTTAAAAATAATGAGACAACTAACAGCAGGAAAATAGATTCTGCTGAGTCCTTCACTTCGCTTTCACGGAATGTTTTAATAACAAAGCCGTGCAGCAAGTACACGTAGAGTGTATTTCTTCCCCAATCAGTAAAGAAGAACTTCTTCTTCGGCACAAAAGCGAAAAAGGCGGCAATCATCATAAAGCTTACCACATAAATGCCGGTCCGATAGAGCATTCCTGTCATATTAGAGCTTTCTAAATCGGCAAAAGAGAAAGAACCGAGCAGCCATCTCTGATCGAATTCAGGAAAAGAGAGGGCGATAAGGAAAATTGCCAGTGCTCCGACCAATAAGGACAGGCGGACGGTTTTATGAGCGAGCAAGTTGAAATGCTCCTTTTTCAGGTAATACCCGATTAAAAAGAATGGGAAAAAAATAAATGTGCGCGCAATGCTCAGTATATCCAGCTGGGCATCAATGCAGCCAATAGCAATTCCAATGGCAAATGAAACAGTGATCAATACAGCAGGCTTTAACTTCAGCCATTTAACGGAGATGACGAGCAGCAGGTTCCAAAAGAACAAGCTGAGCAGAAACCACAGCGACCAATGAGGAACAAGCAGATCTAAGTGCAATGCTTCATCTTCGTATAGGTAAAAGTAAAAAAAGGAATAGATCACTTGGAAAATAAAAAAAGGCAGCAAAATTTTTTGGGCAGTCTTTTTGACATATCCTTTTTTATAGAAGCCCTTTGCGAAAAACCCCGATACTAAAATAAACCCTGGCATGTGAAACAAGTAAATGGTTGTATACAAAGCAAAGATGACAGGGTTATCCCCGATATATGAGCGAATAAAATGGCCGAACACAACAAAAACAATTAAAATAAATTTTGCGTTATCAAAATAATAATCTCTTTTTGACATAAACCTCACCTGATTAAAAGTATTAGGTAGCCACCAGCTGCAATATCATTTCGAACACAACATAGCATTATACAGGAAAACCTTTTAAATCGCCATTGTACAAAAAAAGGCAGCCCGGCTGCATGACAAGAAACGAGCAGGGGATGTTTCTCTGTTTATGAAAAAACGCCGGCTGTCACGCCTGGCGTTTTAAGTTTTCTTTTATATCGAAGCGGTCTTCAAGTTGAATCGATAAACGGATCGCTTCGTGATAAATATCGGTTTTTATTCCATTAATGGATTGAGATTTTTTACTAGTCTCCAGCAAGCGGTCGAACAATTCTACAACAAGCGGAGAGTAGGCGAGCCATTTTTTAAATTGGCGTGCTTCTCTTTCCAGTTTTGCAGTAAAGATTTCGATTTCCGTATAAGTTGAGTGCATAGCTGTTAGTGAAAACGCATAAACAGCGGCAATGGTGCGAATGAAAGGCTCTGACGAATGCTTGATGAGTTTTTTAGCTTCATCAAGGGAGGCAATCAGCCTATATGCTCCGATTGATGGGTCATATACGTGCAAAGAGCAATTGTTGGTCCATTCCAGTGCCGCTTCCTTCCATATTGTCTGAGCCATGTTTCTTTCTCCTTTATCTCTCTGGTTGTTAATCTGAAGGCGATATCCTCATGTTATATAACCGGTTTCAGGGGAAGGTAAACATCCAAATCGCTTAAATGCTGATGTTTAGCATATGAAAACAAGGCCGACTAATTAAAAGCCTGCTGCAAACGGGCAAGCGTTTACGGCAGGCTTAGGCAGAAGGAGCTATTTTCATTGAAGACCATTCTTATTCGGCCGGCTGATCAGTTTGAAGAGGGAGGGTGATGTTAACGACAGTGCCAAAACCTGACTCGCTCTCTACTTCAATCGTCCCGCCAAATGACTCGATAATCCTCTTGCAGACAACAAGCCCAAGTCCTGTTCCATCTTCTTTCGAAGTAAAGAACGGCTTGAAAATTAAGCGGAGATCCTCTTTCGTAATGCCGGGACCGGTATCAGCAATGGTAATATAACAATTTTCTTTCCCTTTTAGAACCGTCAAGCTCAGCTGTCCTCCCTTAGACATCGCTTCAAAAGCATTCTTTGTCAGGTTCAAGAGAACTTGTTTCATTTGATCCGTATTTGTGCGAACCCATATTTCTTGTTCGGGAAGAGTCAGTTCATATTCAATTGAGTATAGATTTGCTTCCGAACGAATCAGCGGGCTTAAATCAAAAATAATTTCTCTCATGTCTACCGTGTGAATTTTTTGGGCAGTCGGCTTCCCTAAGATTAAAAACTCACTGACAATCTGATTAATGCGTGCAATCTCTTTGTTAATGACATCAAAATAAAATTCATCCTCAGGGTGATGATATTTTTCATTCAGCAGCTGGACTAATCCTTTAATGCCTGTAAGCGGATTGCGGATTTCGTGAGCCGTGCTTGCGGCCAGCGTTCCAATCAGCTCAAGCTTTTGGGCTTCCTGCTGCATTCGTTCCAATTTAGTCTGCCTTTTCAACATCATATACTTCACAAGTAAGAAGATAATATGAAGAAGGACTACGATTGCTATGCCAAAGAGTGCTGTAAGGGGAAACAGATGCTTTTGGTTAGATTCGCTGGTTGTCACAATTAAATTCCAAGGAAGCTGAGCAAGAGGGTATTCGACAGTTTGGACGCTAGTCTCGTCGCCGAGTTTTTCATTAATCGAAAAAATCGGTATTTGTTTGGCGTTCTCAATCGACATGGAATACTCCGGGGTCAGCATTCTCATAAGGTTCTTTATGTAATCTAACCGGATGTGGGAGACGAGAATGGCTTCAACATGCTCATCTTTCATTACCGGCGTAGCGACGGCGATGACAGGCTGGTTATTGGATAAGGTCTCTGCTTCACTTGAAACAGCGATGTCCTTTGTTAGCAGTGCTTCTTTAATGTAGGGCTTGTTTCTGAGATTATACTGCTTCAATAAATCATTGGTTCCGGTGAGTAAGTTCCCTTCAAAGTCGAGGATATAAATTCCTCCGTAACGCGGATCTTTTCCAGCCATTCTTTTTAGAATAGTCTGGACTTTGTTTGGAGAAGCTTTTTTCTGATCTAAGTTGTGTACTTCTTCTTCTATGCTGACAGCAAGAATATCCATGCTGACTTTCGTTTCGTTAATAAATTGATCCAATTGGTTCCGATGAAGAGTGGCTGCCCATTCTAATTTTTTGCGATGCTGCTCCGTTGCACGTTCGTCTAGAAAATGGTAACAACCAACAATAGATAGAATCATGGGGAGTACAACAATAAAAAAATATATCCATCGTTCACGTTTGTTCATTCAGTTTCGTCCCTTTAAGAAATTCATTGCTGTTTCATTATAGCAAACTATTCGTATTTTCTCCCCCTTATATAGCGGAAAATTTTTAAGAGGCCTGCTCTTTCAAAATGGCGGAAAAACGTGTAAGTTGAATAAAAGAATAAATAATTGGCATAGGGGGGAGAAAAAGTGAAAAAAATCCAATTGAAAATTCTTGAGACGAGTGACATGCATGGAGCGATTTTTCCTCTTCATTATGGAACAAATCAACCGGCTGCCCATGGGCTTGCCCGCCTGTCTACTGCCATAAAAAAAATACAGGAAGAGAATGACCATCTTCTATTAATCGATAACGGGGATTTCTTGCAAGGTACGCCATTGGCAAGTTTTTATTTCCGCTCCTTACGGCAGGATGTTCATCCGATGATAAAAGCAATGAACGATCTTCCGTATGATGCCGCTGTTCTGGGCAATCATGAATTCAATTACGGGTTAGCGATTTTAAACAAGGCAGCTACAGATGCCCGATTTCCTTTTTTAAGTGCAAACATTTTAGATAAAAGAACGGGAAAGCCGTATTTTGGACGTCCGTATATAATTAAGCATTTTGCTTCCGGCATAAAGGCCGCCGTGCTTGGGGTAACTACTGGATATATCCCAAACTGGGAGAAGCCGGACCATATTCGCGGATTGGCCTTCGACGATGCTGTCGCCGCCGTGGCGGAATGGGTGCCTTACATTAAGAAAACAGAAAAGCCGGACATAATGATTGTTTCTTATCATGGCGGATTTGAGATGGATCTTTCCAGCAAGAGACAGATAGAAGCCAGAGAAAAAGGGGAAAATCAGGCTTACCGCATTTGCACAGAGATAGAGGGGATCGATGTTTTGCTAACCGGGCACCAGCATCGAATCGCCGCAGAATTTGTAAATGGCGTTGCTGTCGTTCAGCCAGGATTCAGCGGAGCGGCAATCGCACAGGTCACCGCGGAATTTCATGTATCAGCTGGAGCTATAAAATTAGCAGATTTATCTGTCGGCGTCTTGGAAGCCAAGGAATTTGAAGCGGACGAGGCACTTCTTCAGCTAGTTGAAAAAGAAGAGCGGCAAACACAGCAATGGCTTGATGAGGTTATTGGCACAATAGAAGGAAGCATGAAAATTGAAGATCCTTTTAGAGCGCGTCTTAAAGAGCATCCGCTGATTGAATTGATCAACCGGGTGCAAATGGAAGCGTCTCAGACAGACATTTCCTGCACGTCACTCTTTTATAATGAGGCGGGCGGTCTTCCTTCCCAGGTGACGATGCGGGATATTGTTTCCAACTATATTTACCCCAATTCGCTGGCTGTTATTGAAATTACCGGTGCCGAAATGAAGGAAGCGCTGGAACGTTCTGCTTCTTACTTCAGGCTGCTTCCGGATCAAACGGTTGGCGTCAGTCCGAGGTTCTCATATCCGAAGCCGCAGCATTATAATTATGATATGTGGGAAGGAATTCAGTATACGATCAATGTCCATAAGGCGCCGGGCAGCCGTGTCGAGAAAATAATTTACCGTGGAAAGCCGGTACAAGCAGACGGTTTGTACCAAGTGGTGATGAATAATTACCGTGCAGGAGGCGGCGGGGATTATTCAATGTTCAAAGGAAAAACAATCATCAAGGAAATCCAAACTGATATGGCGGAACTGCTTGCTGACTACATAAGGAGGCACGGTGTGGTCAAGGCGGAAACGAACCAAAATTGGAAGGTTGTTTATTGAGCGCCTGCATGCTAAAGAAGAGAAGGGAGAACTGATGATGAAATTTAGTGAATATTCTTATGCCCGTCCAGATATCGATGGGGCTGAAAACGAGTTGAATAAAAAACTGCAGCAGTTTAAGGAAGCGGATAGTGTAGAAAAACAGGTAGAGGCACTAAATAAAATGAATGAGATCCGCAATCGCATCAGCACAATGATGGACCTGTGTCATATTAGGCATACAATCGACACAACGGATTCATTTTACAAACAAGAGCAGGATTATATGGATGCCGTATCCCCAAGAATGGAGGGAATCTCTTCGCGGATGAATGAAGCGCTCTTAGCTTCTCCGTTTCGGCCTGAGCTTGAAAAACTGTTTGGCAAGCAGCTGTTTCTTTTAGCTGAAGCCCAAGTGAAAACTTTCTCGAAGGAAGTGCTGCCGCTTCTTGAAAAGGAAAATAAGCTGGCTTCACAGTATACGCAGCTCGTGGCCTCCGCTCAAATTGAATTTCAAGGGAAGACGCTGACACTTGCACAAATTGAGCCTTATACAGAATCATCGGATCGCTCCACGCGCAAAAAGGCGACAGAAGCCCGTTTTGCTTTTTTTGCCGAACATGAAGAACGATTTGATGCTATTTACGATGAGCTGGTGAAGGTCCGGACGGAAATCGCCCGCAAGCTGGGCTTTCAAAACTTTGTAGAGCTAGGCTATGCCCGCTTGAATCGAGTCGATTATCAGGCGGAGATGGTGAAGGGGTATAGGGAGCAGATAAAAAAATTCATCGTTCCGCTTGCCAATAAATTAAGAAAAGCCCAAGCTCAACGAATTGGGCTGGAAAAACTCAAATTTTATGATGAAGGCTACCAATTTACAACGGGCAATGCGAAGCCAAAAGGAGAGGCTGACTGGATCATCCAGAAGGGACAGCAAATGTATAAAGAGCTTTCTAAGGAAACGAATGAGTTTTTTCAGTTCATGCTGGATCATGAGCTAATGGACCTTACAGCCAAAGCAGGAAAAGCGGGAGGGGGCTATTGCACATATATGTCCGATTATCGCTCCCCGTTTATTTTCTCTAATTTTAATGGGACGTCAGGGGATATTGACGTGTTAACCCATGAAGCGGGACATGCCTTTCAGGTCTATTCAAGCCGCGGATTTACTGTGCCGGAATATTTATGGCCGACGTATGAAGCGTGTGAAATTCATTCGATGAGCATGGAATTTTTCACTTGGCCATGGATGAAGCTGTTCTTTAAAGAGGAGACCGATAAATATCAATATGCGCATTTGAGTGAAGCGGTTTTGTTCCTTCCTTATGGAGCAGCGGTTGATGAGTTCCAGCACCGGGTATATGAGGAGCCGGATTTAACGCCTGCAGAAAGAAAAGCCGTTTGGAAGGAGATCGAGAAGGCATATTTACCGCATCGCGATTATGATGGCATGTCTTATTTGGAAGCAGGCGGCTTTTGGCAGCGTCAAGGGCATATTTATGAAGTGCCGTTTTATTATATCGATTATACACTTGCCCAAGTCTGTGCATTGCAGTTCTGGAAAAGAATGCAGGAGGATAGAGAACAAGCTTGGGAAGATTACATGAAAATTTGCCGGGTCGGAGGTAGCAGGTCTTTTACAGAAATTGTTGAGCTTGCCCGGTTAACTTCACCGTTTGAAGACGGGTGTATGGAGAAGGTTCTGGAGCCTATTGAGCAATGGCTTGACCAGGCGGGAAGCCGCTTAAAGGACCAATAAGAAAAAAGCGTCTGATCGTTTCAGACGCTTTTTTCTTGTGGATGGAGGCGGTTGATGTCCTTTCCAAGCAGGCGGGAGTATCTTCTGTCCTCCTCATCTTGCAGGAGTCTTTGCGTCTTCCGTTTCAATCAACAGAGTGGATAAAGTGAAGGCAGCCGTATAACCGTACTGGTTTTAAAATCAGTACAGACGATGCTTGCTTTCGGTGCCATGCATCTCAAGGAAATGGCCTGAATAATCGAATGGGAGAGATTTATTGTTCTCGCAGAGGCTCGGCTCGACATCCACTTGAAAAAACAGAAAAGGGGCCGGAATGATTTCATTCCGCCCCCCTTTTGTCGACAAGCTGAAGTTTTTGATATTTTCAGGTGCTTTTGCTATTTAAGCTGCAACAATACAAACTTCCTTGTCTTTCATTATTGCTTTTAATTGTTTCGTTTCCGGATGATCCAAGATAAAGTCGGCGATGCCGTCTTCAAGCTTTTCTTGAATCACGCGGCGGAGCGGGCGAGCACCAAATTCCGGATGGTAGCCAAGTTCACTTAGCCGCTCCTTAACCTCATCTGTCACATCAAGAGTCATTGACTGTTCTCTAAGAGTGACATTCAATTCTTCGAGCATTAATTCAACAATTCGCTGCAAGTCTGCTTTTTTAAGAGATTTAAATTCGATGATATTGTCAAAGCGGTTCAAGAATTCCGGTTTAAAGAAGCTGCCGAGTGAATCTAAAATAGAGCTTTCTTTTACCGCATTATTTTTCTCAAAGCCGACAGTAATTGTCTTGCTGGATGTTCCGGCATTGCTTGTCATAATGATGACAGTGTCTTTAAAGCTGACTGTCCGGCCTTGGCTGTCAGTCAGGCGGCCGTCTTCGAGGATTTGCAGGAACATATGCTGCACATCCGGATGAGCTTTCTCAATTTCATCAAGCAAAATAATGCTGTATGGATTGCGCCGCACTTTTTCTGTCAACTGTCCGGCTTCTTCATGGCCGACATATCCCGGAGGAGAACCGATTAATTTAGAAACACTATGTTTCTCCATGAATTCACTCATATCCAGACGAATCATGGCATCTTTGGAACCGAATAATTCCTCGGCCAGTGATTTAGTCAGCTCTGTTTTACCGACGCCAGTCGGACCGACGAATAAGAAGGAGCCGATTGGGCGGGTTTTGGATTTCAATCCGGCCCGGCTGCGGCGAATCGCTTTTGCCACTTTTTGCACAGCCTCAGCTTGTCCAATCACTTTTTTTGCTAAGTTGTCTTCCAAATGTTTCATGGCTTGTTGTTCATCTTCTTGAAGTTTGCCGACAGGAATGCCTGTTTTTTCTTCAATTAATTGCTGAATATGTTCCACTGTCACAACTGGACGCTCGGCTGCTTCAGATGTACCTTGCAACTTTTCCTCTAAAACGGCTTCTTCATCACGCAATTTCGCTGCTTTTTCATAATTTTCCTGCTGCAAGGCAGCCTCTTTTTCTTTAGCAATGTTAGCCAGGCGCTCATGAATTGATTCTTTATCCTGTGTATCGATCGTTAAGTTTAATTTGGAGCCGGCCTCATCGAGCAAGTCAATCGCTTTATCCGGCAAGAAACGGTCCTGAATATAACGATGGGACAGTTTTGCACAAGCTTCAAGCGCTTCTTTTGTAAACGTTACCTCATGGAAATCTTCATAACGCTTTTGCAGCCCCAGCAAAATTTGCATCGTTGCTTCAACGGTCGGTTCGCTTACTTGAACTGGCTGGAAGCGTCGTTCTAGTGCAGCATCCTTCTCAATTTGGCGATATTCTTTCAAAGTAGTCGCACCGATCAATTGCAGTTCGCCGCGGGCAAGCGCCGGTTTTAAAATATTGCTGGCATCCATGGAGCCTTCGGCAGATCCGGCGCCAACGATTAAGTGAATTTCGTCAATAAAGAGCAAAATATTTTTCCGGCGCTGTAATTCCGCGATCAGCTGCTTCATTCTTTCTTCGAATTGTCCACGGATCCCTGTGTTAGCTACAAGAGAGGCTACGTCTAATAAATAGACCTCTTTTTCTTTTAATTTAGCGGGCACATCGCCTTCTGCGATTTTTAAAGCCAAACCTTCCGCGATGGCTGTTTTACCTGTACCAGGTTCCCCGATAAGCACCGGATTATTTTTGTTTCGGCGGTTCAGTACTTCGATAATGCGGCTAATTTCTTTTTCCCGTCCAATCACTGGATCAATCAAGCCGGCTCTCGCCATATTTGTTAAATTGCGGCCAAATTGGTCAAGAAATCCGTTGCCGCCGCCGTTATTTTGCTTCGGTTCTAGATGAGGCGGCTGAGAAGCTTGGTTGTTCATAGGAGAAAATCCAAAACCTTTCATTAAATCGTCAAAAGGAAAGCCTCCAAATTGCTGGAAGTTCATCGCATCATCTCCCATTTGCTTTTTATTTTTTTGGTAACAGCTAGAGCATAAGTAAAGCTGTGTTGTTTTTCCGTTAATATTCATGCGGAATTGGACATTGGCTTGATGTTGCTGGCACTTTTGACACAACATACACTTCATTCCTTTCCGTTTTATTTTATGATAGAGTTTTTGACTTTGACTAACTTTGACCTTGTGACTTTATTATACTCTGACCTTTTTTGACTTTCAAGTATTTTGTGGAAAAATTTTTTTGTCCTTCTTGAAAGTGAAAGACAAGCATAAGGTGAATTAACACAACTAAAGCGGGGGATGGCGTTGAGAACATGGGGAGGGGCCTGCCAAATAGCAGCGGTTTACATAGGAACCATCATCGGTGCAGGTTTTGCGACCGGAAAAGAAATTGTTCAGTTTTTTTCTCAATATGGCCTGTACGGGCTAGGCGGGATTGTTGTAAGCGGCTGGCTCTTTATTTTTCTCGGAGCGAAAATTATGTTAAAAGCTGTTGAGGTGAGGGCGGCGTCTTTTGAGGAGTTTAACTCTTATCTTTTCGGTGAGAAGCTCGGACTGGCAGCAACCTTCATTCAATTTCTCATGCTTGTCGGGGTAACGGGGGTTATGCTTTCCGGAACGGGGGCTTTGTTTGAGGAAAGGTTTCATATCCCGGGAAATGCAGGGATCGGACTCACCCTCGTGATTGGTTTTTTAATTGTCAGAAAAGGGATGTCGGGCTTGTTTGCAGTAAATATATTTGTCGTTCCGCTTATGATCATTTTCCACTTGTACGCGGCGGGGGAAGCGGCAGCTCAGCCGGCTTTTTTGGAAAACCTATTCACAAGAGTGACAGAGGGGCCGGTCTGGAAGCTGTGGACCTCCCCGTTCAGTTATGCGGCATTTAATTTAGCTTTAGCCCAAGCAGTGCTTGTTCCGCTTGCTTTTGGCATAAATGATAAGGAAACGATCAAAAAAGGGGCTTTTCTTGGCGGCGCTGCGTTAACGTGCTTAATGCTGGCCAGCCATATCAGTTTAGTTCAATTACCTAATGTGAGTGAGTACGACATTCCAATGGCTCAAATCGTCGAACGCTTAATGCCGGCTTTTCACTTTATATATGCCTTTCTTATTTACGGAGAAATCTTTACGTCTGTGGTCGGGAATGTTTACGGATTAAAGCAGCAGCTGTCCACCCATTTTTCCTGGCCGCCGTCTGTTTTGCTCTTATTGATATTTTCCGCCGGCTTCTTGTTAAGCCAAATTTCGTATGGAACGCTGCTTAGTTTGTTATATCCGCTGTTTGGATTAATTAGCCTAGTTTTTCTTATATTGCTGTGGAGAAAGTAACAGCGGACCGCAAGAAGCGGTCCGCTGTTAGTAAGTGCTGTTTTTCCTTATTGTCTTCCAGACCTGCCGCTTTGTCGTAAATTAGAAAAGCGGAAGCAGCACAATCAAGAGCACGTCAAATACAAGGTGGGAGATGATGAGCATGGGAATGCTGCGCTTCCACACGTATAACGACCCCCAGAATAAGCCAGCCATAAAAGCAGCCAATACCCAGATGAGCTTATCTGAATAAAGGAAGATGGAGGCGTAAAGAGCGGAGGAGGCAATAATTGCCGTTAAGTCATTGAAATAGATAGAAAGGCGTTTTTGGACAAAGCCGCGCCAGAACAGTTCTTCCCCAGGAATGAAAACTAAGATCAATACAACATAGTGCCAGGAGAACTGCGGAGAGTACCAGCGGTAAATGCTTGCTACTTGTTTTTCCAAGGAAAATGGAAGAACTGGAAGCAGCAGATGCCCTATAAAGAATACCGCATATAAGAGCAGTCCGGATAACACACCATATTTTAAATAGCTTCTGGTTTTTTGCTTATCATCTATTTTCTCGCTGATAATAGCGAAGCTAATGAAAAAGAGATTTGCAGCTGTGTATAAATACCAAAAAATGTCGCGATCTGAAAACGTCATGTATAGCAGCACGTGTGCCAGCACTATGCTTACAATCAGCCGCCAATCTTTCATAAGTGCCATCATTTTGAACTCCTTTCTTTTCCTGCAGAACATACACAGCCCTTATTTTAACAAAAGGTGGTTGAAAATAGAATGAAAATTCCTTGTCATTAATAAAAGGAAGTTTCTTCTGTCTTTCGCATGTAAATGGAGTGTGTTGCTTTTCACTTCAGGCGCTTCGCTTTCCGCGGGGCGGGCGGTGAGCCTCCTCGGCGCAAAATCGCCTGCGGGGTCTCACCTGTCCCGCTGCTCCCGCCGGAGTCTGCGCGCCTTCCGTTCCAATCAATGGAGTGTATAAAAAGAGGATAGTCGTATAGCTATATCTGTTTGGAGATGGAATCATCCTGCTGTGATCAAGCTGCTGAATGAAACATCAGCTGTGTTGTTTTATTTGTTTGCGTATGGGCTCAGTTGCTTTTCACTCCAGGCGCTTCGCTTTCCGCGGGGCGGGCGGTGAGCCTCCTCGGCGCAAAATCGCCTGCGGGGTCTCACCTGACCCGCTGCTCCCGCCGGAGTCTGCGCGCCTTCCGTTCCAATCAACGGAGTGCATAAAAAGAGGATAGTCGTATAGCTATATCTGTTTGGAGATGGAATCATCCTGCTGTGATCAAGCTGCTGAATGAAACATCAGCTGTGTTGTTTTATTTGTTTGCGTATGGGCTCAGTTGCTTTTCACTCCAGGCGCTTTGCTTTCCGCGGGGCGGGCGGTGAGCCTCCTCGGCGCAAAATCGCCTGCGGGGTCTCACCTGACCCGCTGCTCCCGCCGGAGTCTGCGCGCCTTTCGTTCCAATCCACGGAGTGCATAAAAAGAGGATAGTCGTATAGTCAGAAGAAGAGGGACAGCTGGCGTTGAAAGGATTCGGAAAAGGCCTTAATCGTGGATTTGGAGGGAGCGGCTGTTCACTCCAAGTTTTTGGAATGGAACAAAAATCAAAAAGGGATTCGGAATAGGCTTATTCCGAATCCCTTTTGTTGACAAGCTGAACTGCCGGCTGTATCAGGCAGCAGCTAAAGCCAAAAATCAAGCATTTATAGAAGGCGCAATAATTGTATAGTTTTTATGGTTAACAACCGTTTTTTCTTCCATTTCTAATTCTCTGAAATTCTCCATAATTGTCAAATCAACGATTACTGAATTCTCATTGACTTTTTCAACGATGCCTTGTAATCCATTTTTAAATTTAATCACATTCCCCACTTCTGCTTTCGTCATCTTTCTCTCTCCTTTACAGATTAAATTAAAAAGCTGTCCTCATGGTTTTCAAGATGTTCATAAATGTTGTCAATCAGCCCAATCACAAGAACATAGGCGATGTCTATGTTCTTTGATTGTTTCTTAAAGGCTTTTATATTAAGCTTTTGAAAGTAAGGACTAAAAGAACGAGGTTGAAACATTTTGGTATTATAATAAATTGTAAATGAATTACTTTACAGTGTGCCTTATTTTTGTAAATGAGTAAAGCATTTTGCCTGATAAGAAGAAAAATTCAGAAAGAAGGGGAAGTATGACTGCAGCAGACGCACAACAGTTAATGGATCAATTAAAAAATGGGGAGATCGCTGAATGTCACGTCAGCAAAGAGCATTTTCTCGTTTTTCAGCATGAATTGGTGCAACGGAATGATTTTAAACACTTTAGAGGAATAGCCCAGCGCGGCGGCTCCGTTATCTATCATTATACGGAAGAGGCAAGAAGTTAATAAAAAATGTTTAAAAACAGGTTTAAATCAGAAAAGACGGGCAATAATAGATACCAGTATATGATAAGACTTACTTAAGCCTTTTCATTCTCATTTTTCCCCACTTTAATCCAGACAGTGATTGTCTGGATTTTTTTTGCGTTTTCAAAAAAGTGATCAGAGAGTGAAGCCGTAAGCGCCAGCGTCCTTGTTGCAAGTCTATTTAGAACGATCATTATAAATAACAAATGAAGGAAAATTCTAAATATATTATAATGGTACAGAGACTACTGCAAAGGAGGCGGTTCAAGTGGATGGTTCTTTTCGAGGGAAAACGGCGTTAGTTCTTGCCTCAAGCCAAGGGCTGGGGAAGGCGATTGCGGCAAAATTGGCAGAGGGGGGAGCTGACGTGATGCTCGCTAGCAGAAGCGGCGAAAAGCTGGAAGAAGTGAAACAGCAGCTGCAAAAGGGGAGCGCAGGGCAGATTGAGTACACAGTATGCGACATGACTAAGCCTGAGGATATTCAAGCATTAGTTCAGAAGACGGCAGAGATATTCGGCTCCATTCATATTTTAGTCAACAATTCGGGAGGGCCGCCTGCCGGTTCATTTGAAGATATGGCAGATGAGCAATGGCAGCAGGCGTTTGAATTGAACTTATTGTCTTACATAAGAGCGATAAGGTCGGCTTTGCCTTATTTAAAGAAACAGGGCGGGAAAATTATTAATATCGCTTCCTCTTCTATTAAAGAGCCGATTGCCGGATTGATTTTGTCCAATACCTTTCGGACAGGGATTGTAGGGCTTTCGAAAACATTGGCGGAAGAGCTGGCTGCTTATGGGATTTTAGTGAATACAGTAGCGCCGGGCCGAATTGAAACGGATCGTTTAAAGTATCTTGACGAAATCAATGCTGAAAAGCAGGGAGTGTCTGTAGAGCAGTTGAATGAGCAGATAAAGAAAAAAATTCCGCTGGGCCGTTACGGGCGGCCGGAGGAATTTGCTAACGTTGTGGCTTTTTTGGCTTCTGATGCCAATACGTATATGACTGGTAGCAGCTTTTTAGTAGACGGAGGCATGATTCGTTCTATTTAATCAGGCGGCTGTCCGGTGGCTTCTTTTGTTTTCTGGTCCATACATAAGCAGCAGACAGTATCCCGTGATCAAAAAATAATAAGCTAAAAAAATTTCTTTAAATGGTTTAATCCGGCAGAAGAGTGGGAAGTATATAACCAAGCATGATCAATTGGAGATTCTCACTCACAACCCCCTTTTCTTGGGACCTGCCGCAGGGCAGGTCTTTTTTTTGTGAAGAACGGGTTTTGTTTTTAACTAGTAAAGGTGGAGAAAAGAATGAAAATTGGATTTATCGGTACAGGAGTAATGGGGAAAAGCATGGCGCATCATCTGCAGAAAGCGGGGCACTCTCTGTTTCTTTACACCCGTACGAAAGGAAAGGCGCAAGAACTTCTGGACAACGGGGCTGTATGGTGCCCAACTCCGGCGGCAGCCGCCCGCCAGGCAGACGTGGTGTTTACGATAGTGGGCGAGCCTCAGGATGTAGAAGAAGTGTACTTAGGAGCAGAAGGGATTTTAACCGAGAGCAGCAAGGGGCAAATTGTGGTGGATATGACGACCTCCCAGCCAAGCCTTGCCCGCAAGATTTTTGAAAAAGCGCTTGAGAAAGGAGTAGATGCCTTGGACGCTCCTGTATCAGGAGGAGATACAGGAGCCAAAAATGGCACCCTCGCTATTATGGTGGGCGGCAGCAAGGAGGCCTTTGAGAAAGTATTGCCGCTCTTCCAAACTTTTGGAAGTAATATTGTGTATCAAGGAGAAGCAGGAGCCGGCCAGCATACAAAGATGAGCAATCAGATCGCGATTGCGACCAACATGATTGGCGTATGTGAAGCACTTTTATACGCACAAAAGGCTGGACTGGATGTAGACAGCGTGCTGAAAAGCATTTCCACTGGGGCGGCAGGCAGCTGGTCCTTATCCAATTTAGCACCGCGAATGGTGAAAGGCGATTTTGCTCCAGGTTTTTATGTGAAGCATTTTATCAAGGATATGAAAATAGCAATTGAGGAATCAGAAAGAATGGGGCTTGAACTCCCGGGGTTGTCCCTTGCCAAAAAGATGTATGAAGAGCTTGCTTTGCAGGGCGAAGGAGAGAGCGGCACCCAAGCGCTGTTTAAATATTGGAATTAACCGAAAAGAAAAAAAGCACCCGGATGCGGCCTGTATAGGCAGCTCCGGATGCTTTTACTTGTTTGTTGTCTTGAAAAAGGCTTCTATGCGATCAAGCCCTTTTCGCAGCTCTTCCATTGAACAGGCAAAGGAAAGACGAAAATAGCCCTCTCCAAATTCAGAAAAAGCGCTGCCGGGCACAACGGCTACTTTTTGTTCCATCGCCAGCCTATAGCAGAAGTCAAAAGAAGAATCCTCGATATAGTCTGGAATGGCGACAAAGAAATAAAAAGCGCCGTCTGGTTTAATCACGTCAAGCCCCATATTAGTTAATCGGTCAAATACATAGTCCCGTCGTTTCTTATATTCGGTGCGCATCGGCACGGCGTCATTCATGCCGGCTGAAACAGCTTCTAAAGCTGCCATTTGTGAGACAGAGGATGCACAAGAAACATTGTATTGGTGCACTTTTAAAATATGTTTAGCGATAGCCTCCGGTGCAAATAAGAAGCCGATTCTCCATCCTGTCATTGCGTGTGATTTAGACAGTCCGTTTAAGGTGATCGTTTGCTCACGCAAAAAGGAAGCAATGGATACGTGAGGCATATCAAATGTCAGCTCGCTGTAAATTTCATCGGCGATCACAAAGACATCTTTTCCTCGCAATAAATCAGCAATGTCTTTTAACTCTGCTTCTGTTAAGCTGACGCCCGTCGGATTAGACGGGTAAGGCAAAATGACTGCCTTTGTTTTATCCGTCAGCGCCTTGCTGATTAACTCAGCCGTCAGCTTAAAGCCGCTGGCCCGTGTATCGACCGCGCGCACTGTTGCTTGACACATGTGAATGATTGGTTCGTAGCCGGGGTATACCGGTCCGGGCAAAATGACTTCATCCCCAGGTGACAGGACTGTCCGCAATGCAATGTCAATGGCCTGGCTGGCCCCCACAGTTACGATCACTTCCGAATCGGGAGAATAAGTAATATCATATTTGCTATGTACAAAATCCGCTGCTGCTTTCCTTAACTCCAGAAAGCCGGCATTGTGTGTATATGTCGTATAATTATCAGTAATAGCTGTTTTGCCGGCTTCTTTTACATGGTCAGGCGTTGGAAAATCAGGCTGTCCGATAGTAAGGGAAACGATATCGTCCATTCCGCCGACCAGGTTAAAGAATTTGCGGATTCCGGAAATTTGAATGTTCTTTACTCTTTCATTGATCAGGTGTTCCAATGAGGTTTCCGCCTTTCTGTATGGATATACTATATTGTAGCATTGAAAGCGGCAAACAACAGTGAAAATAGAGAAAACAATGGTGAAAAAATATGATAACAACTTGCCTGTTAAAAACCGATGGCCAACTCGTCTTTGATTCTGCCCTTGAAGAAACGAAAGCGGCAGATACAGTATGGTATTGGGTTGATTTTTTCAACCCGGATAAAGATGAGGCCAAACTGCTCAAGAGCTTTTTTCATTTTCATCCGCTGGCTGTTGAAGATTGCTTAGATAATCAAAGCGGCCGGCCTAAGCTTGATTTTTATGAAAACCATGCTTTTTTTCTTGTTCATTCTCTCGATCAGCGAACGCTTGAAGGAAAAGAGGCGGGAGTATTTATGAACAAGGAAATGATCGTAACTGTTCATCAGCAGCCCATTAATGAAATCAATGAAACTTGGGAGGGGCTTATCGAAAACGAGCGGCTTCGCCAAGGGCCGACCGCCATTTTGCACAGATTGATTGACAGGCTGGTCGATGAGTATTTTCCGCTCGTTTACGAGGTGGAAGATGCGTTAAACAGCATGGATGAAGAGCTGGATACAAACCCGCGCAGCAATATAATCGACCGTTTGTTTGATATCCGGCACGATATGTCAAAGTTAAGGCGCACAATTATTCCGATGCGCGATCTTCTTTACCGGTTGTTGAATTCTACCCGGCTTGAGTATATAGAAGATCGGCATATTTATTTCGGCGATATCCATGATCATTTAATGAAATTAGTTGAAATGCTCGAATCGTACCGCGAATTTTCCTCAGATGTCCGTGACAGCTATTTATCGGTCAATTCAGATAAGATGAATAATATTATGATGACGCTGACAGTTATTACAACGATTTTTATGCCGTTAACGTTTATTGCGGGCATATATGGCATGAACTTTGATAATATGCCTGAACTGCACACTTCATACGGTTATTTTGCGGTTCTTGCGGTTATGGGTGTTATTGCCGTTGGGATGTTTTTGCTGTTTGTAAAAGCGGGATGGCTTCAGCTCGGCCGCAAGAAAAAACGGCGTTTAAAATAAGGATTTTCTGCTCGTCTTAAAGCTTCATCTAAATATTCTTCAAAAAAGACCGACATTATTAATGAGATCATCAATTATATTTTATAAGGGGAAAAATAAATGAATAGTGAAAACGGGATCTTGCTTGAAAGCGGAACGAATGAACTGGAGATTGTTGAATTTGAGGTGCGCGGCAATAAATATGGAATTAACGTGATTAAAGTAAAGGAAATTATTCAACCGGTAGCTGTCACCTTTATTCCACATGCGCATGAGCATATTGAAGGAATTATCCAGCTGCGCGGAGAAGTGCTTCCATTAGTTAATATGGCGAAAGTGCTGGGCCTGTCTGGAGAAGAACTCGGAGAAACAGACAAATACATCGTCACCGAATTTAACAAGCAAAAAGTGGTGTTCCACGTTCAGAATGTAACGCGGATCCATCGGATTTCCTGGGAAGATATCGAGAAGCCGTCCGATATGTATCAAGGAGGCAGCAGCCAGGTCATTGGGGTGATCAAAATCAATGGTGAAATGATTTTGCTGCTCGATTTTGAAAAGGTCATTGTCGATATTAATCCGCAATCAGGCATTCATGTTGCTCAAGTGAAGCAGCTTGGCAAGCGGGAGCGTTCAGAAAAGCGCCTGGTAGTAGCGGAGGATTCTCCGCTGTTAAGAAAATTAATTAATGACACATTAGCGGAAGCCGGGTATGAAGCGGTTGACTTTTTTGAAAATGGCAAACAGGCGCTTGAATATTTGGAAAGCCAGGCTGCAGAAGTTGCTGCCGGCCAAGGGCCGCAGCTGTTGATTACGGATATTGAAATGCCGCAGATGGATGGCCATCATTTGACTCGGAGAATCAAAGAGAACACCGAGCTGAAAGAGCTGCCGGTGATTATTTTCTCTTCTCTAATCACGGAGGATTTGCGCCATAAAGGCGTAGAGGTAGGAGCAGACGCCCAAGTCAGCAAGCCGGAAATTGCCGAGTTGATCAAGCATATTGATCAATTTGTTCTTTAGCGGCTAAAGGAAGACCCGTTGAATGAAGCTTGTAAACGGGATAAATGAAAAACACCTATTAGGCTCGGTCAAGGAGCGGCCTAATAGGTGTTTTTTTGACGGAGTACGCGCATTGCCCTCAGCCTGTTGCGGAGTCTATTCCAATCAAGTCAGGGCTTTCAAAACAGGCATATTTTAAAAACGCTGACTTGAGAAGCTTAGTGGCTTTTTAGTAAGACTGGCCGAGCGGCTTAAACACCGGTTTGCGGTACTGTTTTTTTCGAGGAGGAGAAGAGTCATCCTTTTCGATAAAACCGGTATATAATTGCAACATTCTCTTTGCTTCTGTCAAATTCATATAAGTTTTCGGATTGCGCCTTTTTTTATCCAGACTTCCGAAGTGGGGAAGGGTGGAAAAATCTTCTTTGCAAGGCGGAATATGAAACGTATACTCACCGCATACGACAAGAACGTCTGACTGCTGCTGACTGTTCTTCGGATTATTGGAAAAGTGAAGGCCGGTTTTCTCTGCCCGTCCTTCCTGTATCATTTTCAAGAGTGCTTTTTTCTTCAGTAAATACAAATATTTAGGGTTTGTAGCCGTCTTAGCGTGCCGGTTGACAGTAAAGATTGCTTTGGCGAGGTTAGAAGTAGATGGAGAATGGGCAGGAGATTCTTTATAAGCATTCAATGAAAAGACTCCTTTCAGACTAATTTTTAAATCATTATACCTTTTTTTCAGTTGATTGAAAAGTATCAGACTAATTTAATTTTGCCGGCCGCAAGGGAACTTATAAGTATTGTAGAGCAATTGCAAGGCATGTCATTGATGAGAGAAGCCTTTATAAAAAGGAGCAGAGAAAGCGCGTTGGCAGACTTTCTCTACCCTTGTTTAGACTTCAAGGTGAAAACTGTAATCTCTGGAACGGACAAGAAGCGAAAAGGCAGCCGTGTGGTGCCAAGACCCCGGTTGACATAAAGAGTTAATGCTGTATTTCCGTCCACCTGATATTCACCTTCTTTATAAATTTCTGCATAGGGGGGAGTATACAACGCCCCATACCATGGCAGCTGAATTTGCCCTCCGTGCGAATGTCCGCTTAACTGAAGATGAATGCCGGCTTCAGCGGCGTCCTTCGCTAGATCCGGGGCGTGGGAAAGGAGAACGAGATATTGTCCGGCTCTAGCTGATTTCTTTGCCTGGCTTAAGCTTGGCTGGCCAAGCGAAGCATCATCTACACCAAGCAGGTGAATCGTTTCCTGCAAATGCCGCAGTTCCACTGAGCTGTTTTTTAAGAGCTGAAATCCTGATTTCTTCATAATAGATGCATATAAGTCTGTTCCGTAACCGCCATGATCATGGTTTCCGTAAACGGCAAACTTGCCTAACGGAGCTTCTAGCTTTTCCAACGTCGCAATTACATTTCTGATCTCTGCTAATTCGTAATTATCCGGTCTGTCCAGTAAGTCACCGGTGAAGAAAATCAAGTCCGGACGCAGGGATTGGATCTTTTGTGCATGTTCCTCCAATTGCTTTAACGTATATTGGAAGCCTAAGTGAGTATCGCTGAATTGAACGATGCGCTTGTTGTGAAAAGCGCGGGGGATAAGCTCATGAGCAATATCCAATTCAGTGATTTCCAGCCGCTTTGGCTCGATGAACCTGGCATAAGAATAACCGCCTCCTGCCAGTCCGAACAAAGACAGCAAGAAAGCCGCAGACTGTTTTAAAAATGACCGGCGGGAAAGTTTTTTTGCCATATTTCTTCACTCTTTCAAATGGAGTTGGTCCCCTTTATCGTAAAGAAAACAAAGAGGTTTATAAATGATTTTGCACTGCCCGCGGCGGAGAATGGAGGTCAAATAAGGGGGTTCTTCCAATTGGCTTGATCTTTACCCCGTATCGGCATGACAGCAAGAAAAAAGGATGAAACAGAGCATTCGCCCTGCCATCCTTTGAACTTTCACATGCCGTATTTATTTAATACGCTCGTTAGTTTTTCAAGGTCAAAGCCTGTTACCGCTTCATTATGCACAACGACGGTTGGAGTGGAGGAAGCATTCCATCTCGTTTGCCACTCGTTTTTCGCTGAATCATCCTCTGCGATATTTTTTTCCTCGTAGCGGACTCCGCGGTCGTTTAAAAATAGTTTGGTGATCTGACATGGAGGACAATCCGGCTGGGTATATAAAATAACAGGCTTCATTCTGTTTCTCCTTTATTTCTTTTGACTAGAATATAAAAAATAAAATAGTTGGATATAAAATAGATGTATGGTATATTTCTTTTGCCTATTTATTTTATATCAAACAGATACGGAACAGTCAAAACCAAAATAAATACCCAATAGCATAAGGTGAAAGGAGCCAATCAATTTTATGTCACAATTAACAGGCATTATTCAACGCTTAAAATCATTACAAGAAGGTGGAGAAACCGGAGAGGTGCAGCAGCGATTATTTGAAGTGAATGGCAAGACGCTGTGCCAAGTAAAGTTTTTTCCGGGAAAAGATACGTTTGAACTAGAAGTATACGATAAAGATGGAAAAGGGCATAAGTATCCTTTTGATGATATCGATATGACTGCCATTGAAATCTTTGAGCTTCTTCAGGAAGAAAAGCAACAGTAATCACCGCCTTCTTGTCCGCCCTGCTTACCATTAAGCGGGGTTTTTGAGCAGTCATGGAAATGGATGGGGAAAATTTGCTATAATGAAAGAAAGCACTTTAAACAAATGAAGAGTGCCAGCGTACATTATATGGGAAAGCACTCAGAAAAGTGTAAAGGGGTAAGTAATCAGATGATTTCCTTCGAAAGTAAAGATGTCCTCCACACGAACATTATGGATTATATCATTCCTGCTGAGAAAGTTGCCCACGTGCAACCTGGGAATAATTTAGAACATGCTTTGCTCATTTTGACGAAGAGCGGATACACGGCCATTCCGGTGTTGGATGCTAAGTACCGGCTTCAGGGACTGATTAGTTCACCGATGATCACGGAAGCGATTCTCGGACTGGAGAGAATTGAGTTTGAGAAGCTTGAGCATATGAAGGTCGAAGAAGTGATGGCTACTGATAAGCCGTGGCTCACCATTCATGACCATTTTCGGAAAGCGCTTGGGTTATTAATCAACCATCCTTTTTTGTGCGTAACGAACGAAGAAGGCGAGTTTCAAGGAATACTGACAAGACGAGTGATTTTAAAGCAGCTGAATTATCATGTGGATCAGCTTAAATAACGATCATTTTTATTTCTGGCCGGATTCCCTTCAGGCAGAGAAGCGCGAGAAATGCGAAAGCTTCTCTGCCTTTGCTGTTGATGGGCCGGCTTTTTTGATAGGTTTGTAAGGGGGATGTTATGGTGGATAATGCGCTTCGCAAAGAAAGAAAAGCGACAAGGCGCCCGTTTGTGCTGGCGGCAGTTATTCTTGCGATGTTTATGGGGGCAATTGAAGCAACCATTGTTTCTACTGCCATGCCTGCGATTGTATCGGATTTGGGCGGCTTTTCTCTTTACAGCTGGGTATTTTCAGCCTATTTACTGATGAATGCAGCGACAGTGCTCATTTATGGAAAGCTGTCTGATATTTTTGGGCGGAAGCCTGTATTAATTATTGGCATTTTAATTTTTCTTGTGGGCTCTTTTCTGTGTGGTTTAGCAGGATCTATGGAGCAGTTAATCTTCTTTCGCCTTCTTCAGGGGCTCGGTGCCGGAGCGGTCATGCCGATTGCCACCACCATTGTTGGCGATATTTATACGAAAGAAGAACGGGCAAAGGTCCAGGGCTATCTTTCCAGCGTCTGGGGGATTTCAGCGGTAACCGGCCCGGCGCTGGGCGGCTTGCTTGTAGAATTTGTCAGCTGGCGCTTTGTTTTTTGGATTAATCTGCCGCTTGGGTTGCTTGCCATTGCCGGTTTGCTGCTGTTTCTGCATGAAAGCATTGAAAAGAAAAAGCCGGAAATCGATTTCGCCGGCACGTTTGTCTTTTTAGTCTCTATTTCCTGTCTGATGTTTCTGCTAGTAGAAGGCGGCTCTAAATTTCCATGGTTATCAGGACCAAGCGCTCTTTTATTTGCCGCTGCGGCTGTTGCTTTCATTTTGTTTATTTGGATAGAGCGGCGCGCAGCTTCGCCTATGATGCCTTTTAGCTTGTGGAAAGTGCGGTCGATCTTGATCGCCAATATTGTTTCTCTTACAACAGGAGTCATGCTGATCGGAATTTCAAGCTTTCTCCCTACCTATGTGCAAGGAATTATGGGGGAAAGTGCCACAGTGGCCGGATTCACGTTAACAGCCATGTCGATTGGATGGCCAATTGCTTCCACGCTTTCTGGAAAACTGCTTTTGTCGATCGGCTATCGCAAAACAACCATGCTCGGGGGAGTATCACTTATTCTTGGCAGCGCCTTGTTTGTTTTTATGAGTGCCGAAAGCGGTCCTTGGTGGGCGGCGGTTTCCTCTTTTTTTGTGGGGGTAGGTATGGGACTTACATCTACGGCTTTCATCGTCTCCATTCAAAACTCTGTACAATGGGACCAGCGCGGAGCGGCGACTGCAGCGAATATGTTTATGAGAAATTTAGGGAATACAGTAGGAGCGGCATTGCTCGGCGGCGTTTTGAACAGCCGGCTGCAGGCTTTCTTGCAGAGCCAGCCAAATGAGGATGTGCAATCTCTATCTGTTGACTCTATTAATGAACTGCTCGGCGGGGAAGGCCATCGCCTCTCAAGCGAAATGTTTCGTACCCTGCAGGAAGGGCTGGCCGGTTCATTGCATGCGGTTTATGTTGTAGTCTTCATTTTTGCCGTGTTCTCATTTCTCTTCCTATTGCTATTAAAAAAAGGTGAATGACTCGCTTGAAGTTCGGAGGAAAAGAAAATGTTATTTTCAGAATTTCAGTTACTAAAGGTGTTAGCCGAAGAAATGAATATGAGAAAGGCAGCGCAGCGCCTGTTTGTCTCACAACCGGCGCTTTCCCAGCGGCTGCAGACGATAGAGAAAGAATGGGGCACAAGGATTTTTAACCGGTCGACGAAAGGGCTGTCGCTAACGCCAGCAGGAGAAATCATTGTTCAGTTTGCCTCTGAAGTCGTCGAGAAGCGGGAAAAGGTGCTGGAGAATATTCATGCCCTTGAATCGAAGGTGCACGGTACATTAAAGATTGCTTGTGCATCGATTGTGGGACAGAAGTGGCTGCCAAAAGTGTTGAAACAGTTTGTGAAAAAGTACCCTCATGCCAAGATTTCATTAATGACAGGGTGGAGCAGCGAGATTTCCAAGGCTCTTTATGAAGGGGAAGTGCATATTGGCATCATTCGGGGAACGCCGGAATGGAAGGGCAGGAAAATCCACTTGTTTGAGGACAGCCTCTATCTGGTCGACAAAGAAATCCGCAATGTCGAAGAGATCTTAACGTCTGACAAGCCGTTTATACAATTTAAAAGCGATTCAACGTATTATCAGGAAATTCAAGAATGGTGGCACCGGCAATTCCAAATGGCACCCAAGCAATCGATTATTGTTGACCAGATTGAGACATGCAAGCAAATGGCGTTCAACGGCATCGGCTACGCCATCCTGCCAGCCATTACATTAGATGAAGCGGAAGGAGATGTGTACAAGCTGCCATTGCTTGATGAAGAGCAGCGGCCTATCCGCCGGGACACGTGGCTGCTTGGATATGATGCTGCTTTTGAACTTAAGCAAGTACAGGCTTTTATTGAAGTTGTGGAGGAATGCAAGTAGAGAAAGCGCACGCAAAAATAGTCTTGTGAAATTTTCTTTACTCTGATAAATTAAGAAGAAATGCGGAGCCATTTTCAGTTTTTTTTCGCAATACATATGACTAATAGGAGGATTACATAGCATGAAAATGATGGATGCACATGAAATTATTTCTTTTATCAGCAACAGCACCAAATCTACGCCGGTGAAAGTATATGTGAAAGGCGAATTAGAAGGCATTGACTTCGGCCCTTCTGCGAAAACCTTTATTGAAGGCCGTTCGGGTGTAGTTTTTGGCGAGTGGTCAGAAATTTCTGAAGCCATTAAGCAAAATGAAGCAAAGGTTGAAGACTACGTGGTGGAAAATGACCGACGCAATTCTGCGATTCCGTTGCTTGATTTAAAAGGAATCAAAGCGCGTATTGAGCCAGGCGCTATTATTCGCGATCAAGTCGAAATTGGCGATAATGCGGTTATTATGATGGGCGCTTCTATCAATATCGGTTCCGTCATTGGCGAAGGCACTATGATTGACATGAATGCAGTGCTTGGCGGACGTGCTACAGTCGGGAAAAACTGTCATGTCGGTGCTGGCGCTGTATTGGCTGGAGTTATTGAGCCGCCTTCTGCCCAACCGGTGGTGCTTGAGGACGATGTATTAATCGGTGCCAATGCTGTGGTGCTTGAAGGAGTAAGAATCGGAAAAGGGTCTGTCGTGGCAGCCGGAGCTATCGTAACGAAAGATGTGCCGCCATTTTCAGTTGCTGCTGGCGCACCAGCAAGAGTGATTAAGGAAATTGATGACAAAACAAAGTCAAAAACGGAAATTATGCAGGAATTGCGCAAGCTGTAAACTGCCTGTGTCTGCGAAGGCCGGATTTCGTTAAGAAAAGAGAGAGGCTTGGTGAGAAACGGCTGCAGAAAGTAATGAGCATCGCAGATAAACGACATTTGTCAACAACTTGAAGCACGGGCTGTTTGCCCGTGCTTCTTTTTAAAGAAAGCGAGTGAAAAGAATGGCACAAAGTCCGTTTGTAACGATAAGAAGAGATCTTCATCAAATTCCGGAGCTGGGGTTTAAGGAACATAAGACGCAAGAATATATCCTTCAGTATATACACACGCTTCCCAAGGAACGGCTGGAGGTGAAAACATGGAAAACGGGTGTGCTGGTCAAGGTCAAAGGAAAAACAGGCCAGCGGACAATCGGATACCGGGCAGACATGGACGGACTGCCGATTGAAGAACAGACAGGTTTGCCGTTCCGCTCTTCCCGCCCAGGCATGATGCATGCTTGCGGGCATGATGTACATATGAGCATTGCCTTAGGAGTTCTCACTCATTTCGTTCACCATCCGATCGATCCAGACTTGCTGTTTCTATTCCAGCCGGCTGAAGAAGGTCCCGGCGGTGCAGAACCGATGATAGCAAGTGAAGAGATGAAAGAGTGGATGCCCGACGAAATATATGCTCTTCATGTGGCTCCTGAATATCCAGCCGGAACGATTGCGACCAAGCCGGGGTTGTTGTTTGCCAATACATCAGAATTGTTCATCGATTTAACTGGAAAAGGGGGTCACGCTGCCTTTCCGCATGAAACGAAGGATATGGTCGTGGCAGCCGCCCACTTAATTACTCAGCTGCAAACAGTCGTCTCAAGAAATATCAACCCGCTTGACAGTGCAGTGGTAACGATCGGCAAGCTGACGGGAGGGACTGTTCAAAATATTATTGCTGAAACCGCCCGAATCGAGGGAACGATCCGCACTCTATCAGCAGAATCGATGCAGAAGGTGAAGAAACGGATTGAAGCCCTTGTACAGGGAATTGAAATGGGCTTTGAATGTACAGCCGCTATTGATTATGGCTGCAATTATTATCAAGTGGACAATGATCCTGCTGTCACGGAGCGGTTTATTTCGTTTATGAAGAGCCAGGAAGACATTGAGCTTGTCGTATGCAAGGAGGCCATGACAGGAGAAGATTTCGGTTATATGCTGAAGGAAATTCCCGGGCTGATGTTTTGGCTGGGAGTAGGTTCTGATTATGGTTTGCATCATGCAAAGATGAATCCGGATGAAAAGGCAATTGAAGCGGGGATCCAAGCGGTATCAAAGTATTTCCAATCGCTTTCTTTCTAGCTGGAGCGGATAAGCAACAACGGGATAGGCTCCGCTTTCCTTATGATAGCTGTAAAGGTTATTATTTGGTTGGAAGGCAAGATCATGTTACACTGGGTATAAATGATACCGTTTAAAAAAATACCATCAGGGAATAACAGTAAAGGGTGTTTTTAAGCTTGTCTGCTTATCGTTTATACTTATTTCTTTTTTAAAATTATTATAAACAATAGTTGACGTAAATACTTATATCTTTTATAATAATAAGTGTGATAAGGAAAGTAATTGAGAATACTCTTTTACTTTCTCATTTATAAAGAATTCTATTTTGGAGGGATTTTACTAATGGCAGAACGCATGGTAGGAAAACAAGCTCCACGTTTTGAAATGGACGCAGTATTGGCAAACAAGGAGTTTGGAAAAGTAAGTCTTGAAGAAAACATGAAAAACGGCAAATGGACAGTATTGTTCTTCTATCCAATGGACTTTACTTTCGTATGCCCAACAGAAATCACTGCCCTATCTGACCGCTATGATGAGTTCGAAGATTTAGATGCCGAAGTAATTGGCGTATCTACAGACACAATCCATACTCACTTAGCATGGATCAATACAGACCGCAAAGACAACGGACTTGGCGATCTTAAATATCCATTAGCTGCTGATACAAACCATATTGTGTCTCGCGACTACGGCGTGTTAATTGAAGAAGAAGGCGTGGCGCTTCGCGGCTTGTTCATCATTAACCCAGAAGGCGAACTTCAATACCAAGTAGTAAACCATAACAACATTGGCCGTGACGTAGATGAAACTCTTCGCGTGCTTCAAGCGCTTCAAACAGGCGGACTTTGCCCTGCGAACTGGAAGCCAGGTCAAAAAACTCTGTAAGAGATTTTACACAATTGAAAGTAATAAATTGTACAGGCCTAACGGATTTTGTTAGGCCTTTTTTGGAAATAACAAGGGAGGCTGTTTTTAATGAAGTTAAGAGAACCAATGCCAGAATTAGAAGGAGCTACTGCCTGGTTGAATGGCGAAGTGACGAAATCTGAGTTGGTTGGCGAAAAACCAACATTGATTCATTTCTGGTCAATCAGCTGCCATTTATGTAAAGAGGCTATGCCGAAAGTAAATGAATTCCGCGATGAATACAGTGATAAGCTGAACGTAGTCGCTGTGCATATGCCTCGTTCCGAGGATGATCTGGACCTTGAAAAAATTAAAGCCGTGGCTGAAGAACATGGCATTACACAGCCGATTTTTGTAGACAGCGAGCACAAATTGACAGAAGCGTTTGAAAACCAATACGTTCCTGCTTATTATGTGTTTGATAAAGACGGCAACCTTCGCCATTTCCAAGCAGGAGGAAGCGGAATGAAGATGCTTGAGAAACGCGTGAACCGTGTTCTGGATGAAATGGAAAAAGAAGCTTAATTACAAAAAAAGCCAGCCGATGAGCTGGTTTTTTATTAAAGAGAGTTTGTGAAAACAGTCACAAAATCTTCAAGAAGCTTTCTTTCTTTCCTCATAGCGGACGTTTAGAATGGAGAGAACAGGCAAAATACATTCAATACTAAAAAATTGGGGAGGTCTCTTTATGGAACTGGATAGTGTCATGCTCAGCCGAATGCTGACTTCAATGACATTGGCATTTCACATCATTTTCGCTACCATCGGCGTAGGGGTCCCTATTATGATTTCTATCGCTGAATTCATAGGCATTAAAAGAAATGACCCTTATTATCTATTGTTGGCGCGACGCTGGGCGCGCGGCTTTACGATTACGGTAGCGGTTGGTGTGGTGACAGGAACGGCCATTGGCCTTCAGCTCTCGCTCCTTTGGCCGAGCTTTATGGAGGTAGCCGGCCAAGTGATTGCCCTGCCTTTATTTATGGAAACCTTTGCTTTTTTCTTTGAAGCTATTTTTCTCGGTATATATTTATATACTTGGGACCGGTTTAAAAATCGAATGACACACTGGCTGTTGACCATTCCGGTAATGATTGGGTCTTCCGCCTCCGCCTTGTTTATTACAACTGTCAACTCTTTCATGAATACACCGCAAGGATTTGAGTTGGAAGGCGGAAAAGCGGTAAATATTGATCCGATAGCTGCTATGTTCAACCCGGCTACCCCTTCGAAGGTTTTTCACGTATTAACGACATCTTATATGACTGCCGCTGCTGTGCTTGCCGCTATAGCCGCCTTCGCTATTATTAGAGGGAAGCGGAGTGAATATGAAAGAAAGGCTTTGCGCCTGACGATGATTTGCACCTTTATTTTTTCGATCCTTACTGCAGTGGCGGGGGATGTGTCCGCCAAGTTCCTGGCTGAAGTGCAGCCGGAAAAACTGGCCGCTGCCGAGTGGCATTTTGAAACAGAAGAAGGGGCTGACTTGATCTTATTCGGTACGCTGGACGAAAATAACGAAATAAAATATGAACTCCGGTTGCCGAAGTTTTTAAGCTTTTTAGCTGGTAACTCATTCGATACGAAGGTTATTGGGCTGAACGAATTTCCAGAAGATGAGCGGCCGCCGCTATGGGTGCATTACATGTTTGACCTTATGGTGTCCATCGGCTTTTTCGTTCTTGCCGTTTCCGGCATCTACATTTTACTGGATAAGCTCAAACGGTTTAATCAGCTGAATAAGCCATTGCTGTGGATGATTGTTGCATCCGGCCCGCTGGCGATGCTGGCAATTGAATTTGGCTGGATTTACGCTGAAGTAGGACGTCAGCCATGGATATTGAGAGGGTATATGAAAGTATCAGAGGCTGCCACTACAGGTGACGGTGTTGGGCTCACGTTTATCTTGTTTGCTCTTCTTTATCTGGTGCTCGGAGTGATTTGCGTCTTTGTATTGATTCGCATGTTTAAAAATACGCCGGCAGAAGCTGAACTGGAACAGCGCTTCCCGAACCTTTGATTATGTAGAGGAGGATGAGAGAAATGAATTTAGAACTTCTCGGCATTACGGTTCTATGGACATTTTTATACGGCTATTTGATCGTTGCGTCCATTGATTTCGGTGCCGGCTTTTTCGCTTATTACGGAAAAATCACAAAGAAAGATCATTTAATTAATGATTTAATTTCCAGATACCTATCGCCGGTTTGGGAAGTAACAAATGTTTTCTTTGTGTTTTTCTTTGTAGGAATTGTCGGCTTTTTTCCAAGCACGGCTTACTATTTTGGAACCGCCCTGCTGATTCCGGGCAGCATCGCCATTATTTTGCTGGCGATTCGCGGGTCATTTTATGCGTTTAATAATTACGGTTCCCGCAACAGCACGGTTTATTTATTTTTGTACGGGGCGACAGGGCTGCTGATTCCGGCTTCGCTGTCTACTGCGCTGACCATTTCTGAAGGCGGATTTTTAAAAGTGGAAAACGACAAAGTTGTGTTTCTTGCGAAAGAATTGTTTGCGAGCCCCTATTCCTGGAGCGTAGTTGCTTTGTCTATCGTGTCCGTTTTATTTATTAGTGCGGCGTTTTTAACGTACTATGCTGATCGGGCTAACGATAGGGGAGCGCGGGCGATTTTGCGCAAATTTGCTTTGTTGTGGAGTCCGCCGACAATTGTTGCCAGCCTTTTAGTGTTTGTTTCGCTGCGCGAGCATAATCCTGTCCACTTTAACAAGGCTGTCAGCGAATATTGGTGGATGTTTGCCCTATCACTTATTTGCTTTATGATCGCTTCTTATTTGATTTATTTGAAAAGAAATTTTGGAACCGCGTTTATATTCGTTATGCTGCAATTTTTCTTTGCCTTTTTCGGCTACGGTGCCTCCCACTTGCCTTACATTTTGTACCCGCATGTGGTTTTGCACGAAAGCGTCACGAATGAAACGATGGCTGTGGCTCTTGTTATAGTCTTTGTGCTAGGGTTACTGCTGCTTGTTCCTTCCTTGTATTTGCTGATGAAGCTCTTTTTGTTCGATGCCGATTATGTAAAAGGAAAAAAACAGTAAGCAGGCTATCGTACAGCCAGGCCTTCTATGATAGAATGATCAAGTAATGAACTTCGATGAACTAGTGGAGGAATTCATGTGAAAAAAGAGTTTGTGGTAATAGGGCTTGGTCGTTTCGGCGGCAGTATATGCCGCGCGCTTTCGGAGCAAGGGATGGAAGTTATGGCGATCGATGTCGATGAAGACCGCGTGAATGAATTTGCAGCTATTGCCTCACATGCCGTTGTAGCTGATACAACCGATGAGTCGGTGTTAAAAAGTCTGGGCATCCGCAATTTTGACCATGTAATTGTAGCGATTGGGGATGATATCCAATCCAGTATTCTAACAACCTTAATGTTGAAGGAAATTGGTGTGAAAAAAGTTACGGCAAAAGCACAAAATGACTACCATGAAAAAGTGCTCAGAAAAATTGGCGCCGATCATGTCGTTCATCCGGAGCGTGATATGGGGCGCAGAATTGCCCACAATATGATCTCTAACAATGTACTGGATTACTTAGAGCTGTCTGACGAGCATTCGATTATGGAGATTGTAGCAAATAGAGTGCTTGCAGGAAATTCATTAATTGATTTAGATATCCGCGCGAGATATGGCATTAATATAGTTGCCATTAAGAGAGGCCGGGAAATTCTTGTTTCTCCTCAAGCAGACGAAAAAATAGAAGAAGGGGATATCTTAATCGTCATTGGTGCAGATTCTGATATTAACCGTTTTGAACAAAAAGTAATGAACGCTTAATTTTCAACGATCCAGCGTGCGGCTGGATCTTTCAGGCTGTGGGTAAACTTCGATTTCCATCGAAGTTTACCTGCAGCTTTTTTATTTTGCTGGCGGCCGGGAACGGATGATCTTCATTCGCAGCGGGCGATGAGCCCGAAGAAGATGGACAGCTGGCCTTGACCATACCCAAAAAGGTTCCCAATCCGCTGCTTGGACAATTTTTCCTTCAACCTCCAACCAAAATTAAAAAGGGGCTGTCCCTTAATAGGCTGATGGGACGGCCCCTTGCATAGACTGATTGAGTTATACTTCCATGATAATTGGAAGGATCATTGGACGGCGCTTTGTTTTTTCATACAGAAACGGAGAAAGCGTGTCAATGATTTCATTTTTGATCTCTGACCATTGGGTCGTTTTCTGGCTGAGCATGCGGTGAATATGCTTGTTGAGCATGCTTTGCGCCTCGTAAATTAAATCGCCTGATTCGCGCATGTAGACAAACCCGCGCGAAATAATGTCAGGACCTGCTTCCACTTTATATGTTTCCATATTGATGCTTACCACTACAATCACAAGTCCTTCTTCAGAAAGAATGCGGCGGTCGCGCAAAACAATATTGCCGATGTCGCCAATGCCGCTTCCGTCAATATAAACCGAGCCTGAAGGAATTTTGCCGGCAAGCTGGGCAGAGTCTTTGCTAAGCGCCAGAACTTCTCCGTTGTCCATAATAAAGCAGTGATCTTCCGGAACACCGCAATCGACAGCCAGCTGAGCGTGCATCTTTTGCATCCGGTATTCTCCGTGAATAGGCATGAAGAATTTAGGTTTAATCAAGCGCAGCATCAATTTTTGTTCTTCTTGGCTTCCGTGGCCTGATGTATGGATGTTGCTCAGTGAACCATGGATGACATCAGCCCCCGCACGGAAAAGAGAATTAATCGTACGGTTGACGCTGATCGTATTGCCTGGGATCGGCGATGAAGAGAAAACGACTGTGTCGCCGGGCTGAATCTGAATTTGCCGGTGCGTTCCATTGGCAATTCTGGAAAGAGCAGCCATCGGTTCTCCTTGGCTTCCTGTACAAAGAATCGTTACTTGGTGAGCCGGCAGACGATTCAGCTGCTGGTTATCAACGAACGTATCTTTTGGACAGCGAATATAACCTAAATCTTGTCCAATATTAATGGCTGCTTCCATGCTTCGCCCGAATACAGCTACTTTTCGGCCGTTTTCTACAGCTGCCTCTACAACTTGCTGAAGCCGGTGGATATTAGATGCAAATGTAGCAAAAATGATACGGCCTTCCACTTTTCTAAAGATGTCTTGAATGCTTTCGCCTACCCGGCGCTCAGACATTGTGAAGTTTGGCACTTCGCTGTTCGTGCTGTCGGAAAGGAGGCAAAGCACTCCTTCTTTGCCGATCTCAGCCATTTTCGTTAAGTTCGCCGGCTCGCCGACTGGTGTGAAGTCGAATTTGAAGTCACCTGTGTGTACAATGTTTCCCGAAGGAGTCTTAACGACAATGCCGTAGGAGTCTGGAATGCTGTGAGTGGTACGGAAGAACGTCACAGATGTTTTTCTGAATTTGATGACGTCATCTTCATGGATTTCATGCATCCTTGTTTGGCGCAGCAGGCCATGCTCTTCCAGCTTGTTCTTAATTAAGCCAAGGGCTAATTTTCCGCCATAGATTGGCACATTTACTTGCCGGAGCAAATAAGGGATGCCGCCAATATGGTCTTCGTGTCCGTGAGTGATAAATAAGCCTTTGATCTTATCGGCATTTTTTTCTAAGTACGTATAGTCTGGGATGACATAATCAATGCCGAGCAATTCATCTTCCGGGAATTTAATTCCGGCATCAATTAAGATAATTTCATCCTGGAATTGTACCGCATAGGTGTTTTTTCCGATTTCACCCAAACCGCCAAGGGCAAAAACGGCTGTTTGATCATTTTTAACAGCTTTCATAAGTTAGAGCTTCTCCAATCGGTAATTTGGCGATTGTTGTTCGTAAGCTAAATATGGTCCTTCAATCGCTTGGACGTATTCAATGTTATAAGGGCGGTTTTTTAATGCCTGACGTACTTCCCGTTCCGAAGCCGCTTCTGCATAAAGGGCTTTCGTGTTTTCGCGTATAGTCACTTCACTTCTGTTTTCTTGATAGTACACTTTAAAGATCATTTGTTTCTCTCCTTGTCCGGTTAATATATCAAAACTGTGCACCTGAAAGGATCAGGGGACAGCTCCTCTCCTGTGTTTAAGACTGCCTGGGAGGCAGTCAGCTTTGCTTTTCTTTATTATAAAGAATGTTTGCTATTTTTTCATGTTTTTCATATTCTTGCTTTCATTTAGATAGGAATAGACGAAAGTGATCATATTTATACACAAAGACAGCCCTTCATAAAGGAAGGGCTACACCATTCTTTATTATGCGATTGATTTTCTTCTGAGCATATCTCTCCACTGTTTGACAAGCTTCTTTTTTAGCTTCTTTAACATAGTGGATCACTCCTTACTGTTATTTTACCATAAGTTTGTATAAATAAAAAGGGGAACGGGAGGGTGCTGCCCAATACTTATTTGTTAGTATGAGTAAAGACGGTTTTAATTAGGCGTGGTAATAAACACCAAAGGAACGGTGCCTCGTTGACTTTCATCAGAAGTTGGGATAGCTTTGAGAAGGAATATGTACAGGGAAGAGGAGTTGTTTGTATGGCGAAAATCGTATTTTTTGATATAGATGGAACGTTGCTGGATGAAGAGAAGCAGCTGCCGGCAAAGACGAAAGAGGCTGTTCAGCTGTTGAGGGAAAAAGGGGTCTATACAGCGATTGCCACAGGACGGGCACCGTTTATGTTTGCTGATTTGCGGAAAGAACTTGATATCCATTCCTTTGTCAGCTTTAATGGCCAATATGTTGTCTTTGAAGATGAGGTCATCTATTTAAACCCGCTTGCCGCTGACTCATTGGACAAACTAAATGAATATGCAGCCGAGCAAGGGCATTCGCTTGTCTATATGGATGGAGAAGTAATGAAGGCTAACCGGCCTGATGACGCCTACGTCAATGAAAGTATTTCTACGCTGAAATTCCCTTATCCTGAGGTAAATCCAGATTTTTATAAAGAAAAAGAGCTTTACCAGACACTCGTTTTTTGTGAAGAAAAAGAGGAGGAAAGCTACCGTGAACAATTCCCGGAATTCTCATTTGTCCGCTGGCATCCTTATTCTCTTGATGTTTTGCCTGCAGGAGGTTCGAAGGCGGAAGGAATTAAAAAAATGATGGAGCGGCTGGAATTCAAGCGAGAAGATATTTACGCTTTCGGTGACGGGTTAAATGATATTGAAATGCTGGAATTTGCAGGTACAGGAGTGGCAATGGGGAATGCGCTTCCGCCGGTCAAAGAAATGGCCGACATGGTAACAGAGGATGTAGCCGAAGACGGCATTTATCTTGCCCTTAAAAAACTGTCGCTTCTATAGAAAATAAAAAACTCGCGGATGCTAATTAAAGCAGCCGCGAGTTTTTTATTCAGTTGCTCGAGAGCAGTCTGTTCTCCCTTATCTAACAGTTAACGTTCAATAGGCGAAGACCCTTCTGGCACAGTAAAAGGATTCTGTGGATCAATATGATCATAAAACATTACGCCGTTTAGATGGTCAATTTCATGCTGAGCAACAATAGCAGGAAGGCCTTTTAAGCGCAGCTTTAGTTCGTTCCCGTCAGCATCCAGTGCTTTTATTGTCACACGTGCATATCTGTGTACATATCCAGGGACATCCCTGTCTACTGATAAGCAGCCTTCTCCAGAAACGAGATAAGCCTTTTCCACAGAATGGCTCATGATTTTCGGATTAATCAGGGCATGACTGATTAAGTCACCGTGTTCATCATGGACTTGGATGGCAATGATTCGTTTAGACAGGCCGATTTGCGGAGCTGCCAGGCCAACGCCAGGCCGCAATCCAAACTTTTGGGCGATTTCAGGATCTTGGCTATTTTGCACATATTCAAGCAAATTTTTAGCGGTTTTCTTATCTTCCTCACTTAACGGCAGAGTGACATCCGCCGCTTTTTCTCTTAGCACGGGATGACCTTCCCGGACAATATCTTTCATTGTAATCATAATGCGTACCTTCTTTCCTTGAACCAATGTCTACAGACAGTTTATCAAAAAAACAATCCGTTGTTAACGGAACAGCCCGCTGTTTTGGAAGAATAAAGGAGATGTGGAAGAAAAGTAAGCGTCAATCATGCTTGGAAAAAGCAGCCGTGCCTATCAAAGGGGAGAGAATGAAATCGCCGGCGCCAGAAATGGCGAAAAGCGGGCAGGCAGATGTTAAACAAATAGAGGAGCAGGAACCGGTAAATTTTCCGGTTTTTTTTCTTTTTCAAAGGGAAAGGATATACATGTACAAATGCACAAAAGCGATTTTGAGAAAAACTACTCTATAACAGTTGCGAAAAATAAGTTTTTTTATAGTACAGATATTTTTAGTGCAGTAATACAGTTTTAATGAAAAGGATTGTGGAAAAACAACAACCCCCTGTTTGGCAAGGTAAATTTGTTTGACTTTCAGCTAGCCGATATTATAGACTTATCTCTGTAAACAAGTTGTTGTACTAGTGCATATGAATAAATAACTAGTACAGTATTGACGATAAATCATCCCATCTGAAGAAATCGTGCCACAGAGAAGATTGCAGGATGGCTTGTTGAGGCAGGA
This sequence comes from Pseudobacillus badius, assembly GCF_002189605.1. Lineage (NCBI taxonomy): Bacteria > Bacillati > Bacillota > Bacilli > Caryophanales > Bacillaceae > Pseudobacillus > Pseudobacillus badius. The sequence goes on from NZ_MWMM01000001.1 coordinate 244,582, forward strand.
AGATCAGGCACAATAAAAAGAGAAAGGATAGGTGGCTTTCATGAGTGCTAAAAAGAAGGCACAATTTGATGCAAAAAAGACACTTGAAATGATTGAAGACCAATTTGAAATGGTCCAGATTTTAAACGAAGAGGGCAAAATTGTTAATGAACAAGCAATGCCTGACTTAACAGATGAACAATTAGAAGAGCTGATGACGCGCATGGTGTACACGCGTATTCTTGATCAGCGTTCTATTTCATTAAACCGCCAAGGGCGCCTCGGCTTCTACGCGCCAACAGCCGGTCAGGAAGCTTCTCAAATTGCTTCTCACTTTGCTTTGGAAAAAGAAGACTGGATTTTGCCGGGTTACCGCGATGTTCCGCAAATCGTTTGGCATGGCCTTCCTTTATACCAAGCCTTTTTGTTCTCCCGCGGGCATTATCATGGAAACCAAGTGCCTGAAGGCTTGAACATCCTGGCACCGCAAATTATTATCGGAGCTCAATATATCCAAAATGCCGGTGTGGCGCTTGGACTTAAGAAGCGAGGCAAAAAAGCAGTAGCAGTTACATATACAGGAGACGGAGGTTCCTCACAAGGGGATTTCTATGAAGGCATTAACTTTGCGGGTGCGTTTAATGCTCCTGCGATTTTCATTGTCCAAAACAACCAATTTGCTATCTCAACGCCGCGCGATAAACAAACCGCGGCAAAAACGATTGCCCAAAAAGGAATCGCTGCGGGCTTGCCAAGCGTACAAGTAGACGGAATGGACCCGCTGGCTGTTTATGCTGTTACGCGTGAAGCCCGCGAGCGTGCCTTAAACGGCGAAGGACCAACTCTTATCGAAACTATGTGTTACCGTTACGGCCCGCATACCATGGCAGGGGACGATCCGACACGTTATCGTACGAATGATATGGATACTGAGTGGGAGAAGAAAGATCCGCTTGTTCGCTTCCGCAAGTATCTCGAAGGCAAGGGTCTATGGAATGAAGAAAAAGAAACAGCTGTGATTGAACGGGCAAAAGAAGAAATCAAAGCAGCAATTAAAAAAGCGGATGAAACACCGAAGCAAAAAGTAACCGATTTAATGGTTCATATGTACGAAGAAATGCCTGCAAATTTAAAAGAACAGTATGAAATCTATAAAGAGAAGGAGTCGAAGTAAGCCATGGCGCAAATGACAATGATCCAAGCTATTACGGACGCTCTGCGCACAGAACTGAAGAACGATGAAAATGTATTGGTCTTTGGGGAAGACGTTGGAGTGAATGGAGGGGTTTTCCGGGCAACGGAGGGTCTCCAAAAAGAATTCGGTGAAGACCGTGTATTTGATACACCGCTTGCTGAATCCGGGATTGGCGGGCTTGCTGTTGGACTTGCTCTTGAAGGCTTCCGTCCGGTTCCTGAAATTCAATTTTTTGGTTTCGTATATGAAGTAATGGATTCTATCAGTGGCCAATTAGCCCGCCTTCGTTATCGCTCAGGCGGCAGCTATGCGGCACCGGTAACGATTCGCTCTCCATTTGGAGGCGGCGTTTATACACCGGAACTTCATGCTGACAGCTTAGAAGGGCTTGTTGCTCAACAGCCAGGCTTGAAGGTTGTTATTCCATCTTCCCCTTATGATGCAAAGGGCTTGTTAATTTCTGCTATTCGTGACAATGATCCGGTTATTTTCCTTGAGCATATGAAATTATACCGCTCTTTCCGTCAAGAAGTGCCGGAAGAAGAGTACACAATTCCGCTTGGAAAAGCCGAAGTGAAGCGGGAAGGAAAAGATCTTTCCATCATTACTTACGGGGCAATGGTTCATGAGTCGATCAAAGCAGCAGAAGAACTGGAAAAAGAAGGCTATTCTGTAGAAGTGATCGATCTTCGGACGATCCAGCCTCTAGATACGGATACTATCGTTGCATCTGTGGAAAAAACAGGACGTGCTATTGTAGTTCAGGAAGCTCAGAAGCAAGCGGGAATCGCGGCACATGTGGTAGCGGAAATTAATGACCGGGCCATTTTAAGCTTGGATGCCCCTGTTTTGCGCGTCGCTGCTCCGGATACAGTTTATCCATTTTCACAAGCTGAACCAGTATGGCTTCCAAACTTCAAGGACGTTATCGAAACAGCGAAAAAAGTGCTTGAATTTTAATCACAAGTAGAGGGCAGGACAGATGATCTCAGGTTTATGGCAAATAGACTTGGGATCTCTCCTCATCTAACGGTTGTGAACAGAATGAACTTCAATTAGGAGGGTGAAGACTTTGGCATTTGAATTTAGATTACCTGATATCGGTGAAGGTATTCACGAAGGCGAAATCGTCAAATGGTTTGTAAAACCTGGCGACAAAATTGAAGAGGATGACATCCTCTGCGAAGTGCAGAATGATAAAGCAGTCGTTGAAATCCCTTCCCCTGTTACAGGAACAGTAGAAGATGTATTAGTGAGTGAAGGAACGGTAGCGGTTGTCGGCGATGTGCTTGTGAAAATCGACGCTCCTGGTTATGAAGATTTACAATTTAAAGGCCATGGGGATGAAGAGGAAAAAACAGAAGCACAAGTTCAATCAACAGCAGAAGCCGGCCAGGATATGAAAAAAGAAGAAGTGCCTGTCCAAAAAGAAGAAACCACAGGAGCAGGTGCTCAGCCGGCAGCTCAAGAAGCAAATGTAGACCCAGACCGCCGCATCGTAGCCATGCCGTCTGTTCGCAAATATGCGCGCGATAACGGCGTAGATATTCGCCAAGTAGCGGGCTCAGGCAAGAACGGCCGTGTGCTGAAAGAGGATATTGACAGCTTTATCGCCGGCGGCCAGAAAGCTCCAGAAGAGCCGGCCGCAAAGCAAGAAGCTGTATCTGCTGCTGAACAGACAGCGGACAAAGCGAAGACTGCTGCCGCCCCTGTTATTCCGGAGGGCGAATTCCCGGAAACACGCGAAAAAATGAGCGGTATCCGCAAAGCGATTGCGAAAGCGATGGTTCATTCGAAGCATACAGCTCCGCATGTTACTTTGATGGATGAAGTGGAAGTATCTAAGCTGTGGGCTCACCGCAAGAAGTTCAAAGCAGTGGCTGAGGAAAAAGGAATTAAGTTAACCTTCCTTCCATATGTGGTAAAAGCTTTAACAAGCGCGCTTCGTGAATATCCGGCTTTAAATACGTCACTCGATGACAGTACCGATGAAATTGTTCACAAGCATTATTACAATATCGGTATCGCAGCTGATACAGATAAAGGACTGCTTGTTCCAGTTTTGAAAAATGCTGACCGCAAATCTATGTTTACGATTTCAAATGAAATTAATGAACTGGCAACTAAGGCACGCGATGGCAAGCTTTCGCCAGCTGAAATGAAAGGCGCATCTTGCACCATTACGAATATTGGTTCTGCCGGCGGACAATGGTTTACTCCAGTAATTAACCATCCGGAAGTGGCTATTTTAGGGATTGGCCGAATTGCTGAAAAACCAGTTGTAAAAAATGGTGAAATTATAGCCGCACCTGTGTTAGCATTATCATTGAGCTTTGACCACCGAATGATTGATGGGGCAACAGCTCAAAATGCGCTTAACCATATTAAGCGTTTATTAAATGATCCAGAACTTTTATTAATGGAGGCGTAATGCAATGGTAGTAGGAGATTTCGCAATCGAAACTGATACGATAGTTATCGGGGCAGGCCCAGGAGGATACGTAGCAGCTATTCGTGCTGCACAGCTTGGACAAAAAGTAACGATCGTTGAAAAAGGAGAACTAGGCGGTGTTTGTTTGAACGTCGGCTGTATTCCTTCTAAAGCGTTGCTTACAGCTGCGCATCGTTATGAGCAAGCGAAACATTCAGACGATATGGGAATTGTAGCGGAAAACGTTACAGTTAATTTTGAAAAAGTCCAAGAATGGAAAGCCAGCGTAGTGAAAAAGCTGACTGGCGGAGTAGAAGGGCTGTTAAAAGGAAACAAAGTGGAAATCGTTCGCGGTGAAGCGTACTTTGTTGATGCGAATACACTCCGTGTCATGAATGAAAATTCAGCTCAAACATATAAATTTAAACATGCAATTGTAGCAACCGGTTCTCATCCGATTGAAATCCCTAACTTTAAATTTTCTGAGCGGGTTCTTAACTCAACAGGTGCTTTGGCGCTAAAAGAAGTTCCAGCAAAAATGGTAGTAGTCGGCGGCGGTTATATTGGCGCGGAATTATCTACTGCTTATGCAAACCTTGGAACAGAAGTAACTATTCTTGAGGGAGCTAATGAGATTTTAAACGGCTTTGAAAAGCAAATGTCCGCTCTTGTTAAGCGCAACCTGAAGAAAAAAGGTGTAACAATGGTTACAAAAGCAATGGCCAAGTCTGCGGAAGAAACAGAAAATGGCGTAGTTGTAACATATGAAGCAGGAGGCAAAGAAGAGAAAGTCGAAGCTGATTATGTACTTGTAACAGTTGGCCGCAAGCCAAATACAGAAGAGCTTGGCCTTGAGCAAGCGGGCGTTAAAATCACAGATCGCGGTTTAATTGAAATCGATAAGCAATGCCGGACAAGCGTACCGAATATTTACGCGATTGGGGACATCGTACAAGGTCCTCCATTGGCGCATAAAGCTTCTTACGAAGGAAAGATTGCGGCAGAAGCGATTGCCGGCGAGCGTTCTGAAATTGATTATTTAGCCATCCCAGCGGTTTGCTTTACTGAGCCTGAATTGGCTACTGTCGGCTATACAGAAGCAGAGGCTAAAGAAGAAGGCATGGAGATTGTCGCAGCTAAATTCCCATTTGCAGCGAACGGCCGTGCATTAGCTCTTAACAGCACAGATGGTTTCGTGAAGCTTGTCACACGCAAAGAAGACGGCTTGATCGTCGGTGCCCAAATTGCTGGCTCCGGTGCATCTGATATGATTGCTGAGCTCGGTCTTGCTATTGAAGCAGGCATGACAGCAGAAGATGTGGCTATGACGATTCATGCGCATCCAACGCTAGGAGAAATTTCTATGGAAGCAGCAGAAGTAGCTCTTGGCACACCGATCCATATTGTAAAATAATTAGACAAAAATAGAACTGTCTCCATGACAGTTCTATTTTTTTATTTGTTTAGTTAAGAATTTATCCTTCTAGCCATAAGCTGTAATAAGAAGCAAAAAAGATGGGCGGAGAGGGTATGAGCTATTATATCGTATTCGTGTTGCACTTCATGATTTGGAGCTTTTATACGTTGGCAGCCTGGCTGTCGAAAGGAGATTCCAAAACCTTTCAGGGGCTGTTATTCATTGTTTTTTTCTATATATGTATGCTGGCAGCTGAAAAAATACTGTGTTCTCAAAGAAGGGGGTTTTTTGTTACACTTTCCACCTTGTTTTTTTATTGGACAGGCAAGCTGGCAGTTGATCCGCTGCTTCATTTATTAGCCGCTTCTTTTTAAGCAGGGACAGGCGAAGGCTGGCGGTACAAAAACCCGTTCTTTTAGGAGAACGGGTTTTTGGGTACGGCTTGATTGTAGACTTTTCTTAAATAAGTTACATAACGGTTGAATGAAATCGAGCTTCTATTATGATGGATCACAGTGATATGAAGTTTATAATCAGAGTTATTTCGAGGCGTGATCGCCAGCTGTGCGAGATGTTTAAAAGCCGGTCTTGTAGCTGAAGGAAGCAAATAAGCTGATTGATTGCTTCCTGGTACTCTTTGCCTATTTAAAGATTGAATCATTTGATCAGCGGTTCTGATCCCCGCTCCATGTCCAAAAAATGCCCCATTCTCCAGGACAACGGCGTTTTCACCTCTCCACCACGGGGTTTCGGGGGAAAAGTCAGGGTTTTTAAAGTAGACAACATCCCCGGGCAGGAAACGGCTGACAGAAACGGTCTTTAATCCGAGATCGGGATCAGCGTGCCAGCTGTATAAGTAAAGGCGCGGAAATATCTGATTAAATAACTGTGCGCCTATGCTGTTTAACAAGGCATGGTAATAAATAATTATAGTAGCTGTCGCGCACTCAAAGGCATAAAGCGAGCTGTTCCTATAAATATCTTCAATCGCTTCAGAAGCTTGAACTCCATGCCTGAGAAGAAACCCGCCGGCGCTTGTCAATTGCCAGTAATAAGGGTTGCAGCGTGAGTCTGTAAAAGTGGCAAAATGTGCTTCGCTTTCGTTCATTAAATGGGCGCTTCTGACAATGTTTTTTCGCAGGGCCAATTCAAAGGAGAGCTCATTCATAGACGAATACGAATAAACAGCTGAATCCTCATGCATTTGTTGGGCGATGAGGTTTTCAAGGCTTCCGGGGGGCCAGGTGTCAAGCTGTTGTAAGTTCGTTCCTGATAGTTGAATCATCATCTTCCCTCATTCCAAATGTCATAATCGTTCATCCTACTACCTAATGTATTTGGTCTTCTTTTTAATATGTATATAAGCGAAAATCTCTTCTAATTACTAGGCTGATATGAATGAAAGGGAAAATATAGATTATTTGCTCATACTTTTCTCTTATTAGTTAAATGTGTTATACAATTTAAGGTTGAAAAAAGAATTGTGTTATATTATTATAGATTTAACTTAAAAAAACGTTGACTAAATGGTTGAAAGGAATGGAGAATGTGGGCACAATTGTTTGCAAATCGTGTTTAAGTACGATCGAATATTTTGAAGACGATAAGGTTTCTGTGGCTTATTCGCACTGTGGGTGTGAGGAAGAAGTCGAATTAGACGATTGAGCGGTCTCTATATTAGCTGATGAATGAAAAAACCGGAAGCGGCCGCTTCCGGTTTTTTCGTAGAGTTAGATAATTGCTTTTCGTTCACGGATAACCCGTAAGGTTTTTAAGCTGAAATCTTCCGGACCCTGAACTGGCAAACCGGCTTCTTGGTTTTTCAGAATGTAGGTAAGATTTTCTTCGGTAATAATTTCTCCGGGAATAAAGATGGGGATGCCTGGCGGGTACACCATGACAAACTCTGCAATAATCCGGCCTGCTGATTCTTCAAAAGGCACAACCTCTGTTTCAGCGTAAAAAGCATCCCGTGGCGACAACGCTAACAATGGAATATCCGGGAGAAGCACATCTGTACGAACCTTTGCCTCGGTTCCTTTAAATACATCTGCCATATGGGAAAGGGCGCGGATTAATAATTCCGCCTCTCTTTCAGTATCACCCGGTGTTACAATGCAAAGAATATTATATAAATCAGAAAGCTCCACTTCAATATTATAGTTTTCCCTTAACCAATTCTCTGCTTCATTTCCTGTAATGCCCAGTTGCTTCACGGAAATAATCAGCTTAGTCGGGTCAAAATCATAAGTTGCTTTTGAACCGAGTATTTCTGGCCCTACACAGTACAAATCAGGGATCTCATTGATCTGTTTGCGCATTGAGCCGGCGAGTGAAATAGCCCCGCTGATGAGTTCTTCTCCTTCGATAGCCAGGCGTCTCCGCGCGGCATCAAGGGAAGCAAGTAACAAGTAAGAAGTGGAGGTTGTCGTCAACATACTTAAAATGGTTTGGACGCGTTTGACTGGAACGAGTCCTTCTTTTACATTTAAAATCGAGCTTTGCGTCAAAGAGCCGCCAAGCTTATGCACGCTGGTTGCTGCCATATCCGCACCTGCCTGCATAGCAGACACAGGTAATTTATCATGAAAGTGAATGTGCACTCCGTGTGCTTCATCTACCAGAACGGGCACATCAAAAGAGTGAGCAATTTCCACAATTTGTTTTAAATCACCGGAAATTCCAAAATAGGTTGGGTTGATCACAAGCAAGCCTTTCGCATCAGGATGCTCGTTTAATGCCCTGCTCACTGCATCAGTTGTAATGCCGTGAGAGATTCCGAGGACAGGGTCGATTTCAGGGTGGATAAAAATTGGAATCGCTCCTGAAAAGACGATGGCTGTCATGACGGATTTATGCACATTGCGGGGAACGATAATTTTATCCCCTGGTCCGCAAACAGTCATGACCATAGTCATAATGGCCCCGCTGGTCCCTTGAACAGAAAAAAATGTATGATCCGCTCCAAATGCTTCAGCGGCTAAGTCTTGTGCCTGCTGAATCATTCCTTGAGGATGGTGGAGGTCATCCAGCGGAAAGATATTAATTAAATCGATGGACAGAGCATTTTCCCCAATGAATTGGCGAAACTCAGGATCCATTCCGCTGCCTTTTTTGTGGCCTGGAATATGAAATTGCACCGGTTTTTTAGCGGCATGAGCCTTGAGGCCGGTGAATAACGGTGTATCAAATTGTGACAATTTACTTTTCACCTCATTTATTATAACGTATCTATGTTGTGCAAGAGCTTTAAAAGCACAAGAAATTATAGCATGTTCGTAAAGCTTTGCCTAGAAGGCTGAGTAATATGCAAAAAAAATAGGGGGACAAACAGATGGAATACTCATACCCGTTTTCACCGGATTGGTCAACAGAAGAAGTGATTGATGTGGTCAAATTTTTTGAAGCGATTGAGCGGGCATATGAAGCCGGTGTAAATAAAGAGGAGCTAATGGCGATTTATCGGCGTTTTAAAGAGATTGTGCCAAGCAAATCAGAAGAAAAGCGGCTATGCAATGAGTTTGAAGAAGTAAGCGGCTATTCCTCTTACCGGGCTATACAGCAAATGAAATCAGCTGCTGCCGGAGAAAAAGTGAAAATGAAATAATGGCCGTTTATCAACCGGGCTGCACGAAGAAACATCCCCCTCCTGAAAGATGATTTCAGGAGGGGGATGTTGTTTAAGACAATTTATATAGGGGTATTAATTTTACAAATGCCTCATGGATAAACTCTACTAACTGAGGGCCGGACAGTCGAACGGCTTCCTCCCTCGGCAAGTGGACGCCGCAAAGAATTTCCGATTTTTTAACGGATTGGAGGCGCTGGAACAAATGAAGCAATTGCTCATCAGATAGATCTTTCATTTTGGTTGCTTCTGGTTTTCTGTGATCGTCCGACCACACGAATTCATCAGGAACATGTTTTCGCAAATAGTCGATTTTTTTCTCAAGGAGAGAACCGATCTCTGCTTTATGTGGCGCTTCATCAATTACAGCATACCAAATAAATAAATGCGATTGCCATAAGCCAATTTGAAAGTGAGGATGTTTTTTGTATCCGCGTTTGTTGTCAGCGAATGCAACCCATGTATCATCCGGTGGATTTACAGTTCTGCGGGCGTGCTTAGCCACATGGGAAAACATTTCATTTCCCGCCAGAACGCTCAGTTCCCCGGAGAACTGCTCGCCTAAAAATTCTAATTTCGGCCGAATCGATGCCTTTAAAGCGGTCATTCTTTCATCTAAGCCGGTGATTCGGAAAACATCGAAATCAGCCTGAGTAAAGCCAGTGAAATTCATAAAGTATCCTCCCAATTGTTACTTGAGGATATTTTAACATAAAAAAATGATGAAATAGAAATACTATACAATAGAAACAAATAAAGCAAAGCAGTTGAATGCAATGGAGAAACGATAAGGAGAATAATAAAAGGAGTGTTGACCATGAAACAAGTGATGAATAGTATGCAGACCTATACGCAATCAAAAGAAAAGCTGGCTGTCATTCGATTAGAATTGGATTATGAACTGGCTGTTTTGTATGAAGCAATGGAGGCAAAAAATACCGATCAAATGGAGAAATCAAAGGAGAAGCTGAATATTCTTCGCGAACAAATGCTGAAAATGGAAGCGTAACGAAGAATAGCCATTTAAACAGATGATAAAGACTGCTGATTACTAATGGACGGACTCGCTATTGTGCATAAGGCGAGGCCGTTTTTGTTTTGCAAAAGCAACGAGATATACTATAATTTTAATATGGGCAAAGGGACATTACATAATTTTCCACGTTGGAGGAATAGTTATGGTAAATTGGACGGAAATGGATCAGCGGATAAAGACGTGGATTATGGAGGCTGGCTCTTCTATTCGAGAGTCGTTCAAGCATTCTTTAAGCATTCATACCAAATCAAATCCCAACGATTTAGTAACAAATATTGATAAAGAAACAGAGCGGTTTTTTATTGCTAACATTCGCAAGGTCTATCCTGGCCACCGGATTTTAGGGGAGGAGGGACAGGGAGATGATCTCGCTTCCCTTAAAGGGATTGTTTGGATCATTGATCCAATTGATGGAACGACAAATTTTATCCATCAGCAGCGTCATTTTGCTATTTCAATCGGTGTTTACGAAAATGGAGTCGGACGTTTAGGCTACATTTATGATGTGGCTCATGATGAGTTATATTACGCTGAACGCGGAAAGGGAGCTTATATGAATGGTGTGAGGCTGCCTTCCCTGACAGAAGTGTCCGTTGAAAAAGCGCTTATTGCGCTGAATGCCACATGGCTTGTGAAAAACAGGTATTTCGACGAAAAAAAGCTCGTGAATTTAGCGGTGCAGGTGAGGGGCACACGCTCCTACGGCTCTGCAGCCTTGGAGCTTGCTTATGTGGCAGCGGGTCGGCTGGATGGTTATTTATCTATGAGGTTATCTCCGTGGGATTTTGCAGCCGGGAAACTGTTGGTGGAAGAAGCGGGCGGCTGTGTGACAAATTTGTTCGGTGAAGACCTAAATATGATAAAGATAAACAGTGTGTTTGCTGGAGCTCCGATTCTTCATGGGCGGATATTAGACGAATTTTTATTAAAAGATTAACAAGCAAAAAGGATGAAGCCAGCTGGCTTCATCCTTTTTAATGCGGTTGTTAATCAGTCATCGCCGTCAGTTGACAGCACTAATGAATTTATTAAAGGGCAGAGAGCGCCTCGTCAGCGTTAGCCTATAGCTTCCCGGCTCTTCTCATTTTAGCTTTTGTAGAAAAGCCGAAACCCATAACGGCAAAGAGGGCAACAATGCACAAAATAAGGCCCAGTATGCTTTTTTCTGCTATGGCAACTCCCATGCCGATCATGCAGGATGCAGCAGCAATAGCGAAAAATACAAAAATCCATTTAATCTCTTTCACAACAAGAGCCTCCTTTTTCTTTATTGTACAAGATTTTTTTAAGTAGAGAAACCTTTAATATCAATTAGGATTTCAAAACAACTTGTGATATAATAATTCAGTTACAAAAGCGAATTTTATGAATGGAAGGTTTTATTAGTCAGGAGGAACTAATTTGAATACAAGAACGGATTTAAGAAACATTGCGATCATCGCTCACGTTGACCATGGGAAAACTACTCTTGTGGATCAGCTCCTTAAACAATCAGGCAGCTTCAGAAGCAATGAGCATGTAGAGGAACGTGCGATGGATTCCGGGGATATCGAAAGAGAGCGCGGAATTACGATCCTTGCAAAAAATACAGCCATTCAATATAAAGACACGAAAATTAATATATTGGATACACCTGGACATGCCGACTTTGGCGGTGAAGTTGAGCGAATTATGAAAATGGTCGATGGCGTTCTTCTTGTTGTCGATGCTTATGAAGGATGCATGCCGCAAACACGCTTTGTCTTGAAAAAGGCGCTCGAACAAAATCTGCGCCCGATTGTTGTTGTTAATAAAATTGACCGTGACTTTGCCCGTCCGGAAGAAGTGGTCGACGAAGTGCTTGAATTGTTCATTGAGCTGGATGCGAATGACGAACAGCTTGAATTCCCAGTGATTTATGCATCAGGGATCAACGGAACAGCGAGCACGTCACCTGATAAGCAAGATGAAAACATGGAATCTTTATTTGAGGCTATCGTTGAGCATATCCCGGCACCGGTGGACAATAGTGACGAACCGCTTCAATTCCAAGTAGCCTTGCTTGATTACAACGATTATGTTGGCCGGATTGGTATTGGCCGTGTATTCCGCGGAACGATCACAGTTGGCCAGCAAGTAGCGTTAATGAAAACGGATGGAACAGTTAAGCAATTCCGTGTCACGAAACTATTTGGCTTTATGGGATTAAAGCGGATTGAAATTGAAGAAGCAAAGGCTGGAGATTTAATTGCCGTTTCCGGCATGGAAGATATTAACGTTGGAGAAACGGTTTGCCCGGTCGATTATCAGGAAGCTCTCCCGATTTTGCATATTGACGAACCGACGCTGCAAATGACATTCCTTGTCAACAACAGCCCATTTGCCGGCCGCGAAGGGAAGTTTGTGACGGCCAGAAAGATTCAGGAGCGTCTTGACGCGCAGCTGGAAACAGATGTGAGCCTGCGAGTAGAGGAAACGGATTCTCCGGATGCTTGGGTTGTTTCTGGACGCGGTGAACTCCATTTATCCATTCTGTTGGAAAATATGCGCCGCGAAGGCTTTGAAATCCAAGTGTCTAAACCTCAAGTTATCGTGAAGGAAGTTGACGGAGTACGCTGTGAGCCAGTTGAGCGTGTGCAAATTGATGTTCCTGAAGAATACACGGGCGCTATTATTGAATCATTAGGCTCGCGCAAAGGCGAAATGCTTGATATGATTAATAATGGCAATGGTCAAGTCCGTTTAATTTTCATGGTTCCTGCCCGCGGATTGATCGGCTATACGACGGAATTCTTAACGATGACGCGTGGCTATGGAATTATTAATCATACATTTGACAGCTATCAGCCGATGCAGCCAGGACGCGTAGGCGGCCGCCGTCAAGGTGTGCTTGTTTCTATGGAAGCTGGAAAAGCTTCTCAGTATGGCATCATGCAAGTAGAAGACCGCGGAACCATCTTTGTAGAGCCTGGAACAGAGATTTACGGCGGAATGATTGTTGGCGAGCATACGCGCGAAAATGACTTGACCGTCAATATTACTAAATTGAAGCAGGCGACAAACGTACGGTCTGCTACAAAAGATCAAACGACAACAATGAAAAAGCCGCGTATTATGTCGTTAGAAGAAGCGCTTGAGTACTTAAATGATGATGAATACTGCGAGCTAACGCCGCAATCGATTCGCTTGCGCAAGAAAATTCTTGATAAGAATGAACGGGAGCGGGCAGCTAAAAAGAAAAAATATGAAGAAATTTAATTTGTAAGGGAGAGATAGGGAGTGGAAGGATTAGAACACGTCAGCCCGTTGCTGGGAGCCTTGATTAAAGTGTTCGGGGGAACTTACTGGCCTGTAAGAATTTATTGGCTGGCGATTATATTGCTTTGTGTTCTTGTCTATAACCTCGGCTTTGCCAAGAAATTATCTGTCGGAAAGAATATTATTGTTTATGTGTCGCTTATTGTCGGCTCGCTGCTGCTGCTGATTCTGTCGTACCAGCTGCCTGTTGTAGAGAGCTTGATTGTTGCCGCACTTGTGCTCGGCGTATATAAGTTTAGGCTCAGGATGCATAAGGAAGAGAATCAAAATTAAAACAAGGATGCCTGCTTTTAGGTATCCTTCAGACTGTAGACAAACTCAACGAGAATTGAGTTTGTCCGCGGTCTTTTTTTGTATGTGAATAGAATCTGTTGCTTTCCACTCCAGGCTGCTTCGCTTTCCGCGGGGCGTGCGGCGAGCCTCCTCAGCGCCAGCGCGCCTGCGGGGTCTCGCCTGTCCCGCGGATCCCGCAGGAGTCTTCGCGCCTTCCGTCCCAATTAACGGGGTGTATGAAAAAGGGGGTAGCTGTACAAAAAGCCCGAGGCAGAGATTGATTTCTTTTTTATTGATAATTTGTCGGATACGGGTTTTATGGTAAAGTGCTGTTTTTCTCCACTTTAAAAGGATGCCCGCTTTTAGGCATCCTTTTTTTATGCAGCCATGAAGGTGGCTGTTTACAAAATTTCCTGCTCCTTGCCGGAACGGTAAATCCGAAACTTGCCGGTGGCAATCCGTGCTTGGGTTTTCTCGGCAATTCGTTCGCTGCATTCCGTGCACATATATGTATGGATTGGCCGGTTTCTTAACCGTTTGGCGACAGGGAGCTGATCATCGATTTTTTCAATTTTTTCGCATAGAATACATTTTACTCTCACTTCAGCTACCTCCAGCTTTTTTGCCCATTATACCATGAGTATTGCAGGGGCGTCTTCTAAGATAGCAATGAGATGAAAGCAGTCAAATGTTCTGTATAGGATTTCTATTGTTTATTTAATGAGTAAAAATTTCATTGTGCATAATCCAAAAGAATTTTCAGCTTATAAAACAATAGAGTGAAGAGAAAAAGGGGTAGCACAAATTCGGCATAGTGTAGCCTGTTATGTATAATAAAGACAAAGGGAGGGGATGAATGTGGCTAACAGAATAGAAACTTATTTAATACCGCCGTTGTTTGAGGCATTGCAAGAAGACCGCCTCGTCACAATTGCCACCATTGATAAGGAATCCGGAAATCCGGCTATTCACGCTATTTCCTGGATCCGTGCATTAGACGAGCACACTTTGCGCATTGCTGTGCACAGCCGCTCAAGCATGGTAGAAAACATTAAACAAAATCCGGCAATGGCTATTCACCTATTGGCAAATGAATCAGCCTATGCCATATCCGGCACTGGGAAAATTATTACGGAAAAAGCAGCCGGTGTCCCTGTTCAGACAGCAATTATAGAAATTTGCATTACTGAAATACGTGATGTGATGTTTTACGGGTCGAAAATTATCCTGGAGCCGAAACATGAGAAAACATATGACGAGCAGGCAGCTCAGAAACTCGATCGACAAGTATTAGAAGCTCTCAGAAAAGGAGCGGAAGAGTAAGAAAAGCGACTGTGTCTTTTCTGCTCCGCCGCCGTCAACTTATAGATTGTTCATTCTTACTTATGGTGGTTGGATTGCTCTTCCTGCTGCTTTTCTAATTGGTGCGATTCAGAGGGAGATAATTGTTTCTTTGGCTGTTCAGTTGCTCTTTTAGGCTCAGGCTCTGTTAAATCGCCTGGAACTTCGGGCATGGCGCGTCCAGCAATATCTGCAAGCTCATTGGCTAAGCCTTGCAGCGGCCGTCCATTTTCAATGTCTTGGCCAATCTCCTTGAGGCGGGCATATAAGTCCGGGTCGGCTACTACCACTGCTTCCGCACCATACGGCTGGTGCCTCAGTGCTTCCGCTACGGTGTACTTTATGGAGCCGACTTCTGACCTGTCTAAATTGGCGTCTACATCAATGCCGACAATGGCATATCGCCCCCAAGCTACAGCAGCGGCGTCATTCACTCCCGGCATCGTCCGGGCGGTAGCCGCGAGCCGGCGTCCGGCCTCGCCTAACGAGAGATTGCTTCTGTCAGTTGGAACGCTGTTATTAACTTGGGCTTTATAACGTGCTTCGCCGGTAGTTTGTTCGTTCTTATCTAAAGATGCGTCTTCTTTCTGGGCACACCCGAAAAGAAGAGAGAGAGCGAGTAAAGGAAGTATTCGCTTCATGTGTATCACCTCTTTTATTTATAAATCAACGGTTCTTTATATTTTGCGATTCTCTTCTAATCTTATTCATGCACACATATATTTTTATCAGCCTTGCTATTCGTTGAACCTGGTACCGCTTATTCTCATATAATAAAAAAAGATGAACAAAGCAGGAGGCGTCTCGTTGAGTAAAATTTATGTGCTGGATACCAATGTCTTGTTGCAAGATCCATACGCTATTTTCTCTTTTGAAGAAAATGAAGTTGTTATCCCGGCAGTAGTGCTCGAAGAATTAGACTCAAAGAAAAGATATATGGATGAAATCGGAAGAAACGCCAGACTTGTATCAAAGCTCATTGATAAAATGCGGGAAACAGGGAAACTCCATGAGCGGATTCAATTGGAAAACGGAGGAAGCTTGAGAATTGAATTAAATCATCGTTCTTTTCAAAAGCTGCAAGATGTGTTTTTGGAAAAAACAAATGATAACCGCATCTTGGCAGTCGCCAAAAATTTATCTGTTGAAGAAGAAGAGAAAACGAATGGCCGGGCAGTGATTTTAGTAAGCAAAGACACGCTCGTGCGGGTAAAAGCCGATGCACTTGGCTTGCAGGCAGAAGACTTCTTGAGTGACCGCGTCATTGAGATGAGCGATATATATATGGGATTTTTAGAGATGTATGTACCGAAAGAAGCGCTTGATGTGTTGTACCAAAAAGGGGAGCTGCCGCTTTCTGAAATCGCTCATCATCCTTTTTATCCTAACCAGTTTCTGATCTTAAAAGACGCTCTTGGCAGTTCAGCATCAGCGGTTGGCATAGTGGATGCCAAAGGGAAAATGTTAAAGAAGCTTTTTCATGATGAAGATATTATTTGGGGAATCAAGCCGCGCAATGTTCAGCAAATGATGGCGATTGAATTGTTGATGCGACCTGATATTCCGCTTGTTACCATGGCGGGCAAGGCAGGAACAGGAAAAACGCTCCTTGCTCTTGCGGCAGGGCTTTTGCAAACCGAGGATTTTCATCTGTTTAAAAAATTGCTCGTTGCCCGGCCGATTGTTCCGGTCGGAAAAGATATCGGCTACTTGCCCGGTGAAAAGCAGGAGAAGCTTCGCCCATGGGTTCAGCCGATTTACGACAATCTTGAATTTTTATTTAATACAAAAAAGCCGGGAGAAATTGATCAAATTTTGGCGGGGCTTCATTCGGTGGAAGTGGAAGCACTCACTTATATACGGGGAAGAAGCATTCCTGAGCAGTATATTATTATTGATGAGGCACAAAATTTAACGAAGCATGAAGTGAAAACCATTTTGACGAGGGTTGGCGAACGAAGCAAAATTGTGCTGATGGGTGATACTGCCCAAATCGACCATCCGTATTTGGATGAATACAATAATGGCTTAACCTATGTCATTGAAAAGTTTAAAGACCAGGCCGTTTCAGGCCATATAAAATTGCTCAAGGGCGAACGGTCAGGGCTTGCCCAGCTGGCAGCGGACATTTTATAGAAAGCAAAAAAGCGAGATGCCTTCCATAAGTCGAAGCACCTCGCTTTTTTATTGGCTTAATCGATACGAAACGATGTGACTTTCCTGATCGGTTCAGCCCGGTTTGACCCGTCTTTGAAAAGAACATGGACAGGCCCGTCTTCGCGAAGCGGCTTTCCTTCCTTGGAGAAGGCGAGGATGATTTCGCCGGCTTGCTCTAAAGGCAGCGTAATTTCTTCATCGGCTGTTTCAATAACTAACGACTGGGCATCAGCATCCGGCTCTGCATTTTTCAAAAATGGTTCAAAAGGCATTCCGAAGGTGCCGGTCAATACTTTTTCTTTTTCATACTTTTTCTCGGATTTAATCGTCGGCGGGAAAACAGCGCCTTCTCTGATTTCTTTATCCCAAAACTTTGATACACTCTTCGTGTATTCTTCGTCTTGCAGCAGGCCATTGTCTGCTTCTGTGTCAAAGTATGTATTCAGATCGATGCGGCGGTCGTCAAAAATCCACACACCGGAATCGAGGGTGATAGGAAATTTCACTTTTCCTTTAATACTCATAATTGTATTCATAGGGACACTCCCTTATTTTAAATTAACGTTCCCCATAGATTATAACGCTAGAGTCCTTTCTTGTCAGGGGATAAATGCGAAATTCCTTGCAAATTAGTCGAATTAACGATAGAATTTTATAAGATACAGTCAATTATTGTGCTGAACAGGGGGAGTTAGATGTGGCATCTGAATTAAAAGTCAATCACAGGGAAAAAGCCTACTCTCTATTAGAAGCAGATGCGGGAAAGATTTTGAGACTCATCAAAGTCCAAATGGACAACTTAACGATGCCCCAGTGCCCTCTCTATGAAGAGGTGCTGGACACCCAAATGTTTGGCTTATCCCGTGAAATAGATTTTGCGATTCGTTTAGGTTTGGTCGATGAACAAGATGGAAAAGAACTGATTGATTCGCTTGAACGGGAATTGTCAGCTCTCCATGAAGCATCTACTAGAAAATAAACGGCAAAAAACTCAAACACCTTTTATTGATGTTTGAGTTTTTTTTACATAAGCTCAGGCAGCCGTGCTGTTGATCTACTCGCTGTTGGCTGGATCATTTCAACGCATTCTTTGCAGAAAAGGATGTCAGAGATAGGAAGATTTATATGTGGAAAAAAATCATACGATCATACGATTACTCGCTTATCGCAGCCTTTTTTCTTCTTTGCCTGTTCGGACTGATGATGATTTACAGTGCAAGTTCAGTCACAGCCGTCCAGCGCTATGAAGTAGCGAGCGATTATTTTTATAACAAGCAAAAAATTCATATTATCGCGGCCTCTGTTTTCTTTTTTGCGGCAGCTCTCTTTCCATATAAAGCCTATAAAAATAGTAAATTTTTATTTGCAATCGTAGCAGGCATCATTGGAATGCTCGTTGCTTTGATGATATTTGGAACGATTTCGAACAACGCGCGAAGCTGGATTCGTTTTGGCGGCATGAACTTGCAGCCTTCTGAATTCGCCAAGCTGGTAATCATTATTTATATGTCAGCCATTTATGCCAAAAAACAAAAATATATTAACTCCTTTAATAAAGGGGTCACGCCGCCGGTTATTTTACTCGTGTTTTTATGCACCTTGATCGCTGCCGAGCCTGATTTTGGGACAGCCTTTATTATTTTTCTTATTGGCTGTACGATCATTATTTCTTCGGGCATGCGCTTTAAAAGCATGTGGAAGCTGGTCGTGCTTGGCCTGATGGCTGCTCTGGTTCTTTCCCCGCTTATTCTTTTGAAGAAAGATAAGATCTTTACGGAGGAAAAGATCAGCCGGATTACCGGTTATCTTGATCCTTTTGAGCACCAAGAGGGGGACGGGTATCACCTTGTCAACTCTTATCTTGCTATCGGCTCTGGAGGAGTAACCGGCAATGGACTCGGCCAAAGCGTACAAAAGCTAGGGTATTTACCTGAGCCGCACACCGACTTCATTATGGCTGTTATCTCAGAGGAGTTGGGTCTATTAGGCGTGTTCATTGTTATTGGGGGATTAAGTTTTATTGTACTAAAAGGAATTTATATATCGATAAAGTGCCAAGACCCATTTGGAAAGATGATGGCTGTCGGCATTTCCAGTATGATCGCTATCCAAGCGGCTATTAATCTTGGCGGGGTAACGGGATTGATTCCAATTACGGGAGTTCCGCTGCCTTTAATCAGTTATGGAGGCTCTTCACTCATTTTGTTATCTGTTTCACTTGGGGTTCTTGTTAATATTTCAATGTTTACCAAGTACGAACAGCTTTATAAAAAATAACGCTCATTTGTTAGTGGCAAGCTTTGTTAATCTGAGAGGCTGATTCTTTTCTGGCTCCTTCCTGCCAAACGACCGTTTGGCAGGAACGGACCGAAAAACCAGCAAGAGATTTTAACGCAGCATAGTAGTAAAAAGGTTCATTTCAATGAGCCTTTTTATATATATTTACTCGCACAACAGGGGAGAGATGAAAATGAGAAAAATCAGTAAAGTACTGGTTGCTAACAGGGGGGAAATCGCGATCCGCGTATTTCGCGCTTGTACAGAACTGCGCATCCGTACAGTGGCCATTTACTCAAAAGAAGATTCAGGCTCTTATCATCGCTATAAAGCCGATGAAGCTTATCTTGTCGGCAAAGGCAAAAAGCCGATTGAAGCCTATCTTGATATTGAGAACATTATTGAGATTGCCAAGCAAGCGGAAGTTGATGCGATTCACCCGGGGTATGGTTTTTTATCAGAAAATATCGAATTCGCTAAACGCTGTGAGGAAGAAGGCATCATTTTTATCGGTCCTAAATCCCAGCATTTAGATATGTTTGGTGATAAAGTGAAGGCCAGGTTTCAAGCACAGCAGGCAAACATTCCGGTCATCCCGGGTACGGACGGCCCAGTCTCCTCTCTTGAAGAAGTAGTGGCGTTTGGCCGGGAGCACGGCTTTCCTATTATTATTAAAGCTGCGCTTGGCGGCGGCGGCCGCGGCATGCGGATTGTCAATAGCGTTGAAGAGGTGCGTGAAGCCTATGAGCGGGCAAAGTCCGAGGCGAAAGCGGCTTTTGGCAGCGGCGAGGTATACGTTGAGAAGTTTGTTCAAAACCCTAAGCATATCGAGGTGCAAATTCTCGGAGACCATGATGGGAACATTATTCACCTTTATGAGCGGGACTGTTCCGTGCAGCGCCGTCATCAAAAGGTAGTAGAAGTCGCTCCATGTGTATCATTGCCAGAAGATTTGCGCAATGGCATTTGTGAAGCAGCGGTTCAGCTGATGAAAAAAGTAGATTATTTAAATGCGGGAACCGTAGAGTTTCTCGTTGCAGATAACAAGTTCTATTTTATTGAAGTCAATCCGCGTGTTCAGGTGGAACATACGATCACAGAAATGGTCACGGGAATCGATATTGTCCAATCGCAGATTTTGATTGCTGAAGGCCATTCTCTTCACAGTGAGAAGGTCGGAATTCCTCAACAGGAGGGGATCACTGTTCATGGGTACGCGATTCAGTCGCGTGTTACGACAGAAGATCCGTTAAATGATTTCATGCCAGATACAGGAAAAATTATGGCTTACCGTTCCGGCGGCGGCTTCGGTGTCCGGCTGGATGCAGGGAATGGGTTCCAAGGGGCCGTGATTACTCCTTACTATGATTCGCTGCTTGTGAAAGTATCTACGCAAGCGCTCACTTTTGAGCAGGCGGCTTCTAAGATGCTGCGAAACCTTCAGGAGTTCCGGATTCGCGGGATTAAGACCAACATTCCTTTCCTGGAGAATGTCATGCGGCATGAAGACTTTATTACAGGAAATTATGATACCTCCTTTATTGATACAACTCCGGAATTATTTGTGTTTCCGAAGCGGAAAGACCGGGGAACTAAAATGCTCAATTATATCGGCAATGTAACACTGAACGGTTTTCCGGGAATCGAAAAGAAGAAAAAGCCGCTCTTTGAACCGCTTGCTGTTCCGAAAGTCGGCTTGGAGCCAGCTTCGCCGGGCACAAAACAGATTTTGGATGAAAGGGGCGCTGATGGGCTTGTTGATTGGGTCAAATCCCGCTCTGAAGTGCTGCTGACGGATACAACTTTCCGCGATGCCCATCAATCGCTGCTGGCTACACGTGTACGCACGAATGATTTGCTTCGAATCGCCGAACCGACTGCTAAATTGCTTCCGGACATGTTCTCGCTGGAAATGTGGGGAGGAGCTACGTTCGATGTGTCCTACCGCTTTTTGAAGGAAGATCCTTGGAAGCGTCTGACTGCTTTGAGGGAGAAAGTGCCGAATGTGTTATTTCAAATGTTGCTTCGCGCTTCCAATGCCGTTGGCTACACGAATTATCCGGATAATGTGATCCGCGAGTTTGTGGATCAATCTGCCGCTTCCGGCATTGATGTGTTCCGCATCTTTGACAGCTTAAACTGGATCAAGGGAATGGAAACAGCCATTGATGCAGTCCGCCAAACAGGCAAGATTGCTGAAGCCTCTATTTGCTACACAGGTGATATTGATGATCCGTCCCGTCCAAAATACAGCATTCAGTATTATAAAGACATGGCAAAGGAGCTGGAAAATCAAGGAGCGCATATTCTTGGCATTAAAGATATGGCAGGTTTGTTGAAGCCGCAGTCCGCTTACCGGTTAATTTCTGAATTGAAAGCGACTGTTGATCTTCCGATTCATCTTCATACGCATGATACGAGCGGAAATGGCATTTATATGTATGCCAAGGCGATCGAAGCGGGAGTGGATATTGTTGATGTAGCGGTCAGCACAATGGCTGGCCTCACTTCGCAGCCGAGCGCCAATACGCTTTGTTACGCCTTAAAAGGAACAGAGCGGGAGCCTTCTGCCAGCATTGATTCTTTAGAGCAGCTATCCCAATACTGGGAAGGTGTCAGACAGTATTATCAGGATTTTGAAAGCGGCATGGTCGCTCCGCACACAGAAATTTACAAGCATGAAATGCCTGGAGGACAATACAGCAACTTGCAGCAGCAGGCGAAAGCGGTAGGGCTCGGCGATCGCTGGGAAGAAGTGAAAGACATGTACAGCCGCGTTAATTTAATGTTCGGGGACATTGTCAAGGTCACTCCTTCTTCTAAAGTAGTCGGTGACATGGCCTTGTTTATGGTACAGAATAACTTGACAGAAGAAGAAGTGCTGGAAAGGGGAGACAAAATTGACTTTCCGGATTCCGTTATTGAATTGTTTGAAGGATACTTGGGCCAGCCGTACGGCGGATTCCCGAAACAGCTTCAAAAAGTAATTTTAAAAGGGAAAGAGCCTTTGACGGTTCGTCCAGGGGAGCTGCTTAAGGATGTCGACTTTGACGCCATTCGAGAAGAGTTGTCCAACGAATTTGACCGCCAAATAACCGATCACGATGTTATCGCTTATGCCTTGTATCCAAAAGTATTTACGGATTACATTAAAACAGTCGACCAGTTTGGTGATGTGTCCGTACTGGATACGCCGACGTTCTTGTATGGAATGAGGTTAGGCGAGGAGATCGAAATTGAAATTGAAACGGGCAAAACATTAATTGTCAAGCTTGTTTCCATTGGGCAGGCACAAACAGACGGTACCCGCGTGGTGTATTTTGAATTAAATGGCCAGCCGCGTGAGATAGTGATTAAAGATGAAAGCATAAAATCTTCAGTTGCTTCTAAAATAAAAGCAGATCCGAAAAATGAAAGCCATTTAGCCGCCACAATGCCGGGAACGGTGATCAAAGTGCTTGTGGAAAAAGGAGAGAAGGTCGTTCAGGGAGATCATTTAATGATTACCGAAGCGATGAAAATGGAGACAACCGTTCAAGCCCCATTCTCAGGAACGGTGAAAAACATCCATGTCCAAAACGGTGAAGCTATTTCTACTGGTGATTTGCTGATTGAAGTAGAGCGATAAACAAACAAGCGGGCCCTGTGCCCGCTTGTTTTCGCTTTGCTTCTTTCACTAGCTATTTCCGGCGGAAAGCGAAGGGCCGGGCACAGACATCAGCAACTCCGATTCATAAAAAAAAACAGCAGGCAAACTGGTTTGCCTGCTGTTTTTTTATGAAACTTTTGAAACCTTGTTTGTGCTGGTTTTACTTCTTGAGATAAGAAGGATTAAATAACAGAGCAAACCGAACAAGCAAGAAATAAATAAGGCATGAGCTAATGCTACATATAAATTAACCTTCGTAAAAATAATAATTGCGCCCGATATAACTTGCAAGGAAACGAGAGAACAGGCAATGACCCATCCCCAATAAATGACCCGCTGCTGTTTATAATGTTTGATTGCCATCATAGTAATATAGACAATCCACAAAAAGATCAAACCTGCTGCCAGACGATGCCCCATTTGAATCCATTGATAGCTATTGAGTGACATAAAAGGGCTGCCGTTTAAGCAAAAAGGCCAGTCAGCGCAAGCAAGGCTCGCTTTCGTATGCCTGACAAGCGCCCCGGTGTAGACTACTAAATAGCTGTAAAGTGTAACGCCGATAGTATGCCATTTCATCCGCTTGTCAATAACTAAAGAAGAAGCATCAAACTTTTGGTCAACCTCAAAGATCAAGAGAGTTAAGAGCAGAACAGCTGAAAACGAAATAAGAGAAATGCCGAAATGAAGGGCCAGAACGAAATCGCTTTGTCCCCACTTTACGGCTGCTGCTCCAATTAACGCTTGGGCAATCAAAAAGAGCGTAGACGTAGCGGCGAGAAATTTAGTTTCCCGCTTATGGCCAATCAGCCGCCAAGAAAGAACCGATAAGGCCACTACCAGCAAGCCGGCTACACCAGATACTAGCCGGTGCGATAGTTCAATAATTGTTTCCATTGTGATTTCTTCAGGAATTAATTGCCCATGGCATAGCGGCCAGTCATTTCCGCATCCAAGTTCGGAACCTGTTTTGGTTACAAGCGCGCCGCCAAGCAGAACAAGAAGCATGACGAACGTTGTCACAACCGCCAGCCATTTTAAAGAGCGTTGCATGTTTTTCACCTACTTATCTATAATGCAAAAGGGGATTATAAAAGCGTTCATCTTCTCGATAATACAGAAGATGCGCTGAAAAGACAACTTGTAAAATTATTTGGAAATGTTATGCTTATACATAAAGACAGCAGTGGATCAAGCTAGTTGAAAGGCTGGTTAAATAAGCTTAGCGATCCACGATATTCATTATCCTATAAAACCAAATTGATAGGAATAGTGCTTATTCAGCCGACACAAATTCGACATAATTAGTTCATTATGTGTTCACAAAAAAACAAGCTGATATGATTTAATATGGAATGAACAGTGGTTTTGGTGCAGTTTGGTAAAGGAGATAAAAGCTCCGTCAGTTATATCCAAAGACAGACCGCTTGTTTTTATGAGAGGGGGGAAAAAGGTGTCACGTGCCACAACTACGATGGGGAATAGCGAGCTTCCGGAAACAACAGCTGTGAAGGATTTCTTTGCACTGATTAAAATTGGAATCGTGAATTCTAATTTGATCACTATTTTCACAGGGCTATGGCTGGCAATCGTTTTTAACGGCCTGCACTTTCTAACTCAGCTGGACACGGTTTTTTACACACTGATCGGATCATCTCTAATTATCGCAGGGTCTGCCAGTTTAAACAACTTTATTGATCGGGACATTGACCCGCTGATGGAGAGAACGAAAGGACGTCCGACAGTTACAGGAAAAATAAGCTATCCAAAAGTGATGACAATTGGTCTCGCTTTCATTATTATCGGAACAGCCTTCTTATTTCTAACAACATTTACAGCCGGTATCATTGGTTTAATAGGTGTGTTCAGTTATGTTGTTGTTTACTCAATGTGGTCTAAACGCCGTCATGTCAGCAACACAATCGTTGGGAGTATTTCCGGTGCTGTACCGCCGCTGATCGGCTGGGCAGCTGTTGATCCAGGCTTGGATGTTGTTGCTTGGATGCTGTTTTTAATCATGTTTATTTGGCAGCCTCCGCATTTTTACGCACTTGCCATGAGACGGTGCGAAGAATACCGGGCCGCCGGCATTCCTATGCTGCCGGTCGTAAAAGGCTTTTCTGCCACAAAGCGCCATATTGTGATATGGGTGCTGGCTCTGTTGCCAATTCCATTTTTTATGACATCACTTGGCACAGCCTTTGTCGTATTGGCGACAGTTTTAAATATAGGGTGGCTTGTCCTTGGGGTAACCGGGTATAAAATGAAGGATGACCTCAAAT
Source organism: Pseudobacillus badius (assembly GCF_002189605.1). NCBI lineage: Bacteria > Bacillati > Bacillota > Bacilli > Caryophanales > Bacillaceae > Pseudobacillus > Pseudobacillus badius. The sequence continues at coordinate 269,544 of NZ_MWMM01000001.1, forward strand.
GGGCAAAGTGGATGTTTATTTATTCATTACAGTATTTAACTGTCCTGTTTGTAGCGATGGTTATTTTTACTGTTATCTAACTCACAGGAATTCTTTCTTGTCAAAGAAATCCATATATAAGCTCATATTGCTGCAGAAATTCATAAGAAAGAGGGGTTTAATTAAGCTATGAAAGATAGGCTAACTAAATGGCGTCTTTTATCAGTCTTCGCGGTATTGGCACTTGCACTGTCAGGCTGTGGCGAGCCATTCCTTTCCACACTCAAGCCTGCCGGTGACGTGGCTAAACAGCAATACAACCTGATGATTCTAAGCACGGTCATTATGGTAACAGTTATTGCTGTCGTTACGGTCATTTTCGTTCTTGCCATTACTCGCTTCCGCCGTAAAAAGGGCGACGAAAACAAAATTCCTAAGCAAGTGGAAGGCAGTCATTTGCTCGAAATCATTTGGACAGTTATTCCGATTATCCTTTTGCTGATTCTTGCCGTGCCGACTGTTACGGCTACATTTGATCAGGCAAACGTAAAGGACATGGATAAAAAGCCAAAGAAAGATGGAACACGTGATGCACTTGTTGTTAACGTGCGTGCAAATCTTTACTGGTGGGAGTTTGAATATCCTGACTACAAAGTAATGACGTCCCAGGAACTCGTTGTTCCAACTGATCAAAAAGTATACTTTAACTTAAAGGCATCTGATGTAAAGCATTCATTCTGGATTCCTGCTGCAGGTGGAAAGATGGATACGAACACGGATAACGTAAACAAATTCTGGCTGAAATTCGACAGCGATAAATCAGAAGAAGCCGGTAACTTGTTCTATGGAAAGTGTGCGGAGCTTTGCGGTCCATCCCATGCTTTGATGGATTTTAAAGTAGAAACTAAATCACAAGATGACTTTAAACAGTGGATCAGCACTATGCAGTCCGCGAAACCGGCAGCTCCAACTGATACAGCTGCAGTAGAGGGACAAAAGCTCTTTGAACAAAACTGTTTAAGCTGTCACGCAACAAGCCCAGACGATTCTCGTCCGGAGCAAGCAAGACTTGCCCCGAACTTAGCGACGTTTGGTGAGCGTTCACGCATTGCCGGAATATTGGATCATAACGAAGAAGAGTTGAAAAACTGGATTCGCGATCCTGAAAAATATAAGCCAGGCAATAAGATGACAGGCACTTATAAACAATTGAATGAACAAGAGCTTGATCAATTAGCAGCATACTTAATGAGCTTGAAAGTAGAAGAACAATAAGGAATAGAAAAAGAAGGAGGTAAAACCGTTGAGTACCATTGCACAAAAACGAGGGTTCGCAAGTACGGTATGGGACTATTTAACAACAGTCGATCATAAGAAAATTGCGATTCTTTATTTAATCGCGGGCGGAATCTTTTTCCTAATGGGCGGCGTGGAAGCAATGATGATACGGGCTCAGCTAGCTGTACCGAATAATGATTTCGTCAGCGCGGGCTTGTTTAATGAATTGCTTACTATGCACGGTACAACAATGATTTTCTTGGCAGCAATGCCTTTATTGCTTGCCTTTATGAATGCTATTATGCCGCTGCAAATCGGGGCGCGCGATGTAGCGTTCCCATTTGTTAACGCTCTTGGCTTCTGGCTGTTTTTCTTCGGAGGATTATTCTTAAACTTATCATGGTTTTTAGGCGGCGCTCCTGATGCAGGCTGGACTTCTTACGCGTCATTGTCACTTGCTTCAGAAGGGCATGGAATTGACTTCTATGCTTTAGGTCTGCAAATTTCAGGTTTCGGTACGTTAATGGGGGGAATTAACTTCCTCGTTACAATCATTAACATGCGTGCTCCGGGCATGACGTACATGAGAATGCCGTTGTTTACATGGACAACATTCGTAGCTTCTGCATTAATCTTGTTCGCGTTCCCGCCGCTGACTGCTTCTATCTTTATGTTAACGTTTGACCGTATGTTCGGTGCGAACTTCTTTAACGTAGCAGCAGGCGGTAACACAATTATTTGGGAACACTTCTTCTGGATCTTCGGACACCCGGAAGTATACATTTTGATTTTACCGGCTTTCGGTATTTTCTCAGAAATCTTTTCAACTTTCTCAAGAAAACGTCTGTTCGGATATTCCTCTATGGTATTCGCAACTGTATTGATCGGTTTTCTTGGATTCATGGTATGGGCTCACCATATGTTCACAGTCGGACTTGGTCCGGTAGCTAACGCGATTTTCGCGGTTGCAACAATGGCGATTGCTGTACCTACAGGTATTAAGATCTTTAACTGGCTTCTCACTATTTGGGGAGGAAGCATTAAATTTACTGTACCAATGCTTTATGCCGTTGCCTTTATTCCGTCTTTCGTAGCGGGTGGGGTAACAGGGGTTATGCAAGCGGTAGCTCCAGCAGACTATCAATATCATGATTCATACTTTATCGTTGCCCATTTCCACTACGTTATTGTTGGTGGGGTTGTGTTTGCCCTATTAGCGGGTACGCACTTCTATTGGCCAAAAATGTTCGGTACAATGTTAAGTGAAAAAATTGGGAAGTTTACTTTCGTTTTCTTCTTCATCGGTTTCCATTTAACATTCTTTGTTCAGCATTTCCTTGGTTTAATGGGTATGCCTCGTCGTGTTTGGACTTTCCTTCCAGGTCAAGGACTTGACACTGGTAACCTTGTGAGTTCAATCGGAGCCGCATTCATGGCAGTAGGGGTTATTTCCCTGTTGATTAACGTGGTTATTACATCTGTGAAAAATGAAAGAGTCGGCAACGACCCTTGGGAAGATGGCCGTACATTAGAGTGGGCGATTTCTTCACCAGCTCCATTCTACAACTTTAAGCAGCTTCCGCTTGTTCGCGGACTTGACGCTTACTGGTTAGAGAAAATGGAAGGCAAGACAACATTGACTCCGGCTGAGCCGATCGGCGATATTCATATGCCGAACAGTTCATTCGTTCCATTTGTTATTTCACTTGGTCTATTCATTGCTGCTTTCGGAGCAATGTACCATGTAGATGACAAGGCATGGGCGCTTCCAGTCTTAATTGGCGGATTAGTGATTACATTTGGTGCCATGATTTATCGTTCATTGAAAGATGATCACGGCTTCCATATTCATAAAGAAGAGTTAATGGAAGAAAATGATGACAAGGGGGTTAAGGCATAATGCAAGCTGAAGAAAAATTCACACCCCAAACTTGGCCTGAATCACCTGAAAAAGCAACGCTTGAAGGAAAAAATAAATTTCTAGGTTTCTGGCTGTTTCTAGGTGGAGAGACGGTTTTGTTCGCCTCTCTCTTCGCTACCTATATTGCATTGAAAGATAAAGTACCAAGCCCGGATCATATGCTGGCAAAAGATCTATTTGAATTGCCGCTTGTGTTCGTAATGACTATGCTCTTGTTAACAAGTTCATTAACAAGCGTATATGCCATGTACCATATGAAAAACTACAACTTTAAGAAGATGCAGCTTTGGATGTTAATTACTGTTATCCTTGGTCTTGGCTTTTTAGCTTGTGAGTTTTATGAGTTCCATCATTACTACACTGAATACAACCACACGTTTACTAGCAGTGCATTTGGTTCCGCTTTTTACACATTAACTGGTTTCCATGGCGCTCACGTTATCTTTGGATTAGTCTGGATGATTTTGTTAATGGTTCGGAATGCAGGCCGCGGATTAAGCCTTTACAATGCGCCTAAATTTTACTTGGCAAGCCTTTACTGGCACTTTATCGACGTTGTATGGGTATTTATCTTTACGGTAGTATACTTAATGGGAATGGTGGGATAATTGATGGTAAATAATCAATCGAATTCAAACAACCCAAGACTCAATTATGATTACCGCCGCAAGAAAAATGCAGAAGGCATGAGAATCCAAGTAGCGACATTTACGTTGATGATCTTCTTCACGGTCGTTTCTTTCGTAGCAGTAGCTGCGGATTTCTCTAAATGGTTCGTTGTTCCATTTATTTTATTGCTGGCAGTTGTTCAAGTAGGTTTTCAATTGTATTACTTCATGCATATGAGTGAGAAAGGGCACGAAGCACCTTCCTTGTTTATGTGGTCAGGCGTTACGATAGCTTTTGTTACCGTTTTGGCCTTCATGACAATCATTTGGTGGTAATATAAACTTGCCGTTCAAGTGTTTATAGTCTTGCAAAAAGCCGGTTCTTTATGGAACCGGCTTTTTGTTTCAAGCGAGCCTTATCTGATGATGTTGTCATGAACTTGTCAATTCAGGACATTGCTTGGGGAATTTGGGAACGTTATAATGTAAGCAGGGCATTGAAAATAATATCGAGGTGAAAGGAAATGCCGATAAGTATTTTTGGATTTCAAGCGCTGTGGAGTCCTTATTTTTTGGCGCTGCTACTATTGCTGACGGTTCTTTATTTCTTCGTAACGATTAAATGGAGAAATAAGTTCGAGGGCAGTGAGCCATTAAAGAAGCATCAGGCAGCTTTATTTGTAACGTCCATGGTCGTACTATATGCCGTAAAGGGCTCTCCGATTGATTTGCTCGGGCATATTATGTTTACGTATCATATGATTCAGATGGCTATTCTCTATTTAGTTGTGGCCCCTTTATTCTTAAGAGGTGTGCCGTGGTGGGTTTGGAAGAAGGTTATTGATCGTCCGGTAATCAAGCCGGTATTTAACTTTTTTACAAAGCCATTGATCGCTTTAGTGTTGTTTAACGGCCTATTTTCTATTTATCATTTGCCGATTGTTTTTGATTACATTAAGATGAGCATGGTTCTCCATACTCTGTATACAATTGGATTGTTCATTTTTGCGCTCTTTATGTGGTGGCCGCTAGTGAATGATATGCCGGAAGGAAGAAAATTAAACGGTCTCAAAAAAGTGGGATATATTTTTGCCGATGGTGTGCTATTAACGCCGGCCTGCGGCTTGATTATTTTTGCTTCTGCACCGGTATACGCCACATACAGCGATGCAGGCGCTTGGCTGCAAGCAATGGAGCTTTGTGTCCCAACTTCCACTTTACAAGGCCTGTCCTTAAGCGGACCTGAACTGTTTTCAAGCATGCCGGTAATGGAAGACCAGCAGCTTGGCGGCGTTATTATGAAAATTATCCAGGAAATTGTATATGGATGCATGCTTGCTTTTGTATTTTTTGAATGGGTTCGTAAAGATAAAGAGGAGACAGAAAAAATGACCGCCGCTATGATGAATAATCATCAACCGGATTATACGAAATAACCACAGGAAGGAAATGAAGGGCTCGGTCTATTTTCTGATGGACAGGCTGATTGAAAATATCCGCCAACAGCCTGTTCATTTCCTTTCCTTTGCCTGATACAAACGAATTATGAATGGGAGAGAGGAATCAAGATGTCATTACCTATCTTACCCACAATCAGCACCTCCTTTATTGTGCTTAGCGCAATAACGGTGGCGATTGGATGGGGGCAAATTAAGCAAAGAAAAATTGAGCAGCACAAAAAAACCATGCTTCTTGCTGCCGTTTTTGCCGTCATTTTTTTTGTTATCTATGCCAGCCGGACAATTTTTATCGGCAATACAGCTTTTGGCGGGCCGGATGATATTAAAATTTACTATACTGTCTTTTTAATTTTTCATATTACCTTGGCGACGGTCGGAGCTGTTTTAGGTATCTGGACAATTATTTTAGGGCTGAAAAACAACTTGGAGAAGCATAGAAAGTTTGGACCGGTTACAAGTATTATTTGGTTTTTTACCGCTATCACCGGCGTAGCTGTTTATTTGCTGCTTTACGTCTTCTATAAAGGCGGCGAAACAACTTCCGTGATTAAAGCCATTCTCGGGTTTTAAAAAACGAAAAGAGCGTATGAGATCCTTTATGCGTTCAGGCTGTAGACAAACTCAATGAAAATTGAAGTTTGTCCGCAGTCTTTTTTTATTTTGCTTGTGGATGCAGGCGGTTGCTTTCGTTGGGAGTCTCTCGGCGTCTGCCGTTCCAATCAACAGAGTTAGCCGTCCAATGGCTGCTGTCTCTTTTATCAATGACTTGGGTGGAAGCGTTGTAACCGGAAGTGGGCTGGCCAGGCATTGATCCCGTCATTTTAATTAAACGGACATTCATTCGATCTGCGTTAGGCATGCATGACTGCCGCGAAGAAGTTAAAGTGGTTGATACAGAGCGCAAGAAAGCGCTGGAGCGTGTAGTTAAGCCAATAGAAAGGGGTTCGGAATGATGTCATTCCGAACCCCCTTTGTATTTAAACTGTAAATTGTTCAATTTCGTTTTTAAGATCAGCCAAAACCTTTTCGCATGTTTCGATTAAAGATGGCGGGAAGCTTTCGCCTTCTCCATACTCTACGCCATGCGGGTAGTAATATTTACCAAGTAAAGGACTCATCAATTGAATAGTAGCTTCTGAAGAACCAACATCCCCTTCAACTGCGTATCCAAGAACACGTAAATAGTATGTACCTTCTTTAAGATCAAATTTGCGGTCAAATGTTACTCGCTCGTAGTCCCATTGTCCTGCAAGAACTAGCTTATGTGACCGGCAAATATAATTCAGACGATCAAAATCAACCCGTAAATTTTCCAAACCCGTATTTTCAAATTTCATGAAAAATCCCTCCTGAGTATCTTAGCGTGCTTCTAGTATCTTTCCGCGTTTTTTCTCTATTGCTCCATACATAATAATAGTCGAAAAACACATTTCTTGCAATGGAATGAAGTGAAACAGAGAAATCTTTTCCACCAGGTAATTGAACGGCTTTAATAAGAACAAGAGAAAAATTTTTAAATTATTTGCGGTGAGTGATACGAGGTGTGCATAATGTTATAATGTGAGTAATATAAGGCAATAATGCTGCGTATAGAAACTGAAAAGGGGGGAGTCTTCTGCGATCAGTCATCAGAATTCTGGTGGTTATGTCCATCATTTTAATAGGCGGGATGTACTTTAATGAAGCAAGAAAAGATAATGAAGTGCTTCATAATTCTGCCACCACCAATCCTGCAAAGCATGATATGAATGTGCAAAGAGAACAAGAGGATTTGAAGAGACAAGTTCCTGCCGTAAAGAGGCCGGCATCCGGTGCAGGGTTTTATATTGGCAAAGACTCGGCCTTGTTAATAAAAGAAATGGGAGACCCTGTTCGAAAAGATCTTTCCGCTTACGGATATGAATGGTGGGTGTATAAGAAGGAGCACCAATACGTCCAGTTCGGCGTCGAAAATAATCAAGTAGTTACCGCCTATGCTGCTGGTGAAACGGATGTTTCTCCGTTTAAGATGGAGCAACCGGCTAAAGATCTCTTTCAGACATATGACCTTCGAATGGACGTGGTTGTAGAGAACGGCTCCGGCACGTACCGCTTTGAATTATCGGAGGAGGATTTTAATATAAGACCGGTCGTGAGGGTAGGGGATATGTATGCGCAATTATATATTGATAAATTTTCTGGCACCTTATCTAGTGTCCGTTACTTAACGACAGATTACTTGGTTAAACAGCGCCCATATGAAATGGTTTATCGGGGAGAGCTGCCGGATGAGCCTGAATTGCCGGATGCCGTATGGCAGCAAATTGAAGAGGGCAGTGAAAAGCAAATAGCGGATCTAACAAATATTATCCGTGAAAAGCATAACTTAAATGAATTGGCCTGGGACCCGGAAACGGCTAAGGTAGCTAAGCAGCACAGCAAGGAAATGTATGAAAAACAATATTTTGCCCACGAATCTCCTTCTGCCGGAGATTTGGGAGACCGGCTGAAAAAAGCAAAGGTTGATTACCAGCTGGCCGGCGAAAATATAGCAGCCAATTATACAGATGGCCCGGCTGCTGTAGAAGGCTGGTTAAACTCCAAAGGGCATCGTGAAGCCTTGTTGGAAAAGGAATTCACATTATTAGGTGTAGGTGTGTACCAGAGGTATTATACGCAAAATTTTGTTGCCAGATAAATGAAAAAGCAGCGGTTCCAGTAAACAGCTGCTTTTTTAATTATCTTCTTTTAATTAGAAAAAAGGTGCCTGTTGCGTGAGCTACTTTTTTGCCATCTGTTCTGAATGCTTTTCCTTCGACTACGATCGTTTTTGAGCCTTTATGTAATACGCAGGCTTTTACCGTTAACTCTTCTCCTTTTCCGGGAGCGATATAATGAATCGTTAAGTTAGAAGTAACAACTGCGTATCCTTCAGGCGCAGCAGTGTAGGCGGCTGACCCCATAGCTGAGTCTAGCACAGTAGCGGTGACTCCCCCGTGGACAATATCCAGGGAATTACTAGTCAATCCAGTAATGGGCATTCGAACCTCGCATTCATGATCGCCCGTCGTTCTTTCCAGCTGAAAGATCCTTCCTATATAGGTTCCTTTTCCTTGTACTTTTTCTAAATACCCTTCTAGCATTTGCTCTAGCACCTTCAGTTCTTTCTCATCTGCCTGCTGAAGACTTTGTTCAATTAATGAGCGAATTCTTTCTTTCATGAAACCTTCTCCCTTCCTCCCCAATTGAGCGGCAACTCCAGCTCATTTGCCCTTATTATCATATCATTTTTTATGAGGTGAAACATTTTTTCACTTTTTGGCTATTGTTCCATAATGTATTAATAGCAAATCAGTTGGGCGGGAAAATGGGGTGAAAAACGGGATGTTACATCCGAAAGTAAGAGAGTTTAAGTTGTTTATGGAGGAGCGGCCAGATTTAAAGAGAAAGGTGCGGCAGAAGCAGACAACGTTGCAAGCGCTTTTTGAAGAATGGCATCTATCAGGAGATGTGCAGACCGAGGCACACAGTGAAAAAGGCAATAAGCAGAAGGAAGATTTTCAAGAAGAGGATTTGACAGCGAAATTGGCGAAAGTGATGTCTCTATTTGAAGGCATGAAATGGAGCAGTATTTTAGAGGATGTCCAAGGGATGCTGGAGATGGCCCAAATCTATCTAGCTGATTTCGCTGAACAGCAGCAAAAAAAATAAATGGCAAGAGCAAGGAAGAGAGGGGGGGCTCAATGAGACAGGAACTCATGGAGAAAATAAGGAGCAACAAGGAATGGCATGATTATTTAAGAAGAGAGCCGTCTTGGTACCGGTTATTAAGCCGTGATCCTTATCAAATAGAAGCCTTTGAAAGGGCAAGTTTGCAATTTTATAAAAAGACGTTTCCTGATCGGATCAGCCGTTTGAATGACAGCTTGCAAATGGCTTCCGCTTTAATGTACATGATGCAGTCCCAATTTTCCCAGCCGGCACCTCAGCCGGAAGAAACAGCAGAACCGGCAGAACAGCCGGCGGAAACCAATGAAAATGAGCAATAAAATAGAGGGAACCTGCACACACTAACCGAAAAGGAGTGTGTGCCATGAAGTGGTTAGCCATAATTTTGACAATGTTTTTCTTCGCTGGATGCAGTCCCAATATTCCAGAGCCCGAGACCATGTCCCCCTCTGCTTCAATGAGTGAGGCAGAGGCGCAGACCCTAGGGGAAAGTTGGACAGTCAAGCATTTATTAAGAGGAAAAAATGTATTTGTGGAATTAGTCGTTCCGGGCGTGTCCTTTTCGAAGGACAGAGGAAATTCTCAGGCGAAGGGGCAGATAGCTGTTTTTGTCAATGGCAAGCATTATCAGACCTACCATACCGCCGCTTTTATTATAAAGGGGTTAGATGCAGGGCGTCACCAAATAGATATTAAATTAACAGATGAGTCCAGCCGTCCGCTCGGTTATGAAAAATCGTTTACTGTATCCATTCCGTAAATAGTTTTATTTGAGAGATAATATGTTAAAATAGGGGAATGGAGGTGGGCTATTTGCTTACAGCTACAATTGAAAAAATAAAAACAGTAGAACAGGCTGAACAGCTCGCGCAAATGATTGTTGAGTCGGAAGTGGCGCAAAATTATCAGTCGTGCTACTTTCTTTTATATACAAACCCTATAACAAAAGGGAAGATTAACCGTTTTAGCCGACTGAAAGACCAATATGAAGAGGTACAGCGGTTTGGGCGTTATCACCCTGACTATAGCAGAGTCATGAAGGAAGTAAGGGAAGCAAAAAGAGAAATGGATCTGGACGAAAACGTAGCTGCCTTTCGAGTCGCTGAAAATGAATTGCAGGCGCTTCTTGATGAGATCAGTGTCATCATCGGCCGGTCAGTATCGGAAGGAATTAAAGTGCCTACAGGCAATCCGTTCTTTTCATCAGGCTCCAGCTGCGGCGGCGGCTGCGGCTCAGGTTCAAGCTGTGGTTGTTCAGCTTAAAGGAGCCGACTTTGGCTCAACATACAGATACAGGCGTTTCTTGGCGGCTTAAAGCTGGCCAAGCCGCCTTTTCTATTTTTAAAACACTGATTCAGAGGGAGATACTATGTTTATTGATCGACAAGCCGTTATCGTCTGGCTCCACAATACGAAGCCAGCTAAATCGTTGCGAAAGTATGGGAATGTTCATTACGTATCCAAACGTATGAAGTATGCGGTAGTTTACTGCAATCAAGATGAGCTTGAAGAGGTCATAGGGAAGTTAAAATCATTGTCGTTTGTTAAAAAGGTGGAGCCGTCTTTTAAGCCGTTTTTAAAAACAGAGTATGAAAACTCAAAGCCCGATAAAGCAAAAGAATACGATTATAAGATTGGTGTGTAAAAGTTCGGATGAAAGCAGGGGGATTCCCTGCTTTTTTATTTTACTTTCCTAACGGAGCCAGCAGATGGTTAAGCCGTAAAATGCCGATTAAATGCTGGAAGTATAGCTCGGTTTCTGCAAAGGCAGAGGATGGTTTCACATCCATTTCAATCAAGGGCCGATTTAAAGATTCGGTTGTTTCCTTGAATAAATCAAAACGCTTGTTTGGTGTGCTGTGCGGATAAGGAATTCCCTCACGGCATATGTAAATCGGCTGAAAACCTCCCGGGTCTGTCGGTGAAAGAACAACTGCCAGAGAAGTTGCGGGACGTCCTTCCACAGAAGAATGGAAAGCAATCATGTGGGTAAGACGGTGTTCATTGTTGCGGGCAATCTCAAGAAGCTCATATATATCTGAATATCCTTCTCCAAGTTCGATAAAACGCTGAATCAAGCTGAATCCTCCGTTTCCTATGTAAAGTCCAATTAAGGCACTCTTATTGTACCCTTCCCGTTAAAGAAGCTCAAGCAAAGAACGATTCAGTACGCAACGTCCATAAAACTGTAGATTTTCGGTTGTTTACAGGCCTATTTTGCTAGCCTATAATTAGGATGAATTGACTAGGGAAGGCGCGAACTTTATGCTTAAAAAATCTGTACTTCTTATTTCTTTTTTAATAATCATTTCGGGCGTGGCCCTGTTTGTTCAATGGATAGGTTACGAGAAAACATCGATGGCTTCAAAAGAGGCCAACGTAAGGCAGGAAATTAATGTAGAGCATAATGAAGCCGGTTTGACAGTCAAGCATACTTTTACCCGCTTAGAGCCGGGAGAACCTTTGGAGGCTATCATGCCTGCTAATGCGCTGCAAGCATCCTGCCGAAAAGAAGAAGGCACGTGTTCCTTTAGGGGGCAAAGCATCAAGATTATTCCTGAAGGCGACACCTTTTCCGTTACTTACTCGATTAAGCTGCCTTCCTTTCAAACGGCAGTTTTCTTGTCTGATTGGTCGATTAAATTAAAGGACGCTGAGGCAGAACGGACCGTTCTCCATTTTACAGAGAAACAAATAAGAAAAGGCCGATGGTTTTCAAGCCTGGGGCCTTCGCAACTCAAAAAAATGGACTTGATAGATTATTATCAATTCCAGGGAGAAGGAGAGCCAGGTGTGTTATATTGGCAGATGCCGCCGCTGCAGCCGTTGTTTCCAGAAGGCAAGCTTGCTGTATATGGACAGGCGGGCAGCCAGCTGGATCGCCAGCAGCTAACTTTGATTGAGGAAGGAATAAAGGAGAAAACAGTGGTAATCTTAACGGACCAGCATCCTCCTTATATGTCGGATCGGCTGATTCTGGCGAGAGACGATGACCAGCTTTTCGAGCTTGCGGAGTCCTTTATTCAAGAAAAAGTGGTGGAGGATTACCGCTTTGAAGAAGGGGAAGACTGGCTTGGATATTTAATCACTTCCTATAAACTTGGCCGTCCCGCCGGCTCTGAAAAAGTCAAAATGATGTACGGCTCGTTAAATAAACAGCTGACTGATCAGGAGAAGGAAGAATGGCAGCAGGCTCTTTTTCGTTTAACAGACAAAACGGTTACCGCTGAGCGTCTCGATCAGGCTCTATCAGCTGTCAAAGGACTTGACACAGACTTTTTTGTGAAAAATAAATTGGAAAACCATCCATTTCAATCGTTAGTCTTCTATGATAACCGTCCTATCACCGTAAATGGGAGTGAAACCGAGCTGCGGGCGGTGGCTGAGGGCGAGCAGCTGTTTTTCCCGTTTACAGAAACACTGCAGGCGCTTGGATACGAAGTCAAAGAACTGACAGACGGAAAAACACTGCTTGTTAAGCGGGAGTATAATACGTATCGCTTTTATCTCGACCAGAACCGCTTTATCTTAAACGAAGAGCGCTACGGCCTTTATGAGCATGCCCTGCGCTCCTATAACGGCCGGCTTTACATCAGCCAGCAGTGGCTGCAAAAAATCTTTTTAGTCGCTGTTCAAAACGAAAAGAACATCAATATCCAAGAGTTGAATTTATAAAAAAACGCCCTGCTGAATGATTCAGCAGGGCCCTTCTACGTCTATATCAGACAGAAGGCAAAGGGAGAGGAGAAACTGGAGAAAGAACTCATGGGGAATATAAGCCTTCTCCGTGATCGACAACATCCCGAGTGATGTTGTTATTAGTAGTATGTACCGTGCATACAGGTTTTAAACATTATTTATTTCAAAAACGGATTCTATTTGTCTGTTCTTTTTTTCTTTAGGCAAAGGACAAAGGTCAAAATGATCCCGATAGGCTTGAGCAGGGAATAAGCAAGAAAGCCGCTGGATTCACTGAATGAGTTATGGTAACATGAGAAAGAAAATCTTTGTAAATGGTGAATATATATGAGAGTGATATCAGGAACGCAAAAAGGCATTCCGTTAAAAGCTGTGCCAGGGAACAGCACTCGGCCGACGACTGATAAAGTGAAGGAATCGATCTTTAACATGATCGGTCCTTATTTTTCTGGCGGCATCGGGCTTGATCTTTATGCCGGAAGCGGCGGCTTGGGAATAGAAGCATTGAGCAGGGGCTTTTCAAAAATGATTTTCGTCGACAAAGATATGAAAGCGATTCAAACGGTGAAATCTAATTTAGCTGCCTGCCATTTTTCAGATCGAAGTGAAGTATACAGAAACGACGCAGAACGGGCGTTAAAGGCGGTGGCCAAACGGGAATTAGCGTTTGACGGCATCTTTTTAGATCCGCCTTATGCCAAACAGCAGTTAGAGCGTTTATTAAAGCGGATTGATGAACAAAATTTGCTTGCGGAAGATGGCTTTATCGTATGTGAATATGGTTCCAGCGATACTTTGTCAGAGAAGATCGGCAGCCTGCTGCAAATAAGAACGGAAACATACGGCATGATCCGCGTGTCAATCTTTAAACGGGGGAAAGAATAAAGGGGGAGTACCGATGGCAAGTATTGCCGTTTGTCCTGGGAGCTTTGATCCGATTACAAATGGACATTTAGACATTATTCAAAGAGGCGCGAAAATTTTTGATAAAGTATACGTGGTGGTATTGAGCAATTCATCTAAAAAGCCTCTGTTCTCTGTCGAAGAGAGAAAAGAATTGATTAGCGAAGTGACCACGCACCTGCCAAATGTGGAAGTTGACAGCTATAACGGCTTGCTCGTCGATTATGCCAAAGAAAGAGATGCTAAGGCTATCCTGCGCGGTTTGCGGGCTGTTTCGGACTTTGAATATGAAATGCAGATTACCTCTATGAATAGAGTGCTGGATGAAAACCTTGAAACATTTTTTATGATGACGAATAGCCAATATTCATTTTTGAGCTCCAGCATCGTGAAAGAAGTAGCGAAATATGAAGCGGATATTTCAGATCTTGTGCCGCCGGCTGTAGAAGCAGCTTTAAAAGCTAAAAGAATGAAGTAAACCTTTTATGAAACGATTGTATGTGCTAAATAATGAAAGAGCACCCTCATGCTGAACTGCCCCATAAATGTTAGATACCAAACTAACACTTATGGGGTGTTTTTTGTTCTTACTTCCGGGCAGCTACATAAAAGAATAAATAAGCAATTAGCATAGCAATAGTGAAGACCGGTCCGATTTGCTGCAAATAGAGCAACAGCTTTTCCCATATTGTTTTTTCATAAAGAAAAACGGGAACGGCCGGCGGAGCATTTTGCGGAAGAAAAGATTGTTCATAAACCGGCTTCCATAGAAAAAAGGCAAATCCGGCTGCATAGATGCCGTGAAGAAAGCGGGCAAACAAAAACTGCCGGAACCGGATATCCGTGTCCGCCAAAATACTGGCTACCTGCGCGTGAACGCTCATCCCGCTGAAAGCAAGAATAAAGCTGACAACGACTACCTGCTCCATCAAATGGACATCTTGAACCTGGCTGACCATCTGGCTGCCCAAGGTAATCTCGAACAGTCCGGCAATAAACGGCATGCTTAACCCGGCCGGCAAATCGAGGAATACAAGCAGTTTAGCTGCTCCTGCTGCCAGCAAAGAGGTAATATGAACATGAAAAAGAATTTTGTTTAATACAGAAAAAAGGATAATAAACCCGCCAATCATGAGCAAAGTATGAATAGAGGAGAGGACAGCGTCTCCCATCAGCTTGCCGATCGGCCGCCGATCTTGACTTCTTGCTTTGTGCATAGCGGAAAAAGCAGCTGCCAGTGAAAAGGAAGCAGGAGCTGTTGCCTTCTTTTCGCTTTTTGACCCATAAAATCTCATCGTAAGTCCAACTAAGAAATTGCCCCCGTAATGGGCCGCCGCCAGCAGCAGGCCGAGATGGGAGTTGTAGAAGAAGCCGACAGAAACGGCTCCAAAAATGAAAAGCGGATTAGATGAATTAGTAAAGCAGATAAGCCGTTCGGCCTCAATGCGGGACAGCTCCCCATTTTGCCGGAGGCGCGCCGCCAATTTAGCGCCGGAGGGAAAGCCGGAAGCCATCGCCATTGCCCAGACAAAACCGCCAGCCCCGGGCACCCGGAAAAGCGGGCGCATGAGCGGTTCAAGCAAGACACCGATAAAATTGACAACCCCAAGGCCAATCATCATTTCGGAAACAATAAAGAAGGGGAGCAACGACGGAAAAACGATTTCCCACCACATATTTAACCCCCGAATGGATGCTTCAAAAGAAATTTCGGGAAAGATGATTAATGAACAGGCAAAAGCGGTTACGCCCATAGCTAAAAGAATGGTTTTTACCTGAGTAGAAGCCAAATGTTATACCTCCTGTTCTTCAAAAGCCAGGCTCTATTCTAGGATTCATTGTGTGTTTCAGGTAAAATAACAGTAGTTAGCGGATCGATAGGAGTCTGGAAATGAGAAAGAAACTTGTCCTGTTTCTAAACAATATACTCATACAAATGAGAAATAGACCATAGCTTAAAAGAGAAATCTGCAGACGGGAGGGACTGCATTGGCTCGTCCGAAAATAGGTGTCGCTTTAGGAGCAGGAGGGGCAAGAGGATTTGCTCACATTGGTGCATTGAAGGCGCTGAAGAAAGCGGATATTCCTATCGATATGATTGCCGGCAGCAGCATGGGCTCGTTTGTTGCCAGCCTATACGGGACCGGTCACGATATGGAGCAGCTTCACAAGCTGTCAACAGCGTTTCGCAGAAAGTATTTCTTGGATTTTATGATCCCTAAAATGGGCTTTATCGCCGGCAAAAAGATTAAAAACTTTATCCGCCTGTTTACACATGGAAAAAATATTGAGGATTTAAATATCCCGATTGCCATCGTGGCGACAGATATTAAAAATGCCGAGAAAGTCGTATTCAAAAACGGCCCGGTGGCTGATGCGGTCCGGGCAAGCATTGCTATTCCCGGCATTTTTGTGCCGGAAAAAATTGATGGCCGTCTGCTGGTAGACGGCGGCGTCATTGACAGAGTTCCCGTATCGGTTGTAAAGGAAATGGGAGCGGATATTATTATTGGCGTGGATGTATCCTCAGTGAAGACAAACGTGGAGATTCAAACAATTTTTGATGTCATCATGCAAAGCATTGATATTTTGCAAATGGAGATTATCGCAAATCGACAGACGGCATCACACGTTATGATCCGTCCGCCGGTGGAGATGTACAGCTCAAAAGCATTTACGTGCATTGATGAGATCATTATAGCCGGAGAAGAAGAAACAGAACGGCGAATACCAGAAATTATAGCAGAGATGGACGATTGGAAGGAGCAGCCGCATGAGAAATAAATGGATGCCGCTTATTTATGTTTTTATACTTTTATTAATTGGAGCCGCTTTTATTGATTTGCCTTATTACGTAATGAAGCCGGGAGATGCTCATGCTCTAAAGCCGATCGTTGAAGTAGCGGGAGGGAAAAAGGACGAGGGCACGTTAATGCTGACTACCATTAAAATGGGCGAAGCCAACTATATTACCTACGCACTTGCTTCGCTGCGCGATTATGAAGAAATTCTGCCTGTGGAAGAAGTGCGCAGCCCGCATGAAACAAATGATGAATACAACATCCGCCAGCAGTATTTAATGTCCAATTCGCAGCAAAATGCCATTACGGTCGCCTTTGACGCGGCAGAGAAGCCTTACACTTTCCAGTATGAAGGCGTCTATGTATTGAATGTGTTCCCAGGCATGCCAGCAGAAGGAGTGTTAGAGGCAGGCGACCGCATTGTTGCTATAGACGGCAAAGAATTTAAATCATCCCGGCTATTCACCGACTATATTCAGACAAAGCAGCCTGGCGAGAAAGTAACCATTACCTTTATCAGAAATAAAGAGAAGATGGAGAAAAGCATCTCGCTTAAGAAATTCGAAGGAAACGAACAAAAAACCGGGATGGGCATTGGACTAGCCGACCAAAAAAAATTAGTCAGCAAGCCGAAAGTGAAGCTAAAGGCTGACTCTATCGGCGGACCGTCTGCCGGCTTAATGTTCAGCTTGGAAATATACAATCAATTGGTCAAGGAAGATGTGGCAAAAGGCCGGAAAATTGCAGGCACTGGCACGATGGAGCCTGATGGTACGGTAGGAAGAATCGGAGGAATCGCGCAAAAAGTCGTAGCTGCGGACAAAGCGGGAGCAGAAATTTTTCTCGCCCCTGATGACTATATTTCTCCGGAATTGAAAAAGCGTGTGCCTGGCATCGTGTCTAATTATAAGGAAGCGGCACGCACTGCCAAGGACATTGACACGAAAATGAAAATTGTACCTGTGCACACCTTTGATGACGCTTTAACTTATTTGCTTAACGGAAAGTAAAAAAGAGACTATCTGTGCTTCCAAAGAAAAAAGGCCGCCCTTAAAGTCAGTTTCATGACCTTTAAGGGCGGCCCTTTTTTAATTAAGGCAAAATGACCGGATGCTCGTTAAATTCGCTCGAAAGAAGGGAACGGGAAGAATGAGAAGGCAAACCGAGCGCATAGATTTCCGCGGCTTTTAGGTCCAGGGCTAATGTCTCCTTGAATACAGCCGCCTTTGTAATTAACGGCAAGGACAAGTTCTTCTTCACTTTGTTTAAGTATTCGCGCCCGCGGCTGTTCAAGCCGAGCAGGCGGATGTAGCGCACGGCTTCCAGCGCAGCATCCATTTCCTCTTTTGACACATGAAGCAAGATGTGGACGAGGGCACGCTGTATTCGCGTCCAAGTGTAGCGTTTTGTTTTCACGGATTCCATAAATTCGGTGAAAGAGGCTGATTGCCGGGCAGCTTCCTTCAGCCGGTATTCAATGCCTTCTGACACATCGTATATTTGTGCCAGTTCCTCCGATGAACTGGATAATAACCGATACTGAAGGAGAGGCCAGTACAAATCCCAATGATGGAGATGCCCATAGGCAGATAGGTAATGGTTGAGTTCAGCAAATGCAGCGGCAGGAACATAAGGTTCAATGGTTTCAAGACCTGCTTCCATGATGGCTTTTCGAATGCCGGTGGCGCTTGCGATCGGCTGGCTGCTTAATGTGACATCATGGTAATCAGCCTGCTGGCGCTTCACCGTGAGCGGCGTCATCGGATGCGGCAGGTTTTCGTTGGCTTGAATATAATGGAAGCCCAAAATATTATTGGGCTTTGAAAGATCCAGCGGAAGCCGCTGGCCAAACAAGGACTCTCTAGCCAGCGTCTGCGCTTTTGGAAAGCTGAAGCCTTCTCCCATATATTTTTGAACAAGCGGATCAAGTGATTTAGAATGCTTATCCATTTGTTGCTTAGTTTCTATAAAGGAGGACACCTGGCCGCTTTCACTGCCGAAGCAAAACGCATCACAAAATAATTTTTCAAGGATCGTAATTGCTCCTTTAGCAAAATACTCGGCTTTTTGAACCGAAAAAGCGTAAGGCAGCTCAACAACAATATCTACGCCGTTCTGAAGAGCCATCCGTGTCCTGGCCCACTTGTTAACAAGCGCCGGCTCGCCCCGCTGCAGGAAATGGCCGCTCATGACCGCCATCACAACATCTGCTCCGGCTGCTTCACGCGCTTTTTGCGCATGATATAAATGACCGTTATGAAAAGGATTATATTCGACAACAATGCCAACTGTTTTCATATAAAATATTCCTTTGCTATTTTTTTATTAATACTCGTGTTATTGTTAATATTATTGTTAAGTAGCATAAAGCGAATGTCAATATCTATCATAAGTCAGCACGCCCTGTTAAAATGTTAGCGGCAGGAACATTTTTCTGCGGAGTAGAGCAGGCTTTTTCGCTTTTTTTTAATGTCAAGAAAATATATTGACAAACGTTTTTGTGAAAGCTATAATTACTTTTGTTGCCTTGAGGTGATAACGATGATGAAATGGTCAATTATTCAATTACAAAAATCTCGTGACAATGGCTTGCTGATTGATGAAATGGTTGATATGAGCCGTTTGGAAGCTCGCGACACGCAGATTAGACATTTGCCTCCAGTTCATGTGACGGGAAGGGCTGATGTAGGATCAGATAAAGTAACCTTTCATTTGGATGTGAAAGGAACCATGATCTTGCCGTGCTCACGTACACTCGTTGATGTGGAGTATCCATTCCAATTCTCTTTATTGGAGACGTTTATTGTCAAAGCTTCTTCATTTAGTGATTATGAAGAAAATGAAGATGTTCATTTAGTTGAAGGTGATGTCGTTGATTTAAACCCGGTTCTTGAAGAGGAGATTCTTCTTGAAGTGCCGATGCAGGTAATCAGCGAGGAAGCCGATGAACATACGATTGCCACTGGAAAAGGGTGGGAACTTCAGAGCGAAGAACAAGCTTCAGTAAAAGAAGATAAAGTGGACCCGCGGTTAGCAGGGCTGGCAGACTTTTTTAAATCGGATAAAAATTGAGAAGTACCAGCTAATTCTGGCTTCACATACTTATATTCTCTTTTAAGGAGGTGGAAATAATGGCAGTACCTTTTAGAAGAACTTCTACAACGAAAAAGAACAAACGCCGTACACACTTTAAATTGCAAGTACCTGGTATGACAGCATGCCCGAATTGCGGTGAAATGAAACTTGCTCACCGTGTATGCAAAAATTGCGGAACATATAAAGGAAAAGAAGTAGTAAGCAAATAATTGATTGGCCTGTCTGGCGATCTTATTTGTGAAAAAAAGCGAAGAGACCATGGCTCTTCGCTTTTTTGTATTGAAGACAAGAGAGAGGACAAGCTACAATGTAAGACAAGAGGAGGGGTATGATGGATTATCGGATAAAGTGTCTTCCGAGCGGCGTGCTGATCTTTACTATTACGCGTGCGGATACAAGGAATGCTGTGAATTTTCGTGTTATGGAGGGATTGCAGGAGGCGATTGAACAGGCGTCATCAGCTGATGTTCGAGCTCTCGTGATTACAGGAGAAGGGGAACAGGCTTTTTGTTCCGGCGGGGATCTGTCAGTGTTTCATGCGTTGCGCACAGAAGAAGAGGCTTATGGAATGCTGTCAAAAATGGGTGAAATTTTATACCGTCTGGCTGTGCTTCCGAAGCCGACCATTGCTTTAATTAATGGTACAGCTGTAGGAGGAGGATGTGAAATTGCATCAGCTTGTGATTTCCGGGTAGCAAAGATAGGGGCTAAATTAGGCTTTATCCAAGGGAGTTTGGCAATCACTACAGGTTGGGGAGGCGGCACCCTGCTTTTTGAGCGGATCGGGACGGCCCACTCGTTGAAATTATTGTCTGAAGCTTCCGTTTACCGGGCCGAGCAGCTTGATCACATCGGGTTTATTAACCAGGTTGTTGATGAAGCGGACGAAGCGGCAGCTGAGAGTTTTTTAGAGAAAGAACTATCGGTGTCGAGCGGGGTATTATCGGCATACAAGCAAATCCAAATCCGCAAATGGGAGGCAACCGGCTTGCATGACCGGATGATGCAAGAGGTGAGGCAATGCGCGATTCTTTGGGCAAAAGAGGATCATCATCGGGCCGTGGATGGATTTTTAAATAAAAAGTGAAGCGATCAAAAAGAACCGCATTTTCATGGCTGTGAAAATGCGGCATGTCTAATTACAAGGAAATCAGCTGATTTTCTGGCCTGTTGAGGCAGCGGGGTTCCAAATGAGCCGTGAGCTGTTTTCGGAAAGAGGAGAGAAGTCCATTTTTTCCCAGAATGTGTGGGACTTAACTTTCGGTTTAGTCAAGATTGGCAGGTTGAACGATTTGGCGAATTCTACCAGCTTTAATCCCAGACCTTTGTGCTGATATTGCGGCAGAACTTCCAGCTTCCAAATTTCTAAATATTGATCTGGTCCATTCTCTAAGAGTGCAGCTCCATCTTTCTTTACATAGAGGCACATCCGGGCTGCAAGCTTATCGCCGTAATAAATGCCATAGAATGGAGAGGTGGCATTATCTTCAACCATGTAGATTTGGAACTCCTCGAGCATGGAAAGCTCTTCTAAGCCGTATTCTTTGAAGCTTTTAAATTCGTCCATTGTCTTAAAGTTCATTTTAAGATTCTCAACTGTTACTGCCATGTTTGTTACTCCTCCTCGATCTGTATATAAAATATGAAATTTTAGTAAGCTAATATTTATACCTATTATATAATAGAAAAGAATAGAAATGAATACCTACGATTGGGAACGCTTTCAATTTGGGGGATTTACTTAAAAAGTCATTCATTTTTTGTGAAAGGGGTAAAACAAGGTGAAAGTCGGCATCATCGGGGGCGGAGCGGTTGGGCTTTTTTTTGCAGCAAGCTTGTCGCAATGGTTTCCTGTTACAGTGTTTACTAGAACACAAGAACAAGCCCATACAATTCAGACAAAAGGGATAAAGGTTGAGGAGGCGGGAGAACTATCGGTTCGTTTTCCTGAAGCTGCTCCAATGGATCAGTTTTCACGGTATGCAATGGATTGCATATTTATTGCTGTGAAGCAGTATCAGCTTCCGGCAATTCTAGAAAGGCTGACAGAGAGCAGCGTGTCCCCGGCGCTTATCTTCCTGCAAAATGGAATGAGCCACTTAACTGTTTTGAAGACTCTTCCTCATCAGCATCTATATGTAGCGGCAGTGGAGCATGGAGTTCTTAAATCGGACACCGCTGATATCCATGTCCGCGGGCGCGGCCAAACGAAGATAGCGGTGTTTAGGGGAGATGAGCGGGCAATCTCTGCTATTGTTGAACAGGCGGCTCCCAGCTTTCCATTTGAATGGAAGGCTGATTATGAGTCGATGCTGCTTGGAAAAATGGCGGCTAATTCGGTTATTAATCCGTTGACGGCTGTTTTGCGGGTGACGAATGGCGAGCTCATCAGCAACCCTTACTATTTAAAAATGGCTAAAACGATTTACCGGGAATTTTCGTCTGTCTTTGCCAATAAACTGAGTGCAGGTGCGTGGGAGGAGATTGTGCATATTTGCCGGAAAACTGCCCCGAATCGTTCGTCTATGCTAAAAGACATCGAGTCTAAGCGTCCTACTGAGGTCGATGCGATTCTTGGGTATGTTCTCTCACAAGCAGCCGAAAAAGATCTGAAACTGCCGGCATTACAGGCTTTATATTATATGATTAAAGGATTGGAATACAAAGAGGCAGAGTGAAGCGCAAGATTGTTCCTTTTTCGAGATAAATGATATACTCAAACAAGTAAAATGTGCGAAGAAAGGAAGTACATATATGGAGTTGGAATCACTTTCCGTTCCTGCAATTAACCGATTTGCTTCTCTCTATTTAAAGCAGGAAGCACCGGTGACTGACTTTTTTCATTATAATCTGTCTGCTGGCACGGTTTATGAAGAAAGGGCGGCTGACTTGCAGGCACGTACTTACCAAAGAGGGCCTCTTGCCGCATGCATTGAGGCGTATATGAAACCTTTTGCTTTTTCTGAAGAGGTAGCCGCTTCTTTGGAAAAGCTCAGAGATGAACGCTCTGCTGTTGTGATTGGCGGCCAGCAGGCGGGTTTATTGACAGGTCCGCTTTATACGATTTATAAAATTGTTTCAATTATTAAGTTAGCGCAGCAGCAAGAAAGCGAGTTGGGCATCCCGGTTGTTCCGGTTTTCTGGATTGCCGGCGAAGATCATGATTTTCTTGAAGTTAATCATGTGTATGTGGAACGTGAATCATCTATCGAAAAGCTTACTTATCCTGAACGAATAACCGGAAAGAAAATGGTGTCCGATATTCTGTATGATAAGGAGCACATGAAAGGCTGGATCAAGAAGGTCTTTGCGAATTTTGGAGAAACAGATTATACGAAACAACTGCTTATGCATGTTTGTGAAGAAGCAGAGGCTGCTTCTTCAGTGACTGAGTTTTTCAGCCGGCTTGTTCATTCATTGTTCCATCGATATGGGCTGTTAGTCATCGATTCCGCCTTCAAACCTCTGCGAGAGCTTGAAAAGCCATTTTTCAAGCAACTGATTGAGCAGGCGGAGGTCATTACTGAGGCAGTTCACCGTGAGCAGAAGGTCATGGCCGGCCTCGAATTTAATCAGATGATTGAGCTGTCCGCTTCTGCTGCTAATTTATTTCTTTATGAGAATGAAGAAAGAGTTCTGCTGGAGTATGATGGCGAGACAAAGCGATTTTCCAGTAAAGATGGCGTCATTCAATATGAAAAAGCCGAATTGCTTAATTTGCTGGAAAGAGAACCGGAAAAATTCAGCAACAATGTCGTTACCCGTCCGCTTATGCAAGAATGGCTGTTTCCGACGCTCGCTTTTATTGCGGGACCAGGGGAAATTGCCTACTGGGCAGAATTAAAAGCAGCATTTGAACAGCTTGATATGAAAATGCCGCCGATTGAGGCCCGCTTGAATATGACTCTTGTGGAAAGAGGAGTTGTTCGGTCTTTAGAAGAGCTTCACGTTCCTCTCGATGTAGCTGTCCGGGAGGGAATCGAAGCGCCTAAAGAGCGATTTTGGCATTCGGTCAGGGATGACCACTTCCATGAAATGATTGAGGGAGTTGAACAATCCTTAATGGCCCAGTACGATGAACTGGAAAAGCGTGCTCAGAACCTTCATCAAGAAACCGTGCCCGTAATCTTAAAAAATCGTGAGTTTCATTTGAAGCAGCTCGCGTTTTTAACACGTAAAACAGATGAAATGATTCAGCGCCGTCATGAAGTCGTATTGAATAAATATGAGAAGCTGCAAAATGCGCTCAGGCCGTTAGGCTCCCCGCAAGAACGGATTCGGAACGTATATGAATATTTAAATAAATACGGCCCGGATTTTGTTCATGAACTTATGGAATTCGATTTTCCTTTTACAGGAAAGCATTACTTGGTGAAAATATAACAGTTCTTGCATCATACTGATGATGGTTTTTAGCTTTTTTGACTCCTTTAAAGGAGTGCCCGCTTATCATGCGGAGAAAGCCGGACTAAGAGATCGTTTCTGCGGTCTTTTAGGTCCGGTTTTTTTATATCCGTGAAAATCCTTCAATTTTCATAAAAACCATGTCGTTTTTGGAAGTAAATGTTTATGGAGGATGAAATTTCACCTTTGTCCATAGAACCTTTCAACAGTCTTGTAGAAAAAAAGCCTTTTGGAGCAGAAAGCATCGAACGAAAAAAGCCGCTAGCAAGAAGGGAATTATTCCTCTTTGGAGAATTGAAAAATAGTGGAGATAAGTGGGAGGTTGTGGTACAGTTAGGATTGGAAGTGGAGGGAATAGGGTATGTTCATGGGTGAATACCATCATCATATTGATGCAAAGGGCCGATTGATCATACCTGTAAAGCTGCGTGAGCGCTTAGGGGAAACATTTGTGCTTACGCGCGGACTGGACCAGTGTTTGTTTGGCTATCCGCTGGAAGAGTGGCAAGTGCTTGAAGAAAAGCTGAAGGCTCTGCCGCTGGCTAAGAAGGACGCCCGTGCTTTTATGCGTTTTTTCTTCTCAGGCGCCAATGATTGCGAGCTTGACAAACAAGGCAGGGTTAATATTCCAGCGACACTTTCTAACTATGCCGGCCTTGAGAAAGAATGCGTGATTCTTGGCGTATCGAACCGCATTGAGATTTGGAGCCGGCCGATATGGGAAGACTACTTTAAAGAATCACAGGAATCCTTCTCGGAAATTGCCGAAAAGATGATTGACTTTGATATCTAGAATTTGAATGGAATGGTGACAGATGAATTTCGAACATACAACTGTACTGTTAAAGGAAACAGTAGAAGGGCTGAATATTCAACCAGACGGCGTTTATGTCGATTGCACGCTTGGCGGAGCAGGACATAGTGAATATCTTCTGTCGCTGCTTGGTGATAAAGGCAAGCTGTATGCTTTTGACCAAGATGAAACAGCTATTCGCCATGCGGCAGAGAGGTTGAGCCGCTTTGGAGACAAGGTGACATTTATTAAGAGTAATTTTAAGTATATAAAAGAAGAGCTTGCGCGGCTGCAGGTCGATAAAGTAGACGGCATCTTATATGATCTTGGTGTTTCTTCCCCTCAGCTTGATACACCGGAAAGAGGGTTTAGTTATCATCATGATGCACCGCTCGATATGAGAATGGATTTAACGGGCGGCGTGAGTGCCTATGATGTGGTTAATCACTGGGAGTATGCGGATCTGGTAAGGATTTTCTTCCAATACGGGGAGGAGAAGTTTTCTAAGCAGATTGCCCGCAAAATTGAGGCAGCCCGCGAAGAAAAACCAATTGAAACAACGGGCGAGCTAGTCGAATTAATTAAGGAAGGCATTCCGGCTCCTGCCCGCAGAAAGGGAGGCCATCCGGCCAAGCGGATCTTTCAGGCGATTCGCATTGCTGTAAATGATGAATTGCGTGTGTTCGAAGAGTCTTTAAAAACATCGATCGAACTGCTGAATCCTAAAGGACGGATCAGTGTCATTACCTTCCACTCGCTTGAAGACCGCATTTGCAAAACGATTTTTAAAGAAGCAAGCCAAGGGCCGGATCTTCCTCCGGGACTGCCGGTCATTCCGGAAGAGTATCAGCCGGAATTGAAGCTGATTACCCGCAAGCCGATTTTGCCATCTGAAGAGGAACTTGAACAAAACAACCGCGCTCGATCCGCCAAGCTGCGCATCGCGGAAAAAAGAAAATAAACAGGGGTGAAAACATGAGCAATCTAGCCAGAAAACAACAAATAAGGCATGAAGAGAAAACGGCAGCGAAGCAAAAAAAGCAGCAGATTGAAAAGCGCCTGTTTACACCGGGGGAAAAATTGCTGTTTCTGTTATTTGCTTTAATGATTTGCTTTGTGGGAGCAAAGATTGTCTCCACGCAAGCGGCCCTATATGAAATAAATAAAGATATTCAAGATGTAGAAAAAGAGATTAAGGATCAGAAAAAAGTCAACCATGATCTGGAAGCGCAAGTCAGCGAAGAGAGTACATACGAAAGAATTTGGAAGCGTGCTAAAGAGCTAGGGTTGGATTTGAGTGAACAAAATATTAAGGTTGTGCAGCCGCAATGAATGAAAATCGTATGAATATGAAAAAAGGAGCAGCGATATTATTTGTAATATTCGCCCTGCTCTTTTTTGTCTTATTTGCCCGTTTTTTGATGATACAAATAACTGGAAAAGCAGACGGTCACTCTTTGAAAAATGAAGCATTGCAAAAATATTTGCGCACCGATGTACTGGAATCCAACAGAGGAACGATTTATGACCAGCATGGTTCAGTCATTGCCGAGGATGCCACATCTTTCACACTGGCGGCGATTTTAGATCCTTCCATAACGACCAATCCGAAAAAGCCGAAGCATGTGAAGGACCCAGAGAAGACGGCAGAAGTGCTGGCTAAATATATCGATATGGATAAAAGTGAAATTGAAAATCGTCTCAAGCGTTTTAAGAAAAAAGGGGCCTTTCAAGTGGAATTCGGAAAGCAAGGCCGTGATTTATCCAATAGCACAAAAAAGAAAATCGAGGCAGAGGAGCTGCCAGGGATTATTTTCTTAAGAGATTCCAAACGGTTTTATCCTAATGGCAAATTTGCTTCCCACCTAATCGGCTTTACGCAAAAGCTAGAAGAAAAACAAGGGAATCAAGTGATTCACCGCACGATCGGGCAAATGGGCATTGAAAAAGCTTATGAAAAATATTTAAGAGGAAAAGACGGAAAGATCCAATATAAGAGCGACTTATGGGGATACTTGCTTCAGGATAAAAAGCAGATGATCCAAGAGCCGGATGATGGAGATCACCTCTATTTAACGATTGATACAAAGATCCAGACATTTTTGGAAGATGCCTTGAATGACGTGGAGAAAGAGTACAAGCCAGGGAAAGCTTTTGCCCTTGTTGCTGACGCAAAGACCGGAAAAATTCTGGCAATGGGCCAGCGTCCCTCTTTCCATCCGGACACGCGCGCCGGTCTTGGAGATAACTGGAGCAATGACTTGGTAGAGTACTCTTTTGAGCCGGGCTCTACAATGAAAATCTTCACGCTGGCCTCGGCTATTGAAGAAGGTGTGTTCCATCCAAAGGAGACGTATAAATCCGGAAGATACCAAGTAGGCCGGTCGGCGATCCGCGACCATAATGGAGGCGCTGGCTGGGGAACGATCACTTATCTGGAGGGAGTACAGCGTTCTTCGAATGTAGCGATGGCTAACTTGTTGGAAAAAATGGGACCAGAAGTATTTAAGCAATATTTGGATGATTTTCACTTCGGAAAGCAAACGGGTATCCGCTTGCCTAATGAGGCGAAAGGGCAGATTTTGTACAATTATCCGCTCGAACAAGTTACCACTGCTTTCGGACAGGGAACCACGGTAACAGCGCTGCAATTAGTTCAGGCAGCTACCGCCATTACGAACGATGGAAATATGATGCGCCCTTATATCATTGATAGAATAGTAGATGATAAGACTAATCAAGCGATTGTAAAAAATAAACCGGAAAAAATAGGAGAACCCATTTCAAAAGCAACGGCTGAACAGACGAGAGAAGTTCTTAAGACCGTAACGACAGCCGAACACGGGACAGGGCGCATCTATCAAATTCAAGGATATGAAGTGGCGGGGAAGACCGGAACCGCTCAAATGCCCAATCCTGATGGCGGCTATTTGCACGGAGCAAATAACTATATCTTTTCTTTCTTAGGAATGGCGCCTGCTAAAGACCCTCAGCTTATCGTTTATGCTGCAGTTGCCCAGCCAAAGCTTGAAGGGGAATCAGGTTCCGTCCCAGTTTCGAAAATTTTCAATCCGGTGATGCGCAACAGCCTGCAGTACTTAAATATCGAGCCGAAACAAACACCGGTAGCAAAAGCGATTAAATTGAAAAGCTTTGAAGGAAAAGCAGTCAGCGAGGTTGTTAAGGAATTAAAAGGTCAACAAGTGAATCCAATCGTTATGGGAGAAGGAAAGAAAATCATTGGCCAATCCCCATCCGCTCGTTCAACTCTTTTGCAGGGAGAAAAAGTAATCTTGCAAACAGACGGACAAACAACGATGCCGAATATGGAGAATTGGTCGCTGCGTGATGTGATGAAGGCGTCGAATCTTGCTGGTCTAAAGGTGAGCTACACCGGAGAAGGCTATGTGGTCAGTCAAAATATCAAACCGGGAGCTCCGGTGAAAAAAGGCCAAAAACTGATAGTAAAGCTGATGAAGCAAAAAGAGAAAATCTTATTTGATCAGCAAGAAAAAGAACTTCAGAAAGAAGAAGGAAAGAACGACGCAGAGAAGAAAGAGGAAAAGAAAGAGACATAGAAAGCTAGCTGCCCGCGGGCAGCTAGCTTTTTTGTAATCATCGCTTTCATTTCCACATATATTGAAGGAGAGTGAGGGGAGGGGACATGCTTGAAGAGGGTTTCAGCTGTGACAATTAGAAAACGGCTTGTGTTTGCCTTGCTTGCGGGCATAACGATATTTGCGATTATCGGGCTGAGGCTTGGTTATGTGCAATTTGCTTTAGGAGACGATTTAACGGACAAGGCCCAGGATTTATGGAGCCGAAATATTCCGTTTGAGCCGGAAAGAGGAAAGATCATCGACCGGAACGGAACCGCTCTCGCAGAAAATAAAAGCGCACCGACTGTTTATGTAGTTCCGCGCCAAGTAGAAAACCCGGAGGAAGCAGCTAAAAAGCTGGCATCCGTCTTAAATATTGAGGAGAAAAAAGCTTACCTTCATTTAACCAAAAAGTCCTCTATTGAGAGAATTCATCCTGAGGGCAGAAAGATTTCGTTTGAAAAGGCCGAAGAGGTGCGCCGATTGGGAATCAAGGGCATTTATATCGCCGAAGATTCAAAAAGGCATTATCCATTTGGGAAAAGTCTGGCTCACGTTCTCGGCTTTGCCGGGATTGATAATCAGGGACTCATGGGTCTTGAGGCTTATTATGATAAGGAGTTGAGCGGGCAAAAAGGCTCAATGCGTTTTTTCTCGGACGCAAAAGGCAAGCGGATGCCGCAAATGCCTGACGGCTATGCCGCTCCCGTGGATGGATTAGATTTGAAATTAACAATCGACTCAAACATCCAGACAATTGTGGAACGGGAGCTTGATATTGCGGAGGCAAAATATGAGCCGGACGGAGCGATTGCTATCGCAATGAATCCAAATAATGGTGAGATATTGGCAATGGCCAGCCGTCCTTCCTTCAATCCTGAGAAATTCCAAAAAGTTTCCCCGGAAATTTATAACCGTAATTTACCAATTTGGAGCACGTATGAACCAGGCTCTACATTCAAGATTATTACGCTGGCCGCCGCTCTTGAAGAAAAGAAAGTCGATTTATATAAAGATCACTTCCATGATCCCGGCTCAGTAGAAGTGGGAGGGGCCAGGCTTCGCTGCTGGAAAAGAGGAGGTCATGGACACCAGTCTTTCTTGGAAGTCGTTGAAAATTCCTGCAACCCGGGATTTGTAGAATTGGGCGACCGTCTAGGCAAAGAGAAGCTATTTCAATATGTCCGCAACTTCGGCTTTGGCCAGAAAACAGGCATCGATTTACAGGGAGAAGGCAAGGGAATCCTGTTCAATATGGATAAAGTCGGTCCGGTGGAGCAGGCGACTACGGCTTTCGGACAAGGCGTAGCTGTCACACCGATCCAGCAAGTCACCGCTGTTTCAGCCGCTGTTAACGGTGGGATTCTGTACCAGCCGTACGTAGCGAAAGAGCTCGTTAATTCGGCGACAGGGGAAGTGGTGAAGAAAAAGGCGCCCGTTGCCAAGCGGCGCGTAATTTCAGCCGAAACCTCAAGGAAAATCCGCTTTGCCCTTGAAAGTGTCGTAGCCAGAGGAACCGGCCGGAATGCGTTTGTGGAAGGCTATCGTGTAGGAGGAAAAACCGGAACAGCCCAAAAAGCTAAAAACGGACGATACCTTGAAAATAATCATATTGTTTCGTTTATCGGTGTTGCACCGGCTGATCAGCCGCAAATCGTTGTTTACACAGCCATTGACAACCCAAAAGGGACCATTCAATTTGGCGGAACAGTCGCTGCTCCAATCGTTGGGAAGATTATGGAGGATAGCCTGCAGGTACTCAATGTGTCTCCGCGCAAGAAGCAAATCGAAAAGGAAACACAATGGACGGACCCGCAGATTATAGCAGTTCCTAATTTTAAAGGCATGGATAAAAAAGACCTTTCCCAGCAGCTTTATAACTTTAAGCTGGAGGTAGAGGGAAGCGGCCGGAAAGTAGTTCAACAATCACCAGAGGCAGGCTCGAAGGTAGAAGCTGGATCGACGATCAGGTTATTTATGCATTAAGCCTTCGGCAGAAGGTTGCAGAAGAAAAAATATTTTTTCCCGCCGCTTTTATCGGCGGGTCTTTCGTTTATTTAACAGGAAATATAAAATCATGACTAAAAAATCATGCAAAAAACAGAATTTGTGGTAACATGGTCGTTGTGATTTTTTCTGAAAAGAAGTCGCATCCTTCTCTTTTTTTAGTTAAAATAGTAAATGTCTTTGCTTAAATAACAATACATACCAGAAGCTGTACGGAAAGGATTGAAAAAAGTGAATCTATCAGACTTATTAAAGTCGCTGCCTTTTTATAAATTATCCAACGCATCAAATCCAGAAATTTTATCTGTAGAGAACGACCATCGCCAAGTGCAGGAAGGGTCTTTATTTATTTGCATTAAAGGATATACATTTGATGGGCACACGGTAGCGCAGGAAGCAGTGAACAGAGGGGCTAGAGCTGTACTGGCAGAGCAGCCTGTCGAGGTGGAAGGAGCTCCTGTGATTACGGTTGCCGATACGAAAAGAGCCATGGCTGTCCTCGCTGATGTTTATTATGGGTCACCGACTGCGGGGATGCAGCTTGTCGGCATTACCGGTACAAATGGAAAGACGACGACGAGCCACCTTTTAGCCGAGATTTATAAAGAAGCAGGTGAAAAAACCGGTCTGATCGGGACGATGTATATGAAGATTGGGGAAGAGGTGCTCCATACCAAAAATACCACTCCCGAAAGCCTCACATTGCAAAAAACCTTTAAGAAAATGAGAGACGAAGGCGTTTCAGCCGCTGTTATGGAGGTTTCCTCCCATGCATTAGTTGAGGGCAGAGTATGGGGATGTGACTATGACGTTGCAGTTTTTACCAATTTGACGCAAGATCACCTGGACTATCATCATACAATGGAAGAGTACCGGCGCGCAAAAGGGCTGCTGTTTGCCCAGTTAGGCAATGTGTATTCAACTGACAGACCCAAGTTTGCTGTGCTGAACGCAGATGAAGAAGCATCTGACTTTTACAAAAAAGAAACAGCTGCCCATATTGTGACTTATGGAATTGATAAAGAAGCGATGTTTCGGGCGACAGATGTGCAGCTAACATCTGATGGAACCACCTTTCTGCTCACATATCCAGAAGGTGAAAGAAAGGTTAAAACCAAGCTTGCCGGAAAATTTAATGTGTACAATGTGCTGGCTGCTTTGACAGCTGCCTGTGCATCTGGAGTAGATGTAGAGACAGCGATTCGGGCGCTTGAACGGATCGATGGGGTGGCGGGCCGCTTTGAGCTTGTCACAAACGATCAGGGCATCACTGTGATCGTCGATTATGCCCATACACCTGACAGTCTCGTTAATGTGCTAAAAACTGTGCAGCCGCTAACTTCAGGTCGTGTATTTGCACTTGTCGGCTGCGGAGGCGACCGGGACCGGACCAAACGTCCGCTAATGGCTCAAGCCGCATGTGAGTATGCCACTAACCCGGTCTTTACATCAGATAACCCGCGGAGTGAGGACCCGGCGGCAATCTTGCGCGATATGGAAGCTGGAGTAGCCGGAAAAAGCTATAAAGTTATCCTGGACCGGAAAGAGGCCATTTTTCATGCGATCCGGGAGGCGGAGGTTGGAGATGCTGTGATTATAGCTGGAAAAGGGCATGAAACCTATCAGATTATCGGCGATAAGATTCTCGATTTTGATGACCGGGAAGTTGCCAAAGCGGCGCTCAGCAGCCGGAAGAAAGAGGCGAATTAATATGCTGGAAAGAGATGTATTTTTAACGATGTTTATGGCTTTTTTCATTACTGTAATGATCGCGCCAATGTTCATTCCTTTTTTGCGGAGATTGAAATTTGGCCAGAGCATACGTGAGGAAGGACCGGAATCACACCAGAAAAAATCGGGTACACCAACGATGGGCGGCATCGTCTTCCTGTTGGCTATTATTATTACCACGTTGTTTATGACCCAAATTTATGCAGACATTGGAACCGAGACGCTGCTATTGCTGCTTGTGACGGTTGGCTTCGGTTTGCTCGGTTTTCTTGATGACTTTATTAAAGTGGTGATGAAGCGGAATCTGGGGCTGACATCAAAGCAAAAGCTTGCCGGCCA
This sequence comes from Pseudobacillus badius, assembly GCF_002189605.1. Lineage (NCBI taxonomy): Bacteria > Bacillati > Bacillota > Bacilli > Caryophanales > Bacillaceae > Pseudobacillus > Pseudobacillus badius. The sequence continues at coordinate 301,870 of NZ_MWMM01000001.1, forward strand.
AATTGTTATTTCCGTTCTATTTTATATTATTTATGCAAAAAACAACTTATCTACTGAATTAACGATCCCGTTAACCGATCTATCATTTGATATAGGCATTTTATATGCCGCATTCGTTCTTTTTTGGCTTGTCGGTTTTTCAAATGCAGCAAATTTAACAGATGGGCTGGATGGACTTGTGTCAGGTACATCGGCTATCGCCTTTGGCGCATTTGCGGTCCTCGCCTGGAACCAAGGACTGGATGAAACAGCGATTTTCTCTTTTGCTGTAGTGGGTGCTGTACTTGGTTTTCTAGTGTTTAACGCTAATCCGGCAAAAGTATTTATGGGAGATACGGGATCGCTTGCTCTTGGAGGAGCCATCGCCGCTATTTCCATCTTAACTAAATTTGAATTTCTGCTACTGGTCATTGGCGCTGTTTTCGTTGCTGAAACGCTCTCGGTGATCATTCAGGTAATTTCTTTTAAAACAACAGGTAAACGTGTGTTCCGCATGAGTCCGCTTCATCATCATTTTGAGCTGGGCGGATGGTCAGAGTGGCGGGTAGTAGTGACATTTTGGACGGTCGGCGTGCTTTGTGCTATGATCGGAATTTATATCGGAGCGTGGATTTAAGTGAAAACAATAACAGATTTTCAGCATAAAAAAGTTCTTGTGCTAGGGCTGGCCAAAAGCGGTGTCAGCGCAGCGCAGCTCTTGCATAAATTAGGGGCTTTCGTTACGGTTAATGACCGGAAGCCTTTAAATGAAAACCCTGAAGCCCAGCACTTGCTGGAGCAGGGAATTAAAGTAATTTGCGGGAGCCATCCCATTGAATTGCTTGATGAAGGATTTGAAGTGATCGTTAAAAATCCCGGAATTCCTTACCATAACCCGCTCGTTGCCGGAGCGGCGGCGAAAGGCATTCCTGTGCTGACTGAAATTGAGCTTGCATACTTAATTTCAGAGGCGCCGTTTATTGGGATTACCGGTACGAATGGAAAGACAACGACCACCACATTGATTCATGAAATGTTTAAGGCAGACAAGAAGCAGGCCGTACTTGCCGGAAATATCGGGCAGGTAGCGTCAGAAGTAGTCCAAAACGCACAGCCGGAAGATTACGTCGTTATTGAGCTGTCTTCGTTTCAACTGCTCGGTATAAACAAATTCCAGCCGCATATTGCGATTATTACTAATCTGTACGACGCTCATTTGGACTATCACGGAACGAGAGAAGAGTATGCCAAAGCCAAATTAAACATTACGAAGAACCAAACAGAAAATGATTTTTTGATTGTGAATGCAGATCAGCCTCATTTGATGAAGCTTGCTGAAACAACGAAAGCAACAATCATCCCTTTTTCTACGAAATCTGTTCTGGAGGAGGGAGCTTGTGTACAGGATGGGTACATTACTTTCCGGGGCGAGAAAATAATGGCCCTTGCGGAAGTAGCACTACCTGGTGCTCATAATTTAGAGAATATCCTTGCTTCTGTATCGGCAGCTAAATTGGCCAATCGGACAAATGAAGCTATCCAAGCGGTATTGGCGACTTTTTCCGGAGTGAAACACCGCACGCAATTTGTCCGCGAGTGGAAGGGAAGAAGATTTTACAACGACTCGAAAGCAACTAATACACTGGCTACGAAAAGTGCATTATCCGCTTTTAATCAGCCGATTATTCTTTTGGCCGGCGGATTGGACAGAGGCAATGGGTTCGATGATTTAATTCCCTATATGAAGAATGTCAAGGCAGCAGTAGTGTTTGGTGAAACAGCTGACAAGCTTGCTGAGACAGCCGGGAAAGCCGGAGTGCAAGAAGTGGCCAAGACAGATACCATGCAGGAGGCGGTGCGGGCAGCTTATGAAGCTTCTGCAGAAGGAGACGTTATTTTGTTATCGCCTGCTTGCGCAAGCTGGGATCAGTATAAAACTTTTGAACAGCGCGGAGATATATTTATCGAAGCTGTGCATACATTGAAATAAAGAGCTTGTCTTCTTGAAACGATCGATCGGGGGCACGCTCTGGATTCTTTGAATTAGAGGTGTATGCCATTGCCGGTAAAGAAATTTGCTCCTGATTACTTTCTGTTGATGTTGATTTCCACGCTGCTCATGATTGGGATTACGATGGTGTACAGTGCCAGTGAAATATGGGCTGAATACAAATTTAATGACGCCTTTTTCTTTGCGAAAAGACAGCTGTTATTTGCGATAGTTGGTTACATTGCCATGATCCTGATCATGAATGTGGAGTATTGGACATGGCGACGGTTTTCAAAAGCTGCTTTGCTTGTTTGCTTTGTTCTCCTGATTCTCGTTTTAATTCCCGGCGTCGGAATGGTGAGAAACGGTTCACAAAGCTGGATTGGAGCAGGGGCGTTCTCGATTCAGCCATCGGAATTCATGAAGCTGGCTATCATTATTTTTTTGGCGGGCTATTTATCGGAAAATCAAAAGCAGATGATTTATTTTAAAAAAGGGCTATTGCCGGCGCTCGGACTTGCCTTCACTGCTTTTGGTTTGATTATGCTGCAGCCAGATCTTGGAACGGGCACGGTAATGATAGGCACCTCTCTTGTTATGATCTTTTTGTCGGGTGCCAGAATTTTTCATTTTGCGCTTATGGGAGTTGCAGGCATGGCGGGCTTTGCGGCACTGGTGATGTCGGCGCCTTACCGGATTAAGCGGATTACTTCGTTTCTTGATCCCTGGTCAGATCCGTTAGGGAGCGGCTTCCAAATCATCCAGTCGCTTTATGCCATTGGGCCCGGCGGCCTGTTCGGCCTCGGGATTGGCGGAAGCCGGCAAAAGTATTACTACCTGCCGGAGCCGCAAACTGATTTTATCTTTGCGATCTTAGCGGAGGAGCTTGGCTTTATCGGAGGAATATTTATTCTCTTGCTTTTCTCCTTGCTGTTTTGGCGCGGCATTCGGGTCGCTATTAATGCTCCTGATTTATTTGGCAGCTTCCTTGCGGCTGGAATTATTTCAATGCTGGCCATTCAAGTGATCATTAATATCGGGGTTGTTACAGGGTTAATGCCTGTAACGGGGATTACCCTTCCCTTTTTAAGTTATGGAGGATCTTCCCTCACCCTCATGCTCGCGGCATTTGGCATTTTGCTGAACATTAGCCGCTATGCCAAACGATAAAGCGCGCCAAGAAAGAGAGCGGCTTGGAATGGAGAAACCTGAATCATCAGGTTTCTTTTTTTAATTCCTGATTATTGAATGAAACAGCAAGAGTCGATCTCTCTGTTCTAATCGCGTCTTTCTGCAAAAAAATTGCGTGCTTTTTTCCCCTATCATTTGATTCTCGCTATCTATTGCTTTAATATGAGATTGCACTAGGTGACTCTAGCTAAAATAAGACGGTTGCTGAAGTCAGGAATGTAACAATTAGATGAGAATTGCTACATTTTTTTTGTTTCCTTTTCAAATCAGCGAAGTTATATTTATATAATGGGTAGATATAGTATGATAAGGAACAGCGACCTATCTTCCTTTTAAGAGAGGGAGTCAAACCTTTTGAGCCAACTATACATACACTAAAGAAGATATGCAGTGATTAATTTGAGGTGAAAAACAAATGAAAATAGTCGTTAGCGGAGGGGGAACCGGCGGTCATATTTATCCGGCCTTGGCTCTTATAAGAACAATAAAAGAAAAGCATCCTGAAACATCCTTTTTGTATATAGGAACTGAAAAGGGATTGGAATCTAAATTAGTAACAAGAGAAAGCATTCCATTTCAAGCTATTGAGATCACGGGCTTTAAACGAAGCCTTTCAATGGAAAATGTGAAAACGGTCATGCGCTTTTTAAAAGGCGTTAAAGAGTGTAAAAGAATGTTAAAGAAATTTAAGCCGGATGCTGTCATCGGCACCGGTGGTTATGTATGCGGGCCAGTTGTTTATGCCGCTGCTAAGCTTGGCATTCCAACTGTTATCCATGAACAAAACAGCGTGCCCGGTTTAACCAATAAATTTCTAAGCAAGTACGTCGATAAGGTAGCGATTTGCTTTGAAGAAGCCGGCAGCTTTTTTCCGGAGGATAAAGTTGTGCTGACAGGAAATCCGCGGGCGTCAGAAGTAGTAAATGCCAAGCCGTCCAATATTTTAACAAGCTTCGGTTTATCCCAAAACAAGAAAACGGTATTGATTTTTGGAGGAAGCAGAGGAGCGCGTCCCATTAATGAGGCAGTGGTGCAATCATTCTCTCAATTTGCCGATCGCCCTTATCAAGTGCTCTATGTAACAGGCGATGTTCATTTTGAAAAAGTCCAGCAAGAAGCAGCGGCAGCGGGAAAGCCAGAGAATGTGGCTGTCGTTCCTTTCATTCACAACATGCCTGACGTTCTTGTTGAGTGTGACCTTGTTGTTTCAAGAGCCGGCGCTACAACTTTAGCTGAGTTAACGGCCCTTGGTGTGCCCAGTATTCTGATACCAAGCCCTTATGTAACTAATAATCATCAGGAAAAAAATGCTCGGTCGCTGACGGATCATGGAGCTGCTATTATGCTGGCGGAAACAGACTTAAGTGCCGCATCGCTGCTGAAAAACCTTGATGATGTTCTGCTAAACAACAACGAATGGCGCCGAATGAAGGAAGCAGCAGCACACCTGGGCATTAAAGATGCATCGGAACGGCTGTTCTCTGTCATGCTGGAATTAGCAGATAAATAAGGACAGACAAACAATTAATGAACGCAGAAACAACAGGAAGTAAATAAAAGAGTGGTTTTTTCTTTTATCCTCTTTCTCTCTGCATTACAATAGGTGTAATAGAACAGGCGGCATAGATGTTGAGCCGCTTTTCCATTTATTTAATTGGACAGATCGGTGAACCTGGAGGAAAGGATATGGAGAAGGGAAAAATTATCTCTATTGAAGAGAGAATTCCGAAGCTCAAAAAGTTGAGAAAGCGAAAAACAAATCGGCGGCTCATTTTTATTATTTCCTTGTTTTTCCTGATTCTACTAGCTGTTGGCTATTTCCAATCGCCGTTAAGTAAAGTAGCTTCTATTGAGGTGAAAGGAAACCGGCTGACGCCGGATGCTGAGATTATTGCCCACAGCGGGATTGAGCAAGGGGAGAACATCTGGAAAGCCGGGTCAAGACAAGCCGAAAAAAATCTTGAGCGCGACCCGAAGATTCAGCAGGCTGACGTATCCGTCACTTTTCCGAACAAAGTAAAAATTTCTGTGAAAGAACAGCAAAAACTGGCCTACCTGTCAAAGGGAAAAAAGCTTTTTCCAGTGTTAAACAATGGTACGATACTGAAAGAAGCAGTGGGCAGTACACCTGAACAATTGCCCATTCTTTATAACTTTAAAGCAGGTGCTGAGCTGGACCAGCTGATGGACTCGCTGGAACAGCTGCCAAATGAAATAGTCAATTCTATTTCAGAAATTTATTACGCGCCCAAAAAAACAGATTCACGCCATATTCAATTGTTCATGAATGATGGATTTGAAGTTTCAGCCACATTGAAGACATTTCCTGAAAAGATGGTTTATTATCCGGCGATTATTAGCCAGTTGGATCCAAATGTCAAAGGAGTTATTGATTTAGAGGTGGGCTCGTATTTTAAAGCTTATAATTCGGGAAAAGAGAAGGAACCGGCCGATGAACCGATTCCTCAACCATAAATACTGTAATTATTTTCTATACAGTTATTTGATGGTGAGTAAAAAATTTACTTAATTTCCTAAACTTGAAACGAAACAATAGCTTCCTTTCAGTAAAATTGACTTTTCTAGGGTGACAACTTGGTGTAGACTTGTAGATAGCTTCTCTTTAGTACTTTATGCGTCTTGCACCTTTCTGTTTTCGCAAGCCGTCTATTAAAAAGCTAAAATAACAAAAAATATTAAAATTTAAAAGGGAATTATGTTGAAAATGACGAATGTTTTCTACTATATAAATAATTCGATCAAAGAGAACGAAATTGTTGTTCGGACAATGAGTTTTTCAGAGCCAAGGGAGGTGCCACAGAATGAACAGCAATGAAGTGTTAGTAAGTCTTGACATCGGTACGTCCGCTATAAAGGTAATTATTGGTGAGATGGTAAATGATTCGTTAAATATTATCGGTGTCGGCAACGTAAAATCGAAAGGGATTCGCAAAGGTTCTGTCGTAGACATTGATGAAACCGTTCATTCGATAAAGAAAGCAATCGAACAAGCAGAAAGAATGGTAGGCATAGAGATTAAACAAGTGGTCGTCGGCATCACCGGCAATCATGCTCTGCTGCAGCCGTGCAGCGGAGTGGTGGCAGTTTCCAGTGAAAATAGAGAAATTACTGATGTGGATGTAGCCAGAGTCATTGATGCTTCCCAGGTAATGTCTATTCCTCCTGACCGGGAAATCATCAACGTGATTCCGAAGCAATTTATCGTTGATGGCTTAGACGAAATTACAGATCCGCGCGGCATGATCGGTGTCCGTTTGGAGATGGAAGGTATTATCGTTACAGGCTCTAAAACATTTTTACATAATACATTACGTTGTGTAGAGCGAGCCGGTCTTGAAATCATGGACATTGTTTTTCAACCGCTGGCAGCAGGGGAGATTGCTTTATCAAAGGATGAGCAAAATTTAGGAACAGTTCTTATTGACATTGGAGGAGGCTCTACTACAGTAGCGGCATTCAGTCAAGGGAATATAAGAGCTACTGCTGTCTTTCCGATTGGCGGCGATCACATTACAAAAGACCTATCTATTGGATTGCGGACTACGACTGAAGATGCAGAGCAAATTAAGCTGAGACACGGACATGCTTTTTATGACATGGCCTCTGAAGAAGAAGTGTTTAGTGTTCCGATTATTGGCAGTGATCAGCACCAGCAATTCAGCCAATTGGAAATTTCTGATATCATTGAAGCGAGATTGGAAGAAATATTTGAAATGATTCTTGATGAATTGAGGCATCAAGGAGTTCATGATGTACCGGGGGGATTTGTTTTAACAGGCGGCACATCTGCCATCCCTGGTATTTTAGATTTAGCCCAGGATGTTTTCCAAAACCGTGTTCGTGTGGCTATCCCGGATTACATTGGCGTAAGGGAGCCTCAATACACAGCAGCAGTCGGTTTAATCAAATATGCTTATAAAAACGCGAAATTACAGGGCAGAAAAGTAAGTGCTGTCGAAGAGCCGGTGACGGTACCTGAATCACGGCATGAGGAGCCTTTGCCACCTAAAAAAGCAAGGCCTGAAAAGCAGCCGGAGCAGAAGCTGACTTCAAAAGTCAAAAAGTTTTTCGGATACTTTTTCGAAGAATAAGTCATCGTAGAGAAATAACGACGAATTAGGAGGATTTGTCATGTTGGAGTTTGATACTAATTTAGATTCATTAGCGACGATAAAAGTTATTGGCGTAGGCGGCGGCGGAAACAATGCTGTCAATCGCATGATTGAACATGGGGTGCAGGGGGTTGAATTTATTGCCGTAAATACGGATGCCCAAGCACTTAACCTGTCAAAAGCTGAAGTGAAAATGCAAATTGGCTCGAAGCTTACCCGCGGACTCGGAGCAGGAGCGAATCCGGAAGTAGGCAAGAAAGCCGCTGAAGAAAGCAAAGAGCAAATTGAAGAGGCTTTGCGCGGAGCAGATATGGTATTTGTTACAGCTGGAATGGGGGGCGGAACAGGTACTGGTGCAGCTCCCGTCATTGCGCAAATTTCGAAAGATCTTGGAGCCTTAACTGTGGGAGTGGTTACTCGCCCATTTACATTTGAAGGACGGAAACGGGCTACTCAGGCAGCCAGCGGCATCGAGTCGATGAAAGCAGCGGTGGATACACTGATCGTTATCCCGAATGACCGGCTGCTTGAGATCGTCGACAAAAGCACGCCGATGCTTGAGGCATTCCGTGAAGCGGATAACGTGCTTCGCCAAGGGGTTCAAGGGATCTCAGACCTTATCGCTACTCCTGGTTTAATCAACTTGGATTTTGCTGACGTAAAAACAATCATGTCTAATAAAGGATCAGCATTGATGGGGATTGGCATTGCTTCCGGTGAAAACCGTGCCGCTGAAGCAGCGAAAAAGGCGATTTCCAGTCCATTGCTCGAAACGTCGATCGACGGAGCACAAGGCGTGATCATGAATATTACAGGCGGAACGAACTTAAGCCTTTACGAAGTACAAGAAGCTGCTGATATCGTTGCTTCTGCTTCAGACCAGGAAGTTAATATGATCTTTGGTTCCGTCATTAATGAAAACTTAAAGGATGAAATCGTAGTAACTGTTATTGCAACCGGCTTTAAAGAGTCCGACTTGCAGCAGCCGAAGCAGTCGCGCCCTAGCTTCAACCAAATGAAGCAACAGCCGGCTCAAACACCGGTTTCACCGCCGAAGCGTGAGGTAAGACACGAAGAGGCCCCTCAACAAGAAATGCCGTCAAGACAGCCATCTCAGCCTGCAGAGGATACGCTTGACATTCCAACATTCCTTAGAAACAGAAATAGACGCCGATAAAAGGCAGATCAACTGATAAAGCTAAAGGCTGTTCCATATGGACAGCCTTTAGCTTTTTATTTTATTATAGAACATCAGTTCTGCTGTTGCAAACTTTTCGCTCCTCTTCCTCTTCCCTCTAATATGACAAAAACCGGAATTTTCCTTTAAAAATTGTTTAGTTTCCTTTCTATATTGTGACACACTTCTTTTTCATTGCTCGATATACTTTAAACAAATGTTTTAATTGTATGAAATAACGCTGGCAAGGAGGGAGAAATACGTGTGGTTTTATACTTAGACGCATTATGGCTGCTCAATCTGCTTGCAGACAGCCTGTTGTTATGGATGACAGCTATCTTTCTGAAGCGGCCGGTTAAATGGCATCGCCTTCTTTTAGGAGGAGGAATCGGATCTGCTAGCATTCTGATGATGGTCACCCCTTTTGCAGAAGCGGCGGGCCATCCGCTTGCAAAAATTGCTTTATCAGCAGCCATGGTGTTTGCTGTTTTTGGTTATCGGCGCTGGAAATATTTTTTTGTTAATTTAATGGCCTTTTATTTCTCCACATTCTTAACCGGCGGGATGCTGCTTGGTGCTCATTATTTTATTCAATTTGACATGCAGCTAGAATCCAACCTGTTTCTTGCGGGATTAAAGGGATTTGGCGATCCTGTCAGCTGGATATTTGTCATGTTTGGTTTGCCGGTTGCTTTTTACTTTGCCAGGAGCCGGGCAGGCGACTTTGAGACAGCCAAGCTTCAACATGATCAGCTGCTTGATGTGAAGGTAGTCATCAATAATGTCGAGTTTCTGTTAAAGGGTCTTGTAGATACAGGCAATCAACTGCATGATCCTATATCGAAAGCGCCTGTCATGTTTGTTTCCATTGCCGGCTTGGAAGAAAAGCTTCCGGAAGAGGTAATTAAAGCGGCAGAACAGCCCGAAGTTTTGCTTTTTCAAGATGAATATTTACCAAAGGAATGGCTGAATAAAATGAGGCTTATCCCTGCTAAGTCTGTAGGAAAGGCTCACCAGCTGTTGCCGGCTTTCAAGCCTGACGATGTAAAGATTAGCAACCACAAGAAAAGTGTAGCTGTCCCGAAAGTGCTTGTTGCCTTTACTTCTATGAATTTATCATCCGATGGTCAGTTTTCATGCATCCTTCACCCAAAAATGGTCTTATCTTTATCGTATGAAGAGGTTTCGTAAACAGAGATATTTATTCTTATTAACGAGGAGGAGGCTTTATGAGGAGTTTACGGTTAAAAATCACTTATTATTGGTACAAGCTGCTTATTAAATTAAAGCTGAAAACGGATGAAATTTATTATATTGGCGGAAGCGAAGCGCTTCCTCCGCCTTTATCAAGAGATGAAGAAGAAAAATTGCTGATTAAGCTGCCAAAAGGCGATCAAGCAGCCAGAGCCCTGCTGATCGAAAGGAATTTGCGTCTTGTGGTCTATATTGCCAGGAAGTTTGAAAATACAGGCATCAATATTGAGGATTTAATCAGCATTGGCACGATTGGATTAATCAAAGCTGTAAATACATTTAATCCCGAAAAGAAAATTAAATTAGCTACGTATGCATCAAGATGTATTGAAAATGAGATTTTAATGTATTTGCGCCGCAACAACAAAATTCGTTCTGAAGTGTCGTTCGATGAACCTTTAAACGTTGACTGGGATGGAAATGAGCTGCTGCTTTCCGATGTGCTCGGGACAGATGATGATATTATTACACGAGACATTGAGGCGGGAGTAGATCGAAGTCTGTTGTTTAAGGCGATGGAGCATTTATCTGACCGGGAAAAGCAAATCATGGAGCTTCGTTTCGGATTAAAAGGAGAAGAGGAAAAAACACAAAAAGACGTGGCCGATTTATTGGGGATTTCACAATCTTACATTTCCAGGCTGGAAAAGAGAATCATCCAGCGTCTGCAAAAAGAGTTTAATAAAATGGTTTGACTGGCGAGTAAGCCCGATTCTGCCTGCAGTCTGTCACCTCGGCAGCTGCAGGCAGAATCGGGCTGTGGCCATTCACGGGATTTTTCTGTTTATCTCACATTTCAAGTGCGTTTGAAAATTTGGTTAAATAGTCCTTGTTCCCAAAAGGTGGAAAAAGTGATTTTTTCTCTCAGGGACTATTTTACTAATGGTGCAGCGCGAGCTCTTCCGTTTTTCTTTGATGCATAGTTTTCTTTTTGCAGGGAGATACTGTTGGTTGTACAGCAGTTCCTGCGAGGAGGGGATTTTCATAATGGCACGTAATAAAGTGGAAATATGCGGTGTGGATACCTCGAAGCTCCCGGTATTAAAAAATGAAGAGATGCGCGATTTATTCCGCCGCCTTCAAGGAGGGGAGCTGAGTGCACGGGAAAAGCTTGTGAATGGAAATTTGCGGCTTGTGCTAAGTGTCATTCAACGATTTAACAACCGCGGTGAATACGTGGATGACTTGTTTCAAGTCGGTTGTATTGGACTGATGAAATCCATTGATAACTTTGATTTAAGTCATAATGTCCGTTTCTCTACATACGCTGTGCCTATGATTATCGGTGAGATTCGTCGGTATTTGCGTGATAATAACCCAATCCGCGTATCCCGTTCACTGCGGGATATTGCTTATAAAGCGCTGCAGGTGAGGGAGCGATTGATTGCTGAGACATCGAAGGAACCGACGGCTGAAGAAATCAGCAGGGAACTGGATGTGCCAAAAGAAGAAATTGTATTTGCCCTTGATGCGATTCAAGATCCAGTTTCTTTATTTGAACCGATTTATAATGATGGCGGAGATCCGATCTTTGTTATGGACCAGCTAAGCGACGACAGCCATAAAGATACGCAATGGATTGAGGAAATTGCTTTAAAAGAGGGGCTGAAAAGGCTGAACGACCGCGAAAAAATGATCATTCGAAAACGCTTTTTTCAAGGGAAAACACAAATGGAAGTGGCTGAAGAAATCGGCATCTCCCAGGCACAAGTCTCAAGGCTGGAAAAGGCGGCTATTAAACAAATGAATAAAAACATTAATTAAAAAGATGAAAAAATAAGACTCTTTCGGGCAGGTGTCCAAGGAGTCTTATTTTTTTATTTTCGCATATAGTAATATATCGGCAACTAAGGATCAAAGGAGGCAACGTGTTTGGGAAGAATATCTGATTTCCAGTTAAAAGATATTGTCAATGTCGCCAACGGCAAGAAGCTCGGGAATATTTCTGATATTCATTTGAATTTAACAGCAGGAACAATCGACTCGATCGTCATTAGCACATCAGGAAAAATTTTTGGCCTCTTTGGAAAAGAAGAAGAAATTGTTATTCCTTGGTCACAAATTGTTAAAATTGGCGAAGACGTAATTCTCGTTCGGCATTCAGGGCATTCTCCCGCTGGAGAAGGGGAAACGAAAGGCGAATAATTTGTTTTTCAGTGACGTTTCTTGTTTGATTATGTTACACTAAAAGAAAATGCTCGGGAGTAGAAAATATGACGGAACCCTTTGTTTCTGCGCACGACAGCTTTTATATAATCAAAGATTGGCACGAAGCGGTGCCTGGTCTTGTGGCGGGTTTTTCCACTAAAATCGGCGGTGAGAGCACTGGAGAGTTTGCCAGTTTAAATACCGGTTTCCATGTGAACGATCGCCCGGAAGATGTAAGGGCTAATCGCGAAAGGATTGGCAGTCTTGTAGGCATTCCCGCCGGATCTTGGGTTGGCGCCTGCCAGACACATGGAAAACGCGTGGCCCAGGTGACTAAAACAGATAGCGGCAAAGGCGGTCTCTACTATGAGTCAAGCTTTCCGGATACAGATGGTTTGTACACAAACGAAAAGGGCATCCTATTAACGCTTTGCTATGCTGATTGTGTCCCTCTTTATTTTTTATCCAAAAAGGACAAACGGATAGGCACGGCTCATGCAGGCTGGAAGGGCACGGTGCTCGGCATCGGTGCCCGGCTTGTGGAAGAGTGGGAAAAAGACGGAATCAAGCCGGAAGATATGGAAGCGGTAATCGGGCCGTCTATTTGCCAGAAGTGCTATAAAGTAGACAGCCGAGTCATTGACCGGGTGCGCCAATGGACAGATGACCGTTCCCCGCTTCCTTTTGCTCCGGCAGAGGGAGAACCTGGACAGTTTCATCTTTCTTTGCAAGAGCTAAATGAGCTGATTTTGATACAAGCAGGGATTCCCCGTGAAAATATTCGTTCTTCCAAACGGTGCACAAGCTGTAATAATGAATTTTTTTCTCATCGCCGCGATAATGGAAAAACAGGAAGAATGCTGGGGTTCATTGGATGGAAGGAAGGAGTTTCAACATGAAAGTGGCAGACAAACTGCAAGAGGTGCAGAGGCAGATTCAAGAAGCCTGTGACAGATCGGGCCGACAGCCTGATGAAGTGAAAGTTATTGCTGTAACAAAATATGTATCAGTGGAGCGAGCACAGGAAGCGCTCGAAGCTGGACTCCTTCACCTCGGAGAAAACCGGGATGAAGGGCTTTTGGAAAAGTGGGACAAGCTCCAGGGAGAGCCCGTCTGGCATTTTATTGGCAGCTTGCAATCACGAAAGGTGAAACAGATTATTGATAAAGTGTCATACATACATTCGCTTGACCGGCTTTCATTGGCGAAGGAAATTAACAAGCGGGCGGCACAGCCGGTTAAGTGCTTCGTTCAAGTGAATGTATCGGGAGAAGAATCTAAGCATGGGCTGTCTCCTGAAGAAGTAATGTCATTTGTCGAGCAGCTCGCCCAATATGAGAAGATTACAGTATGCGGCCTCATGACGATGGCGCCGTTAACAGACGATGAACAGACGCTGCGTCAGTGCTTTAAGAAGTTAAAGAAACTCCAAGAAGATATTCAAAGCAGAGAATGGTCTTATGCGCCATGTGCAGAATTATCAATGGGCATGAGCAATGACTATCAAATTGCTATTGAGGAAGGCGCGACAATGGTGAGAATTGGCACAGCCCTTGTTGGTGAATAAGCCCAGGAGGTGGAGTGATGGGAATCAAGTCTAAATTTAAAGCCTTTTTTATGTTAGATGAAGATGACTATCAGCTGGTGGAAGAGCCTGAAGCAGATGAGGAAGAAAGAACAGCAAAAAGCTCAAAATCTGCGAAGAAGAATATAGTAAGCCTGCAAAGTGTGCAAAAATCCTCCAAGGTGATTCTTAGTGAGCCGCGGGTATTTGCAGAAGCACAGGAAATTGCTGACCATTTAAAGAACCGGCGGGCTGTTATCGTGAATTTGCAGCGCATTCAGCATGACCAAGCTAAGCGGATCATTGATTTTTTAAGCGGAACTGTCTATGCGATCGGCGGAGACATTCAGCAGCTAGGCCCGAAGATCTTCCTGTGCACTCCGGATAACGTGGAGGTCGACGGCAGCATTACACAGTTTTTAACGGAAGACGATACTAATAATACGGGGTGGTCATAAGCGACATGTTAATAGTAGTTGGTTTATTAATGAGATTGATCGAGCTTTATTCATGGGCTCTTATCATTTATATTTTAATGTCTTGGTTCCCGAATGCCCGGGAAACTTCGATTGGCCGCTTCTTTGCCAGAATTTGCGAGCCTTATTTGGAGCCTTTCCGCAAGATTGTTCCCCCGATCGGCATGATTGATATTTCGCCGCTTGTTGCCTTTTTAGTGTTGAATTTGGCAGTAAGAGGACTGAATCAGCTCGCCATTTGGGTAATTTGATAGTTTGATTTGACCGTAATGGGAAGCAGCCGCTTCCTTTTTTGCTTTTAATCCGTCCGAGAGGCTTGATGAAGGAAATTGATTTGGTTCTTTATTCAGGGCAAAGGCGCCAGGCGGTTTGAAACAGAGTGATAAGGGAAAGGAGAAAAATGCCATGTCATCTATTTATCAGCACTTTCGCCCGGAGGAAAAGGAGTTTATTGACCAGGTGCTTGAGTGGAAAAGAGAGGCGGCTGAAATGTATGCACCAAAGCTGACCGATTTTCTGGACCCGAGAGAACAGGAAATCGTTCAATCGATAGTTGGTGAGCAGGGTGATACCACGGCTTTCTTTTTTGGAGGAACAGACCGGTCAGAGAGAAAAAGAGCTTATATTTGCCCTGGTTATTTCACCCCCTCGGAAAAAGACTTTGATACTGTGCTATATGAGGTGAATTACCCTGATAAATTTGTGTCGGTTACTCATCCGCAGGTGCTTGGCAGTTTAATGGGGCTGGGCTTGAAGAGAGGGAAATTTGGCGATATTCTGACAGACGGCAAAAGAGTTCAATTTTTGGCGGCAGCAGAAGTGGGCCGTTACATTGAATTGAATTTTAATCAAATAGGAAAAACCAAGATAACGCTTAGTGAAAAGGATGGACAAGAGGCGATTGTTCCAGAAGAAGACTGGAAAGAACTAGCGGCTACTGTCAGTTCCTTGCGCCTTGATGCGATCTTGTCCGCTTTTGCAAAGCAATCGAGGCATAAAGTACAAGCGGCCATCAAGGGAGGGCTGGTGAAGGTCAACTGGAAGCAGCAGGAGAATCCGGCATTCGAATGCAAAGAGGGAGATATGCTTTCGATGAGGGGAGCAGGAAGGGCGAAGCTAATAGCTGTTGAAGGGAAAACCAAGAAAGAAAAATGGCGAATTATATTAGGAATGGTAAAATAAATTCTCAAAATTAGAGGAATTTTACCACAAACTGTGGAAAAACCATTATAATGTTAAACAGCAGATAAAAATGTGAATGAAAGATTTGCACTGGAGGTGGGCTTATGCCTTTAACGCCGTTAGATATACATAATAAAGAGTTCAGCCGGGGATTTCGCGGATACGATGAAGACGAGGTAAACAGTTTTTTAAATCAAATTATCAAAGACTATGAATTAATTATCCGCGAAAAAAAAGAGCTGGAAGAGCAGTTGAACAGCCAGAGTGAAAGACTTGGTTATTTTTCAAACATCGAGGAAACGTTAAATAAATCGATTGTTATTGCCCAGGAAACTGCAGAGGAAGTAAAAAGAAACGCTCATAAAGAAGCCAAGCTTCTTATCCGGGAAGCAGAAAAGAATGCCGACCGGATCGTCAATGAGTCATTGGCAAAAGCCAGAAAAATCGCTATTGAGATTGAAGAGCTGAAAAAACAATCGAAAGTGTTCCGCACCCGCTTTAAGATGCTGATGGAAGCCCAGCTTGATTTGCTTAATAATGATGACTGGGATGCCCTGATGGAATTTGAAGTGGATAACGAGGAGCTGGAGAAGCTTAGCGAAGACGATTTGTAAGCTTGACGAACAGCCGGACAGTTTTTATAATTGAAACATTAGAAAAAAGCGAATAAGACAGATGCGATGATAGGGACAGTACATTTTTCAATTCTTTTTAAGCGAGCCAGGGAATGGTGCGAGCCTGGTAAAACTGGAAAATGGAACATCACCCTGGAGCGCTCTTTTTGAACGAAATAGTCAAGTAGAGAAGAGCGGGTCATTCACGATACGAATGCTTGAGTGAACACATTTTTTGTGTTAAACAGGGTGGCACCGCGGGAAACCTTCTCGTCCCTTTTCTAGGGATGAGAAGGTTTTTTTGTTTAGACTTTGTGAAACGGGGCGCCGATTGTTTTTGACTCATTCGAGCAAAGGATGTCTCTTGCACGCTTTAGCTGAATGGAATGAAAATGAACTGTTTATTTCGTCCTGTTCAAATGAACCGAACAATAGCATGGCGCGTTAACCTTGCTGTTATATAGGTGGCAGCTGTAAAAAAAGGAGGATATACAATGGAATACAAAGACACATTATTAATGCCAAAGACAGAGTTCCCGATGCGCGGCAACTTGCCGAAGCGTGAACCGGCTATGCAGAAGCAATGGGAGGAAATGAGAATTTATGAAAAAGTTCAGGAGCGGACGAAAGGGCGGCCAATGTTCGTTCTGCACGACGGCCCTCCTTATGCAAATGGCGATATCCACATGGGCCATGCGCTGAACAAAATTTTAAAAGACTTTATTGTCCGCTATAAATCCATGAGCGGTTTCCATGCTCCTTATGTACCCGGCTGGGATACACATGGATTGCCGATTGAGCAAGCGCTGACTAATAAAGGCGTCAATCGAAAAGAAATGACCATTGCAGAATTCCGCAAGCTATGTGAGAAATATGCGTATGAACAAATTGAAAATCAAAAAGAGCAATTTAAACATTTAGGCGTACGCGGGGATTGGGATAACCCTTATATCACATTAAAGCCGGAATATGAAGCCCAGCAAATTAAAGTTTTCGGAGAAATGGCGAAGAAGGGCTATATTTATAAAGGCCTGCGGCCAGTTTACTGGTCTCCATCCAGCGAGTCTGCTCTGGCTGAAGCTGAAATCGAGTATAAAGACAAGCGCTCGCCATCTATTTATGTGGCCTTTGATGTCAAAGACGGAAAAGGCGCACTGGAGGAAGGCACTAAAATTGTCATCTGGACGACAACTCCTTGGACGATTCCTGCCAACCTCGGCATTTCCGTTCATCCGGAATTAAAGTATGCTGTTGTAAAAGCAGGCGGCGAGCAATATGTGGTGGTTGAGGACTTGGTTGAAGAAGTGGCTGCCAAAGTAGGATGGGAATCTCCTGAAATCGTGAAGACAGTCAAAGGGGAAGAGCTTGAGTACATTGTAGCGAAGCATCCGCTGTATGAGAGAGATTCTCTTGTCATGCTGGGCGAGCACGTCACGATCGATGCTGGAACCGGCTGCGTGCATACAGCTCCTGGTCATGGGGAGGATGACTTCCAAATCGGGAAAAAATACGGACTAGATGTTCTTTGCCCGGTTAACGACCGCGGAGTGATGACAGAGGAAGCGCCAGGCTTTGCCGGCTTGTTCTATGATGAAGCAAACAAGCCAGTGACGGAAAAATTAGAAGAAGCAGGCGCACTGCTCAAATTAGAGTTCTTCACGCATTCTTATCCGCATGACTGGCGGACGAAAAAACCGGTGATCTTCCGGGCAACTGCTCAATGGTTTGCTTCTATTGATAAGTTCCGGAATGAGCTTCTTGAAGCCATTAAGGAAACAAAATGGGTACCTGCATGGGGGGAAACGCGTCTCTTTAATATGGTTCGTGACCGTGGAGATTGGTGTATTTCCCGTCAGCGGGCATGGGGTGTGCCGATCCCGGTTTTCTATGCTGAAAACAATGAACCGATTATTACAGATGAAACAATTAGCCACGTGTCTGAATTATTCCGCAAACACGGCTCTAATGTTTGGTTTGAAAGAGAAGCAAAGGATCTTCTTCCAGAAGGCTTTGCTCATCCTGGAAGCCCGAACGGCCAATTTACGAAGGAAACGGATATTATGGATGTATGGTTTGATTCCGGCTCTTCGCATCAGGCTGTGCTGGAAGAGCGGGAGGATTTGCAGCGTCCGGCTGATCTTTATCTTGAAGGATCTGACCAATATCGCGGCTGGTTTAACTCTTCATTAACAACTGGTGTAGCGGTGACTGGCAAAGCTCCTTACAAAGGGGTGCTGAGCCATGGTTTTGCTCTTGATGGGGAAGGCCGCAAAATGAGTAAATCACTTGGAAATGTCGTTGTTCCTTCAAAGGTCATGAAACAGCTCGGAGCTGATATTTTACGTCTATGGGTAGCATCCGTTGACTTTCAAGCGGATGTCCGTGTATCAGATGCCATCTTAAAGCAAGTGGCGGAAGTCTACCGGAAAATCCGTAATACGTTCCGCTTCCTGCTCGGCAATTTAGCTGATTTTCAACCGGCTGACCATGCTGTTGCCTATGAAAGCCTGCGCGAAGTGGATCAATTTATGCTTGTGAAGCTGAATGAATTGATCAAGGAAGTTCACTATCATTATGAAAACTATGAATTCGCTGCTATCTATCATGCGGTAAATAATTTCTGTACAGTTGATTTAAGCGCCTTCTATCTGGATTTTGCAAAAGACATTCTGTACATTGAACCGGAAAATCATCAGGATCGCCGTGCGATTCAAACAGTCCTTTATGAAACACTTCTCGCGTTAACAAAGCTGTTGTCGCCAATCTTGTCGCATACAGCCGATGAGGTTTGGGCATACGTGCCGGGTGTCACAGAAGAAAGTGTCCAGCTGACAGATATGCCAGAGTGGAAAGCACTTGATGGAGCAGCTGAGCTGACGGATAAATGGACGAAGTTTATGGATGTACGCGATGATGTGCTGAAAGCGCTCGAAGAAGCCCGCAACGAGAAGGTCATCGGCAAGTCGTTAACAGCCAAGGTGACTGTCTATACTGATCAGGAAACAGGCGCGTTGCTTGATTCTATTCAGGAAGACATGAAACAATTATTAATTGTTTCCGGGTTTGAGCGGGGAGGAGCGAAAGAGGAAGCTCCTGCTCATGCGATGGTATTCGATCATATCGCTGTGACAGTCGAAAAAGCAGAAGGAGAAACGTGCGAACGCTGCTGGACGGTCTCCGCTGAGGTAGGAGAAGATCCGAAGCATCCGACACTGTGCCCGCGCTGCGCTGATGTTGTCTCTAAACATTTCACGGAAGCACAGTAAGACAGATAATAGCAAGCCGATTATACTCGCTTAAATAGGAGGTTGTCCTGCAAGTGTCCGTTCTGATAATTTATGCTCTTGGGTAATTATCGGAAACGTGTGTTGCTTGCAGGACAGCTTTTTTAATGGCTGAAAAGAGGCGCATAGAAATGGAGGAGTTTCTTTGTATTATTTGTTAGCGCTGCTTGTAGTATTGCTGGACCAATGGACAAAATGGTTAGTTGTAAAAAGTATGGAAATTGGCGAAAGTGTAGAAATTATAAAGGATTTCTTTTATATTACTTCCCATCGCAATCGGGGAGCCGCATGGGGGATGCTGGAAGGACAATTCTGGCTCTTTTATCTCATCACACTGGTAGTTGTGGCAGGAATCGTATATTATATGCAAACAGAGGCAAAAAACAAGCCGCTTATGAAAAGCGCTCTTGCATTTTTGCTTGGAGGGGCGATTGGCAATTTCATTGATCGCGTGTTCCGCAAGGAGGTCGTAGACTTCTTTAACACGTATATCTTTAATTACGATTTCCCAATATTTAATATTGCCGATGCTGCTTTAACATTCGGCGTTATTTTGCTGTTTATTGCCATGTTTATGGAAGACAGGAAGGAAAAGAGGAAAGTGAATGGATAGGATAGAATATAAAGTTCGCGAAGAAGAAGAAAATGTCAGGATTGATAAAGTAGCAGCGGGGATTAACGAGGAATGGTCACGCACACAAGTGCAAGATTGGATAAAAGCCGGCTTGATAAAAGTCAATGGCAAGCCTGTCAAATCGAATTATAAGTGTGTGCAGGGAGATGAACTGCTGATTGATATTCCAGATCCGGAGCCTCTTGATGTAGAGCCGGAGGAGTTGGATCTTGACATTTATTATGAGGACGGGGATGTGCTTGTCGTCAATAAGCCGCGGGGAATGGTCGTTCACCCTGCTCCAGGACATTTATCCGGAACGCTTGTCAATGGGTTAATGGCGCATTGCAAGGATTTATCGGGAATTAACGGCGTGATGCGTCCGGGCATTGTTCACCGGATCGATAAAGATACGTCAGGTCTGCTGATGGTAGCCAAAAACGACATGGCGCACGAGAAGCTTGTTCAGCAGCTTGTTGACAAAACGGTCACCCGGAAGTATCGTGCCATTGTCCATGGCGTGATTCCGCATGATCATGGCACGGTTGACGCACCGATTGCCCGTGATCAAAAAGACAGACAAAGCATGACGGTGGCTAACGGCGGGAAGCATGCTGTTACGCATTTTCACGTGCTGGAGCGGTTTGAAAACTTTACATTCGTTGAATGTGTGCTTGAAACCGGCCGTACTCATCAAATCAGGGTGCATATGAAGTATATTGGCTACCCGCTTGCCGGAGATCCGAAGTACGGGCCTAAAAAGACGCTCGATATTGATGGTCAGGCGCTGCATGCAGGCGTGCTTGGCTTTATTCATCCGCGTACGGGTGAATATATGGAATTTGA
The DNA here is from genome assembly GCF_002189605.1 of Pseudobacillus badius. Taxonomy (NCBI): domain Bacteria; kingdom Bacillati; phylum Bacillota; class Bacilli; order Caryophanales; family Bacillaceae; genus Pseudobacillus; species Pseudobacillus badius. Next base: position 322,321 of record NZ_MWMM01000001.1, read on the forward strand.
AGCGCCTCTTCCGAAGGAATTTGAGCGCCTGCTAGAAATCTTGTCGAAAAACAATTGACAAGCGAAAAAAGAAAAGGTAAGCTTAGGATAGTTGAATAAGACCTTTAACACACAGTCCCGTGAGGCTGAGAAGGTAACGGATTGCATGCAGGAGGAGCCTTGTTTCTTCTTCGCATGCTTGCATGAACGCACCCTCTCGTCTTTCGGCGAGAGGATTTTTTTATGATCAAGGTCATGAGGTGATGAAATGGAAAAAGCAACGGTGATGGATGAGCAGGCGATACGCCGGGCATTGACGCGAATTGCCCATGAAATATTGGAAAAAAACAAAGGAATTGAAAATTGCGTTCTGATCGGAATCAAAACAAGAGGGATTTATTTAGCGCAAAGGCTGGCAGAACGGATTAAGCAAATAGAAGGACAAGATATACCAGTAGGTGATCTTGATATCTCGTTATACAGAGACGATTTATCAGTAAAAACAGTCAACAATGATCCGGAGGTCAAGGGGTCTGATATTCCTGTAAGTGTAACGAATAAGATCGTCATTCTTGTTGACGATGTGCTTTATACGGGCAGGACGGTCCGTGCTGCCATGGATGCAGTGATGGATATTGGCCGGCCCTCCCATATTCAAATGGCTGTGCTGGTTGACCGCGGCCACCGCGAGCTGCCGATCCGAGCGGATTATGTCGGGAAAAACATTCCTTCAGCAAGCAGCGAGCGAATCGTTGTTGCCTTAGAAGAAGCGGATGGAATAGATCAAGTAACCATTCATGAATAAAGCAGGTGCTCTTTAATCGTTGTCCAGAGAGACAAACAAAGAGTGAATGCATAATCTATACAAAATAATGAACGGAATATGCATAACTTCATAGAGACCTTTTAAAAATGTCCAGAGAGGCATTTAAGGGTGTTAGACAATTGTGCGCACGGATTTGCCGTCAAAACATTGTCTTAACTGCTAAACACCCTTAGAAACGGGTGTTTTTTTTATGAAAAATGGAGGCGGAGAAATGATGAGGCAAAATTTAGTTTCAATTAAGGATATGAATAAAGATGAAATTCTGTTAATATTAATGCAAGCGCAGAAATTCTCTCAAGGTGAAAGCTGGCGAGCAGGCGAGCAGACATTTGTTGCTAATTTGTTTTTTGAAGCCAGCACGCGCACGAAGACGAGCTTTGAAGTGGCCGAGCGCAAATTAGGCCTTGAGGTCATCCCGTTTGAAGCAGGAAGTTCCAGCGTGTTAAAAGGAGAAACGTTGTACGATACAGTCCGCACGCTTGAATCAATCGGTGTCAATGCCGTCGTCATCCGCCACAAAGAAGATCAATATTATAAGCAACTTGTAAATAAAGTAAATATCCCGGTTATTAACGCAGGAGACGGCTGCGGACAGCATCCTACCCAGTGCCTGCTCGACTTGTTTACAATCCAGCAGGAGTTTAACCGGTTTGAAGGATTAAAGGTCGGAATTGTTGGGGATATTCGCCACAGCCGGGTCGCACGTTCCAATGCGGAAGCTCTTCGCAAGCTGGGAGCGGACGTTCGCTTTTCAGGACCGCCAGAATGGTTTGCTGATGACTATTTAACAGCTGGTGACTATATGGAGCTGGATCGCCTGGTAGAAGAGGTAGATGTCTTGATGCTTCTGAGAATTCAGCATGAACGCCATGATGGCGGAGCAGAGATGACAAAAGAAGACTACCATCAAATGTATGGCTTAACAGTAGAGAGGGAGCAAAGGATGAAGCCGGGAAGCATCATTATGCATCCTGCTCCGGTAAACAGGGATGTCGAGATTGCGGATGGTCTTGTCGAGTGCAGCCGGTCCCGTATTTTTAAACAAATGGAAAATGGTGTATTCGTGAGAATGGCTGTTCTAAAAAAAGTGCTGGAAGGGAGCAATTCAAATGAATTGGTTAATCAAAAATGGCAATATTCTTGCTGAAAACGGTGAGTTCATCAAACGTGATGTGCGAGTAGAAGGAACAAAGATTGCAGAAATCGGGGAAGACCTCAAAGCGAACGGCGAAAAAGTCCTGGATGCGGAAGGACAGCTGGTTGTTCCTGGCCTGATTGATTTGCACGTTCATTTGCGCGAGCCGGGAGGCGAACACAAGGAAACGATTCAAACAGGCACGCTGGCAGCGGCAGCAGGCGGTTTTACTACAATTGCTGCTATGCCAAACACGCGCCCTGTTCCAGACACAGTGGAAAATTTAACAAGCTTAAACCGCCGCATCGCAGAAACTGCCCATATCCGCGTGCTTCCGTATGCATCGATTACAATTCGGGAAGCCGGGAAAGAATTAACAGATTTTTCGAGCTTAAAAGAGACTGGAGCGTTTGCTTTCACGGATGATGGAGTGGGCATCCAGCAGGCAGGAATGATGTATGAAGCAATGAAACAGGCGGCAGCCATCGGAGCAGCAGTAGTCGCTCACTGTGAGGACAACTCGCTGATTTACGGAGGAGCCGTCCACGATGGAAAGTTTGCCGCAGAACATAATATCCCTGGCATTCCTTCCATTTGTGAATCTGTACATATCGCCAGAGATGTGCTGATTGCTGAGGCGGCAGGGTGCCATTACCATGTTTGCCATATCAGTACGGAAGGATCCGTAAGAACGGTGAGAGATGCGAAAAAAGCAGGCATCCGCGTAACTGCGGAAGTAACCCCGCATCACTTGCTGCTTTGCGATGAAGATATCCCGGGAGCAGACACAAACTTCAAAATGAATCCGCCGCTGCGGTCCAGAAAAGACCAACAGGCTTTAATTGACGGCTTGCTGGACGGAACGATTGATTTTATCGCGACGGATCATGCTCCGCATACAGCAGAGGAAAAAGCGGCCGGCATGCAGACTGCTCCATTCGGCATTGTTGGTTTAGAAACAGCGTTTCCGCTTTTGTACACGCATCTAGTGAAAAAAGGGCTTATTACATTACAGCAGCTTGTAGATTGGATGACAGTGAAGCCGGCACAAGCGTTTGGGCTGCCTTACGGAACGCTCGAAGCAGGAGCCACTGCTGATATCACAGTGATTGATTTGCAGGCTGAAAAGGAAATTGATCCCGAAACGTTTTATTCCAAAGGGAAGAATACACCGTTTGCGGGCTGGAAGTGCAGCGGCTGGCCAACAGCCACAATCTCAGAAGGTAAACTCGTATGGCAGGAAGGAAAGGTGCAAGTATGAAAAAACAGCTTATTTTAGAAGATGGAACGGTCTTTATCGGCGAAGGTTTTGGAAGCGATAAAGAGATTATTGGAGAAGTGGTATTTACAACTGGAATGACCGGTTATCAGGAAGTGTTATCCGATCCGTCTTATTGTGGACAAATTGTTACTTTTACGTATCCGCTAGTCGGAAACTACGGCATTAACCGTGACGATTTCGAAACGATCCGTCCTGCTGTAAAGGCGTTAGTCGTGAAGGAAGCAGCTGATTTTCCTTCAAACTTCCGAAGCGAAATGTCCCTTGACGAGTATTTAAAAATGAAGCAGATTCCCGCGATTTGCGGCATCGATACAAGAAAATTAACGAGAATTATCCGTCGGTACGGCACATTAAAAGGAGCGATCGTATCTGTTGAGGAAAAAGCAGAGGAAGTGATTCATCGCCTGCAGGCAGCGGTTCTCCCGACTGACCAGGTAGACCAAGTATCAACTAAATCCGCTTACCCGAACCCAGGACGGGGCTATCGCGTGGTGTTGATGGACTTTGGTATGAAGCACGGCATCCTGCGCGAATTAAACAACCGTGACTGCGATATCATCGTTGTCCCGCACGACACAACAGCTGAAGAAATTCTGCAGCTGAATCCTGACGGCATTATGCTGTCGAACGGACCGGGGGATCCAAAAGATGTCCCGCATGCGATTGAGACCGTAAGTAAGCTGATTGGAAAAGTGCCAATCTTTGGCATCTGTCTTGGGCACCAGCTTTTTGCCCTGGCATCCGGGGCCGATACATTTAAATTGAAATTCGGACACCGCGGCTCCAATCACCCGGTGAAAGACTTGGCTACAGGAAAAACTGCCCTTACATCCCAAAACCACAGCTATGCAGTGGATGAAGAAACAATTGCGCATACAGAACTCAAGATTACTCACGTTGCGCTCAATGACGGAACGATTGAAGGATTGGCCCATAAACAATATCCGGCTTTCACTGTTCAATATCATCCGGAAGCATCGCCTGGGCCGGAAGATGACAACCATTTATTCGACCGCTTTATCAACATGATGAAAGAACATGCTGGGAAGGAGCTTCAACATGCCTAAACGTACAGATATTAAAAGCATATTAGTAATTGGATCCGGACCGATTGTTATCGGCCAGGCAGCAGAATTTGATTACGCAGGAACACAAGCTTGCTTAGCCTTAAAAGAAGAAGGGTACCGCGTTATTCTTGTGAATTCTAATCCTGCGACGATTATGACAGATACAGAAATTGCGGATGCTGTGTATATCGAGCCGATCACGCTTGAATTTGTCAGCCGCATTATTCAAAAGGAGCGCCCGGATGCTATTCTGCCGACGCTTGGCGGACAAACAGGTTTGAATATGGCAGTTGAACTGGCAAAAGCAGGTGTTCTTGAAGAATATGGAGTGAAAGTGCTCGGCACTAAACTGTCGGCGATTGAGCAGGCCGAAGACCGTGATTTGTTCCGTCAGCTAATGAACAAGTTGAATGAGCCGGTGCCAGAAAGTGAAATCATCCATACACTGGAAGAAGCATATACGTTTGTTGAGAAAATTGGCTATCCAGTGATTGTCCGCCCGGCCTATACGCTTGGCGGTACAGGCGGCGGAATTTGTACGAACGAGGAAGAACTGATCGAGACAGTAACGAGCGGCTTAAAGTACAGCCCGGTTACACAATGTCTGTTAGAGAAAAGTATTGCTGGCTATAAAGAGATTGAATATGAAGTGATGCGAGATTCAAATGACAATGCCATTGTCGTTTGTAATATGGAAAACATTGATCCGGTAGGGGTCCATACAGGGGACTCGATCGTTGTGGCTCCAAGCCAAACGCTAAGTGACCGTGAATATCAGATGATGCGCAATACATCATTGAAAATTATCCGCGCGCTCGGCATCGAAGGCGGCTGTAATGTGCAATTGGCACTTGATCCGCATAGCTTCCAATATTACATCATTGAAGTAAACCCGCGTGTCAGCCGTTCGTCTGCCCTTGCTTCTAAAGCGACAGGTTATCCAATCGCTAAACTGGCAGCCAAAATCGCTGTCGGATTAACGCTTGATGAAATGAAAAACCCGGTAACAGGAAAAACATACGCCTGCTTTGAGCCGGCCCTTGACTATATTGTCTCCAAAATACCAAGATGGCCATTTGACAAGTTCGAATCAGCCAACCGTACGCTTGGCACGCAAATGAAAGCGACAGGAGAAGTAATGGCGATCGGCCGTACGCTTGAAGAATCGATTCTGAAGGCTGTTCGTTCCTTGGAAAGCGGGGTTTATCACCTTCAGCTTGATGATGCTGAAGAAATAAGTGATGCGCTGATTGAAAAGCGGATTCGAAAAGCGGGAGATGAAAGACTGTTCTATATTGGCGAGGCGCTGCGCCGCGGCGTTGCGATTGAGACAATTCATGAATGGTGTGAAATAGACCTTTTCTTCTTAAAGAAGTTTTCTAATATCGTAGAGTTTGAAAAGGAAGTGGCTGCACATCCATTTGATGCCGAGGTGGCGAGGAAAGCTAAAGAAATGGGCTTTGCCGACCCTGTTATTGCCGCACTTTGGGGCGTGAAAGAAAAAGAAGTATACGACTGGCGCAAAGAGAACCAGTTGATCCCAGTTTATAAAATGGTGGATACGTGTGCGGCTGAATTTGAATCAGCGACTCCATATTACTATGGAACATATGAGGAAGAGAATGAGTCGATTGTTACTGACCGGAAAAAAGTGGTTGTGCTCGGATCGGGACCAATCCGCATCGGGCAAGGGGTAGAATTTGATTATGCAACGGTGCACTCTGTCTGGGCAATTAAGGAAGCGGGCTACGAGGCGATCATTATTAACAACAATCCGGAAACAGTGTCTACAGACTTTAGCATCTCCGATAAGCTGTACTTCGAGCCGCTGACTATTGAAGATGTGATGCACATTATCGATTTAGAGCAGCCGGAAGGGGTAGTTGTCCAATTCGGCGGCCAAACGGCTATCAATCTGGCTGAGAAATTAGTGCAGCATGGAGTAAAGATACTCGGTACAACAGTCGAAGATCTTGACCGGGCAGAAAACCGGGATAAGTTTGAGCAGACGCTTCAATCTCTCGGTATCCCGCAGCCGCTAGGGAAAACCGCTTTCTCTGTTGAAGCTGCAGTAGAAATTGCTAAAGAGATCGGCTATCCGGTTCTTGTCCGTCCATCTTATGTGCTTGGCGGCCGGGCGATGGAAATCGTCTATAAAGAAGCCGAGCTGCTTCATTATATGAAAAACGCCGTCAAAGTGAATCCGGAACATCCGGTACTGATTGACCGCTACTTAACTGGCAAAGAAATCGAAGTGGATGCCATTTCCGACGGTACAGATGTAGTGATCCCGGGCATCATGGAGCATATTGAGCGGGCCGGTGTACACTCCGGTGACTCAATTGCTGTCTATCCGCCGCAGCAGCTGACAGAAGAGCAAAAAGAAACGATTGTCGATTACACTATCAAGCTGGCAAAGGGCTTAAACATCGTTGGATTGCTTAATATCCAGTATGTTATATCCAAAGGAGAGGTGTTTGTACTGGAAGTGAACCCGCGTTCCAGCCGTACAGTGCCATTCCTTAGCAAAATTACTAACATTCCAATGGCTAATCTGGCTACAAAAGCGATTCTTGGACATTCTCTGCACAGCCAGGGCTACGAAACCGGCCTTGTAGAGGAAGAGAGCGGCGTATTCGTCAAGGTGCCGGTTTTCTCCTTTGCTAAGCTGCGCCGGGTGGACACAACACTTGGACCGGAAATGAAGTCAACAGGTGAAGTTATGGGGAAAGATACAACGGTGGAGAAAGCACTATATAAAGGGCTTGTCGCTGCTGGCATTAAAATTCCTACTAAAGGAACAGTCTTGTTGACGGTAGCGGATAAAGATAAGGAAGAAGCGCGTGCATTAGCCAAACGGTTCTATAATATCGGCTATAAGCTGCTTGCTACCCACGGTACGGCGCAGTATTTAACAGAAGCCGGCATTCCTGCAGAAACAGTGGCTAAGATTGGGGCGAAAGGGCCGGATATCCTTGATACAATTCGCTCAGGCGAAGCCCAATTCGTTATCAACACATTAACTAGAGGCAAGCAGCCGGCGCGGGACGGCTTCCGGATTCGCCGGGAAACAGTAGAAAACGGCATTCCGTGCTTAACTTCACTTGATACGGCAGAGGCGATTCTGCGTGTGCTGGAATCCATGATTTTCTCAGCAGAATCGATGCCAAAGGCAGGGACTTCTAAAACGTCCGAGGCGGTGCTGTTATGATCAAAAAAGAATGGATGACGGTATTTTCTCAAAAAAAACTTGCTAAAAATATTTATGAGCTCACCCTTCAAGGTGAGCTTGTACAGGAGATGAACGAACCAGGCCGGTTCGTTCATCTTAAAGTAAGCGGACAAACAGTACCGCTGCTTCGCCGCCCCATCAGTATTGCAAACATTGATCAAGCCAATTCCCGCTTCACGATGATTTATCGTGCGGAAGGAGAAGGAACGAAGCTGCTTTCAGAAAAAAAAGCAGGAGAGACTGTTGACGTGCTTGGTCCGCTTGGCCATGGCTTCCCGGTAGAGGAAGCACAGGCGGGAGAAACGGCTATTTTAGTCGGAGGCGGCATCGGCGTACCGCCGCTGTATGAGTTATCTAAGCGGCTGAATGAAAAAGGCGTACAAACGATTCATGTGCTCGGTTTTCAATCAGCGGACGTTGCTTTTTATGCAGAGGAGTTTTCTCAGCTTGGGGTCACTTATGTGGCAACTGTTGACGGCTCGCTCGGCACTAAAGGATTTGTCACCAATGTGATTGATGAGTTTGGCCTGAAAGCAGACATCTTATATTCCTGCGGCCCGGTGTCGATGCTTAGAGCACTGGAAGAACGGCAATTAACGAAAAAAGGGTTTATTTCACTAGAGGAGCGGATGGGCTGCGGCATTGGTGCCTGCTTCGCCTGCGTCTGTCACATTCAAAACGATCAGACAGGTACGGAATACCGCAAAGTTTGCAGCGACGGGCCTGTATTCCCGATGGGAGAGGTGGCTTTATGAGTAGATTAGAAACGAAACTGCCTGGTTTAACATTAAAAAATCCTGTAATGCCGGCATCCGGCTGCTTCGGCTTCGGCCGGGAGTTTAGTCAGCTGTACGATTTGAGTATTCTTGGGGCGATTATGATCAAAGCAACAACAGAAGAGCCGCGCTTTGGCAACCCAACTCCGCGTGTAGCGGAAACACCGGCAGGCATGTTAAATGCCATCGGGCTGCAAAATCCAGGGCTCGAAAAAGTAATGGAGCAGGAAATTCCGTGGCTTTCCCAATATAGAGTGCCTATTATTGCAAACGTAGCGGGTTCACAGGTAGAAGATTATGTAGAGGTAGCCAAGACAATTTCCGGCTCTCCCCACGTTCAAGCACTAGAGTTAAATATCTCTTGCCCAAATGTAAAGACAGGGGGCATCGCTTTCGGTACAGTACCAGAAACAGCAAAGCATTTAACGAAAAAAGTAAAAGAAGTTTCTGAGGTTCCTGTTTATGTCAAATTGTCCCCGAATGTCTCTAACATTGTAGAAATGGCAAAAGCGGTCGAGGACGGCGGAGCAGACGGGCTAACGATGATTAATACGCTGCTTGGCATGCGCATTGATTTAAACACAGGAAAGCCGATTTTGGCAAATCGGACAGGCGGTCTATCCGGCCCGGCGATCAAACCGGTAGCTATTCGAATGATTTATGAAGTCAGCCAGCAGACGGATCTTCCGATTATCGGCATGGGCGGCATTTCCACAGTGGAAGACATCATCGAATTTTACATGGCGGGTGCCAGCGCAGTAGCTGTAGGTACAGCAAATTTTTCCAACCCGTTCATTTGCCCGGAATTGATTGAGGAGCTGGATCATTACTTGGAAGCGAATCATATTGATCATATCAGCGAGTTAACTGGAAGGAGCTGGGGAGCGGATGGAAAAAGAGCCTATCATTGCTCTTGATTTTCCTGCATGGCAGGATACTGAACAATTTTTGCAACTCTTTTCTAAGGAATCACTATATGTAAAAGTGGGAATGGAACTGTATTTGCAAAATGGACCGGTCATCATTGAAAAATTAAAAGAAATGAATCACCGGATTTTCTTAGATTTAAAGCTGCATGATATCCCCAACACTGTACAGCATGCGATGAAGGGTCTTGCGAATCTGGGAGTTGATATGATCAACGTGCACGCTGCCGGCGGCGAGAGAATGATGGCAGCGGCGAGAGAAGGATTAGAGCAAGGGGCACCGGGAAACAGACCGCTGCTTCTCGCGGTTACGCAGCTCACCTCCACTTCTGAAACACAAATGCATCGTGAGCAACTTATACCCGTTTCTTTAGAGGAAGCGGTGCTTCACTATGCCAAGTTAACAAAAGCGGCGGGCTGCGATGGTGTTGTGTGCTCAGTCCATGAAGCAGCCCGCATCCGCGAAGTGTGCGGGGCGGAATTTGTAAGAGTCACACCAGGAATCCGAATGAAGGAAGATGAAGCAAACGATCAAAAGAGGATAGCTGATCCTGCTGGGGCCAGAGCGCTTGGCTCCTCTATGATTGTTGTCGGGCGCTCGATCACGAAAGCGGCCGATCCGGTTAAAGCTTATCAAAAAGTAAAGCAGCAATGGGGAGAGATGACAGATGTTAAATAAAGAGATTGCCGAACAGTTACTTGATATTCAAGCCGTTTTTTTACAGCCAAATGAGCCGTTTACCTGGTCTTCAGGAATCAAGTCGCCTATTTACTGCGATAATCGTTTGACCTTGTCTTACCCAAGCACGCGAAAAACGATTGCCAAGGGCCTTGTTTCATTGATTAAGGAACATTACCCGGAGGCTGAACTGGTAGCCGGCACAGCGACAGCCGGTATTCCGCATGCTGCCTGGGTGAGTGATCTGATGGACTTGCCGATGTGCTATGTCCGTTCAAAAGCAAAAGGACACGGGAAAGGCAACCAAATTGAAGGCAAGGCAGAGCCAGGAACGAAAGTAGTTGTTGTGGAAGATTTGATTTCTACGGGCGGAAGCGCCATTACTGCAGTAGAAGCTCTCCGTGAAGCCGGATGTGAGGTGCTCGGTGTCGCAGCGATCTTTACATACGAGCTGAAAGCTGGAAAAGATAAGCTTGAAGCTGCCCATGTCACTGCTCACAGCTTAAGCGATTATTCTGCCTTGATTGAGGTAGCGGTCGAGAAAGAATATGTAAAAGAAAGTGAGCTGGAAACGCTGCGTGAGTGGCAAAAACATCCTGATGATTGGAAGTAAAAAGATTAAAGGAGCGGCTGCTCCAAAAGGTCATGAAAAATGACGTTTTGGAACAGCCGCTCTTTCTTTTCAAAAACAAGCGGATCAGAATGAAGGCGGCCGTTTTCGGGCACTCCTTTCTCCGCGTTTACGGCTTTTTCATTTTCAGAACAAGATCTTCATCCGGAGTGACATAAACGGTTTGCTGATTATCGTAAATGACGAATCCCGGCTTGGCGCCGCCCGGTTTTTTGACGTGCCGCACTTTTGTAAAGTCAACCGGCACCGAGCTTGAAGATTTCGCTTTGCTGAAATAGGCTGCAAGATTAGCAGCTTCCGCTATCGTTTCTTCTGTCGGCGCTTCACTGCGGATAACAACATGGGACCCTGGAATATCCTTTGTATGCAGCCAGATTTCATCGCGGCGGGCGAACTTATTCGTTAAATAATCGTTTTGTTTGTTGTTTTTGCCAACGAAAATAAGCGTGCCATCACTAGCTTCATATGTTTCAAGTGCCGGCTTATGATTCGCCGGCTTCTTTTTTCCAGAAGCTTTCGCTTTCATATAACCTTCATCTATTAACTCTTCGCGGATTTCCTCAATATCCTTAGGAGAGGCAGACTCAATCTGCTGCAGCAAATGGTCAATATAAGCAATTTCCTCTTTCGTGCTGTTGATTTGCTCAGAGACAGCCAAAAGGGCATTTTTCGCTTTTTGGTATTTTGAGAACAGCTTTTGAGCATTCTCTGACGGGGTCTTCTGCGGGTCTAAAGGAATCGTGACGGTGCCGCCGGCTTCGTCATAGTAGTTTACTACCTCTATTTCCTTCATTCCTTTTTTTGCCGCGTATAAATGGGCGGTCAAAAGCTCTCCGTATAGCTGAAAGCGATCAGCATGTTCAGCTTCCTCAAGTGTCCGTGCCAGCTTAATCAATTTAGTTTCATTTTTTTCTTTTTCGTTTTTTAACAAACGCTCAATATCATTTGCCTGCTGCTTCACTCTGTCACGGTCAGCTTTTCCAACATAAAAACGGTCCAGCAGTTCGCTTAGCGAGTGAAAGGTTTTCCGTTCACCGGCCACATGCTGCAAATCCTTAAAGTAAAACGCTGATTTATGCTCGTTTTCAATTAAAGTTGGCGTGTAGTGATGTTGCCGTATCGGCTTCATCTCTTCTACAAAAGCATCAGGCACTGTTTCACGGTTGGCCAGCCCGCTTTTGCAGATGATTTCTTTAGCAATGAGCGGAGAAAAGCCGGAGAATGCAGCGACGAGCTGGCGGTCAAGGCGCCCGCTGTTAAAGTCTAATTGGCGGAGCACATCCTCTTTGCCAGCCTCAAGCGGGTCCGCTTTATCTTGCGCCGGGGGGTATACATAGTCGTAGCCTGGAAGAATGGTTCGGTAGCTGTTCACGGCTGCTGAAATATGCTTAATGCTATCAATGATCGTTCCTTTTTGCTGATCGGCAAGGATAACATTGCTGTGCCGCCCCATAATTTCCACATACAGCTGCTTATAGGCTGTATCGCCAATTTCATTTTTTCCTCTGAAATGAAAGATAATCAGCCGGTCCAGTCCGGCTTGGTCGATGGATTCCAATATAGCCCCTTCTAAATGCTTGCGCATCATTTTACAAAAAAGAGGAGGTTCTTTCGGGTTTTCATAGCTTTCTTCAGTCAGCTGTACTCTCGCATAAGATGGATGGGCTGAGAGCAGCAGCTTATGATTTTTTCCTTTCGCACGAATGATCAAAATCACTTCATTTTTATAAGGCTGGTGAATTTTATTCACCCGCCCTCCTTGAAGAGCGGCGGATAATTCTCTTGTCATCGCTCTCGTAAATAAACCGTCAAATGACATAGGCTGTCTTCCTTTTCTTGAACTTTAGTTAAAACTTAACTAAATGATAACATGTTTTGCTCCATGACTGAATAATCATGCTATGAGAAGAACAAGTTTGTCCATTAAAGGAGTGAGGAGATGAATTTTCACGAGCTGAAACAAGAAGAAGTAGAGACAAAACTTCAGACAAGCATTCAGCGCGGATTAACAACAGAGGAAGCACGAAGGCGGAAGGAGCAGTATGGGAGCAATGAGCTGACAGAGGGAAAGTTGCCTTCCGCCTGGGTGGTGTTTATCCGTCAGTTCAAGGATTTCATGGTTCTTGTGCTCATTGCAGCAACGGCCATCTCCGCTTTAATGGGGGAGTACATTGATTCTGTCGCCATTTTTGCCATTATCATTATTAATGGCGTTCTTGGGTTTTTCCAAGAAAGAAAGGCAGAAAAATCACTGCAGGCGCTGAAGGAGTTATCTGCTCCGCAGTCGCTTGCTTTACGTGACGGAGAATGGAAAAAAATAAACTCCGCTGACCTGGTAGCAGGGGATATATTAAAATTTTCTGCAGGAGATCGGATCGGAGCAGATGTCCGGCTGCTTGAAGCAGCCAATCTGGAAATCGAAGAGTCGGCAATGACCGGTGAATCTGTTCCTGTAGAAAAGCATGCTTCTCCGCTGAAAGGAGAAAATCCGGCGCTTGCCGATATGAAAAACATGGGGTTCATGGGCACTCTCGCTACCCGTGGAAGCGGAATCGGCGTCGTCACAGCTACCGGAATGAAAACAGCGATGGGCAATATTGCTTCTATGCTGCAAGCGGCGCAACGATCGGAAACCCCGCTTCAGCGCCGGCTTGAACAGCTCGGCAAAATATTAATTGCGGCTGCCTTATTGTTAACGGTCCTTGTAGTGGCGATCGGTATTATTCAAGGCCACGAATTGTATACGATGCTGTTAACAGGGGTGTCACTCGCTGTTGCTGCTATACCGGAGGGGCTGCCGGCCATTGTAACAGTTGCCTTGTCGCTTGGTGTTCAGCGGATGATCAAACAAAAAGCGATCGTCCGTCAGCTGGCAGCTGTCGAAACATTAGGGTGCACGACTGTCATTTGTTCGGATAAGACGGGAACGATGACGCAAAATCAAATGACGGTCACTGACGCTTGGAGCGAAGGGAGACATTGGAGTATAAGCGGGAAAGGCTACGAGCCGAAGGGGAAATTCTTTGAAGAAACAAAGGAAGTGTCCCCTGCTGCCGAAAAAAGCTTATACCAGCTGCTGACGTTCGGACTGCTTTGCAACCATGCGGAATTAAAAGAAAAAGAGAAGGAATTTGTCATTCAGGGAGACCCGACAGAGGGAGCCTTGCTGACAGCTGCCTTCAAGGCTGGATTAAGCCGGGATCAATTAGCAAAGACATTTACAGTAGAGCAGGAATTTCCTTTTGATTCGAAAAGGAAGATGATGACCGTTATCGTGAGAGATGCACAGGGCCAGCGTTTTTCTGTGACAAAAGGGGCTCCGGACGTTTTAATGGGAAGAAGCGATTATGTTTTGTGGGAGGAGAAAAGGCAGCTTTTCTCCAAGCTATACAGGCAAAAAACAGAAGAGATGCTGCAAAAGCTTGCAGGAAGAGCGTTGCGGGTCATCGCTGTTGCTTACAAACCGTTAAAGGCAGCAGATACATTTCGCGATGCAGAGCAAGTTGAATCCGGCATGACATTTATCGGCATGCAAGGAATGATTGATCCGCCCCGGCCTGAAGTAAAGCAGGCCATCGCGGAATGCCGGCAGGCGGGCATTCGCACGATTATGATTACCGGCGATCACAAGGAAACGGCGGCTGCCATTGCCGGCGATTTAGGGCTTGCGAGCAAGCATTCAGATATTTTGGATGGAAAAGCGCTCAGTGGAATGACGGATAAGGAGATGGAGGACGCCGCCGAGAAAACATCCGTGTATGCCCGGGTTTCGCCGGAGGATAAACTGAAAATTGTCCAAGCGCTGCAAAAGAAAGGGCACATCGTAGCGATGACGGGGGACGGGGTAAATGATGCCCCGGCGATCAAAACAGCAGACATTGGAATCGCTATGGGCATCACCGGGACGGATGTTGCCAAGGAGGCCTCTTCTTTAGTATTGGCTAACGACCATTTTGCCACAATTAAAGCAGCAGTAGAAGAAGGGCGGAACATTTACGAAAACATCCGTAAATTTATCCGCTATTTATTAGCGTCAAACGTTGGGGAAATTTTAGTTATGCTCTTTGCGATGATTTTAGGGCTGCCTCTGCCGCTTGTCCCCATCCAAATCCTATGGGTGAATTTGGTGACAGATGGCCTGCCGGCGCTGGCTCTCGGGCTCGATAAAGCGGAAGAGGATGTAATGAAACGGCCGCCTAGGCATCCGAAAGAGGGCGTATTTGCCAGAGGCCTGGCATGGAAAATTATTTCCCGCGGCTTTTTAATCGGAGCAGCTACACTCATCGCTTTCATCATTGCTTACCAGCAGCACGCGGACAATCTTATGTATGCTCAGACAGTAGCCTTTGCGACACTCGTAACGGCACAGCTGATCCATGTGTTTGATTGCCGGAGCGAAAAATCGGTGCTAGCCCGCAATCCGTTTGGGAATATGTATTTAATTGCAGCCGTTATTTCCTCCTTCCTGCTGATGGTGGCTGTTATTTATATTCCGCAGCTGCAAACAATCTTCCATACAACACCGCTCGCTCCAAGAGAATGGCTGCTTGTTTTTGGAATTGGCGCTATCCCGACATTTTTGCTGGCTGGATCATTTTTTGCAAGAAAAAGAAAATAGAATATGATACAATATGAAAGGTAGTAGAGTGAACTCTATTGCCTTTTTATTATGTCGACAGGATGTGAGTGGCTGATGGTAACGAGCATGACAGGGTTTGGCAGAAGCAGGATAAAATCAGCCGATTGTGCGGTGGTTGTGGAAATGAAGTCCGTCAATCATCGGTTTAGTGAATTTCAAATAAGAATGCCAAGGCAATTAATAAAAATTGAAGATAAGATAAAGAAGGAACTGGCAACATACATACAAAGAGGACGGGTAGAGCTGTTTGTCACAATTGAAGGAGAAGGACTGACGCACCGCACCCTGCAAGCAGACTGGCAGCTGATAGATGAGTTCGTCCGCCTAATGGGGCAAATAGCAGAAAAATACGGTTTTCCAGGAAAGCCTGACTTGAAGGATTTGCTGCAGCGGCCGGATTTTATTACAATCGAAGAAAGCGAAGAGGAAAACTCCGCATTGGAGAAGCTGGTTCTGGAAACGGTTGTGTCCGCAGCGGAGCGGCTGCATGAGATGCGCCAGGCAGAGGGACAGGAGCTAAAGAAGGACCTTCTTGTTTTATTATCCGGTTTAGAGCAGCGGCTTTTCGATATTAAAGAGCGAGCGCCGATCGTGATTGAAGCCTACAGCCAGCGGCTTGAACGGCGGATGAAAGAAATAGCGGCCGGGGCTTTTGATCAAGACCGGCTGGCAACAGAAGTAGCTGTATTTGCGGATAAATCGGATATACACGAAGAATGCATCCGGCTTGAGAGCCACATTCAGCAATTTCGCCAGGCGCTTGACCATGAAGGCCCAATTGGCCGCAAGCTTGACTTTATGATTCAGGAAATGAATCGCGAAGTGAATACGATCGGCTCCAAAGCGAATGATTCAATGATCAGTTCAGCTGTGGTTGATCTGAAAACAGGTCTTGAAAAAATGAGAGAGCAAGTGCAAAATATCGAATAATACGAGAGTGTAGACAATGTCTATTTTCTTAATTGGAGGAACTTTATGTCCATTCCATTTATTAATATCGGATTTGGCAATATTGTATCTGCAAATAGGATTGTATCTATCGTCAGTCCGGAATCAGCACCGATTAAGCGTTTTGTTCAGGAAGCGAGAGACGCAGGCACGCTGATCGATGCGACATATGGAAGAAGAACGAGAGCGGTGCTAGTAATGGACAGCGATCATGTGATTTTATCGGCTGTCCAGCCGGAAACGGTTGCCCAGCGAATTCTCTCCACAGAAGAAGTAACTGAAGAAGGGCAGGGAAAGGCATGAAAGAAAAAGGTTTGCTGATTGTTTTATCAGGGCCTTCCGGAGTGGGAAAGGGAACAGTAAGAAAAGAAATTTTCTCACAGCCGGATGTTAAGTTTGAATACTCGATTTCAATGACAACGCGTGCTCCGCGTACAGGAGAAGTAGATGGCGTAGATTACTTTTTTAAATCAAGGGAAGAGTTTGAACAGCTGATTGCTGAGGGCAAACTGCTTGAGTATGCAGAGTTTGTCGGCAACTACTACGGCACTCCGGTTGATTATGTACGGGAAACGCTTGATGCGGGCCGTGATATTTTCCTTGAAATTGAAGTGCAGGGAGCCCAGCAAGTGCGAGAGAAGTTTCCAGAAGGGCTATTTATTTTCCTGGCCCCTCCAAGCCTGTCTGAGCTTCACAGCCGTATCCTCACGCGCGGAACGGAGAGCGATGAGGTGATCAAAGGCCGAATGGAAAAAGCACGCAAGGAAATTGAAATGATGAATTTATATGATTACGTTGTGGAGAACGATGAAGTAGAAAAGGCGTGCAGCCGCATTCAATCGATTATTGTGGCCGAGCATTGCCGCCGGGAACGTGTACAGCACCGTTATAAAAAAATGTTGGAGAGTGATTAATATGCTATACCCTTCTATTGATAATTTGTTAACAAAAATTGATTCAAAATATTCCTTAGTCAGCATCGCTGCTAAACGTGCGCGCAGCCTTCAAGAGAACGACTCGACGCAGCTGCTCGATTCTTATGTTTCTCATAAATATGTTGGCCGTGCTCTTGAGGAAATTTATGCTGACCAGCTCATGATGAAAGAAAAAGACCAAGATCAGATTTATGATGACGAAGTATAAACAGCTTCAGAAATAACAACCTTTGGAAGGTTGTTATTTTTTTACTTAAGCAAAGAATTGGAGGGTTCATCGTGTTAAGTGGAAAGAAAATTTTGCTTTGTGTAACCGGAGGCATTGCTGTTTATAAGGCAGCGGCATTAACGAGCAAAATGGTGCAGGCAGGAGCTGAAGTGAAGGTGGCAATGACCGCTTCTGCTTGTGAGTTTGTCACACCGCTCACTTTTCAGGCGCTGTCCCGTAACGATGTCTACACAAACACATTTGATGAAAAGCACCCGGAAGTCATTGCTCACATCGATTTGGCTGACTGGGCTGACCTGATTATCGTAGCTCCAGCTACCGCTAATATGATCGGAAAGCTTGCTAATGGAATAGCAGATGACATGATTTCAACCACTCTGCTGGCTTCCACGGCGCCTGTGTGGATAGCACCTGCTATGAATGTGCATATGTACGAGCATCCGGCCGTACAGAAAAATCTCGCCGTACTTGCCAGCTTCGGCTGGCAGTTTATTGAGCCGGGAGAAGGCTTCCTTGCCTGCGGCTATGTGGGAAAAGGCCGTTTAGAAGAGCCGGAAAAAATCGTCGGTCTGATGGAACAATTCTTTAAACAAAAAGAAGAGCAGCCGCTGAAAAATAAAAAGGTCATGATTACTGCGGGGCCAACGCGTGAAATTATTGACCCTGTACGCTTTTTGACGAACCGATCCACTGGAAAAATGGGATATGCATTAGCCGAGGCTGCCAGAGATATGGGAGCTGACGTGTATTTAATTTCAGGTCCTGTTGCTATCGATCCGCCGCGGGGAGTGGAAGTGAAAAAGGTGGAGAGCGCTGAGGAAATGTATCAGGCAGTCATGGAAAAGTTCTCTGCAAGCGATATCGTCATCAAAACAGCAGCTGTCGCTGATTACCGTCCCAAGGTTGTCTATGAGGAAAAAATGAAAAAGCAAGACGGTGACTTAACCATTGAAATGGAACGCACAAAAGATATTTTAAAAACGCTTGGCCAGGAAAAAACGCATCAACTGCTTATTGGCTTTGCGGCAGAGACGGCTAATGTGGAAGAATATGCGCGCAAAAAACTGCAGACGAAGCAGGCGGATATGATTGTAGCGAATAATGTTAAGCTGGCCGGGGCCGGATTCGGTGCCGAGACGAATATCATTTCTATTTTTAAAAAAGATGGCACCCAGAAAGACTTTGACTTAATGACCAAAAAAGCAGCAGCAAGAGAAATTTTATTGGAGGCAGCGGCCGATTTGCAAAAGGGTGAACATGTATGCAAGTAGCGAGCGTCATCGTGGATGTAGCAGCGAGGCAGACCGATAAAGAGTTTGATTATAAGATCCCGGAAAAGTGGGAGGGGCTCATTCAGCCCGGTATGAGGGTTATCGTTCCGTTTGGCCCGCGAAAAATCCAAGGATTCGTTACAGCATTGAAAAATGCCTCAAGCGCCAAAAAACTTAAGTCGATTATTGAACCTATGGACTTGCTGCCCGTATTAAATCCGGAGCTTTTGAAGCTTGCTGACTGGCTCACGGAAACGACACTTTGTTTTAAAATTTCAGCTTATCAGGCGATGCTTCCTGCTGCGATGAAGGCAAAATATGAAAAGGTCTTCCGCCTCAGAGAAGCAGCAGCGTCTATGAATGAAGAACTCCTCAGCTTGTTTCACCGGCATGATGAAATCACTTGGGAAATGGCGGAAAAAGAGGGCCTGCTTGCGGCTTTGCGTCAAGAAGTGAAGGCGAACCGGGCGGAGCTGATTTACAAAGTAACAAGCAAGGGAAAGAAAAAGAGCATTCGCATGATTGGACTGGCCTTATCAGACGATAAGCTGGCTGACAGCATGAACGCTCTTTCGGCAAACGCGCGCAAACAAAAAGATGTGCTGAGTTATTTACAGGCCGCGGAGCTTCCTTTGCTCCCCGCAAAAGAAGTGATGGAGCAAACCGGCACCTCGAACGGCACACTAAAAACCTTGATCGAGAAAGGACTGCTCGTGGAGCGTTATCAAGAAGTCTATCGCGATCCTTATGAGAACAGGCAATTTGAGCAAACAGAACCGCTTCCGCTTACGGACCAGCAGCAAACGGCGATTGCTCCTATTCTAGGATCAATAGAAGATGTGCGGCATGAAACATTCCTGCTTTATGGAGTCACTGGCAGCGGAAAAACAGAAATTTATTTGCAATCGATTCAACGTGTATTGGAAAAAGGGAAAGAAGCGATCGTTCTTGTGCCAGAAATCTCGCTCACGCCGCAAATGGTCCATCGTTTCAAAGGGCGTTTTGGCGATGATGTCGCCGTCCTGCACAGCGGATTATCGGCCGGGGAAAAATATGATGAGTGGCGCAAAATTCAGCGTAAAGAAGTAAAAGTCGTTGTAGGTGCGCGGTCAGCTGTGTTCGCCCCCTTTGAAAATTTGGGAATCATTATTATCGATGAAGAGCATGAAACCAGCTATAAGCAGGAAGAAAATCCTCGTTATCACGCGCGGGAGACAGCAATTGAAAGGGCGAAGTTTTATCAGTGCCCCGTCATTCTCGGCAGCGCCACCCCGTCTTTAGAAAGTTTTGCCAGAGCCCAAAAAGGAGTGTATCAGCTTTTGTCGCTGCCTAATAGGATGAACAACCAGCGGCTCCCGGATGTCGAGATTGTTGATATGCGTGAAGAGCTGCGCCATGGCAACCGTTCCATGTTTTCGCGCGCGCTGTTTGAGAAGCTGACAGACCGGCTGGAGAAAGGCGAGCAAACCGTTCTTTTTCTTAACCGGCGCGGCCATTCGTCTTTCATTATGTGTCGGGACTGCGGCTATGTCGCTGGATGTCCCCATTGTGATATTTCTTTAACGTATCACCGGTATAGCCATCAGATGAAGTGCCACTATTGCGGCTTTGAAGAGCCAGTTCCTTCCACTTGCCCTGAATGCCAAAGTGAGCACATCCGTTATTTTGGCACCGGCACACAAAAAGTGGAGGATGAATTAGGCAAACTGCTCCCGCAAGCGCGGGTGGTGCGCATGGATGTTGATACGACAAGCCGAAAAGGTTCTCATGAAAAGCTGCTCCAGCAGTTTGCGGAAGGAAAAGCGGACATTTTGCTGGGAACACAAATGATTGCCAAGGGGCTTGATTTTCCAAACATTACGCTTGTCGGGGTGCTGAGTGCGGATACGATGCTCCATATCCCTGACTTTCGCTCTGCAGAAAAGACCTTTCAGCTGCTGACGCAGGTCAGCGGCAGGGCTGGGAGGCACCAGCTTCAAGGGGAAGTAGTCATTCAGACGTACACACCTGACCATTACAGTATTCAGCTGGCCGGCAGGCAAGACTATGACCAATTTTACAAGGAAGAAATGGTCATGAGGAAACTGGGCAGCTATCCGCCATTTTACTATTTGGCTCTAGTTACTGTCAGCCATGAGGATCTGCTGGCAGCATCAAGCGCAACGGAGAAAATTACTCACTATATTCAAGCCCGCTTGTCCAATGAGGCGATTATTCTTGGCCCGGTTGCTTCGCCGATTGCACGGATCAATAATAGATATCGTTACCAATGTTTGATAAAATACAAACGGGAACCAAAGCTGAACCATGTTTTAAAGTCAGTGATGGAGCATTATACAAAGCAGCATAATGATAAAGGTCTGCAAGTGGCAGTAGATGTAAATCCCTTTATTATGATGTAGAAGACGAAGCTGCTTGGTTGATCATTAGGGAGGATTATTTTTGGCACACTTACCTATCGTATATTACCCGGACGCCATTCTTGAGAAGAAATGCGAGCCGGTTACCGAATTTGATAAGAAATTAAAGAAGTTAGTACAGGATATGCACGAGACAATGATTGCAGCAGATGGCGTAGGCCTCGCAGCTCCCCAGATTGGAAGGGACCTGCAGCTTGCGATTGTTGATATTGAAGATGACCATGGGCTGATCACGCTGATCAATCCTGTCATTGAGGAAGCAAAAGGAAGCGACACAGATGTTGAAGGCTGTTTAAGTTTTCCGGGTTTATACGGCCACGTTACCCGTCCTTCTTATGTAAAAGTGAAAGCCCAAGATATAAAGGGCCGTTTTTTCACACTGAAGGCACAAGGTTTTTTAGCGCGCGCCATCCAGCATGAAATCGATCATTTGCACGGCGTGTTATTCACGTCCAAAGTAGAGAAGTATGTGTCGGAAGAAGAATTAGAAGCGGAGGAGATGTCATGACAAAGATCGTATTTATGGGGACGCCTGACTTCTCTGTTCCGGTGTTAAGAACGCTGATTTCAGAGGGCTACTCTATTCAGGCGGTAGTCACTCAGCCGGACCGTCCAGTTGGCAGAAAACGGGTGTTGACACCCCCGCCGGTAAAGGTGGAGGCAATGAAGCACGATATTCCAATATTGCAGCCCGAAAAATTAAGAAATTCAGAAGAATTGCAGCAAATTATTCACTTGAAGCCTGATGTGATTGTCACAGCAGCTTACGGGCAGCTTTTGCCAAATGAGCTGCTTGATGCGCCAAAATTTGGCTGTATTAATGTGCATGCTTCCCTGCTTCCGGAATTGCGCGGCGGTGCCCCGATTCATTATGCGATTCTGCAAGGAAAGAAAAAAACGGGCATTACCATTATGTATATGGCGGAAAAACTGGATGCCGGGGATATCATCAGTCAAACCGAGGTTATAATAGAAGAAACAGATCATGTCGGCAGTCTTCACGATAAATTAAGCGAAGCCGGTTCAAGGCTGTTAGCGGAGACATTGCCTAAGCTGCTGGCAGACGAAGTTTCGCCAAAGAAGCAGGACGAATCACAAGCCACTTTTGCCTCCAATATTAAAAGGGAGCAGGAGAAAATTGACTGGAACAAAGCCGGCGAAGAAATTTATAATCACATTCGCGGCTTGCACCCATGGCCGGTTGCTTATACGACGCTGGACGGCCAAGTGATCAAAGTCTGGTGGGGAGAAAAAGTACAGGCGGCTACAGGCGCTGAACCGGGAACGATTATAGAATTGACAGCAGACGGCTTCGTTGTTGCTGCCGGAGATGAGACGGCTATTCTAGTGACAGATATACAGCCGGCCGGGAAGAAGCGGATGTCCGCGGAACAATATTTAAGAGGGGCAGGTTCACACTTGACCCCAGGCAAAAAGTTAGGGGAATAAGTAATGAAGCAAAAGAAGAAATCGGTGCGGGAATTAGCCCTTGATTTGCTGGAATCTGTAGAAAAAAATCAGTCATACAGCAACTTGCTGCTTCATTCAGCCATCGAAAAAAATAGTCTCTCCGGCAGGGATGCCGGGCTTTTAACCGAAATTACGTATGGAACGATTCAGCGCAAGTACACTCTCGATTTTTTTCTGGCGCCGTTCATTAAGAAAAAACCGGAGCCATGGGTGCAGCAATTGCTGCGGCTCTCTTTATATCAAATGGTTTATCTTGATAAAGTGCCGGAACGCGCCGTGATTCATGAAGCAGTCGAGATTGCAAAAAAACGGGGACATAAGGGGATTGCCGGTCTCGTTAATGGTATTCTTCGTTCAGCGCAGAGAAATGGTTTGCGCAGCTTTTCAGAGATTAAAGATGAGGCGGAACGAATTTCGATTGAAACGAGCCATCCCTTGTGGCTTGTTCAGCGCTGGATGTCACAGTTTGGGGCTGAGAAAACGAGAGAAATGTGCGAGATGAACTTGACAGCGCCGATGCAGACCATGCGGGTCAATGAAACAAAGGCGGATAGGGAAGAGGTGCTTCAACGCTTGGAAGCGGAAGGCTTTGAAGCAGAGCCAAGTACTGTTCTTCCGGAAGCTGTGCGCATTTTAAAAGGAAATGCGGCCCGCTCCTCTGTGTTTGAGAGCGGAATGGCAACGATTCAAGATGAAAGCTCTATGCTTGTCGCTTATGCGCTGGATATTGAGCCGGAGGAAAGAATTTTGGATGCTTGTGCGGCTCCTGGAGGCAAGACGACTCATATTGCCGAAAAGTTAGGCAACAGCGGCTCCGTATCAGCTCTTGACTTACATGAACATAAAATGAAACTCATTCAGCAAAATGCGGAGCGGCTGGGATTGACAAATATTGAGACGAAGGCGTTAGACAGCCGCAAAGCCGGAGACGTATTTCCGCAAGAGAGCTTTGACCGGATTTTAGTGGATGCCCCGTGTTCAGGGCTTGGCGTTTTGCGCAGAAAGCCGGATATTAAGTATGCCAAGGCAGAAGGGGACCTTTCAGCGCTGCAGAAGGTTCAACTAGATATTTTACATGCGGCAGCGCCCCTTTTGAAAAAGGGCGGTGTGCTCGTTTACAGCACATGTACGGTAGATAGGGAAGAGAATGAAGGTACAGTGAACCAGTTTTTGGCAACCCATACTGATTTTGAACCGGCAGCATTGACAAATTTGCCGCCTGCTATTCAGCCGTTGGCCGATCAGCACCTGCTTCAGGTTTTTCCGCAGGACTTTGGCGGGGACGGATTCTTTATCAGTAAATTACGAAAGAAGGTGCAGTAATGGAGCAAGCAAGAACAGCAAAAGAAATAACAGAGAACGAGCAGCAGCTGCCATCCATTTATTCACTGCAATTGCAGGATTTAAAAGATTGGCTGAAAGAACAAGGAGAAAAACCGTTCCGGGCGGAACAAATTTTTGACTGGCTGTACAAAAAACGGATCACCTCTTATGAAGAAATGTCCAACCTTTCCAAGGAGCTTCGGGAAAAGCTGACCGCTCATTTTGCCATTACGACGTTAAAAACCTTGATCCAGCAAGAATCTTCTGACGGAACCATTAAGTTTCTGTTCGAGCTTCATGACGGTTATTCTATTGAAACCGTTCTAATGCGCCATGATTATGGGAATTCTGTTTGTGTAACGACTCAAGTCGGCTGCCGCATTGGATGCACATTTTGCGCTTCAACCCTTGGCGGCTTAAAGCGTCATTTAGAAGCAGGAGAAATTGTTGCTCAAGTCGTAAAAGTACAGCAGGCACTTGATGAAAAAGACGAGCGTGTCAGTTCGGTCGTTATTATGGGGATTGGTGAACCGTTTGATAATTATGACCAGATGCTTGCCTTTCTTAAAATTATTAATCATGAAAAGAGCTTAAATATCGGAGCCCGTCATATTACTGTTTCGACGAGCGGCATCATTCCGAAGATTTACAAATTTGCTGATGAAGAAATGCAAATTAACTTTGCCATCTCTCTCCATGCTCCGAATAATGAGCTGCGCACGAAGCT
This sequence comes from Pseudobacillus badius, assembly GCF_002189605.1. Lineage (NCBI taxonomy): Bacteria > Bacillati > Bacillota > Bacilli > Caryophanales > Bacillaceae > Pseudobacillus > Pseudobacillus badius. Next base: position 346,816 of record NZ_MWMM01000001.1, read on the forward strand.
GATGCCAATTAATAAAGCTTACAAATTACCGGATTTAATGGAAGCTGTCCGTTATTACATTAACAAGACGGGGCGGCGCATCAGCTTTGAATATGGTTTGTTTGGCGGAGAAAATGATTCAGTTGACCATGCGATTGAACTGGCCGAATTGATTAAAGGATTGAAGTGCCATGTGAATTTAATTCCGGTTAACTATGTGCCGGAGCGCGATTATGTGCGTACGCCGAAAAATAAAATTTTTGAATTTGAAAAGACATTAAAAGACCGCGGCATCAATGTAACCATTCGCCGCGAGCAAGGACATGATATTGATGCGGCCTGTGGACAGCTGCGAGCGAAAGAACGGTCAGAAGAAACGAGGTGAGCCCCTATGGACTCTGTTTTTCGGACAGATAAAGGCCGGATTCGTCCTCATAATGAAGACAACGGCGGAGTGTTTTTGAATGCGGCGGGCGACCGCCTGGCTATAGTTGCTGATGGCATGGGCGGCCATAATGCCGGGGATATTGCTAGTCATATGGCTATTGAAACGATGAGATCATTATGGACAGCAGTCGAAGCAATCGAAACGGCCAGCCAGGCGGAAAGCTGGCTGAAAACAGCTATTCTGCAAAGCAATGAAAAAGTATTGGCCCATGCAAAAGATGTTCCTGAGTGCAGCGGGATGGGGACTACACTTGTTGCTGCTATATGCACAGCCAGCTTTTGCACGATTGCCAATATCGGAGACAGCCGCGGTTATTTATTCAACGAGAGCGGCTTTACCCAAGTGACGGAAGATCATTCGCTTGTCAATGAACTTGTCAAATCTGGCGAAATTACAAAGGAAGATGCGGAGCATCATCCCCGAAAAAATGTATTGACCCGTGCACTCGGCACAGAGCGTGATATCATGGCTGATTACTACACCGTGATGTTTGAACAGGGAGATGCGCTTCTTCTATGTTCAGATGGCTTATCCAATAAACTGGCACAGCAAGAAATGCAGCGGATTTTAGAAGCCGAGCTTTCCATTGAGGAAAAAGCTGAATCCCTCATCCGAATGGCAAATGAAAACGGAGGAGAAGACAATATTACTCTTGTGATCCTCGAACATTCTGCTGGCCTTGAAAGCAGGTGAGACCAGTATGTTAATCGGAAAGCGGCTGGGCGGCCGTTATAAGATCATTAAAATGATTGGCGGCGGCGGCATGGCCAATGTGTATTTGGCGCAGGATATCATTTTGGAAAGAGAAGTCGCCCTGAAAGTGCTGCGGCTGGACTTCGTAAATGAAGAAGAATTTATCCGGCGTTTTCAGAGAGAAGCGCAATCAGCTACGAGCCTCGTTCATCCGCATATCGTCAATATTTACGATGTGGGAGAAGAGGAGGGCATTAATTATATCGTTATGGAATACGTGGACGGGATGACGCTGAAGCAGTATATCCAGCAGCATTCGCCGATCCCGGTTGAAAAAACAATCGATATCATGAAGCAGCTGGCCTCAGCTATTGCTTTTGCCCATCATAATTCCATTATCCATCGGGATATCAAGCCGCACAATATATTGATGGACCGGGAAGGCAATGTGAAAATTACGGATTTTGGCATTGCTATGGCGTTAAGTTCTACGTCTATTACGCAGACGAACGCGGTTCTTGGCTCCGTTCACTATATTTCCCCCGAACAAGCACGGGGAGGCATGGCTACGAAAAAATCAGATATTTACGCTTTGGGAATTGTAATGTTTGAATTGCTCACGGGGCAGCTGCCGTTTTCGGGAGAATCGGCTGTATCGGTGGCACTTAAACATTTACAAGCTGAGACACCATCGGTTAAAAGATGGAATCCGGCGATTCCGCAAAGCGTAGAGAATATTGTATTGAAAGCGACTGCGAAAGACCCTTTTCACCGGTATGCGAGTCTCGAAGAAATGGAGCAGGATCTAGCGACAGCTCTTGACCCAGACAGAGCAAACGAAGAAAAGTTTTCCATCAACGAGGACGATGAAAAAACGAAAGCCATTCCGGTCATTACAGACAGTGAGCTTTCTAAAGGGCTTGACACGACGATTGTTCATCCTGTTGAGCCGAAAGACGGACAGCCGCCGCAAAAAGCAAAAGAGAAGAAAAAGCGGAAACGAGGGCCTGTCGTTTTGGCTGTTTTCCTTCTGCTTGCCGCTTTGGCTGCTGCAGCGGTTATTTTCAGCCCTTCGTTATTTGGTCCCAAGGAGGTCGAGGTTCCAGATGTCAGCGGCAAGGAGCTTGATGAAGCAGTGTCCCGGCTTGTAACTGATGGTTTTAAAGTTGGAAAAACAAAAAAGCAATTCAGCGATGAAGTACCTGAAGGAGTAGTCATTAAAACCAATCCGGCAGCCGGGCGAACGATACAAGAGGGCGATACAGTCAATATTTATATCAGCTCAGGAAAAGCAACAGTCTCCTTTGCTGACTATCGCGGCAAATCCTTCGATGAGGTGAAAGCCGAGCTTGAAAAGGCCGGATTTAAGAAAGTGGAACAACAAGTGGTCCATGATGAGGAAAGCGAAGCCGGCACGATTATTGACCAGGATCCGGAGCCGGATAATAAGGTGATCCCTGAAGAGACCACGGTTACTTTCACAGTCAGCAACGGCCCGGAAAAGATTCAGCTTATCGACTTAACGGATTATAATGAAAAAAGTTTAAAAGATTACGCTGAGTCAACTGGCTTAAATGTCGTTATTATGAAGGAAGATTATTCAGATTCCGTAGCCAAGGGACTGGTTATTTCTCAATATCCAAGCAGCGGGACCTCTCTTAACAAAGGCGATAAGGTGCAGGTGACGATCTCTAAAGGCAAAAAAGAAATACCGCCGAAAACAGTGACCAAAGAAATTACGATTCCTTATGAGCCGGAAGCGGAAGGTATGCCGCAGGAAGTGCAAATATATATAGAAGATATGAACCACAGCATGACAGAGCCATTTGAAGTGCTGACCATTCATGAAGATTTAAAGAAAACATTAGAATTTGTTTTAACGAAGGAAAGCAAAGCTGGTTATAAAGTGATTCGCGATCAAAAAGTGATCATTGATGAAACCATTCCTTATCCAGAAGATACAGAAGAGATGACGGCGGAAGCGCCGAATTCGTCTAAGAACGCAGAATAAGGAGCGCCGGCGGACAGCTGTTTGCCGGCAAGTAGTGAAAAGAGGAGGAACGGGATGCCTGAAGGGAAAATAGTGAAAGCGCTGAGCGGATTTTATTATGTGTCAACGAATGGCCGGATTATCCAATGCCGAGGCAGGGGAGTGTTTCGGAAGCGAAAAGTCTCGCCCCTTGTTGGAGATTTTGTAGAATTCCAAGCGGAAAACGATTTAGAGGGATATATTTTAGCAATTGAGGAAAGAAAAAACGAACTCGTTAGACCGCCGATTGCGAATGTTGATCAGGCCATTCTTGTTTTTTCTGCTGCCAGACCAGAGTTCAGCACAGCCCTGCTTGACCGTTTTCTCGTTTTGATTGAATCAAAACAAATAGAGCCGCTTATTTGCATTACGAAAATGGATCTTCTAAATGAAGAAGAGGAAGCGGCTATTGACGGTTATGCAGCAGACTATCGTTCATTCGGATATGAAGTCATTCTTACTTCTTCAGAAAACTTAGCTACTCTTGCTGAATTAAGAGTTCATTTAGAAGGGAAAACGTCAGTATTTGCAGGGCAATCCGGTGTTGGCAAATCTTCATTATTAAATGCTCTCAAGCCGGAACTGTCATTGAAAACAGACGATATTTCCGATTCTCTTGGCCGAGGAAAGCATACGACGCGGCACGTGGAATTGATCAACGTTGAAAATGGGCTGGTTGCTGATACACCAGGGTTTAGTTCTCTGGAATTGACTGAAATTGAGGCGGAGGACCTTCCGCAGTATTTTCCTGAAATGGTTGAACGCAGTCACAATTGTAAATTTAGAGGCTGTTTGCACATTAACGAGCCAAAATGTGCCGTGAAAGCGGCCGTTGAGAACGGAGAAATTCCTTCTTACCGCTATGAGCATTATTTGCAATTTATGGATGAAATTAAAGAAAGAAAGCCGAGGTATTGATATGGTAAAGATTGCCCCATCGATTTTGTCAGCTAATTTCGCCAAGCTGGGAGAAGAAATTAAAGAAGTAGAGGCAGGCGGAGCAGATTGGATTCATGTTGACGTAATGGACGGACATTTTGTTCCAAATATTACGATCGGGCCGCTGATTGTGGAAGCGGTCCGGCCTGTTACAACGCTCCCGTTGGATGTACATTTAATGATTGAGAATCCCGATCTCTATATTGAAGCTTTTGCAAAGGCGGGAGCTGATTATATTACTGTACATGCCGAGGCTTGTCCGCATTTGCACCGAACGATTCAACTTATTCGTTCGTTTGGGGTAAAGCCAGGGATAGTCTTGAATCCGGCCACTCCGGCTTCTGTATTGGAATATATTATAGAAGATATTGATCTTGTTTTATTAATGACAGTGAATCCTGGCTTCGGAGGCCAGTCCTTTATTCATTCGGTCGTGCCGAAGATTCAGGAAGTAAAACAGATGATTACGGAGAAAGGGCTGGATGTGCTGATTGAAATCGACGGCGGCGTAAATACAGAAACGGCAAAGCTGTGCACAGATGCAGGCGCAGATGTGTTAGTAGCTGGATCAGCTGTCTATAATAAAGCCGACCGGAAGCAGGCGATTACCGACATTCGGTTGTCGACTACGATGTAAGTAGGATGACAATAGAGCCGTTTGATGCGGCTCTATTTGTTTCTGGAAGCATCACAGGGATACGGAGGTTTTAGATTGGAGGTGGCCAGGTATTGAAAGTAATAATAGCAGCCGGCGGACCGGAAAAGGAATTGCCTGATATGAACGCCTTTGATGAAGGCGATGTTTACTGGATTGGGGTAGATCGGGGAACAGTATATTTACTGAACCGGGGAATTACCCCTCAAGCTGCATTTGGGGACTTTGATTCTGTTTCTAAAGAAGAGTGGAATTATATCCAGCAAGAAGTCAAGAGTATACATACTTTTCCTGCTGAAAAAGATGAAACGGATTTGGAGCTTGCTTTACAATGGTCGCTTTCGCTTCATCCCAAGCAGTTGACTGTTTTAGGAGCAACCGGAGGCCGGCTTGATCATTTTTTTGGAACGGTGAGCTTGCTTGCAAATAAGAAGGTAGTTTCCGATGATCTGGAGGTGGAGGTCGTTGACCGTCTGAACCGCCTGTCGGTTTGTCACGGGCCGGTTAGAAGAAAGGTGTGGCAGGACCCGGCCTACAAATATTTTTCTTTCTTCCCGGTAACGAAGGAAGTAAAAGGGTTGACGCTCGAAGGCTTTAAATATCCGCTGGCGGACCATACTGTGCAATTGGGGTCGACGTTATATGTAAGCAATGAATTAGAGGGAGAAAGTGGTACTTTTTCTTTTACAGACGGCATATTAATGGTGATAAGAAGTTCTGATGATTGAGCAGCTTTAAATTGGAGGGGTGGCAATCATGAAATTTTATACCATTAAACTGCCTAAATTTCTTGGCGGGCTCGTCCGGGCAATGCTTGGAACACTGAAAAAGTAGAGGCAGGCCATAACAACAGATAGATGAAATGAACAATGAAAGCGCCGGACTGGCTCCGGTCAGCACATTCGCTTTTCTGTGCTGCCATGTTTCATTTTTATTAGAAAAGGGGAGTGCGTGCCAGGAGCCGGGCGCTAAGCTGGATGAAAAGCAGCAGCGCCTGCGCCGGCGCACGCACAAATTTCCTCGATGAGCGAGCCCATCATGTGGTGGCTAATCGTTTTTCAATAGAAAAAACCGGCTGATACCAGCCGGTTTTCTTCTGTTGGAAAGCTTATTATACGCGCTCTACTTTTCCGGATTTTAACGCTCTTGCAGAAACCCAAACACGTTTAGGTTTGCCATCTACTAAAATGCGAACTTTTTGCAGGTTGGCCCCCCAAGTACGCTTATTTGCGTTCATAGCGTGGGAACGAGTGTTGCCGGAACGAGCTTTACGGCCTGTTACAACACATTTTTTTGGCATATTATTCACTCCTCACCGTTGAAGCTGAAAAGATGGTTTCAATACTTCATGATATTCTGAAAGATACTTTAATAATTTACCATACAACTTTTTTAAATGCAACTGTTCTTGAAAAGTCTTTCAAGAAAAAAACCTTGACATCCTCCTGCTTCTTTTGAAATGATATAGTGCGGGTAAGTGTTCCTTTTAAAACAAAGGCAAGTATAGTAAAATGTCTGTAGCTTACAACCAATTTTAAGGGGGGGTCCCAGTGGCCATTGAGCTTAGAACAAAATACGGACAGATTGATATTTCAAATGATGTGATCGCCATGATTGCCGGTGGAGCAGCAATGGATTGCTATGGTATTGTGGGAATGGCATCAAAAAAACAAATAAAAGACGGACTTACTGAAATTTTGCGCCGGGAAAACTTTGCCCGCGGTGTGATCGTACGCCAAGAAGAAGACCAAGTATTTATTGATATGTACATCATTGTCAGCTATGGAACTAAAATATCAGAAGTAGCCAATAACGTGCAATCGAAAGTAAAGTATACGCTTGATCAGACGGTCGGTTTGTCTGTTGATGCAGTAAATATTTTTGTGCAAGGGGTTCGCGTGACGAATCCGTAGAGTGTGAGGAGGAAAGATTCGTGTCAATTACTTCATTGGATGGAAAGCGGTTTGCCGCCATGGTTCAGGCGGGGGCCGCTCATTTATCAGCCCATGCCGACATGGTCGATGCGCTGAACGTATTTCCTGTTCCTGACGGAGATACAGGAACAAATATGAATTTGTCCATGACTTCGGGAGCGAAGGAAGTTCAGCAAAATGCAACCATTCATTTCGGCAAGACCGCAGCCGCTTTATCTAAAGGACTGCTGATGGGAGCACGCGGAAACTCAGGTGTTATTCTGTCCCAGCTGTTTCGCGGCTTTGCCAAATCAGTTGAACAGAAGCAGGAAATAACAAGCAAAGAGCTGGCCCAGGCTTTCGAAGCTGGGGTTGAAACTGCCTATAAGGCTGTGATGAAGCCTGTAGAGGGAACGATTTTAACGGTAGCTAAAGATGCCTCCAAAAAAGCGGTCGCTATGGCGAAAAAACAGCCGGATATCATCGCTGTAATGGAAGGGCTCGTGGAAGAAGCAAAAGCCTCCTTAGCGCGGACGCCGGAATACTTGCCTGTGCTAAAGGAAGTAGGCGTTGTAGATAGCGGCGGACAAGGGCTGCTGCTTGTGTATGAAGGCTTCCTGGCAGAACTGAAGGGAGAAAAGCTTTCCGAAACAGCCGGTATTACTCCGAATATGGAAGAGCTTGTGAGTGCAGCGCATCATAAAAATGTTCAAGGCTTTATGGATACATCAGCCATTGAATTTGGCTATTGTACAGAATTTATGGTTCGTTTCGAAGAGGACAAGCTGAAGCAAAGCCCGTTTTCTGAAGATAAATTCCGGACGGATTTAAGTGAATATGGAGATTCCTTGCTTGTTATTGCTGACGAGGAGATTGCTAAAGTGCACATTCATTCCGAGCAGCCAGGCGAGGTATTAACGTACGGTCAGCGTTACGGAAGCTTAATCAACATGAAAATTGAAAATATGCGCCAGCAGCATAGCGCGATTGTCGGCGCCCCGGCAAAAGAAGCGGTCGCGGCGGTCCCGAAAGCCAAGCGGGAAATCGGCATTGTGACGGTTTGCATGGGCGAGGGAGTTGCCAAGCTATTTGAAAGCTTGGGAGCATGTGCCGTTATCGAAGGCGGACAAACGATGAATCCGAGTACGGAGGATATTGTAAAGGCGATTGAAGAAGTAAACGCCGACAAGGTGATCATTCTGCCAAACAATAAGAATATTATTATGGCAGCTGAGCAGGCAGCTGAGGTAGTGAATATGGAGGCAATCGTTGTTCCTTCGAAAACGGTGCCGCAAGGGATGTCCTCTTTGTTGGCTTTTAATTCTGAAGCCAGCCTTGAAGAGAACAAATCAGCTATGACAGCAGCGCTTGCTCATGTGAAAACTGGACAAATCACTTTTGCCGTTCGCGATACGAATATTGACGGCGTTGAAATTGCCAAAGATGATTTTATGGGAATCGCTGATGGGAAAATTCTGTTAACAGATAAAAATAAAGTAGCTGCGGCAAAACAGCTTCTTCAAGAGATGATTGATGAAGAAGCGGAAATCGTAACGATCATTTACGGAGAAGATGCCTCTGAAAAAGAAGTGGAAGAAGTAGCCCGCTTTATTGAAGAAAGCTTTGAAGAAGTGGAAGTGGAGATTCATAACGGCAAACAGCCGCTTTATTCATTTATCTTTGCAGTGGAATAATAAGTGGTTCGGAAGGAGATCCTTCCGAACCACTTTTCGTTTTTTTAATCGTTATCAAGTTAGTTGAGAGAAAGATAGACCTCTCTCTAGTCGATGATTCTCTGATACCAGCTAGTCTAAAGCGACCCTAATTTTGTCCATCCTGTTGATTGGAATGAAAGGCGAGAAGACTCCTGCGGAAAGCGAAGCGCCTGGAATGGAAATCAACAGCCTTCATCCACAAGCAAACTAAAAAAGACGGCGTGCAAACTTCAGTTTTCATTGAGTTTGTCTACGGTCTGAAGGAAGAGAAGCGCTCTCCCTTCCTCTTTGTGTGCATTTTCAGCCTGATCATAGTAAAATAAAGAGGATTGTTGCTATCATAACCAAGCCTTTCAGCGGCTGGGTTTAAAGGGTATATAGATAGGCCAGCTAGTTTGAAAACAATCAGCACTAAAGGAGGCGGCAAGGTGAAATATAAAAGCGTGTTTGACATTATCGGACCAATTATGATCGGTCCTTCAAGTTCGCATACGGCCGGAGCGGCAAGAATTGGCCGGGTAGCCAGAAGCTTATTTGGCAGAGAACCGCAATGGGCGGTTATTTCTTTTTATGGTTCATTTGCCGAAACGTTTAAAGGACACGCAACGGATGTGGCCATTGTCGGCGGCCTTCTTGATTTTGATACGTTTGATGAACGAATTAAGAATGCATTGGAAATTGCTAAAGAGCAAAACATAGATATACAGTTTGTAAAAGAAAAGAGCATTCCGGATCATCCGAATACGGCCAGGGTCCGAATTGGAGACGACCGTTCAGAAATGGAGCTCGTCGGCATCTCCATTGGAGGCGGAAAAATAGAAATTACTGAATTAAACGGCTTTGAACTTAAGCTAACAGGTCATCATCCAGCAATTCTTGTTGTTCACCATGACCGATCAGGTGTTATTGCAACCGTTTCCAATGAGTTGGCTAAGCACGACATTAATATCGGCCATATGCAAGTGTCCCGAAAAGGGATTGGAGAAATGGCCTTGATGACGATTGAAGTTGATCAGACGATCAGTGAGGAAGTATTAGAAGAGATTCGACGCTTGCCTCATATTACACAAGTAGCAAGAGTGGCTGATTAACAAGCCCCTTAATCCAGCTAAGAGGAGGAATGGTCACTTTGTTTAAAAACGCAGCTGAATTAGTTAAATTGGCTGAAGACCGCCAAAAGAAGATTTCCGACCTTATGATTGAACAGGAAATGGAAGTATCGGGAAAACCCCGCGAGGAAATTATGGAATTAATGGGGAAAAATCTGGATGTGATGGAACAGGCTATCGAGCGGGGATTAAAAGGGGTTCATTCTCTTTCTGGCTTAACCGGGGGAGATGCTGTGCTGCTGCAGCAATATATTCAAAAAGGAAATACGCTGGCAGGTCCTCTCTTGCTTGATGCCGTGAGTAAAGCCGTTGCTACCAATGAGGTAAATGCAGCTATGGGAACGATTTGTGCCACACCAACTGCAGGAAGCGCGGGAGTTGTTCCTGGCACCCTGTTTGCGGTACAAGAGAAGCTTCAGCCTTCCCGTGAAGAGAAGATCTGTTTTTTATTCACAGCCGGGGCCTTTGGATATATTGTAGCCAATAATGCGTCTATTTCCGGGGCAGCGGGCGGCTGCCAGGCTGAGGTTGGTTCTGCTTCCGGCATGGCAGCTGCGGCGATTACAGAAATGGCAGGCGGCACACCATCACAGTGTGCGGAAGCCATGGCCATTACGTTAAAAAATATGCTCGGACTTGTGTGTGATCCTGTAGCCGGGCTTGTAGAGGTCCCTTGTGTGAAAAGGAATGCCATGGGCGCAGCCAATGCCATTGTAGCGGCAGATATGGCGCTGGCCGGCATCACGAGCCGGATTCCTTGTGATGAAGTGATTGATGCCATGTATAAGATAGGCCAGACGATGCCTTCCGCTTTGCGGGAGACGGCCGGCGGCGGTTTGGCAGCCACACCTACCGGGCGTAAATTGGAGGCGAAAATTTATGGAGTACCGCTCCAGTCCCGAGATTAACTTATCACCGCTCTTGCAGCCGGTAGATGTGTTAAAAGGGATCGGCAAGGAAACAGCTCTAACATTAAACGAGCTGGGAATTAAAAGCATTAAAGACTTAATTGAGTTTTTTCCGTCCCGTTATGAAGATTACCGGCTGAGAGACTTAGCTGAGGTCGGCCATGAGGAACGGGTAACGGTAGAGGGGAAGGTTCATAGCCAGCCGTCCTCTATGTTTTATTCAAAGAAAAAATCACGCTTAACTTTTAAATTGCTGGTTGGTCGCTATTTAGTCACTGTGACCTTTTTTAACCAGCCTTATTTGAAAAGCAAGATCAATATAAATGATACTGTAACGATTACAGGGAAATGGGATAAGCATCGGCAAACGATTACTGCCCAGCACTTTGCGGCAGGCCCCCATAACCAACAAGGCGATTTTGAAGCGGTCTATTCATTAAAGGGGTCGCTGTCGCAAAAGAATTTCCGCAAATACGTCGGACTCGCCCTGTCTCAGTATAGTGAGCATATAGAGGAAACTCTTCCGAAAAAAACTCTCCAACAGTATAAATTGCTGCAACGCCGGGAGGCATTAAGGTCGCTTCATTTCCCGGCATCCGAAAGGGAAATGAAGCAGGCGAGGCGGCGCTTTGTTTTTGAAGAGTTTCTTTATTTCCAGTTAAAGATGCAGGCATTGCGCAAATTCGAAAGGGAACATTCAGCAGGAATTGCCCAAGCCTACGATATTCATAAGCTGAAACGTTTTATTCAATCGCTCCCTTTCTCGATGACTAATGCCCAAAAGAGGGTAGTGAACGATATTTGTGCTGATATGAAATCGCCGTACCGCATGAATAGGCTCCTTCAGGGAGACGTTGGAAGCGGAAAAACGGCGGTGGCCGCTGTTTGCCTGTATGCGAGCGTCACGGCCGGTTTTCAAGGCGCGTTGATGGTGCCGACAGAGATTCTGGCAGAGCAGCATGCTGAATCACTCAGTCAGCTGTTTGAAAAAATGGATGTAAATATCGCTCTGCTTACAAGTTCAGTGAAGGGAAAACGGCGAAAAGAACTGCTGGCACGCCTAGAATCCGGGGAGATCGATATTTTGGTCGGCACGCATGCGCTCATTCAGGAAGAAGTGAGCTTCCATCGCCTCGGTTTAGTAATCACGGATGAACAGCATCGCTTTGGTGTGAATCAGCGCCGCATTCTCCGCGAAAAAGGAGAAAGTCCTGATGTTCTTTTTATGACGGCTACCCCTATTCCGCGGACGCTGGCGATTACGGTGTTCGGTGAGATGGATGTGTCCATCATTGATGAAATGCCGGCTGGAAGAAAGGAAATTGAAACCTATTGGGCCAAGGAGGAAATGCTCGATCGCGTACTTGGTTTTATGGAAAAAGAGCTGGTCAAAGGCCGGCAAGCCTATGTGATTTGTCCGTTAATCGAAGAATCGGAAAAGCTTGATTTGCAAAACGCGCTCGATGTTCATGCGCAGCTCGTTCAATACTTTCATGGCCGCTACCAGGTCGGCTTAATGCACGGCCGGCTTCCTGCAGAGGAGAAAGAGACGGTAATGAAGGCTTTTACAGAGCAGCAGGTGGACGTTCTAGTCTCTACTACGGTAGTAGAAGTCGGGGTAAATGTGCCAAATGCAACGATGATGGTCATTTATGATGCAGAGCGGTTCGGCCTTTCCCAGCTTCACCAGCTGCGCGGGCGTGTTGGCCGGGGAAGCGAACAATCTTATTGTATTTTGCTGGCTAATCCAAAGACAGAGATTGGCCAGGAGCGCATGAAGATTATGACGGAAACAAACGACGGGTTTGTGTTGAGTGAGAAAGATTTAGAATTAAGGGGACCAGGTGACTTTTTTGGGAAAAAACAAAGCGGCCTTCCTGAATTTAAAGTAGCTGATATGGTGCATGATTACCGGGCGCTTGAAGTGGCCAGAGAAGATGCGAAGCGGCTGATTGAATCGCAGGCGTTTTGGAAAGAGAAAGAGTATGAGCCGCTGCGCCAGCATTTGGAGGAATCCGGCGCCCTTTCTGGTGAGAAGCTAGATTAGTAAGGTGTCAACTGCTGGCTGCCAAGGGGAGCAAGGAAGACTCGCGTTCGCTGATAGCGCGTGAGAATGCAAGTTTTTCCTTGCATTCTCTTTTTTTTGCTTTTATACTACTGTTAGTACCTAGTCCTAATATCGGATGGTGTAAACATGAGACGTACAAAAAAAGAAAGACAGATTCAGTTGCAGGAAACAATTGCTGATAATCCATTTATAACAGATGAAGAATTGGCTGAGCAGTTTCAAGTGAGTGTGCAAACGATCCGTTTGGACCGAATGGAACTGTCAATTCCGGAGCTGCGGGAAAGAATTAAACACGTAGCAGAAGAGAGACTGACTAATGAAGTCCGGTCATTGCCGATTGAAGAAGTCATCGGTGATGTTGTTGATATTGAATTGGATAAGAGTGCCATTTCTATTTTTGATGTAAAAAGAGAGCATGTCTTTACTAGAAATGGAATCGCCCGCGGACATCATGTATTTGCTCAAGCGAATTCTCTTGCTGTAGCGGTGATCAACGATGAATTGGCTCTGACTGCCAAAGCCAATATTCGTTTTAAGCGGTCGGTTTACGAAGGAGAACGAGTTGTGGCTAAGGCAAAGGTCATTGATATACAAGCAGCGAATGACCGGACGATTGTTGAAGTGAACAGCTATGTCGGTCAAGAGCTTGTTTTTCAAGGTGAATTTACTATGTACCGTTCCAATATGACAACAGGGGATGAAGGATAATGAAGATAGCAATAGATGCAATGGGCGGCGATCATGCACCGAAGGAGATCATTCTTGGCACAAACAAAGCATTGGCAGAAATGCCGGACCTAAAAGTGCTGATTTACGGGGATGAAAAGCAGATCGCTCCCTTGCTGACGGCAAATAGCCGGGCAAAAGTAATACATACAGATGAAGTCATTCTTGGAACCGATGAACCAGTGCGGGCTGTACGCCGCAAAAAAAATGCTTCCATGGTCATGATGGCACAGGCAGTCGCCGATGGAGAAGCGGCTGCTTGTGTGTCTGCCGGCAATACAGGAGCCCTAATGGCTGCCGGGCTGTTTGTTGTGGGCCGCATTGATGGAATTCAGCGTCCGGCTCTCGCTCCGACTTTGCCGACCGTTGACGGCAAGGGGTTTGTGATGCTTGACCTCGGAGCGAATGTCGATGCCAAGCCGGAGCATTTGCTCCAATATGCCATTATGGGTTCGATTTACGCGGAAAAAGTACGAGGCATCGCGAGACCGCGTGTGGGCCTGTTAAATATTGGAACGGAAGAGAAAAAAGGAAACGACTTAACTAAAGAAGCGTTTGTGTTGCTGAAACAGCAGGAGGGGCTCCACTTTGTCGGCAACGTGGAATCCCGGGATTTATTAAACGGTGTGGCTGATGTGGTGGTGACAGATGGCTTTACGGGCAACATGGTGCTCAAAACAATTGAAGGCACAGCTTTATCGGTTTTTTCCATGTTGAAGACGGCCCTGACCTCTTCTTTGAAAGCAAAATTGGGAGCTGGTTTGCTGAAAAATGAGCTTTACAGTTTAAAAGATCAAATGGATTATACCGAGTATGGGGGCGCTGGGTTATTCGGCTTAAAAGCCCCTGTGATTAAAGCGCACGGTTCATCCAATGCCAATGCTTTTTATAATGCCTTAAAGCAGGCGTATTCGATGGCAGAAGCCGATGTCCCTTCTAAAATTGCAGAAGCGGCGGGAGTAGTGTCATCAACAGATAAGTGAGGAGGAAGTAAAAGTGGGGAAAATCGCCTTTGTTTTTCCGGGACAAGGATCACAAGCAGTCGGAATGGGGAAAGCTCTTGCAGATGAGTATCAAGAGGTTCGGGAGTTGTTTGAAGCAGCGGACCAAAAGCTGGGCTTTTCATTAAGTGACCTTATGTTCAATGGCCCAGAAGAAAAGCTGACTTTAACTATGCATGCGCAGCCGGCTATTTTGGCAGCGAGCATAGCTGCATTAAGAATTTTTGAAAAGGAAGGCATCACACCGGACTTTGTTGCCGGCCACAGCTTAGGGGAGTATACAGCTTTGGCAGCGGCTAAAGCGCTGACGTTTGAAGATGCGATTTATGCCGTTCACAAGCGCGGCCAATTTATGGAGCAGGCCGTGCCTGCCGGTGAAGGAACGATGGCGGCTGTGCTTGGAATGGAGCGGAGCCTTTTGCAAGAGGTCACAGCTGAAGTCACAGCATCCGGGGAAACAGTCGGCCTTGCCAACTTAAATTGCCCGGGGCAAATTGTCATTTCAGGAACAAAAAATGGAGTGGCATTAGCTGGTGAGCGAGCGAAGGAAAAAGGAGCGAAACGGGTGCTGCCGTTAAATGTGAGCGGTCCTTTTCATTCTTCCTTGATGAAGCCGGCGACCGAGCAGCTGGAAACAGTGCTGAACGGAGTCGAAGTGAAAGATTGTGAAACACCGCTGATTGCCAATGTCGATGCAAAACCGGTAGTGAAAGCGGAAGATATCCGTGCGAAGCTGCTTCAGCAGCTGTATTCTCCTGTTCTTTGGGAAGACAGTGTCGAGGCGCTTATTGAAGCAGGCGTTGATACCTTTATTGAAATTGGTCCCGGGAAAGTGCTGTCAGGACTCATCAAAAAAGTAAATCGGAAAGTAACAACTTACGCTGTGCAAGATGGAGCGTCCATCCAAGAAGCAGCGAAAGCATTAAAGGAGGCAGCCCAATGAAATTAGAAGGAAAAGCCGCTCTAGTAACAGGCGCATCCCGCGGAATCGGGCGCGAAATTGCTTTGGAGCTCGCTCGTGCAGGAGCAGATGTAGCCGTTAACTATTCTGGAAGCGAAGCAAAGGCAAATGAAGTAGTCGAGGAGATCAAAGCGCTTGGCCGCAAAGCAGTAGCCATCCAGTGCAACGTTGCCGACAGTGATTCGGTGGCAGAAATGGTCAAGCAAACAACAGAAGCCTTCGGCAAGATCGATATTCTTATCAACAACGCCGGCATTACCCGTGATAACCTATTAATGCGCATGAAAGAGCAAGAGTGGGACGATGTTATCAATACCAACTTGAAAGGCGTCTTTCTGTGCACAAAAGCGGTTACTCGGCCGATGATGAAGCAGCGGAGCGGCCGGATTATTAATGTCGCTTCTATCGTCGGTGTCAGCGGAAATCCGGGGCAGGCCAACTATACTGCTGCTAAAGCCGGTGTCATTGGTTTAACAAAAACGACAGCGAAAGAGCTCGCTTCCCGCGGCATTACTGTAAATGCTATAGCGCCGGGCTTTATCGCGACAGATATGACAGATGCGTTGCCGGAAGAAGCAAAATCAGCTATGCTTGGCCAAATTCCGCTTGGCTATTTCGGCGATCCGGCAGACATTGCCAAAGCGGCCGTGTTTTTGGCATCGGAAGACTCTAAATACATTACCGGCCAAACGCTTCACATCGACGGCGGCATGGTCATGTAAGGTGAAAAGCGGAAGTCGCTCTTTGACTTTCTCGCTTGCGGGTGATTTGCCCGCGAGCTGCTAGTGCCAGGAGCTGGACAATAAAGAAAGTGAATGGCGCTTGATAAGCAGAAAATTTATTTTATCTTTACCGAAAATCGTCTATAATGACTTGAGGGGAGGTGAATGAGTGTGGCAGATGTATTAGAGCGTGTAACGAAAATTATCGTAGATCGTCTTGGAGTAGAGGAATCCCAAGTAACTCTTGAAGCTTCTTTTAAGGAAGATCTTGGAGCGGATTCTTTGGACGTAGTTGAGCTTGTAATGGAATTAGAAGATGAGTTCGACATGGAAATCTCTGACGATGATGCAGAAAAAATCGCAACAGTGGGCGACGCTGTGAATTACATAAACAGCAAAAATTAATCGTTCGAAGAATACAAGCTCCGTTCCTGGAACGGAGCTTTCTTCTTTTGCGATTTTTTTCAATTTCGACTACACTGTGTGTGGTGGATGCAAATTAGTTTAATTACCGGAGGAAATCCAATGAAAAAACCACATAGAGACTCTAAAAGGCCTTTATCGAGAAGAGAGCAGCAGTTTCAGCAGCTGCAGGAAAACTTAGGTATTCATTTTCATGATGAGAATTTATTAAAGCATGCCTTTACCCATTCATCCTATGTGAATGAGCATCGGAAAAAACCATACGAGGACAATGAAAGACTTGAATTTTTAGGGGATGCGGTGCTTGAATTAACCGTTTCTCACTATCTGTTCAAAAAATACCCATTAATGTCGGAGGGAGATTTAACAAAGCTGCGAGCTGCGGTGGTTTGCGAGCCGTCTCTTGTCACCTTCGCTAATGAGTTAAACTTTGGCAAATATGTGCTTCTCGGAAAAGGAGAAGAAATGACTGGCGGACGCATGAGACCAGCCCTTTTGGCAGATGTATTTGAAGCGTTCATGGGCGCCTTATTTTTGGACCAAGGAATGGATGCAGTCCTCAGTTTCTTGAAAGAGATTATTTTTCCTCGAATTGATTCCGGTGCTTTTTCTCATATGATGGATTATAAGAGCCAGCTGCAGGAACTGGTGCAGCGCCAAACGAAAGGGCTGCTTGAATATAAAATTCTACAAGAGAAAGGCCCGGCGCACAGTAAAGAATTTGTTTCTCAAGTTTCGTTGAATGGAGAGGTACTGGGAAACGGGCAAGGCAAGTCCAAAAAAGAAGCCGAGCAGCTGGCCGCTCAAAAGGCTTTGGCAGCTTTGAAACAACTTACAGAGTAGAAGGCAGGGGAAAGGAACATGTTCCTGAAAAAACTGGAAATTGCCGGGTTTAAATCGTTTGCGGAGCGCGTGTCTGTTGAATTTGTCGATGGCGTGACAGCTGTAGTCGGTCCGAATGGCTCGGGGAAAAGCAACATTACTGACGGCATACGCTGGGTGCTGGGAGAGCAATCGGCAAAGAGTTTGCGCGGCGGTAAAATGGAGGATGTCATTTTTGCCGGCAGTGACAGCCGCAAGCAGTTGAATGTCGCTGAGGTGACGCTCACCTTAAATAACGAAGCCCAGACCCTTCCTATTGAATATAATGAAGTCAATGTCACAAGAAGGGTCTATCGTTCCGGAGACAGTGAATATTTTATCAATAAGAGACCTTGCCGTTTGAAGGACATCGTCGATTTATTTATGGATTCAGGACTTGGCAAGGAAGCGTTTTCGATTATCGGCCAGGGCAAAGTAGAAGAAATATTAAACAGCAAGCCGGAAGAGCGCCGGGCAATTTTTGAAGAGGCAGCAGGTGTCTTAAAATATAAAACCCGCAAAAAGAAGGCAGAAAAAAAGCTTGATGAAACCCAGGAAAACTTGTTGCGCGTCCAGGATATACTGCATGAGCTGGAAGGGCAGATCGAACCATTGCAGATGCAAGCCTCTATTGCAAGGGACTATCTCGATAAAAAAGAAGAAATGACAAGCTATGACATTGCAGCCATCGTATATGAAATTGACGAGCTGCATGGCCAGTGGGAAAAGTTAAAGTCGAGTCATGGCGAGCATGCAGAACAGGAATCTGTACTTTTTGCCAATTTGCAGAAGAAAGAAGCAACAGCGGAGGAATTGCGGACACAGATTACGGCTCTTGATGAGTCAGTGAACGATTT
Organism: Pseudobacillus badius; assembly: GCF_002189605.1. Classification (NCBI taxonomy): domain Bacteria; kingdom Bacillati; phylum Bacillota; class Bacilli; order Caryophanales; family Bacillaceae; genus Pseudobacillus; species Pseudobacillus badius. Next base: position 364,823 of record NZ_MWMM01000001.1, read on the forward strand.
GCAAGGGGTGCTGCTCGCTGCCAGCGAGGAGCTGGAAAAGCTGGAAGGCCGCAAGCAGGTGCTTCAGGAACGAAGAAAGAACGCGATTCAAAATGAAGGCCAGCTTGCCGACAACCTAGCGGAGGCTAAAGAGAAAATCAAGCAGCTTTCCATCCAAGCTGAGCAACTAAAAGAGAAAGTGGAAGCGGATCGGCGGGAAGAAGCTGAATGTAGGCAGCAATTGTCTAAGCAACAACAGGAAATGCAGCAGCTTTCTAAAAATCTGGAAGCAGAAATTGAGTCGTTAAAATCTGACTACATTGATAAGCTGAATATACAGGCATCTGCCAAGAATGAACGACAGCACGTTAAACAGCAGCTTGAACAATTGACACGCAGAAAAGAGCGGCTCGATGCAGAAAACAAGAAGTATTTGGCGGAACGGCAGGAAATAGAAGCTAAAAAGTCCGCCATTGAAGCCGCCCTCGCCTCTGAGCAAGAGCGTGTAACGACTCATTTAGATGGTTTGCACCGGGAGCAGCAGCTTCTCGAAGCAATGAAAGCGAAATACGAGAAGCAGGAATCCAGTCTTTATCAAGCCTATCAAATTCTTCAAGATGCCAAATCGCGCAAGGAGATGCTTGAATCTTTGGAAGAGGACTATTCCGGCTTTTTCCAAGGGGTCAAAGAAATTTTGAAGGCGAGAGGTCGGCAGCTTTCAGGCATTGAAGGGGCCGTCGCGGAAATGATTGATGTGCCGAAAGAATATGAAACGGCGATTGAGGTAGCTCTTGGCAGCAGCATGCAGCACATTATCACCGCTGATGAGCGCGCTGCCCGCGAAGCGATTGGCTTTTTAAAGAAGCACCGATTTGGCCGGGCAACATTTTTGCCGCTAACGTCCATAAAAGAAAAAGTATTTCCGGCCGCTCTTATTGCACAGCTTGAAAATGACGGCCGCTTTATCGGAATTGCAGCTGACTTGATCCGTTTTCCTGGCACCTACCGACCGGCGATCACGAACCTTCTCGGCCATACGGTAATCGCCGCCCATCTTGAAGGCGCCAACGAATTGGCCAAGCTGCTCAATTACCGTTACCGGATCGTCACGCTCGATGGTGATGTGGTGAACCCTGGAGGCTCTATGACAGGAGGAGCCTTAAAGCAAAAAGGCGCTTCGTTGATCAGCCGCAAAAATGAGCTGGAAACGCTAAAAGCCAAGCTTGCTTCTATGGAGGAAAAGACGGCGGCGGCTGAGCGTGAAGTGAAAAAATTAAAGGGTAATATCCTTTCTAAAGAAGCGCTTTTGAAAGAGATGAGGAACGAAACGGAGGCAATCCGGGCAAAAGAGCAGGAATGTAAAAACGAACAGCTGGAGTGGCAATTTGCTTATCAAACGATCAACAGCCGCCTGTCGATTTATGATACAGAAAAGCAAGAGTTTGAAGCCGAACAGCAGCGGCTGCAGCAGCTTTTGGAAAAAGCGGAAACCCAGCTTGCCGAGAGCGGGCAGGAAATTGAAGCTCTTGATGCGCAAATTAAGAAATTAACCGAGCAAAGGGCGCATGAAAGCACCTTGAAAGAAACAATCGCTCAAGCAATCAGTGAGCTGAATTCCAAGCTTGCAGTTAAAAATGAACAGCTGATGTCAGGGAACGAGCGTCTCAAGCAAGTTCTTGCCGAACTGGCCGCCTCCGAACAAAAGTATAAACAGTGGAATGAGGATTTAAATTGGCTGAAAACAGAAATGTCAGCAAGCGGACAAGGCGAGGAAGAAATTGACGAAGCTGCCCGCAAAAAACGGCAGGATAAAGAAGAAATCACCAAGCTGATCGCAATGCGCAGAAATGAACGAATGGACAAGCTAAGCCGTCTGGAGGCCGAGGACAAAGAGCTGAAAGAATTGAGAAGGCTTCATAAAGCAATGAGTGAAGCTGTTCAGGATGAAGAAGTCAAAATCAACCGTCTTGATGTAGAGCTTGATAACCGGCTGGAGCAGTTAAATAAAGAATATGCTCTCACATACGAAGCAGCCAAAGAAAAATATCCGCTGCCATTTCCGATTGAGGAAGTCCGGAAAAAGCTCCATCTGATTAAACTGTCTATTAAAGAATTAGGCAGCGTCAATCTAGGAGCTATTGAAGAGTATGAACGAGTATCGGAGCGATATACCTTTTTGGAGGAGCAGCGGGCCGATTTGCAGGAAGCGAAAGATACATTATCTCAGGTCATCGAGGAAATGGATGAGGAGATGACGAAAAGGTTTAAGGAAACCTTCCAATCAGTCAGCACACAATTTCTCCCGGTTTTCCAATCATTATTCGGCGGGGGAAGGGCAGAATTGCGATTAACGGACCCAGAGCATTTGCTAAGCACAGGAGTTGAGATCGTTGCCCAGCCTCCCGGAAAGAAGCTGCAAAGTCTAAGCCTTTTGTCCGGGGGAGAGCGGGCATTAACAGCTATCGCCCTTTTGTTTGCAATTTTGAAAGTGCGCCCTGTGCCGTTTTGTGTGCTCGATGAAGTAGAGGCGGCTTTAGATGAAGCCAACGTATTCCGCTTTAGCCGCTATTTAAAGCAATTTAGCAAGGATACACAATTTATTGTTATTACTCATAGAAAAGGAACGATGGAGGAAGCTGATGCGCTCTATGGCATTACGATGCAGGAATCAGGCGTGTCAAGACTTGTATCCGTCACAATGGATCAAAAAACAGAAGCACCTGTTTCATAGGCTTAAAAGCCAGCGGGCGGCCGTTTGCCAAAGCCGCCGCTATTTGGCTTGTCAAATTCGTAAATGGAGGAGGAAAGCAGATGAGCTTTTTTAAGAAATTAAAAGAAAAATTAACGACTTCTACCGATCAAGCGGCAGAAAAATTCAAAACAGGATTAACTAAAACACGTGATAACTTTTCAAGCAAAGTAAATGATCTCGTCGCGCGCTATCGCAAAATTGACGAGGATTTTTTTGAAGAGCTGGAAGAAATTCTGATTGGCGCCGATGTTGGCTTTGACACGGTGATGGATCTGATTGAACAATTAAAACATGAAGTGAAGCGCCGCAATACGAAGGACCCGGCAGAAGTCCGCGACATCATTACAGAAAAGCTCGTGGCTATTTACCAAAATGGCGAGGAAACGCCGAATGAGCTGAACATACAAGAAGAGGGACTGACAGTTATTCTTTTTGTCGGTGTCAACGGCGTAGGAAAAACTACAACAATCGGCAAGCTTGCTCATAAATTCAAATCAGAAGGCAAAACCGTGCTGCTGGCTGCCGGTGATACTTTCCGGGCCGGAGCGATTGAGCAGCTCGAGGTTTGGGGAGAGCGTACAGGAGTAGATGTCATTAAGCAAGGGGAAGGGTCAGACCCAGCTGCAGTCATGTATGATGCTGTGCGGGCAGCAAAGTCACGGAATGCCGATATTTTGTTATGTGATACAGCCGGGCGTCTTCAAAACAAAGTGAATTTAATGAAGGAACTCGAAAAAGTAAAGCGAGTCATTGAAAGAGAAGTGCCGGGGGCGCCGCATGAAGTGTTGATCGTTCTTGATGCAACGACAGGACAAAATGCGATGGTCCAGGCAAAAACGTTTAAGGAAGCAACAGACGTAAGCGGCATTGTGCTGACAAAGCTCGACGGAACGGCAAAGGGCGGCATTGTGCTGGCTATTCGCAAAGAACTTGAAATTCCTGTCAAGTTTGTCGGTTTAGGAGAAAAAATGGATGATCTTCAGCAATTTGATGCCGAGAAATATGTGTATGGTTTATTTTCAACAGCATTTGAAGAAACAGAGCAGGATTCGGAAGAAGAAGACGAAGAATAAGCTGGTTTTCAGCAAGAAGCAGCGGCCTGCCATGTCCATCAGTTAGTGGAGGCTTTATGGTTAGCCCAACTTATCATTGGATGGTGCAAGAACGTTTGCCTGCAGGCGTGAAGGCCGCTCTTTGCTTTTCTTAGCCGTAAAGATATTTTCTTGACATCAGTGGGGAAAGTCGGTAGACTGTTTTTATGTAAAGGGTTTTAACTTAACAAGGGGGGCTGTTCATGCTTGAAAAAACAACAAGAATGAATTTTCTGTACGATTTTTATCATTCTTTGTTAACGGATAAGCAGCGCAGTTATATGTCCCTTTATTACCTTGATGATTTCTCTCTCGGTGAAATTGCGGAAGAGTATGAAGTAAGCCGCCAAGCGGTATATGACAATATTAAGCGTACCGAAGCAATGCTCGAGGAGTACGAAAGCAAATTATTGTTATTTAAAAAATTTCAAGAGCGCAGCCGTTTGCTGAAGCAGTTAAAGACATTTGTTTCAGATGACGGTCTGTCAATTATTGAATCGCTTGAGAAATTAGATTAGGAGGCGGCAAGATGGCATTTGAAGGATTAGCCGACCGACTGCAAAATACGATGCAAAAAATCCGCGGCAAAGGAAAAGTCACAGAGGCGGATGTCAAAGAAATGATGAGAGAAGTGCGCCTTGCCCTGCTTGAGGCAGACGTGAACTTTAAAGTCGTCAAAAACTTTGTCAAGAAAGTCAGCGAACGCTCTGTCGGCCAGGAAGTAATGAAAAGCTTAACGCCCGGACAGCAAGTCATTAAAGTAGTTAAAGAAGAATTGACTGAGCTGATGGGCGGCGAGCAAAGCCAGATTGCGGTAGCCAAGCGGCCGCCAACAGTGATTATGATGGTCGGTCTGCAAGGGGCCGGTAAAACGACAACAACCGGCAAGCTGGCTAATTTGCTGCGCAAGCGCTACAACCGCAAGCCATTGCTTGTAGCAGCGGACATTTACCGACCGGCCGCTATTAAGCAGTTGGAAACTCTCGGTAAACAATTGAATATGCCTGTGTTTTCATTAGGCGATCAAGTCAGCCCTGTGGAAATTGCCAAGCAGGCAATCGAACAGGCAAAAGCTGATCATCACGACTATGTTTTGATTGATACAGCCGGTCGTCTGCATGTTGACGAGGACTTGATGGGCGAATTAAAGGACATCAAAGAACTGACTAACCCTGATGAGATCTTCCTTGTAGTAGATGCAATGACCGGTCAGGATGCCGTCAATGTGGCCCAGAGCTTTAATGATCAGCTCGGCGTAACGGGTGTCATTTTAACGAAGCTTGATGGTGATACACGCGGAGGGGCTGCTTTATCGATCCGTGCAGTTACCGAGAAGCCGATTAAGTTTGCGGGGATGGGGGAGAAGCTGGATGCTCTCGAACCTTTCCATCCAGAACGAATGGCTTCCCGAATTCTGGGCATGGGTGACGTGTTGACGCTGATTGAAAAGGCGCAAACGAGCGTGGATTCGGAAAAAGCCAAAGAGCTTGAGCAAAAAATGCGGACGATGTCTTTTACATTCGACGATTTTCTTGAGCAGCTTGGGCAAGTCCGTTCAATGGGACCGCTGGATGAGATTATAAAAATGCTTCCTGGCGCCAATAAAATTAAGGGCTTAAATAACGTTCAAGTAGATGAAAAGCAAATTTCCCATATCGAAGCGATTATCCAATCGATGACCAGCGAGGAAAAGCAGCATCCGGAAATCATCAGTTCCGGCCGCAAAAAGCGGATTGCGAAAGGAAGCGGAACATCCATTCAAGAAGTGAACCGTCTTCTGAAGCAATTTGAAGAAATGAAGAAAATGATGAAGCAGATGTCCGGCATGCAGCAAAAAGGCAAGAAAAAAGGAATGCCATTCAAATTTCCGTTTATGTAAGGAAAGCGAAAACAGCTGTTCAAGCGTGCCAGGCCAATGCGGAATCATAAAAAACCAGCTCTTTATCGGGGCTGAATAAAATGTAAAGAAAAAAACCTTTACAAACAACCTTGTTATTTGTTATTATTCTATCTTGTGTAAAACTATTCGGAGGTGCTTTAAAAATGGCAGTAAAAATTCGTTTAAAACGCATGGGTTCTAAAAGAGCTCCATTCTATCGTATTGTAGTAGCAGATTCTCGTTCTCCACGTGATGGACGTCAAATTGAAACAGTCGGAACATACAATCCGATCTCTCAACCAGCAGAGGTAAAAATCGATGAAGAGCTAGCGCTAAAATGGCTCCAAAATGGTGCGAAACCATCTGATACAGTACGCAACCTTTTCTCTAAACAAGGCATTATGGAAAAATTCCACAACGCTAAAGTTAGCAAATAAGAGAAATGGAAGAGCTAATCTTAGCAATTGTTAAACCACTTGTCGACCATCCGGAGCAAGTCATCATAGAAGAGAAGACAGAAGGAAGCAAAGCAATTTACCGGTTATCTCTTCACCCAGATGATATCGGAAAAGTTATCGGTAAGCACGGCCGCATTGCTAAGGCGGTTAGAACCATTGCAACAGCAGCAGCAAACGCTGCTCACCAAAAAAAAGTGTATGTAGAAATAGCCGAATAGGGAGGGATAACCTCCCTTTTTTCATATAAATTTTTAACAACGAAAGCGAAGCCGGCTGGAGGGGGCTGTAACCTTCTAGCCAAGATGGTTGATGTCTCTAGTTCCCAAGGAGGCAGGAAGATCTGGCATAGAAAGGAAGGCGGAGGCATGCAAGTTTTGCGGACGACAGTGGTTAAGCAAGTATTAACAGAAACGTTGAAACAATCACTGCTTTCATCTTATCAGGATAAAAAAAGCCAGCTGGAAAAAGAATATGAACAATTGCGCTTTGAGTTAAAGAAGACGGAAAGGCAGCAAAAAGGCAGCCGCCAGCACAAAGCCGGCTTTTTTCAAAAAGAGATGGAACAGCGCAGGCAAAAGATAGAAAATATTGATTTTCAACAAAGCCAGCTTGAGATGCTTCCCCTTGGCAGTGAATTAAAAGAAAAAGAAGTACAGGCGCTCATTGATGTTCAAGTCGGTGATCGCTGGGAAGAAACCGAAAAGACAATCGTCATTAAAGATGGCATTGTTGTTGAGATTCGTTAGAGGTGAACCAAGAATGGAAAAATGGTTTAATGTCGGAAAAATTGTAAATACACATGGAATCCGCGGTGAGGTAAGAGTGATTTCAAGAACGGACTTTCCTGATGAACGGTATAAAACAGGAAATGTCCTCTATCTGTTTATGCCTGGTGAAACAGAAGAGAAACCTTTGGTCATCACATCACACCGTAAACATAAGTCATTTGATTTGCTTACATTTGAAGGATTCGAAGGGTTAAACATGGTCGAGCCGTTTAAAGGCGGACTGTTGAAAATAAAAGAATCCCAGCTAGGCGAATTGAATGAAGGAGAATACTACTTTCATGAAATCATCGGCTGTGTTGTGAAGACGGTGGATGAAGAAGAAATCGGCAAAGTAACGGAAATTCTCACGCCTGGCGCGAATGACGTATGGGTCGTGAAAGGGAAAAATGGGAAAGACTGCTATATCCCATACATTGAGCAAATCGTGAAAAAAGTGGATGTCAAAGAAAAGCAAATTTTTATTGAACCGATGGAAGGATTATTATCATGATGAAGATTGATATTCTTTCTCTTTTTCCAGAAATGTTTGATGGGGTTCTTCATTCCTCGATATTAAAAAAAGCCGCTGAAAAAGGAAAAGTCGAATACAATGTCATCAATTTTCGGGAGTTTTCTGACAGCAAGCATAAAACAGTGGATGATTATCCCTATGGAGGCGGGGCCGGCATGGTATTAAAGCCGCAGCCGGTTTTTGATGCGGTCGAACAGGCGAAAGCGTCATCCTCTTCTTCCCATCCCCGTGTAATTTTAATGTGCCCGCAAGGAGAGCGCTATTCGCAGAAAAAAGCAGAAGAGCTGGCAGCGGAGGAGCACCTTATTTTCATTTGCGGACATTATGAAGGCTACGATGAAAGGATTCGTGAGCAGCTTGTAACCGATGAAATTTCAATCGGTGATTTCGTGCTGACCGGCGGAGAACTGGCGGCTATGGTCGTGACTGATAGCGTCGTCCGCCTTTTGCCGGATGTGCTTGGCAATGAAGAATCCCCTGTTCTGGATTCTTTTTCTTCCGGTCTTCTTGAGCATCCCCACTACACTAGACCTGCTGAATTCCGCGGTTTGAAGGTGCCGGATGTGCTTCTTTCCGGAAACCATCGATTAATTGAAGAATGGAGAAACAAGGAGTCATTAAAACGGACGTGGGAGCGTCGTCCGGATCTGTTAGAGGACTATCCGTTATCTAACCAGCAGAAAGCCTGGTTAGAAGAGTGGAAAAAAGAAAGAGATTCTTGATTTGTTGGTTCAAATGTGATAGAATTTTCTAGTGGTTTGTGACAACAGTCCAAGCCCATTAAAACGGTGTTCCGCTGTGACTCAAAAAAGTTGTATTGAGCATCTGTTAGAAGGAGAGGAATAATATGCACAAATTAATTGAAGAACTTACTAAGGAACAACTTCGCACAGATCTTCCGGCATTCCGTCCTGGAGATACAGTACGTGTACACGTAAAAGTTGTTGAGGGTACACGCGAGCGTATCCAGGTTTTTGAAGGGGTTGTTATCAAGCGTCGCGGCGGCGGAATCAGCGAAACATTTACAGTTCGCAAAATTTCTTACGGCGTAGGCGTTGAACGTACGTTCCCGCTTCACACACCTAAGATTGAAAAAATCGAAGTTACTCGCCGTGGTAAAGTTCGTCGTGCTAAATTGTACTACTTGCGTAACCTTCGCGGTAAAGCAGCTCGTATTAAAGAAATTCGATAATAATAGGCATTTTCGTGAGAGGAGCTTGGAAACAAGCTCCTTTTTCAAATGAAAGAGCCCTTTCTTTCCTCAATAGCGCCCAAGATGATATGATAATTACATAATAAATTAGGTGGTGACGAATTTGGCAAAGGAAAAAAACGAATTCTGGGAGTGGACAAAAGCTTTTTTAATCGCAATCGGGCTGGCTGCAATTATTCGTTATTTTATTATTGCGCCGATTGTCGTAGACGGAGAGTCAATGATGCCGACATTAAATGACGGTGACTGGATGATTGTCAATAAGTTAGGACAACCTGAACGGTTTGATATTATTGTTTTTCATGCACCGGAACATAAAGACTATATTAAGCGTGTTATCGGCCTTCCTGGCGATAAAATAGAATATAAAGATGATAAGCTGTACGTTAATGGAAAGTACTATAAAGAGCCTTACTTAGACGAGTATAAAGAGCAAGAGCCTGGACCGCTTACTCCTGACTTTACCTTAAAAGATATTACAGGGGAAGAAACAGTGCCTGAAGGCGAAGTTTTTGTGTTAGGCGATAACCGCCTGTACAGTAAAGACAGCCGCCACATTGGCACGGTTAAAATGGATGAAGTAGTTGGCGACACCAGCCTTGTTTTTTGGCCGCTAAACAAACTGCGCCTCGTCGATTAACACAGCAGTATTTTGACAGAACAGAGGTGAAGACTGTGACAATTCAATGGTTTCCCGGCCACATGGCCAAAGCAAGGAGACAAGTAACAGAAAAGCTGAAGCTTGTTGATATTATCTTTGAATTAGTGGATGCCCGTCTGCCGGTTTCTTCGCGCAATCCGATGATTGATGAAATTATTCAACAGAAGCCGCGGCTTGTGCTTTTAAATAAAGCCGATATGGCAGACCCCTCAGTAACCAATCGCTGGCTGGCTTACTTTAAAGACAAGGGGATTCCGGCTTTAGCGATTAATTCGCATGCAGGAAATGGTCTTGCCGCTATTAATAAAGCGGCAAAGGAGATCCTGAAGGACAAATTCGACCGCATGAAAACCAGAGGGATCAAGCCAAGAGCCATCCGGGCAATGATTGTCGGCATCCCAAATGTAGGGAAGTCTACGCTAATCAACCGGCTCGCTAAAAAAAATATTGCTAAGACCGGCAATATGCCTGGCGTGACGAAAGCTCAGCAATGGATTAAAGCGGGAAAAGAAATGGAACTTCTGGACACGCCGGGTATCCTATGGCCAAAATTTGAAGATGAAGAGACGGGCTTTAAGCTGGCTCTTACTGGAGCGATCAAAGATGCGATTCTTAATTTACAGGATGTAGCCATTTTTGCTCTGGGCTTTTTGGAAGTCCACTATCCAGACCGCCTAAAGGAGCGCTACCAGCTTGACGACATCCCGGAGGATGTGGTCGATCTTTTTAATCATATTGGAAAGCTGCGCGGCTGCTATGCCGGGCGCAGCGAAATTGATTACGACAAAACTACAGATATGATTATCCGCGATATCCGCGGAGAAAAGCTTGGAAAGCTGACTTTCGACTTTCCGGAAGATCAACTTTTGTAACACTTGTATGTTAGGAGACAGGCGAACATTCGCAGCCAGTCTGACGTCAAGAAAGCAGATAGTATGTACACGTTAAAGACCCTTTTGTCGAGGCCTTTCAGACTGCGGACAAACTCAATGAAAATTGAAGTTTGTCCGCAGTCTTTTTATTTGTTTGTGGATGGGCCTGTTGCTTTTTATTCCAGGCTGCTTCGCTTTCCGCGGGGCGGGCGGCGAGCCTCCTCGCCGCTAAAGCGCCTGCGGGGTCTCGCCTGTCCCGCTGATCCCGTCGGAGTCTTCGCGCCTTCCATTGCAATCAACAGGACGTACAAAAAGAGGATAGCCGTATAGCTATATCTGTTTGAAAATGGGGTCATCCTGCCGTTATCAAGCGGCTGAATGGAACATCAGCAGTCTTTTTATTTGTTTGTGGATGGGACCTGTTGCTTTCTATTCCAGGCTGCTTCGCTTTCCGCGGGGCGGGCGGCGAGCCTCCTCGCCGCTAAAGCGCCTGCGGGGTCTCGCCTGTCCCGCTGATCCCGTCGGAGTCTTCGCGCCTTCCATTGCAATCAACAGGACGTACAAAAAGAGAATAGCCGTATAATGATTACCTGTTTGAACATAAATCGATCAAACGATTGAGAGAATGAAGATGCTTTTGAAACACCATCCCATCCAGCATAGGATCGCTTTAGACCAGCTTGTACCAGAGAAGCATCTGGTTCGTCAAATGGAGCAGCGATTGCTTTTTCCTTTATTTATGACTTGATGGAAGAGAATCATCGATACAGAGAGGTCTATCTTTCTCTCAAATGGCTTGAGTCCCTTTTGGCGACAAATTGAAAGACCTTTTTTAGGGTCTTTATTTTTTCGGAAAAAAGCCGATATAATTGAAAAACAATGATAAGATGGATCAAGTCAGGGCCAGGCAATTTCGACGGCCTCAAGAGGTACATAATCTAAAAGGTTCATTATATTTTACTGAAAACAAATTGTGCAAAATTCAAAAAATATCACCGTTAAGAAATCAATTGAAGGAGCTAGCTATGTCCCAATCCATAAGCGAAATTAAAAGCGAATTAAAAAACATACAAGCAGAAGATAATCCGCAGCTTCAAGAGTGGCTGAGAGACCCGCGCAAAGGAGTTCAGCAAGCGATTGCGCAATGGTATCGCCGGCAAGAAAAGCGGAAACAGGAACAGCTGCATTATGAGCAAATGAGAGTGTTTGAACAGCAGCTCATGGAGCAGGGAGTGACCGCTGCCGCCGGGGTTGATGAAGTGGGGAGGGGACCGCTTGCCGGACCGGTTGTAGCAGCGGCGGTTGTCTTGCCTCCGCAGCTTGAATTAATTGGAATCAATGATTCGAAGAAGCTTTCTAAACAAAAAAGAGAGTTTTTTTATAAAGAAATTATCGAAAAAGCCGATGTTGGCATCGGCGTTGTCTCCGCTTTCGAAATTGATCAAATAAATATATATGAAGCAACAAAAAAAGCGATGAAAGAAGCTGTGTCCGCACTTTCGCAGCCGCCGGAACATTTGCTGATTGATGCGTTGAAGCTAAATCTCCCTATTCCCCAAACCGCTATTATAAAGGGAGATGCAAAGAGCGTTTCGATTGCGGCAGCTTCAGTTGTTGCCAAGGTAACAAGGGACCGTTTGATGTGCGACTATGCCCAGAGTTATCCACAATATGGTTTTGAAAAAAACATGGGGTACGGTACGGCTGAGCATTTAGCTGGACTGCGCTCAAGCGGTCCATGTGAGATTCATCGAAAAAGTTTTTCTCCAGTAAAAGAGATGGAGCAGCAGAAAAAGTAAAGGGGGAAAAGGAGTGATTATCCAGCAAGCCGCCCTTGCCCAAGGGCTTCTTGGGAAAGAAAAGACAGTCCAATTAAGAGAAGGAGAAATGTTTCCTGCCAAAGTAGTGAAAATGCTGCCTAACGGAATGGCTGAGCTTTCAACTGGAACGACAACGATGGTCGCCAAGCTAGAGGTGCCTCTTCAGTCAGGAGAACGGTACTGGTTTCGGGTGACATCGGCCGATGACGGCATACAGCTGCAGGTTGTTACCTCGCCTATGGCGGGCAGCGAGAATATCGGGAAGATGGCAAAGGAGCTGTTGCTGCAGCTTTCCTTGCCATTGACCAAAGAGAATAAAGCCTTTGTGGAAATGATGATGAAAGAAAAGCTGCCGTTAACTAAAGAGTTAATTATCAAAGCGGGAGAATGGCTGGCAAAAGGAACATTATCTGAAGGATTGCAAGTGATCAAAGCCATGATTGACCATTCTCTCCCCATGAGCAAGGATATCTTTCAGCCGCTCATGACAGCCTATTCTCCAGCTTCGCTCGCTGCATTAACCAAAGAGTTGTCTTCGAGACTCCAGCAGCTGGAACAGCCACCACCTGCAGCAACGGCGATCATCAAGTTGCTGAAGGAATGGCAGCAGCCCTTAGAAAAGCATTTGGTCCAGAGGGTGGCAGCTGCCGTAATCGAGCAGTTATTTTCGACAGATAAGCCGTCTACTGTCCAAACGGCAGCCTTTGATTTAGTGAAATCATGGGGCCTTGTTCCTAAAACTGCCGAAAATATAGAGGATGCGCTTATCCAAATCGTTCGCCAATGGGGCAAAGAGAGGAGCCAACCGGGCCAGTTGACCGTTGAAAACCGGTCAACCCCTTTAAAAGAAGCGATAAGCCAATTGGTGCAGCAGCCGGCGGACAAAGCGTCTTTGCAACGAGTAGAGCAGCTGCTTTCAGCCGCTGCCAGATCAGCTGAAAAGAATGCTGGAGAGCCTTTAATGACTGAAGTAAAGTCAATAATGGAAGGGATAAAGGGAAAAGCTGTGAGCGATGAACAGCTGGCGGCTCTTTTTAAAACAGCCGCTAAGGTGAGCATTCAGCAAAAACAGCCTCATGAAGCGATTCGTCAGCTGGCTTCCCTATTTAATAAAGAAGCGGAGGAAGTCGTTCAGCTGATCAGGAATGAAACAGCAGCACTTCACTCTTCGTCCTTGTCCGCTCTTTCCAAAAAGGATGTCTTGTTTCAACAAATCATCCTTGCCGCCGAAAATGAAATTCAGCTTCATTTCTCGGCCAAGGAAGCACATTCCCTGATCAAGGATACGTTTCGGTTGTTGGGAGTTGATTTGGAGAGCATGTTGAACGCCGATATCGGCGAAACAGAAGTGGAAAAGATGCTGAAGCCTCAGCTGCTGCGCCTTCTCCATGAAAACATTCCGGTTCACGTCAGAGAATCTGCCGAGCAATTGCTTGGACGAATGACTGCCCAGTCTTTATTATCCGCTGAGAATGGGCCGCTGCAGCAGCTGGTTATGCAGGTTCCGGTTAATCTGTTTGGATTTCATACAGAATTAACTTTACAGTGGTCAGGAAAAAAAACAGAGGACGGTCAGCTGGATGCTGATTATTGCCGGGTGCTTTTTTATTTAAATTTGGAAAATATAAAGGAAACAGTCATCGATATGCAAGTGCAGAACCGGATTATCCAATTGCATATATTTAACGAAACACCTGGCTTAAAAGAGGCGGCTGCCGAGCTGATTCCAGTATTAAAAGCTGGGATTGAGGACAAAGGCTATCAACTGTCCAGCATTCAATTTAAACAGCCGCAAAAAGCCGTCCTGCAAGCCCCGCTTGCACAAGCAATGGCGGCCCAGCCGTATGAGGGAGTGGACATTCGCGTATGAATAAGGAAGCGCAAAGAAAGCAGGCAGCCGCTCTGTCTTACCGGCCTGAAAAAAATCAATCGCCGGTGCTGATTGCTAAAGGGAAAGGGAAAGTGGCAGAAAATATCCTCGAAAAAGCGAAGGAACACAATATTCCTATTCAGGAGGACCCCAGCCTTGTGGAACTGCTTGGCCAGCTGGAAATCAATGAAGCGATTCCGGAAGAGCTTTATCAAGCGGTAGCGGAAGTGTTCTCCTTTATTTACCGGCTGGATCAACTGAAAAAAATGGGGGAATGAGGTCAGCCATTTGAGGGAAAGGTAACAGATAGAAGAGACTGCGCAGAAATATCCATTTTTTCCTATAAAACGGTTTAGGTAAAAGGTTGAAATTGCTGAAATATATAAAAAAGCCGAACAATAACAAATTTAAGTACAATATCTAGACAGGAATTACTAGTTTATATACAATGGAAACGCAGTCTACTTTTTTGAGATTGATAGGAGGATGAAGTATGAATATCCATGAGTATCAAAGCAAAGAAATCCTCAGAAATTACGGGGTAGCCGTTCCAAACGGTAAAGTTGCTTTTTCCGTAGAAGAAGCAGTTGAAGCAGCAAAACAACTCGGCACTGACGTTTGTGTAGTAAAAGCACAAATTCATGCAGGCGGCCGCGGAAAAGCGGGCGGAGTAAAAGTTGCAAAAAACATTGATGAAGTGCGTACATATGCTGAAGAAATTTTAGGTAAAACGCTTGTCACTCATCAAACAGGTCCAGAAGGAAAAGAAGTCAAGCGTTTATTGATCGAAGAAGGCTGCAATATTCAAAAAGAATATTACATCGGTCTTGTTCTTGACCGCGCAACTTCTCAAGTCGTATTAATGGCTTCTGAAGAAGGCGGAACAGAAATTGAAGAAGTGGCCGCTGAAACTCCAGAGAAAATTTTCAAGGAGTATATCGATCCGGTAACTGGCTTAATGCCTTATCAAGCACGCCGCATTGCATTTAACATTAACATCCCGGCAGAGCTTGTGAATAAAGCAGTGAAGTTCATGATGGGTCTTTATACAGCGTTTGTTGAGAAAGATGCTTCTATCGCTGAAATTAACCCGCTCGTTGTGACAGGTGAAGGCGATGTTATGGCGCTTGATGCGAAAATCAACTTTGATTCCAACGCATTATACCGTCACAAAGACATTATGGAATACCGCGATCTTGAAGAAGAAGATCCAAAAGAAATCGAAGCTTCAAAATATGACTTAAGCTATATCTCTCTTGACGGCAACATTGGCTGTATGGTTAATGGGGCAGGCCTTGCTATGGCAACAATGGATATCATCAAGCACTATGGCGGCGACCCTGCAAACTTCCTTGATGTTGGGGGCGGCGCAACAGCTGAAAAAGTAACAGAAGCATTTAAAATTATCCTTTCTGATAAAAACGTTAAAGGGATTTTCGTTAACATTTTCGGCGGAATCATGAAATGTGACATTATTGCAACTGGTGTAGTAGAAGCGGCGAAGCAAGTCGGTTTATCTGTACCTCTTGTTGTTCGTTTAGAAGGAACAAACGTTGATTTAGGCAAGAAAATCTTAAGCGAATCTGATATTGACATTGTGGCTGCCGAGTCTATGGCTGATGGCGCGCAAAAAATCGTTGAACTTGTAAGCAAATAATCCCAGAGTTGACCAGAGAAAGGCAGGTATAGGCATGAGTGTATTTGTTAATAAAGACACAAAAGTAATCGTTCAAGGTATCACTGGTAAAACAGCTCTTTTCCATACAAAACAAATGTTGGAATATGGTACAAAAATCGTTGGTGGTACATCCCCTGGTAAAGGCGGAACAGAAGTAGAAGGAGTACCGGTATTTAATACTGTTAGCGATGCAGTGAAAGCAACAGGCGCTAACGCTTCTGTTATCTATGTTCCTGCTCCGTTCGCTGCAGATGCGATCGTAGAAGCAGTGGATGCAGAGCTTGATCTTGTTATTTGTATCACTGAGCATATTCCGGTATTGGATATGGTCAAAGTAAAACGTTACATGCAAGGCAAGAAAACACGTTTAGTCGGTCCGAACTGTCCAGGGGTTATTACACCTGGTGAATGTAAAATCGGCATCATGCCTGGATACATTCATACAAAAGGACATGTTGGCGTTGTTTCCCGCTCTGGTACATTAACTTATGAAGCGGTACATCAATTGTCACAAGCTGGCATTGGACAATCAACAGCTGTCGGCATCGGCGGAGACCCGGTAAACGGCACAGACTTTATTGATGTATTAAAAGCGTTCAATGAAGATCCTGAAACAAAAGCTGTTATCATGATCGGTGAAATTGGCGGAACAGCTGAAGAAGAAGCGGCACAATGGGTGAAGGCAAACATGACAAAACCTGTTGTCGGCTTTATTGGCGGACGCACAGCTCCTCCAGGAAAACGCATGGGCCATGCTGGCGCTATCATTTCCGGCGGAAAAGGAACAGCTGACGAAAAAATCCGCGTAATGAACGAATGCGGCATTAAAGTAGCTGAAACTCCATCTGTTATGGGAGAAACATTGATCGAAGTGATCAAAGAAAAAGGCATCTACGAAGAGTGCAAAACTCACTAATTCTATAAAATCAACAACTAAGAGACTGTCCGGGAAGCCATGAAATAAGCCTTTCGGACAGTCTTTTCTAATCTCTGCAAGCCTAAGGAATCATTGTTTATGGAATCATTTTTCGATGTCCGAAAGCAGGATCAGTAGGCTTAAATCGTTTAAAGAAAAGGAGGAAATCAAACTGGATCAATTAACGAGAAAAATTATCCACCTGCAGCATTGCAAAGGAATTGGCTGGAAAGCGATTTACTTGCTATTGAAGCAAGACAGCGATTTAAAAAATTTATATCACTATCCCCCTGAGTATTTTTCCCGCACACTCGCTTTATCCCCTGCTCAATCCATCGCTGTTATTGAACAGCTCAAAGATGCCACTCTTTATTCCCTGCCTGAAACCTATAAAGACTATGGGATTAGCGCCATACCCATTTACAGCTCTTCCTATCCCTCCCTCTTAAAAAATTTGCCGCAGCCTCCATGGGTTCTTTACGCAGCAGGAAACTGCTCCTTGCTTAAACAAGAGCGCAAACTAGCGATCGTGGGAGCGCGAAAAGCGGATGAATACGGCCGAAAAGCGATACAGCTTTTAGTGCCGGAGCTGATTGCAAACCATTATATCATCGTTAGCGGGCTGGCTAAAGGAGCGGATGCCTTTGCTCACGAGGCTGCTCTGGCGGAGGGAGGAGGAACGATTGCGGTGATTGCCGGCGGATTTCATCACTTGTATCCGCGGGAGAATTTGCCTCTCGCTCGAAAGATCGTGCGTTCCGGCCTGATTGTATCGGAATTCCCGCCGAATATACAACCTAAAAAGTGGCACTTTCCAGCTAGAAATCGGATCATTAGCGGGCTGTCGCTCGGGACTGTTGTAGTACAGGCGGGCAAGCAAAGCGGTTCACTTATTACTGCTTATTGTGCCTTGGAACAAGGAAGAGAAGTGTTTTGTGTGCCGGGGCGAATGGATGATCCGCTCTCTGAAGGCACAAATGAACTAATTGGCGAAGGAGCCAAATTGGTACAGAAGACCGCTGATATTTTATCGGAAATAAAGGGAAAATAAAGGCGGAATTTCAAGAAATAATCATTGTTTTTTCCTTCTTTTATAAAAAAAGGTTGCTTTTATTCGCAAACTGTATTAAATTTTGCAAAAGAATCAATGATTTAAAAGAGGCAAAAAAATATATGAGCGAATAGAGAAAAAACAAATAGAAAAACATAATTAAAAGGCAATTGATTGACAATTATCATCAATACGGCTAATAATGTGTGTTACATCTATTTATTTTCACCTCTAGGGGGAGGTTTATGAATGTCAGAGTACTTAGTAATAGTCGAGTCCCCTGCAAAAGCGAAAACTATTGAACGTTATTTGGGGAAAAAATATAAAGTGAAAGCATCCATGGGCCATGTGCGCGATCTGCCTAAAAGTCAGATGGGTGTGGATATAGAAAATAGCTATGAGCCGAAATACATTACGATCCGCGGAAAAGGGCCGGTGCTGAAAGAGTTGAAAACGGCTGCTAAAAAGGCGAAAAAAATTTACTTGGCAGCTGACCCCGACAGAGAAGGGGAAGCCATTGCCTGGCATTTGGCCCACAGCCTGGACTTAGATACCTCATCAGACTGCCGCGTAGTGTTTAATGAAATTACAAAAGATGCTATTAAAGAATCGTTTAAACATCCGCGGCCCATTAATATGAACCTTGTGGATGCCCAACAGGCGCGCCGCATTCTTGACAGACTAGTCGGTTATAACATTAGTCCGCTTCTTTGGAAGAAAGTGAAAAAAGGATTGAGTGCAGGACGGGTTCAATCGGTTGCCCTGCGGCTGATTATTGACCGCGAGAAAGAAATCAGCCTCTTCAAGCCAGAAGAATACTGGACGATTGAAGCCCAGTTTTCAAAAGGAGCTACTTCATTTTCTGCTTCTTTCTATGGAAAAAATGGAAAGAAAACGGCACTGAAGTCAGAAGAAGAAGTCAAAGCAACGCTTGCCGCTATCAAAGGCAACAGCTTTGAGATTGCAAGTGTGACTAAAAAAGAACGCAAAAGAAACCCTGCGCCTCCGTTTACAACCTCTTCCTTGCAGCAGGAAGCGGCCCGCAAGCTGAACTTCCGGGCAAAGAAAACGATGATGCTGGCTCAGCAATTATACGAGGGAATCGACTTAGGCAAAGAAGGAACAGTCGGTCTCATTACTTACATGAGAACGGATTCTACAAGAATATCCGAAATTGCCCAAAAAGAAGCCCGTGAGTTTATTGAATCAACACATGGCAAAGAATATACAAGAGCAACAGAAGCAAAAAAAGAAAAAAAATCATCCAAGGCACAAGATGCGCATGAAGCCATTCGGCCGACGAGTGTGCTGAAAGAGCCGGGCATGCTGAAGGAGTTTCTGTCCCGCGACCAGCTGCGGCTATACAAATTAATATGGGAACGCTTCCTTGCCAGCCAAATGTCATCAGCTGTCATTGATACAGTCAGCGCTGACCTTGTAAACGGTGACATTACCTTCCGGGCCACTGGTTCAAAGGTAAAATTCCAGGGATTTATGAAAGTATATATAGAAGGATCTGATGACGGCCAAGAGGAAAAAGAGAAGCAGTTGCCTAACCTCGAAAAAGGCGATACAGCTATTTCTGAAAATATAGAGCCGAAACAGCATTTTACACAGCCGCCGCCCCGCTATACGGAAGCCCGGTTGGTGAAAACTTTAGAAGAACTTGGAATTGGCAGGCCATCTACCTTCGCTCCTACGCTTGATACGATTCAAAAGCGCGGCTATGTGTCTCTTGACAATAAAAGGTTTGTGCCGACTGAGTTAGGCGAGATTGTCCATGAACTGATGAAGGAATTTTTCTCGGATATTATCGACGTGGAATTTACGGCAAAAATGGAAAAGGATTTGGACCATGTTGAGGATGGACAAGTAGAATGGGCAGAAGTCATCGATGAATTTTATCGCGGTTTTGAACAGCATTTAGTCAAGGCAGAAGAAGAAATGGAGAAAGTGGAAATTAAAGATGAGCCGGCCGGGGAAGATTGCGAAAACTGCGGCAGCCCAATGGTCTTTAAAATGGGCCGCTACGGAAAATTCATGGCTTGCAGCAATTTCCCTGATTGCCGAAATACAAAAGCAATTGTAAAAGAAATCGGAGTGAAATGCCCAAGATGCAACGAAGGAAATATAATAGAAAGAAAAAGTAAGAAACGGCGGATTTTTTATGGATGTGACCGCTTTCCGGAATGTGACTTTTTATCTTGGGATAAACCAATTGAACGAAAGTGTCCAAAATGTGAACAGATGCTCGTTGAAAAGAAATTGAAAAAAGGCGTACAAATTCAATGTACAGGATGCGATTACAAAGAAGAGACACAAGTATAAAAGCGGGAGATTCCCGCTTTTTTACTTGTTTTCATACATAATACTTTTTTTATGGGAACGTCTGTTGTACAATGCTGTAGGGACATAGATGTACGTACCATTATTTATTCAGGAGGCTAGAAAACAATGGAACCAGTTGTTAATGTGATCGGAGCAGGATTAGCTGGAAGCGAAGCCGCTTTTCAAATCGCTGAACAAGGCGTAAAGGTACATCTATTTGAGATGCGGCCGGTCAAGCAAACGCCGGCTCACCATACAGACAAATTTGCTGAGCTTGTCTGCAGCAATTCATTGCGGGCCAACGGGCTTACGAATGCAGTCGGTGTGCTGAAAGAAGAAATGAGAGCCTTAAACTCTGTTATTATTTCTGCTGCTGATCATTGTTCTGTTCCGGCAGGAGGCGCCCTGGCAGTTGACCGCCATGAATTTGCCGGCCAGGTAACTGAGCGGGTGAAAAATCATCCGAATATCACCGTATTCAATGAAGAGGTAACGGATATTCCAGAAGGGATTACCGTCATTGCTACCGGTCCGCTGACAAGCGAATCGCTATCCCAACAGCTAAAAGAGTTAACGGGCGAGGAATATTTATACTTTTATGATGCTGCTGCTCCTATTATTGAAAAAGACAGCATAGATATGAATAAGGCTTATTTAAAATCCCGTTATGATAAAGGCGAAGCCGCGTATTTAAATTGCCCAATGACCGAGGAAGAATTTGACAAATTTTACGAAGCGCTGATTTCAGCTGAAACAGTTCCGTTGAAAGAGTTTGAAAAGGAAATTTTCTTTGAGGGCTGTATGCCAGTTGAAGTGCTGGCGAAGCGCGGAAAGAAAACCTTGTTGTTTGGCCCGATGAAGCCGGTTGGATTGGAAGATCCAAAAACAGGAAAGAGACCCTATGCGGTCGTGCAGCTGCGGCAGGATGATGCTGCTGGGACGCTTTACAACCTTGTCGGTTTTCAGACTCACTTAAAATGGGGACCGCAAAAGGAAGTGCTCCAGCTGATTCCGGGTCTTGAACAGGCAGAGATTGTCCGATATGGTGTCATGCATCGCAACACATTTATTAATTCTCCAAAAGTGTTAAAGCCGACTTACCAGTTCAAGGAACGCAGCAATGTATTCTTTGCCGGCCAGATGACAGGGGTAGAAGGCTATGTCGAGTCTGCAGCGAGCGGTTTAATTGCCGGCTTAAATGCAGCGCGCCTGGCTTTAGGAAAAGAGCCGGTTCAGGTACCGGCAGAGACAGCGATCGGCAGCATGGCTCATTATATTACTTCCGCCAGTGAAAAGAATTTTCAGCCAATGAATGCGAATTTTGGTTTGTTTCCAGATCTCCCGGTTAAAATAAGAAATAAAAAAGAAAGATACGAGGCCCATGCACAACGGGCATTGGAAACAATTCGGACTTTTGTGAAAAATTTGTAAACTTTCTTGCAAGGGTTGCTTGAGTGTGATACTATTTAGTAGCCCTAAGGGGGTGCGTAAATGTCTGAACCTTTTAATAAGTATTTACAATCTTTCATTGAATTCCTGCGGGTGGAAAAGCATTATTCAGATTATACGATACAATTTTATCGCTACGATATTGAAGAATTCTTTAAGTTCACTAATGAGCAAAGCATTGAGGACTTGAAGGACGTAGAATACTTAGATGCACGGCTGTATTTAACAACGCTGCACGAAAAACAACTGTCCCGTTCAACGATCGCTAGAAGAATCTCTAGCTTGCGCAGTTTTTTTCGTTTTTTATCCAGAGAAAAAGTTATAACGGAAAATCCTTTTGCGCTCGTTCAGCAGTCAAAAGGGGCAAATAAGCTCCCCTCCTTTTTTTACGAAGAAGAGATGGAAGAGCTTTTTGCTGTGTGTGCAGGAGAGGGGCCCTTAGAAATCCGCAACCGGGCGATTCTGGAATTGCTGTATGCAACAGGCATCCGCGTGAGTGAATGTACAGGAATTGAAATGAAGCATATTGATTTTGATTTTTCCGTGTTACTTGTTAAAGGGAAAGGGAATAAAGAGAGATATGTGCCGTTTGGCAGCTTTGCTCATGAGGTCATAGAGAGATACATAGCAACCGCGAGAAAGCACTTGATGAAGTCTGGAGATGACCACTCTTTTTTGTTTGTAAACCATCATGGCAAACCGCTGACTGCAAGAGGCATCCGTCATATCCTGGGTGGGCTGATAAAGAAAGCTTCCTTAACGAGAAAAATTCACCCGCATATGCTGAGGCACACATTTGCCACTCACTTGCTAAATCATGGAGCCGATTTGCGGACGGTTCAGGAGCTGCTGGGTCATGAGCATCTTTCTTCTACGCAGGTGTATACTCATGTGACGAAAGAGCATTTAAGAAAAACATATTTAACCCATCATCCCCGTGCGTAAGTAAAAGGAGGAATCAGAATTTATGGATCAGTTTCATGCTACTACCATCTTTGCTGTCCAGCACAAAGGCAAATGTGCCATGTCTGGAGACGGACAGGTGACCTTTGGCAATGCTGTCGTCATGAAACATACAGCGAGAAAAGTCCGAAAGTTATTTAATGGAAAGGTACTGGCCGGCTTTGCCGGATCTGTAGCCGATGCGTTCACGTTGTTTGAGCTGTTTGAGCATAGGCTGGAAGAGTATAATGGCAATCTGCAGCGGGCAGCAGTGGAGCTGGCTAAAGAGTGGCGTTCCGATAAAGTCCTGCGCCGTTTGGAAGCAATGCTGATTGTCATGGATCATTCGAATATTTTGTTGATCTCCGGAACAGGAGAGGTGATTGAACCGGATGATGGGCTTTTGGCTATCGGCTCTGGCGGCAATTTTGCTTTGGCTGCCGGGCGCGCATTGAAAACCTATTCCGGTGACCATTTAACCGCCAAGGAGATCGCGAAAGCGGCCTTGGAAATTGCTGGAGATATTTGTGTTTATACGAATGATCAGATTATCGTGGAAGAACTCGAATAAAGGAGTGAAGAGTTTGGATAGAAAATCATTGCAACTGACGCCCAGACAAATTGTGGAGCGGCTCGATCAGTACATTGTCGGCCAGAAAGAGGCTAAGAAAGCCGTAGCGGTAGCTTTGCGCAATCGTTACCGCCGCAGTTTGCTGAGTGAACAAATTCGAGACGAAGTCATTCCTAAAAATATATTGATGATCGGACCGACAGGGGTAGGGAAAACAGAAATTGCCCGCCGTGTCGCAAAGCTTTCGGGTGCTCCTTTTATAAAAGTGGAGGCGACAAAATTCACGGAAGTCGGTTACGTGGGCCGTGATGTAGAATCCATGGTACGCGACCTTGCAGAAACTTCAGTAAGAATTGTCAAAGAAGAAAGAATTCAATCGGTACAGGAGCCGGCCAGAGAAGCGGCGAACCGCCGGCTTGTTGAACTGCTTGTTCCGTCTAAGAAAAAAGCAAACAACATGAAAAATCCATTTGAGATGTTATTTGGCGGCAACGGACAAGAGCAAGGCAGTTCAGAAGAAGCCCATGAAGAGGCGTCGATCCGTGAGCAGCGGAAGCTCGTTGCAGATCGGTTGGCTCGAGGCGATATGGAAGAGGAAATCGTAACCATCGAAGTCGAGGAACAGCCGCCTTCCATGTTTGATATGTTCCAAGGCTCCGGCATGGAACAAATGGGAATGAACATGCAGGATGCCTTAGGCGGACTGTTGCCAAAGAAAAAGAAAAAGAGAAAGCTGTCTGTCCGGGAAGCGCGCGAAGTGTTGACCAATGAGGAAGCACAAAAGCTGATCGATATGGACGACGTCACACAAGAAGCAGTCAGGCGGGCTGAGCAAACCGGCATTATTTTTATTGATGAAATTGATAAGATCGCAGCCAAAGGCGCGGCCTCTTCGTCTGCCAGTGTATCGAGAGAAGGGGTTCAGCGCGATATTTTGCCGATTGTGGAAGGCTCCACGGTCGTTACAAAATACGGCTCAATAAAGACAGATCATGTTCTATTTATTGCTGCCGGTGCTTTTCACATGTCTAAGCCGTCTGATCTTATTCCGGAACTGCAGGGGCGTTTTCCGATTCGCGTAGAGCTTGGAAAGCTTTCAGTCGAAGACTTTGTCCGCATTTTGGTCGAGCCGGATAACGCTTTAATTAAACAATACGTAGCTTTATTAGAAACAGAAGGTATAGAAATTGAATTTTCTGACGATGCTATTAAAAGAATAGCAGAAATTGCCTTTGAGGTGAACCAGAGCACGGATAATATCGGTGCCCGCCGTCTTCATACTATCATGGAAAAATTACTTGAAGACTTGTCATTTGAGGCTCCTGATATTACCATGGAGAAAATCATGATTACTCCGCAATATGTCAATGAAAAGTTAGAAGCTATTTCTCGTGACAAAGATGTGAGCCAGTTTATCCTATAGAGTTTGGGTCAAACAGGCAACAGGGTACAAAGGAAAGTAAACAAACAATTATAAATTATAAAAAATATTGCATTGATCGGTAATAGATAGACCAGTCATTGTAGGAGGATTTAATTATGAATTTGCTAGAAAAAACAAGAAAAATTAACAAGTTGCTGCAGGATGCAGCAGGCAAGCATGTCAACTTCAAAGAAATGGCAGAATCTCTGTCCGACTTAATTGAGGCCAATGTATATGTTGTCAGCCGCCGTGGAAAATTGCTCGGCTTCGGTGTTAATCAGCAAATTGAAAACGAGCGGATGAAAAAAATGCTCGCAGAACGCCAGTTTCCTGAGGAGTATACAAAAAACCTATTTAATTTAGAAGAGACATCTTCCAATCTCGGCGTTGACAGTGAGTACACAGCTTTCCCTGTGGAAAATAAAGAGCTATTTAAAAACGGCCATACAACGATTGTGCCGATTAAAGGAGCGGGAGAGCGCCTTGGTACGCTCGTTCTGGCCCGTTTAGAAGAAAAGTTCCATGATGAGGATCTCATTCTTGCTGAATACGGCGCTACTGTTGTTGGGATGGAAATCCTTCGCGAAAAAGCAGAGGAGATTGAAGAAGAGGCAAGAAGCAAAGCGGTCGTGCAAATGGCGATCAGCTCCCTTTCTTACAGCGAATTAGAAGCCATTGAACACATTTTTGAAGAGCTGGATGGCAAAGAAGGATTGCTGGTTGCTTCGAAAATTGCTGACCGCGTAGGCATTACTCGCTCTGTTATTGTGAATGCCCTGCGGAAGCTTGAAAGTGCTGGTGTGATCGAATCCCGTTCTTTAGGGATGAAGGGTACGTATATTAAAGTACTAAACGATAAATTCTTGATGGAATTGGAAAAATTAAAATCAAACTAATTTAATAATTAATAAAAAATCGCCTGTTTTCGACAGGCGATTTTTTATGTTATTTTTTCATGAACATCAGGAAAATGGGAATTTTGTCATTTGTTCCTTTTGGGAATTTGTGATTAAATGTGTGTTAGTGATTGCTAATTATCTCAATATATGAGTAAATAAGACTAGATTTGTCATCTTTGTTAATCTTTTATTGTATTTTTATTGAATTTGTAAAGATGCGTCAAAATTAAACAAGATTTGTGTTATAGTTTCAAGCATAAGATTGAAAATAAACATAAATAGTGAAAAAACCTTTGTTTTTAAATTGAAGGAAAAAAAGGAAAAAAATGTTTGACTCTATGCTTGTTCGAGCAACTATTATTAACACGTTAGACGGAGTGGTGATTCATGAAGCTTTTTTCAGGTTCATTTAGTGCGATTGAAAAAGGGTTAGATTACTCTGCACTAAAGCAAAAAGTAGTAGCTAACAATATCGCGAATGCCGATACGCCCAACTATAAGTCCAAAGAGGTCAGTTTTAAAAAAATGTTCGATGAAACATTGGCTGATCAAATGGCTGCTTACCGCACAGACTCCCGTCACTTTTCTTTTCAATCCAGCCAAAATCACCCTGCTGTTGTGACGAATCGAAACCTCTCCTTTAATCAGAACGGTAACAGCGTTGACGTGGACAAAGAAATGTCGGACTTGGCAACAAATCAAATTTATTACAATGCGCTTGTCGATAGGATGAGCAGCAAGTTTAATTCTCTAACAAATGTCATCAAAGGGGGAAGATAACATTGACTATATTTCATAGCATGAATACAACTTCATCCGCCTTAACGGCGCAGCGTTTGCGCATGGATGTCGTCTCCTCCAATATGGCCAATATGGATTCTACCCGCGCGCGCCAAGTGAATGGAGAGTGGCAGCCATATCGAAGGAAAGCTGTCGTTCTTCAGCCTAAGCAAGGCGGTTTCGCCTCTTATTTAAACCAGGCAATGGGCCAGCAGAGCGGCGGGACAGGGAACGGGGTCAAAGTGACAAAAATCGTAGAAGATGATTTGACACCTTTTAAAATGATGTATGATCCGACCCATCCCGATGCCAATGGAGAAGGATACGTGCAAATGCCAAATGTTGATCCGCTGCGGGAAATGGTTGATTTAATGTCCGCTACCCGCTCGTATGAAGCAAATGTCACCGTATTTAACGCGTCTAAATCCATGATGATGAAAGCATTAGAGATTGGTAAGTAAAGGAGAATAAACAAATGGCGATTCAACCTATACAAGGGGTGACACCGTTTTTAAAAGCAGAAAGAGCAGAAGTGACACCTGATGTCACGCCTTACAAGGCTCAGCAAAATTTTGCCCACTTTTTAAAAAATGCAATCAATCAAGTGAGCCAGACAGAAGCACAGTCCAACACTTTGACAAGCAAGCTGGTCAAAGGGGAAGATGTCGACCTTCATCAAGTGTTAATTGCCGGCCAAAAAGCAAGTGTGGCCATGCAATTGACGATGGAGGTACGCAATAAGGCTGTGGAAGCTTATCAGGAAATTATGAGAATGCAAATGTAAAGGTAATAAACATAGAAAATGAAACACCCTATGAATTAGAAGCGACGTAACCGGGGGATTGTAATGAATGACACGATACGCCAACAATTAACAAGAATAAGAGAATACTGGAACAGCCGCACAAAAAAGCAAAAGTGGATCGGAATCGGTGCCTTTTTGCTTTTTGTCATAGCGATTAGCACGATTGTTCTTTTGATGACAAGAGAAAAGATGGTGCCGCTGTACAGTGAGCTTGCTCCGACAGAAATAGGGGCTATCAAAGAAAATTTGGACGGCCGGGGCATCAAGTATGAAATTACCGAGGGAGGGACCGGAATATTAGTCCCAGAGGAAACCGTCGATTCACTGAAAGTGGATTTAGCGGCAGAAGGGCTGCCGAAGTCCGGCAGCATTGATTACGGATTTTTTAGTGAAAATGCCGGGTTTGGCATGACCGACAATGAATTTAACATTCTCAAGCTGGATGCTATGCAAACCGAGCTTGCCCATTTAATTACAGGCATCGAGGGAGTAAAAGATGCGAAAGTGATGGTCAATCTTCCGGAAAAGGATGTATTTGTAAGAGAAGATGGAGAGAAGGCATCTGCATCGGTCGTGCTGAAAACCGAACCGGGATATCAGTTTGATCAAAAGCAAATCAAGGCGCTTTATCATCTTGTTTCAAAAAGCGTACCGAATCTGCCGGCTGAGAATATTGTCATTATGAATCAAAATTTTGAGTACTATGACCAGCAGGACAGCGGAGACTCTGTATTTGGCAATGAGATGGTTCAGCAAATGGAAGTGAAAAAGAAGATCGAACGGGATATCCAGCGTCAAGTGCAAAGTATGCTCGGTACACTGATGGGACAAGACAAGGTTGTAGCATCGGTTACAGCTGATATTGACTTTACCCAAGAAAACAGGGAAGAAAACTTAGTTACACCTGTAGATGAAGAAAAAATGGCTGGTATCCAAATCAGCGCTCAGAGAATTACTGAAACTTTTACAGGGGACGGAGCACCGGCGGGAGGCATTCCTCAAGGGGAAGATCCGGCTGATGCACAAGGCTCCACTTATATGGAAGGAGCAGGCGGTTCGGGTGACTATGAACGCTCCGAAGAAACAATCAATAACGAAGTGAACCGCATACGCAAAAAAATTACAGAAAGTCCTTATAAAATCCGGGACTTAGGCATTCAGGTAATGGTGGAGCCTCCGAAAGCAAACAACGCCGATTCTCTGCCTCAAGAACGTGTAGATGATATCCAGCAAATGCTTGGGACAATCGTCCGTACGTCCATCGATAAAGGCTATAATCAGGAATTGACGGATCAAGACCTCGAAGAAAAAATTTCTGTTTCTGTCCAGCCATTTAAAGGAAAAGCGACATTTGCTGAAGAAAAACAGCCATTTGTGCCTTGGTGGGTATATGTGATCGGTGCTGTGCTGCTTGTCATTATTGGAGTATTAGTCTTCCTTATTTTACGTGCGAAACGCCAAGAGGAAGAAGAGGAATTCGAAGAGGATATCGAGCCGGCTGAGCCGCTTGCTGATATTAATGAAATAGAGACGGAAGGTTCGGCCCGCAGAAAGCAGCTGGAGAAAATGGCGAAAGAAAAGCCTGAAGAGTTTGCTAAACTTCTCCGATCCTGGCTGTCTGAGGATTAAGAGCAAGCTGTGTGCGAATGATAATGTGTTGAATAGGAGGAATGCAGTATGGCTGTGAGAGAAAAAAAGCTAACAGGAAAACAAAAAGCGGCCGTTCTTCTTATTTCTCTCGGTCCGGATGTTTCGGCTTCTGTATACAAGCACTTGTCAGAAGAAGAGATTGAACGTCTGACGTTAGAAATATCAGGAGTGAAGAAAGTTGATGCAGAGGCAAAAGAGGAAGTGTTTGAGGAATTTCACAATATTGCTCTTGCCCAAGATTACATCACCCAGGGTGGAATTGGCTACGCCAAGACAGTACTTGAAAAGGCACTTGGCAAGGACCAAGCGCAAAACATCATCAATCGGCTTACTTCTTCCTTGCAGGTCAGACCTTTTGATTTTGCGCGCAGAGCGGAAGCAAGCCAGATTTTAAACTTTATTCAAAATGAACATCCGCAAACGATTGCTCTCATTCTTTCTTATCTTGATCCGCAGCAGGCTGGTCAAATTCTTTCAGAGTTGCCTCAGGATGTACAGGCAGATATTGCAAGAAGAATTGCTATTATGGACAGCACCTCTCCGGAAATTATTAACGAAGTCGAGGCGATTCTAGAGCGCAAGCTAAGCGCTACAGTAACTCAGGATTATACACAAACAGGCGGAGTCGAGGCGGTTGTAGAAGTGCTGAACGGAGTGGACCGTGCAACTGAAAAGACAATTCTTGATTCTCTCGAAATCCAAGACCCTGAACTTGCTGAAGAAATTAAAAAGCGGATGTTTGTCTTTGAAGATATCGTGACCTTGGATAACCGCTCCATTCAGCGTGTCATTCGTGACTGTGAAAATGAAGATTTGCTGTTATCGCTAAAGGTTTCCAGCGAGGAAGTCAAAGAAGTTGTTTTCCGCAATATGTCCAGTCGAATGGTCGAAACCTTCAAGGAAGAAATGGAGTTCATGGGACCTGTGCGTCTGCGTGATGTAGAAGAGGCGCAGTCGCGCATCGTAAGCACTATCCGCAGACTCGAAGAAGCCGGTGAAATCATTATCGCCCGCGGCGGGGGAGATGACATTATTGTCTAGAATTATTAAATCCTACCGCACGGAATGTATCGGTGCAGCCGATAAAGAAATAAAAGTAAAAATATTTCATACGCCGCTCCAAGATTTGAGCGAAGAAGCCCCCCCTGCCCAAGCTCTTTACTTTGAGGAAGAGAGAGAAAGGGTGTTGCGGGAAGCAAAAGAGGCAGCCCGCACAATCATTGAGCAGGCGGAACAGCGACGCCGAGAAGTAGAGGAACAAATAGTCAGCGATCAGCAATTCTGGGAGACAGAAAAGCAAGAGCTAACTGAACGGGCTTATGCAGAAGGTTTTCAAGCGGGGCAGGAACAAGGCCACAAAGCAGGCTATGACGACTATAAATCATTGATTGAAACGGCCAAAGAAACGGTTGAATGCTCAAAACAAGAATATGCACTCAACGTTCAACGCTCTGAAAAACTGATTCTAGATATTGCGGTTAAGTCGGCCGAAAAAATTATTGCCCAGAAGCTGAAAGAGGACGAGGAAGCTTTTTTGCCGATCGTTAAGCAGGCTTTAAAGGACATGCCCGACCAGAAAGAATTACAAATACATGTTCACCCGTCTCATTACTCGTTAGTTGTGAGCCAAAAAGAAGAAATTGACGCCATGTTTCCGGTTGATACACTTTGCTATATTTACCCGAATGAAAAGCTGGAGGAGGGCGGCTGCTACATTGAGACAAGCCATGGGCGAATCGAAATCGGCCTGGACAGTCAGCTGCAGCAGCTGAGAAAACAGCTATTTGAACTTCTTGAAGGTGAAGAAAATTGAAGTTATCCAAGCTTGTCCAAAAAATTAGCAGTCTTGATACGTATAAACGTTACGGCCGCATCAAGCGGGTTGTCGGTTTAATGATTGAGTCCCAAGGACCGGAATCTTCAATCGGCGATGTGTGTGTGATTTACCCGAATGGCTCGGCTAACGGCCAAGTCATCCATGCGGAAGTGATTGGCTTTAAGGATGAGATGGTTGTCCTCATGCCTTACAGTGACATTAGTGACATTTCTCCTGGCAGCCTGGTGGAATCTTTAGGGCATCCGCTGGCTGTGAAAGTCGGTCCTTCCCTTATTGGAAAAGTAGTCGATTCAATGGGGGAGCCGATGGATGGAAGCTCTCTTCCAAAAACACTGACTTCTGTCGGCACCGAGCAAAGCCCGCCTAATCCGCTCAATCGACCGCCGATCAATGACCGTCTTGAAGTAGGCGTGCGTGCAATTGATAGTATGCTGACGGTAGGAAAGGGCCAGCGAATTGGGATTTTTGCCGGAAGCGGTGTCGGAAAAAGCACGCTGCTTGGCATGATTGCCCGCAACACCGAAGCCGATTTGAATGTTATTGCCTTAATTGGAGAGCGCGGGAGAGAAGTAAGAGAGTTTATTGAACGTGACCTTGGCCCGGAAGGCCGCTCCAAGTCAATCGTTGTGGCAGCCACATCGGATCAGCCCGCTTTAATGAGAATTAAAGGAGCGTTTACCGCAACGGCTATTGCTGAGTATTTCCGGGATAAGGGTTTAAATGTCATGCTAATGATGGATTCTGTCACACGGGTAGCTATGGCTCAGCGCGAGGTTGGCCTTGCTGTTGGTGAACCGCCGGCAACGAAAGGATACACACCTTCTGTCTTTGCAATTTTACCGAAGCTGTTAGAGCGAACAGGAACAAATGAACACGGCACCATTACCGCGTTTTACACTGTGCTCGTCGATGGCGACGATATGAATGAACCGATTGCTGATGCAGTCCGGGGGATTCTTGACGGCCATATTGTTCTGGATCGCGCTTTAGCTAACAAAGGACAGTATCCGGCTATCAATGTATTAAAAAGTGTCAGCCGTTTAATGAGTCATTTGGCATCTGAAGAACATAAGCAGGCGGCGATTCATGTAAGAGAGATGATGAGCACCTACTTGAATTCAGAGGATCTTATCAATATTGGCGCCTACAAAAAAGGATCGTCTGCTGACATTGACCGCGCCATGGAATATTACCCTAAAATCATTTCTTATTTAAAGCAGCGGACGGATGAAAAAGTTTCCTTGGAAGAAAGTGTAGCGGCTCTTATTCAATTAGCTCAAGGGAGAGAAGGCTGAAGATGGCATACAGTTACAAATTCCAAAAGATCTTGCAATTGAGAGAACGTGAAAAGGAAGAAACGCAAACCCTTTATAACGAATCGCTTAAGCAATTTGAGAAAGCAGCTGAAAAGTTATATGCCCTCTTAAAAAAGAAGGAAACCTTAATTGACTTTCAGGAAGCCAAGATGGTCAGCGGCTTTTCCATCCAAGAAATTCAGCACTATCAGCTGTTCGTTTCCAATCTTGAGCAAACAATTAGCTATCAGCAGCAAGTAGTCATTAATGCCCGCAATAAAATGCAATGGCATGAGCAGCAGCTTCAGGAAAAAAACATAGAGGTAAAAAAATACGAAAAAATCAAAGAGAAAGATTTTGAGAGGTTTAAAGAAAGCTTGTTGGAAGAAGAAAATAAGCAAATGGATGAAATCTCAGCCATTCAATTCATGAACCGTGGAAATTAGGTGAGAGTCTTGGCAAAGAAAAGAGAATTCGTGGAAATAGAAGAAGAAAAAGGATATGGCGTATTTCAATGGATTCTTTTTGTTCTTGTGATTCCATTGTTATTCGCAATCACTGTTGCCTTAATCGTCATGACAGTGGCGGGTGTAAATGTATTTGAGAAGGCAAAGGAAATCGGCAGCCATGTGCCTTTTGTTTCGAGCCTCATAGACGACGGCGGGTCAGCTGACAAAGGCGGCCAGACGGATAAGGAAAAAATTGTTTCCTTACAAGCAGAAATAAAAAACAAAGAGGCAAAAATTGAGCAGCTTGAAAAAAATCTAAAGGCATCAGATAAGAAAATGGAGGATTTGTATACGGAAAAGGATCGTCTTGAAATTGAGCTTGAAAAGCTGAAAGAGACAGATGATGCAGCCGTCGCTGAGGAAAAGCAAGATAATCAGTTAATTAGCACATACGAATCTATGTCTCCTAAAAACATTGCGAACATCCTGGTGAATTTATCAGATAATGAAGCGGTGAAAATCCTGTCAGAAATGAGTACAGAAAAACAGGCGGATATTTTAGAGAAGCTTCCTCCAGAAAAAGCCGCTAAATATACAAAACTACTTTCTGGTGTTTCTTAAATAAGAGACAGCCGATGATTACAGAAGCAAGGGGGTGTCAGATGATGATGCAATTGGTAAACGCGCTTCCAGTTCAAAAGAATACAGCGCAACCTTCTGCAAATGAGCCGGCTGCTTCAGCTGCAGATTTTAAATCGCTTCTTGCAGGACAGCAAAACGGTCAATCAGTTCAAAGCGGTGCGGCTAATCCGGCACAGGAAAGGCTCACTAATGAAAAACAAACAGCTGAAGCCTTGAGTATTGAAGGAATTGCAGATATACCGGAAGCTATCAGGGCCATTGCAAAGGAATGGATGGCGGACGGCAAATTTCCTTCCTTTGAGGAGCTTGCTGCTTTTTTAGGAATGAGCACAGCGCAGCTGCAAGAAAATATCCAAAGGCTAATCGGACAAATTTCCCACTTGGCAGATGCAGAACAAACCATTCTGCCAGCGGAGGAACGAGTGGATGGCGGTCAAAGTCAGCAGGAAGAACAGCTGCCGCCTGTCTTGTCCGGGAATGAAGAGTTTGCTTCTTTACTGCAGGCGGTCCAATCGCTAGCTGCTGTACCGGCCGAGAAATGGACAACACTTGATGAAAAGGCGGTCCAAACGGTTCTAACAGCCGGCAAGCTGTTGCAACTGCTTGGAGAACAAGCAGACAGTACAGCAAAAGACCTTTCCTTTCACGCAGCTATCAAAAACTCTATGAAAGAAATTGCCGATAAGCTCGATAAACTGCTGGTTCAGCCCCAGACAAGCAATCGGACAATGATTATACAAAGAGCGTTTCAAAACTTTTTGCAGCCGCATTCTGCTGGAAAACAAGCACCAGCGGCTGAACCAGAAGACGGACAAGTGCAGCAAAAGCTGCCGGCTGCTCCATCCGGAAAGGAAGGCACGGTACATATGCCGTCATTCTTTCATCAATTGGGACGTACGGAAACCTTTTCCTTAAGCGTTCACACAAATCCGCGGCCTATGAATATGGAGCAATTTATTGAGAAGTTTTCACAAGTTCTTGGAAATTCTAATTTGGTCAAAATGCCAAACGGCACAAAGCTGCTGATTAGGCTTTATCCGGAGCAGCTTGGCAGTCTGCGCATAGAATTGCTGCAGCAAAACGGCATGATGACAGCCAAGATTTTATCCTCAACTTCTGCAGTGAAGGAATTATTTGAACAGCATGTAAGCAGCCTGAAGCACGCTTTTGGCCAGCAAAACATCAATGTGGACAAAATTGAGCTGACATTCAGCCAAGCAGAACCGCAAAAGTTTGATCGCCAGCAACAGCAGCAGCAATCCCGGCAGCAGCAGCAAATGGCGCAGCCGACAGAAACGGATGACGAGCCAGCTGAGAACTTTCAGGACTTATTACTCAATATGGAGGTGTAGAGGCCTATGGCTAAAATCGATCCAAGTTTGTATTTGGAAAATAACAGACCGAAGCCGAACACAGGAAACAGCTCTCTTGGAAAAGACGAGTTTTTAAAAATTTTAATGAAGCAGCTGCAAAATCAGGACCCGCTCAGCCCGATGGAAGATAAGGATTTTATTGCACAAATGGCGACATTTTCTTCCTTAGAGCAAATGACGAACATGGCCTCCTCCTTTGATAAGTTTCTGCAAATGCAGCACACGTCGCAAATGATCAGCTACAACTCGTTTGTCGGCAAGGAAGTCACCTGGCACAAAATTGTGGAGAGCACTGAACCGGGCGGAGAATCAGCTGTTCAAACGGGAACTGGCACAATCACCTCTATTCAATTTAAGGGAGACGGCGTCCAGTTTATATTAGCAGATGGCACGGTTTTAGAACCGGCCAATATTTCGGAAGTAAAGGGCGGCTCTGCCGGCAGCGGAAACTCACTGGTTGACGCCAGCCACTTAATCGGACATAAAGTAACTTGGAATAAAGAGGGAGCCGAGCAAACAGCAGTGGTGAAATCTGTATCCATGAAGGACGGCGCTATTTGGCTCCAGCTTGATAATGGTGAAAAAATTAGTTCTTCTGACCTAATAAGAGTTGAAAGATAAATAAATTTTTAGGTAAAATATCATCGTACATATCGATCGAAAACACTCTCGGCCGATAAAAGTTGAGAAGCAGACAGATGGTCAGTCCATTGAAAAGAACGAATCAAATCTTGTAAAGCAAGATTCATTCGAAAGGGGAAAATAATCATGCTACGTTCAATGTACTCAGGAATCAGCGGAATGAAAGGCTTTCAAACGAAATTAGATGTTATTGGAAACAACATTGCCAACGTAAACACCTATGGATTTAAAAAAGGCCGTGTCATCTTTAAAGATATGATCAGCCAGCAAATTTCCGGAGCCAGTGCAGCAACAGCCAATAGAGGGGGAACAAACCCGAAACAGGTTGGACTAGGCTCTTCTCTGGCAGCGATTGATACGGTTCACACTGAGGGAAGCACCCAAACGACAGCTCGTCCTCTTGACTTAGCGATCGCCGGCGACGGATTTTTTGTTGTCCAAGACGGCACTAATCGTTATCTGACAAGAGCTGGTAACTTTTACCTTGACAAAGCTGGAGACCTTGTAACCAGCGATGGACTATACGTTTTAGATACGACAGGAAACAAAATCAATATTCCATTAAATAGCAAAAGCTTTAGTGTTGGTTCAGATGGAAAGATTGTTATTGTTGATAGCAATGATCAGCGAGTTGAAAAAAATCCGATCGCTATCGCTACTTTTTCTAATCCAGAAGGGCTGGAAAAAGTAGGGCAAAACTTGTATCGAACCACTACTAACTCTGGGGATATACAAAATCCATTAACCGGAGGAACGGTTGTTTCCGGTACACTCGAAATGTCTAACGTGGATCTGTCCGAAGAGTTCACAGAGATGATCGTAGCTCAGCGCGGTTTCCAAGCGAATACTCGCATTATTACAACGTCAGATGAAATTCTTCAGGAGCTTGTGAATCTGAAGCGTTAACGGGGATTTGTAAATGAAGGAGGTGCCAGGGCGAAGCGGCCGCTTCAGCCCTGAAATCGATTGATTAATGTAACGAGATTAAATGGCAAGCCTTTTTCGCTGAATGCCCTTTATATTGAAACAATTGAAAGTTTCCCGGATACAACGATTACGCTTTCCAACGGGAAGAAGTACCTGGTGCGTGAGAATGAAGCGGAAGTAAGACAGCGGATAGAGGAATTTTACCGCCGGGTGCATGTATTGGGGAAAATGGAGCAGGGAGAGATGACAAATGGAGACTGAAGCAAAGTCCGGAAAAGGTGATAATAAGCTGCTGACAGTTATGATCGTGATGCTGACAGTGATCTTATTGATTGGCACGGCTGCGATTATCATCATTTTGAAGTCTTCTAAAGAAAGTAAAGCAGAAGCGCCAAATATTGACGAGGTGATAGAGTCATCAGTGGATATTCCAGAGCTGACAACTAATTTGGCGTCGGATGATTACATTCGCATTTCCTTTAAGATTCAAACAGACAGCAAAAAAGCAAAAGAGGAAATGACCAAGCGTGATTTTCAAGCGAAGAACATTATTATTGAACAGCTTTCCGAAATGAAATCCCAGGATCTAAAAGGGAAAAAAGGCAAGGAGCAATTAACGGGCCAGCTAAAGGATCAGTTAAATGACATTATGCAGGACGGCAAAGTGCTTGACGTGTACATCACCTCTTATATTATTCAGTAACACATGACAATCTATTTGATGGAGGTGACAGTATGTCGGGAGAGGTTTTATCGCAGAATGAAATAGACGCCCTGCTGTCCGCCCTTTCTACAGGGGAGATGGATGCTGATGAGCTGAAAAAGGAAGAGCAGGAAAAGAGAGTTAAAGTTTACGATTTTAAAAGGGCGCTTCGTTTTTCCAAAGATCAAATCCGCAGCCTTACACGGATGCATGACAACTTTGCCCGTATTTTAACGACGTTCTTTTCAGCCCAGCTGCGGACATTCGTGCAGATTTCGGTCGCCTCAACGGATCAAATTCCCTATGAAGAATTCATCCGTTCCATCCCCAATATGACCGTACTTAATGTATTCGAGGTTCCGCCTCTAGACGGCCACGTTCTGATGGAGGTAAATCCGAATATTGCTTACGCGGTTTTAGACAGATTGCTTGGCGGTCGCGGGGAAAGCATAAACAATATTGAAGGATTGACAGAGATAGAAACAAAGATTATGTCCAGTGTATTTGAACGGGCATTTGAACATTACCGGGAGGCGTGGTCTAATATTGTTGATATCGACCCGCTGATGACAAACTTCGAGGTAAATCCGCAATTTTTGCAGATGGTATCTCCGAATGAAACAGTGGTTGTGATATCATTGGATACGACTATCGGTGAAACGACCGGGATGATCAATATTTGTCTCCCGCATGTTGTTTTAGAGCCGGTTATACCAAAACTTTCTGTTCATTACTGGATGCAAAATCCTGACAGAAAGGAAAGGGAGCCGGAAGAAATTGCAAACTTACAAAAACGGATTCAAAAAGCAGAAGTTCCAGTTGTGTCAGAGCTTGGCGGAACGAGCATTACCATTGAAGAATTTTTGGCGCTTTCCATTGGAGATGTTATCGAGCTTGAAAAGCGTATCGATGAGCCTTTAATTGTAAAAGTGAGCGATATTCCAAAGTTTACGGCGCAGGCTGGAAAGTTGAATAAAAAAATGGCAATCCAAATTCTTGATGATTTCAAGGGGGGAGATGAGGATCATGGGTGACGGCATGCTTTCTCAAGAAGAAATTGATGCCTTGTTAAAAGGCACAGCAGATGAAAATAAAGAGAGCGAAGAAGTAATAGAACCGACTGCAGTAGACACCGAAATGTATGTCGACTCTTTCGAGCAGGATACCCTCGGCGAAATCGGTAACATTTCATTTGGAAGTTCGGCTACAGCATTGTCCAGTTTGTTAAATCAAAAAGTAGAGATTACTACGCCAACCGTTAGCATTATTGACCGGCAGAATTTAAAGAATGAGTTTCCTCACCCTTATGTAGCCATTGAAGTGGAATATACAGAGGGATTTACAGGAGCGACGAACCTGCTCGTTATTAAACAGACAGATGCAGCCATTATCGCCGATTTAATGCTTGGAGGAGACGGTACAAACCCGGATGCGACTTTAGGGGAAATTCAGCTGAGCGCTGTACAGGAAGCGATGAATCAAATGATGGGTTCGGCGGCAACGTCAATGTCCACAATTTTTAATAAACGCGTGGATATTTCACCGCCTTCGATCGGTTTAATGGATTTGAATGTAGGAAAAGGCGAAGAGACCATCAATAGCCAAGAGCTGCTTGTGAAAATCTCTTTCCGGCTGACGATCGGCAATTTAATTGATTCCAATATTATGCAGCTTGTTCCATTGGAATTCGCCAAAGGGCTCGTTCATGAATTAATGAACCCTTCAGTGAAAGAACAAGCAGCAGCAACAGAAATGATGGAAGCTCCTAAAGCACAGCCAGAGCCGGGCAAGCCACTCCAAAGCGCTGTTCAGCCGATGCCGTCTGCTTCGCCTGAACAGAATCAGCCGCCGATGCAAACGAACAGGCAACAGGCGAGTGCAGCGGTACAACAGCCAGCTGTCAATGTCCAGCCTGCTTCTTTTGCGTCATTCGAGCCGGCACCGCTGCAGGAGCATGAAGCCCGCAATTTAAATATGCTGCTGGATATTCCATTACAAGTAACTGTAGAGCTCGGAAGAACAAGCAAATCTGTGAAGGATATTCTTGATTTGTCTGCCGGGTCTATCATTGAATTGGATAAATTGGCAGGTGAACCGGTTGATATTCTTGTCAACAGCCGGCTGATAGCTAAAGGAGAAGTAGTAGTTATTGAAGAAAACTTCGGCGTTCGAATTACAGATATCTTAAGTCAGAGCGACCGTTTAAAAAATTTAAACTAATTTATTTGGGGGTTAGTGACTATGGGAAACCGCATTCTAGTTGTAGACGATGCTGCGTTTATGCGCATGATGATTAAAGACATTCTTACCAAGAACGGATTTGAAGTCGTCGGGGAAGCATCTGACGGGGCACAGGCCGTTGAGAAATATAAAGAGCTGAAGCCTGATTTAGTCACAATGGATATTACCATGCCTGAAAAAGATGGAATCTCCGCTTTGAAAGAAATCAAGGCAGATGACCCGAATGCCAGGATCATTATGTGTTCTGCTATGGGGCAACAGTCAATGGTTATTGACGCCATTCAGGCAGGAGCCAAGGACTTCATTGTCAAACCATTTCAGCCTGACCGCGTCATTGAGGCAATCTCCAAAACACTAGCATAAGCTTAAGAAGGTGCATTATTTGATCAGACAACTTTTTAAGCCTTTCGCTTTCATCCTCTTCACTATGGCTCTGTTTGCAGGCAATGTTTCTGTCGCGCAAGCAGAGCCATTTGACAATAACGTGAAGGACTGTTTGCAAAGCCCTGAAAAATGCGGGCAGCAAAAAGAACAGCCGAAGAAGGAAAAGCAAGGCAGCCAAAACCAGCAATTAGAAGCCGAGAAGACAGTGGGAGTAACAATTTGGGATTTTGTAAAAATGATAGGTGCGTTAATTTTTGTCCTTGCTCTTATTTATTTTTTACTCCGTTTTGTTAACCAGAAAAGCCGTTCTTATCAGCAATCGAAATTAATCCAGCATTTAGGGGGGACTCCGCTTGGAGGCAACCGGTCGATCCAGATGGTGAAAGTTGGCGACAGGATCCTTATTGTCGGAGTCGGGGAAAACATTGAATTGCTCAAGGAAATTAATGACGAAACCGAATTAGCCCGCTTTGTTGACCACTATAATAACCAAGCTGAGCAAATGCTTCAGCCGCAGGATATAGTAACAAGGCTGATGAATAAGCGAAAAGGAAAAGAAGAGGGGGACAATGAAAAGCAGGATCCCTTTAAACAAATACTAGCAGGAAAATTAAGCGAGCTGAAACAATCGCGCCAGCAAGCCATTTCTAAAATGAACAACAGGGAGAAGAAGCAAGATGAATGAGTTTATGGAGTTTTTTAATAACAGTTCTCCTGACAATGTATCAACATCGGTTAAGCTCTTCCTGCTGCTGACCGTGCTGTCGCTTGCACCAAGCATTTTAATCTTAATGACCTGTTTTACCCGCATTATCATTGTGCTGTCGTTTGTCAGATCAGCGCTTGCCACACAGCAAATGCCGCCGACGCAAGTATTGATCGGTCTTGCGCTGTTTTTAACCTTTTTCATTATGGCACCCGTGTTCCAGGAAATAAATGACGAAGCGCTCACACCGTTATTTAATGAAGAGATTAACCTGGAGCAGGCATACGACAAAGCCAGCATCCCTTTAAAAGATTTTATGAGTGAGCATACGAGACAGAAGGATTTAGAACTGTTTTTAAATTATTCGGGGGCTGAGCGTCCTGAAACGGTGGAAGACATTCCTTTAACCTCGCTTGTTCCGGCGTTCGCTTTAAGTGAAATTAAAACGGCCTTTCAAATTGGTTTTATGATTTTTATTCCATTCCTCGTTATTGATATGGTCGTTGCCAGTATTTTAATGTCGATGGGAATGATGATGCTTCCGCCGGTTATGATTTCTCTTCCTTTTAAGATTCTGCTCTTCGTTCTTGTTGATGGCTGGTATTTAGTCATCCAATCTTTGCTGAAAAGCTTTTAAGTAGGTGGAACAATGAATTCTGAAATGGTTATTTCCCTGGCAGAAAAAGGGGTTTATACAACAATTATTGTTTGCGGCCCGCTCTTGTTAATTGCGCTTGTCGTTGGGCTGGCAGTGAGCATTTTTCAGGCGACAACGCAAATTCAGGAGCAGACGCTGGCATTTATTCCGAAGATTGTTGCCGTTTTAGTCGGATTAATTTTCTTCGGGCCATGGATGCTCAGCAAAATGCTTTCTTACACGCTTGATATATTTACGAATTTAACTAGATTTGTAGGTTGATGGAATGGAAGAAATAGTACCTCATTTTTCTGTCTTATTATTAATTATCGTCCGGGTTTCCACTTTCTTTATAACCATGCCGTTATTCTCTCATCGAGCCATACCGGCGATGCACCGAATTGGCCTGGCTGTTCTGCTTGCCTGGATGATGTATTACACGATGGATGTCGGCCCGCTTGAGATTGACGGCAGATACTTTTTGCTGATTTTAAAGGAAGCGCTTGTCGGTTTGCTCATTGGCTTATCTGCTTATATGATGGTGGCGGCTATACAAATTGCCGGAGGGCTGATTGACTTTCAGATGGGTTTTGCTATCGCCAATGTGATTGACCCGCAATCCGGGACACAAAGTCCGCTGATGGGGCAGTACTTGTATATGTTTGCTTTATTATTACTGCTGGCGCTCAATGGCCATCATTTAATGCTAGATGGCATTTTTTACAGTTATCAATATGTTCCTATTGATCAGCTGTCACTTCATTTCGATAGCGGCAGCCTTGCCGGATATATGAGCCGGGCGTTTAGCTCGATGTTTTTGATCGCTTTTCAAATGTCTATGCCTGTGGTAGCCACGCTATTTTTAGTGGATGTTGCATTGGGGATCGTGGCTCGGACGGTGCCGCAGCTAAACATCTTCGTAGTGGGGTTTCCGGTGAAAATCGGTGTCGCATTTATCGTCATGACGGTCGTAATTGGGCTGATGTTTACAGTGATTCAAAAGCTGTTTGAGCTGATGCTGTATACGATGCGTGATGTGATGTCGCTGCTGGGAGGGGTCTAGATTGGAAAATTTGAAACTAGATCTCCAATTTTTCGCCGGGGAGAAAACAGAAAAAGCCACGCCGAAGAAAAGGCAGGATTCCCGTAAAAAAGGGCAAGTGGCCAAAAGCCAGGATGTGACGACAGCGGTCAGTTTACTAGCGTTGTTTGGCTTTTTATTTGTCGGAGCTTCGTTTATAGGAAAAGGCATTCTTCATCTATTTCAGCATTCATTACAGTATTATCTTACGATGCCAGTTACGGAGGCTAATTTGAAGGTCATTGTTCTCGAAATTATGGAGCAGCTGGTATATATACTAGGCCCGGTAATGCTGGTGGCTCTTCTTGCCGGACTGGTAGCGAACTACATGCAGGTAGGGTTTTTGTTCACGGGAGAACCGTTGAAGCCCAAGCTTGAGAAGCTGGATCCGATTAAAGGATTTAAAAGAATTTTTGCTGTCAGAGCTTTGGTGGAACTGCTGAAGTCGATGTTGAAAATCACCTTTGTTGGCGCTATTACGTTTTTTATTCTCTGGTCAAATATTGAGGACGTGCTAAAGCTGTCATTTAAGTCCACGGCGGATGCGTTGCAAACTGTTGGAATATTGACATTGCAGATGGGGGCGGCCGCTTCCGCCGCGCTGCTTTTTCTGGCACTTCTTGATTTTTTATATCAAAAGTATGATTTCGAGAAAAGCATCCGCATGTCCAAGCAGGATATTAAAGATGAATATAAAAACATCGAGGGTGATCCGCTCATTAAGTCGAAAATTAAACAGCGCCAGCGGGAAATGGCGATGGGCCGGATGATGCAGGAAGTGCCACAGGCGGATGTTGTCATTACGAATCCGACCCATTATGCAATCGCCTTAAAATATGATGAAGAGCAGGCAGATGCCCCGGTCGTCGTAGCAAAAGGGGTGGATTACCTTGCTCAGAAAATAAAGTATATCGCCGGAGAGAATGAGGTTGAGTTAATTGAAAACCGACCGTTGGCAAGGGCACTTTATGACCAGGCGGAAGTAGGCCAGCCGATTCCGGAAGAGTTTTTTAAAGCGGTGGCTGAAATTCTGGCGTATGTCTACCGAATAAAAAATAAATTGTAAGTTTTGTTGTTGGGAGAGAGAGAAATGAAAGCAAGAGACGTCTCCGTATTGTTAAGTGTAATTTTAATTGTGGCTATGCTGATCATTCCGCTGCCGTCGTGGCTGCTGAGTGTGTTAATTATTATAAATATTTCTCTTGCGCTTTTAGTGCTGCTTATTTCGATGAATATGAGAGAAGCACTGGAGTTCTCTGTATTTCCGTCCTTGCTCTTATTGCTGACGCTGTTTCGGCTGGGGCTCAATGTCTCCACGACGCGCTCAATCTTAAGTAAAGGCGAAGCAGGGGGCGTTGTTGAAACGTTTGGAACATTCGTTGTCGGCGGAAACGTGGTCGTCGGGATGGTTGTCTTTTTAATTTTAATTATCATTCAATTTATCGTCATTACGAAAGGGTCAGAGCGTGTATCGGAAGTAGCTGCACGTTTTACACTTGATGCGATGCCCGGGAAGCAAATGAGTATTGACGCAGATTTGAATGCCGGCATGATTTCTGAACAGGAAGCAAGAGAACGACGGGAAAAGGTCAGCCGGGAATCTGACTTTTATGGCGCGATGGACGGTGCAACAAAGTTCGTTAAAGGGGATGCGATCGCCGGTATCATCATTGTTATCATTAACTTAATCTTTGGGATGATTATCGGTGTTGTTCAGCAGGGGTTGCCGGCAGCCGAAGCGGCGACTCGCTATTCACTGCTGACAGTAGGCGATGGCATTGTTTCTCAGGTACCGGCCCTTTTGATTTCAACAGCAACCGGTATCGTTGTTACACGAGCAGCTTCTACCGGCAATCTGGGAGAAGACATTATGTCTCAGCTCCTGGCTTTTCCAATGATGCTCTATGTAGCTGGCGGAACGATTCTCTTGTTGGGTCTGGCAACGCCAATTAATGACATCTTAACGATTCCAATTGCCGGTGCTCTTGCTCTCGGAGGCTATATGCTCCAGCGTTCACCTGAAAAAGAAGAGATCGATCTATTTGAGGCGGAAGAGGAAATGGAGACAGAGGAATTAAAAAGTCCGGAAAGTGTCGTGAACTTATTAAATATTGATCCGATTGAATTTGAGTTCGGCTATGGGCTGATTCCTCTGGCAGATGCCAGCCAGGGCGGTGATTTGCTTGATCGGGTGGTGATGATCCGGCGCCAGCTGGCGATTGAGCTGGGCCTTGTGATTCCGGTTGTCCGGATTCGTGATAACATCCAGCTGCAGCCGAATGAGTATCGCATCAAAATAAAAGGGAGTGTAATGGCTTCCGGCGATTTGCTGCTTGATCATTATCTGGCTATGAGTC
This sequence comes from Pseudobacillus badius, assembly GCF_002189605.1. Classification (NCBI taxonomy): domain Bacteria; kingdom Bacillati; phylum Bacillota; class Bacilli; order Caryophanales; family Bacillaceae; genus Pseudobacillus; species Pseudobacillus badius. Next base: position 408,483 of record NZ_MWMM01000001.1, read on the forward strand.
CAGGGGAAGATGATGAGTCCGTTGAAGGAATCGACACGGTGGAACCATCATTTGGCCTTCCGGCGAAATGGATTACAGAAGAAATGAAGGAACAGGCTGAGATTTTAGGATACACGGTCGTTGACCCGCCAAGTGTTGTGTCCACCCATTTAACAGAAGTGATTAAAGCAAATGCTCACGAATTGCTTGGACGCCAGGAAACACAGCAGCTAATTGAACATTTAAAAGAATCCTATCCAATTCTGGTAGAGGAAGTAACGCCAAATCCGCTGACAGTGGGAGAAGTTCAAAAAGTTCTTGCTAAGCTTTTAAAAGAAAACATCTCCATCCGAAACTTGCCAGTCATTTTTGAAACGCTGGCTGACTTCGGAAAGATGACTTCCGACACCGATTTATTGACGGAATATGTCCGTCAAGCGCTGGCGCGCCAAATCACCGGACAGTATGCTGAGCCGGGAGAGCCATTAAAAGTAATTACTTTATCCGGACAGGTGGAGAAAAGGGTAGCGGACAGTGTCCAGCAAACAGAGCACGGCAACTTTTTATCGCTTGATCCAATGGATTCGCAGCAGATCTTAGAAGCAATGGCTGCTCAAGTCGAACAGGTTTCTTTCATGCAGCAGACGCCGATCATTTTATGTTCGCCTGCTATCCGCATGTATATCAGGCAGCTTGCTGAACGGTATTTTCCGCAATTGCCGATTTTATCTTACAATGAACTTGAACCGAATGTTGAAGTTCAAAGTGTAGGGGTGGTGAACTTAGATTGAAAGTAAAAAAATACACCGCATCATCTATGCCGGAAGCGATGAAAAAAATCCGTGCCGAGCTGGGGGAGCAGGCTGTGATTTTACAGTCAAAAACTGTGTATACTGGAGGGTTTTTAGGACTGTTCAAAAAGAAGAAAATGGAAGTGGTAGCAGCAGTGGATCCGAATCCGGCACAGGAAAGTGTTCGCCCGCAAGAAGCGGTTCCCGTAAAGAGGAAGCCTGAATTTCCGCTGAAAACAGAAAAGAGCAGCGAAGAGATATTAAAGAGGGAATTAAACGAGCTGAAGGAAATAATCAAACAGTTTTCCAAGGCGGATCAGCTTTCATTGGAAGCCTACCCGGAAGAGTTGAAGCTGCCGCTGATCAAGCTGAAGAAACAAGAAGTGGAAGATGGCTTGATTCAAGAACTGAAGCAGCTGCTTCTGGAAAAATGGAAGGAAGAAAAAGGACAGGTTACTGAGAAAACGGCAGACGAATGGAGCCGGCAGTGGCTAGTTGAGAAAGTCACGCCGCTGCAAAAAGAGCACGCGGCTCTTCCGAAAAAGTTTATTAGTATCGTCGGGCCGACAGGAGTCGGCAAGACGACTACGCTTGCCAAAATGGCTGCCGAAAGTGTGCTCGAGAAAAAGCTTAAAACCGCTTTTATTACGACTGATACGTATCGGATTGCCGCCATTGAGCAATTGAAAACATATGGGGATTTACTAAAGGTGCCGGTGGAGGTAGTTTATAAGCCAGCCGATATGAAGCCGGCTATTGAGAAGTTTAAAGCATACGATGCCGTGTACATCGATACGGCTGGACGAAACTACTTAGAGGAGCAATTCGTCAGAGAATTGAAGGCAACGATCCCTTTTGAAAAAATGAAGAACTATTTGGTGCTCTCCTTGACCGCGAAAGAGCAGGATATTCATTCGGTGATTGATCGGTTTTCAACTGTGCCGATCGAACAGTTTATTTTTACAAAAATGGATGAAACGACAAGCTGCGGCGCCATTATAAATGTCATGTGCCGATATGGCAAAGGAGTAGCTTATTTAACGAATGGGCAAAATGTACCGGACGATTTGGTCCGTCCTAATCCTGAAAAGCTGACAGATCTCATTTTTGGTGAGCGCTTATGACAAACAATGACCAAGCAGCAGAGTTGCGAAGAAGAATCAGCCGCCTTACGGGAAAAAGGGCAAAAACAGCAGCCATTGTGAGTGGAAAAGGCGGCGTCGGAAAATCAAACATTTCATTGAATTTTGCTATTGAGTTAACCCGATATGGGAAAAAAGTGCTAATATTTGATATGGATATCGGAATGGGAAATATTCATGTGCTGACCGGACAGACGGCCGGCCGCTCAATTGCCGATTTTTTTGAGAAAGATCTTTCACTGGAAGATTTGATATACAGGGATCAGGAAGGTGTTTCTTATATTTTAGGGGGATCGGGTCTCAGCCGCTTGATTGAATGGGATAACAGTCACTTCAGCCGGTGGCTGGAAGGAATAGAAGCCCTTCAGGAGCAGTATGACTACTTATTGTTTGATATGGGAGCAGGGGCGTCAAAGGAAGCCCTCAACGTTCTCATGTCAGTGGATGATATCATCGTTGTCACTACCCCTGAGCCGACTTCGATTACAGATGCCTATTCCATGATGAAATATATTCATTTTCAAGGCGGAGAAAGCGCATTCTATCTTTTATGCAACCGGGCAGACTCGGAAAGGGAAGGGCAAGAGGCGGTGAAACGGCTTCAACAAGCTATCCGCAAGTTTTTAGGAAAATCAAGCTTCGAATTGGGAGTATTGCCGGAAAGTACAGCTGTGAAGAAAGCGGTCAGTGCTCAGATTCCCTTTCTTGTGGCCGCCCCGAATGCCAAGGTTTCGAGGGCTTTGCAGGAGGCTGTGAAACTGTACAGAGAAGGCTACGGATACCTTGAGGAGCGTCCGGAAACAAATAGTTTTATATCGAAGCTTCGTCACTTCTTTGTGAAAGGCAGGCATTGACAATGAGAGGAAAAAAAGTAGTTGTAGTTGATGACTCTGCGTTTATGCGTAAGTTAATTACCGAGTTTTTATCTTCCCATCCTGAATTAGAGGTTGTAGCAACGGCCCGAAATGGGAAAGACGCAATTGAAAAAATTAAAAAGTTTCAACCGGCAGTCATTACGATGGATGTAGAAATGCCGGAAATGGACGGTCTTGATGCCCTTGGCTATATTATGGAGCATATGCCGACGCCTATTGTTATGCTATCCAGTTTAACAGGTGCAGGAGTCGAGACTACGCTTCGGGCGATGGAAAAAGGAGCCGTCGATTTCGTAAAAAAACCATCAGGCACTATTTCACTTGATCTTCATCGAATTAAGGATGAATTGATAGAAAAAGTACTTGCTGCCAGCAAAGCGAACCTACGGCCCGTTATTGCGGCTGACTATCCAGCTTCCACTCACACAGCAACCTTGAGAACGCCGGAAAAAAGAAGCCTGGCCGCTGCCGGTGCGAGTGTAAGAAAGCGAAAGAGCAACCGGAGCCTTGTGGTCATCGGTACATCAACAGGAGGTCCGCGCGCCCTTCAAAAAGTCCTGACACAACTGCCGAAGGACTTGGAGGCAGCCGTGCTGGTTGTTCAGCATATGCCTCCGGGATTTACGAAATCATTGGCTCAGCGCCTGGATTCTTTATCTGCGATTCATGTCAAAGAAGCGGAGGACAAGGAAACGCTCCGAAATGGAACAGCTTATATTTGCCCGGGCAATTTTCATTTAAAGGTGAAGGAGCAAGGAATGACGCTTGCTGTCAATCTTGACCAGTCCCCTCCTGTTAACGGGCACCGGCCGGCGGTCGATGTGATGTTTGAATCCGTCAGCGAAGTGACCGGTTTTGATAAGGTGGCTGTTATTATGACAGGAATGGGAGCAGATGGGGCAAACGGCCTCATTAAGCTGAAAGAAACAGGGAACGTGCATGCCATTGCAGAATCAGAGGAGTCTTGTGTTGTATTTGGAATGCCACGAGCTGCTATTGCCACCCGCTTAGTCGACTGCACGGTTCCTGTGGAACACATTGCTCAAAAAATTTTAGAGTATATAGGATAGAAAGGGTGAGTGGCTGATGGAAGTGAATCAATATTTAGAAGTCTTTATTGATGAGAGTAAGGAACATTTGCAGGCAATCAATGAAAATTTGCTGTTACTGGAGAAAAGTCCTGATGATCTGGCCATCGTTAATGAAATTTTCCGGTCTGCCCATACGTTAAAAGGGATGTCTGCCACTATGGGCTATGAAGATTTGGCTAATTTAACTCATAAAATGGAAAATGTTCTGGATGCAATCCGTAATCATAAGCTGCACGTAACAGCGGAGATTTTAGACGTAGTGTTTTCTTCAATTGATGATCTAGAAGCAATGGTGCAAGATATCGCTGCTGGCGGTGCAGGAAAGCGTGATGTCACCGATATCGTTGACAAGCTGCTGAAGATTGAAAATGGCGAAACGGTTCATGCTGATTCTTCTGCACAAACAGAAGCTGCTCCTTCTGTCAGCCCTTCTTCAGCGGTCAAATATGATGAGTTTGAATACACGGTGATTCAACAATCAAAAGAACAGGGATTTACCTGCTTTGAAGTAGAGGTCGAGCTTCGTGCTGATTGTGTGCTGAAGGCAGCGCGCGTATTTATGGTATTTGAAGTGCTGGAAAAGTGCGGGGAAGTTATTAAATCTACGCCTTCTACCGAAGAGCTTGAATCAGAGCAGTTTGATGAGCGCTTTGTAGTAACGCTTATTACACAAGAAGCAGCAAACGATATCGAAAGCAAGGTGAAAAAGGTATCGGAAGTGGAACGAGTGGCTGTTTCCGAATTTGTTGCTCAGCCGCTTGATACCGGAGAAGCAGCAAAAGAAGTGGCAGCTGCCTCAGCCCCTGCCCCTGCGCCAACAGTTTCTGTGCCTAAAAAAGCAGAGAAGCAGGAAGAGCCAAAGCCTGGAAAACGGGCGGCTGTGTCAAACAAAACGATTCGTGTAAATATCGAACGGCTTGATATTTTAATGAACTTATTTGAAGAACTTGTGATTGACCGGGGACGGCTGGAGCAAATTTCAGGTGAACTGAACAATCCTGAGTTAAATGAAACAGTAGAGAGAATGTCCAGAATTTCTGGTGATTTGCAGACTATTATTTTGAATATGCGAATGGTGCCAGTAGAAACCGTGTTTAACCGCTTCCCAAGAATGGTGCGCCAGCTGGCTCGTGATTTAAATAAAAAAATCAACTTAGAAATCATTGGAGCAGAAACAGAGCTTGATCGAACAGTCATTGATGAAATCGGCGACCCGCTCGTTCACTTAATCCGCAACGCCATTGACCATGGGATTGAAATGCCTGAAGAAAGAAGAGCTAAAGGCAAACGCGAAGAAGGAACGGTTAAACTGAAGGCTTATCATAGCGGCAACCATGTATTTATTGAAATAGAGGATGACGGAGCAGGCATTAACAAGCATAAAGTGCTGAATAAAGCACTTGCCAAAGGTGTTGTCACAGAAGAACAGGCTGCTTCGATGACGGATAATCAAATTTATGAACTGATTTTAGCTTCCGGCTTCTCAACTGCTGATACGATATCCGATATTTCCGGCCGCGGGGTAGGTTTGGATGTAGTGAAAACGACAATCGAATCCCTTGGCGGATCGATCAGTATCGAAGCAGCAGAAGGAGTGGGGTCGACCTTCCTGATTCAATTGCCGCTGACGCTTTCAATTATTTCTGTCATGCTGGTGGAAGTGGAACAGGAAAAATATGCTATTCCGCTATCTTCCATTATTGAAACGGCAATCGTCAAAAAAGAAGATGTCTTTAATGCCCATACACAGCAGGTGATTGACTTCCGCGGAAAAATCGTACCGCTTGTTTTCCTGGAGAAAATATTTGAAGTACCGAAGGAAAGTCAAGAAGATGATTTCTATTCGATTGTAATCGTCCGCAAAGGAGATAAAATGGCCGGTTTGGTTGTTGACTCGTTTATCGGGCAGCAAGAAGTCGTGCTAAAGTCACTTGGAAACTATTTATCTAATGTGTTTGCTATCTCAGGAGCTACCATCCTCGGAGATGGCCAGGTAGCTTTAATTGTAGATTGCAATGCGTTAATAAAATAAGGAATAGAGGGGAAAAGGAGGGAAAACCAATGAGTGAAATTGCAGCTCCGTCAATGATTAAAGTCATTGCTTTCCAATTGATGGACAAGGAATATGCATTTCCGGTCCATCAAGTTCAAGGGATTGAAAAGCTGATACACATTACACGCGTGCCGGGAACCGTGCCTTTCATTAAAGGTGTCATTAATCTGCGTGGGGTTGTTACCCCAATTATTGATTTGCGCAATCGCTTTAACCTTCCGGAAAAAGAATACGATGAACAGACAAGAATTATTATTGCTTCCTGTGACGATATTGAGGTTGGACTTGTTGTCGACAGCGCCAACGATGTTCTTGACATTCCAAAAAGTATTATTGAGCCGCAGCCTGATGTGGTTGGAGCGGTAGAGGCGGAGTATATTACCGGCGTTGCCAAACTTGAAAAAAGACTGCTCATCCTGTTGAATTTAGAACGAGTTTTCAAGTAGGGGCCAAAAAAGATGAACTATATAGAAAAAATGAATACCACCCATTTAGATATTTTAAAAGAATTTGGCAACATTGGCGCTGGCCATGCAGCTACTGCCCTGTCAACTTTGTTGAACAAACAAATCGATATGAAGGTTCCGAGTGCCAGAATTGTGTCCTTTAATGAAATGATGGAAATGGCGGGCGGTGCGGAAGAAGAAGTTGTCAGTGTGAGCTTGCGAATTGAGGGAGAAGTGACGGGAAATATGTTTTTTGTCCTTTCCTTGCAGCAAGCGGAACATTTTATTAGCAATATGACAGGCGACAAGAGTTTTTCCTTTAAGAAAGCAGAGGGAAAGAGCCTCGGATTATCCGCCATGCAGGAGTTAGGCAACATTTTATCCGGTTCTTATTTGTCAGCGCTTGGCGATTTCACTCGCCTTCAAATTTATCCTTCAGTTCCGGAGCTTGCCATCGATATGTTTGGGGCAATCATTAGTTATGGCCTTGTAGAATCTTCCCGGTATGGTGACTATGCCATCGTCATCGAAACGGTGCTTAAGGAAGTAGAAGCAGGATGCAACGATGAAATGAAAGGGCATTTCTTCTTGCTTCCTGATCCGCTGTCATTCGGTCCAATCTTTGAAGCTCTTGGAGTTGGGATAAATGAATAGCGTCGGACAAGTGATCAAAGTAGGGATTGCCGATTTGAATATCGTCCGGCCGCCGAATGTCATTCGAACATCCGGGCTGGGTTCCTGCGTCGGGGTAGTTATATACGATGAACGGATGGCAATTGCCGGAATGGTGCATGTGATGCTTCCTGACTCTTCGCTTGCAAAGAGCGGGCATATGAATAAAGCAAAATATGCAGACACAGGGATTACTGAACTGGTGGCGCAGTTGAAAGCGGAAGGGGCACAATCCTATAGGCTGAAAGCCAAGATCGCCGGCGGTGCCCAAATGTTTCAATTCAATTTGCAAAACAGCTCCTTCAAAATCGGACCAAGAAATGTCGAGGCTGTGAAGCAAATGCTGCAAGTGTATCATATCCCGGTCATAGCAGAAGATGTTGGGGGGAGCAGCGGCCGCACGATCGAATTTGACCCGCGCACCTGCGAGCTTTATGTAAGAACAGTCAACAAAGGCAATTGCCGTATATAAGAGCGCAGGATAGAAAATGGCTTCCAACTTTCTTAGCGCGTGTATGCAAAAGTTGATAGTGCGTAACCGCACGGAATGTTAAAAATGAATGCAGTAGACAGAAATTCCTTACTGAACTACTAGACGTTGTAAAAATTTATTTGCGTTTCGGCGATATCTTTTATTAAAATGTGGAACGTAAAGAATAAATAGCCTGACCGTCTTTTTCAGAAAAACTTCTCTGAGAGGTCAATCCGAGGAGGAGAAACGTCAACTATGGCCAAACCGAATAGATATAGTGAACAAAAGTTGTGGGCTGCCTGGAAAGAGTCAGAGGATCCAGAGGCAGGCAATCTGCTTGTTGAAAAGTATATGCCGCTCGTATCGTTTCATTCTCAACGCATCTCGGCCAGTTTGCCAAAGAGCGTCAATAAAGAGGATATTAAAAGTCTTGGATTAATGGGCTTGTACGATGCGTTGAAGAAATTTGATCCGGCTCGGGATTTAAAGTTTGATACGTATGCTTCTTTTCGCATTCGCGGAGCGATCCTGGACGGACTTCGCAAGGAAGACTGGCTGCCGAGAGGAACGAGAGAAAAGGCGAAAAAAATTGAAACAAAGATTGAAGAGCTGGAGCAAAAGCATCTTCGGAGAATTACTGCAGCAGAAGTGGCAGAGCAGCTGAATATGACAGAAGAAGAAGTCCATCAAACAATGACGGAGCATTTATTTGCTAATGTCCTGTCAATGGATGAACAAATTCATGATCATGAAGATTCAGAGGGGAAGAGGTTTGTTTTAAAAGACGAGAAGGCGGATCTTCCTGAGGATGTTCTTGTCAAGGGCGAGCTGATTCAGGAATTAACAGCGGAGATTACTAAGTTGTCTGAGAAAGAACAGCTCGTGCTCAGTTTATTCTACCATGAGGAGCTGACTTTAACAGAAATAGGCGAAGTATTGAGCCTCTCCACCTCAAGAATTTCGCAAATTCACTCCAAAGCGTTGTTTAAGCTGAAAAATCAACTTGTCAAAATTAATAACCCGGTGCATGGATGAAAAAGTTTTATCATTAAGGAGACTTCATGGCTACTCTATTTATCTTTATTTCGTTTATACTTAACGCTGTTGCTCTCTTTGCAATTATTTTGCTGTTCATGAGGCAAAACCGCCTGCATGAAATAAAAAAGGAGCAGGAAAAGCTTGTAGCAGATATGGAAGAAATGATGACCGCTTATCTGGCGGAAATGAAAGAAGAGAACGAAAAGCTTATTAAAGAATTTTCTTCTTCAAGCCCAGCGGAGCATTCTGCAGCCGCTGGACAGGCTTCTTCTGCTGTGACGCCCGGGAAGTCAGCTCCCCCCAGCCGGACTCCAGAGGGCGCTGGGGCTATTGCAGCACCTTCCATGCAGCGTATTCGGGCTGCACAAGTATACAACAGGACAGCAAGCAAAACAGCGGATGAGAATGAAAAAATATCCGCAGAGGAGCAGGAAGCTCCGGCAGCTGCACAAGCCTTAGCTGACGAGATTGTTTCGTTGAAGGATCAAGGGCTGAGTGTAGAAGAAATCGCCAGAAAATTAAATAAAGGAAAGACAGAAGTGGAATTAGCACTGAAATTTGCGGATGCTGGCAAAAATAGTTGATTGCGTTGCCAGGCTGTGGTATAGTTACTAACGGTGTTATCACACACGCTCCCTGATTTGTTCAGATGGTGCTGTCTATGAGACAGTTTCTGGATAAAAATGATGAGAGCGGAGGACAAATTAAAACCATTAGGAGGAAACAAAACATGTCAGTTATTTCAATGAAGCAATTGCTTGAAGCTGGTGTTCACTTCGGTCATCAAACACGCCGTTGGAACCCAAAAATGAAAAAATATATTTTCCAAGAGCGTAACGGAATTTATATCATCGATCTTCAAAAAACAGTAAGAAAAGTTGAAGAAGCTTATAAATTTGTAAGAGACTTGGCTGGAGACGGCGGAAAAGTTCTTTTCGTTGGTACAAAGAAACAAGCTCAAGAATCTGTCAAAGAAGAAGCAGAACGTTCAGGAATGTACTATGTAAACCAACGCTGGTTGGGCGGTACATTAACTAACTTCTCAACAATCCAAAAACGTGTGCAACGTTTGAAAAACATTGAAAAAATGGAAGAAGACGGCACATTTGAAGTACTTCCTAAAAAAGAAGTCGTACAGCTGAAAAAAGAACATGAGCGCTTAGTGAAGTTCCTTGGCGGCATCAGAGATATGAAAGGTCTTCCAGATGCTCTTTTCATTATCGACCCACGTAAAGAGCGCATTGCTGTTGCAGAAGCTCGCAAATTGAATATTCCAATCGTTGGTATCGTTGATACAAACTGTGATCCGGACGAAATTGATTACGTTATTCCGGCAAACGATGATGCGATCCGCGCTGTTAAACTTTTAACAGGTAAAATGGCAGATGCTATCCTTGAAGCAAAACAAGGAGAAGAAACAGCAGAGGCAGAAGTATCAGCAGAAGCAGAAGTTGAAGAAACAGCAGCTGCAGCTGAATAACAGTCAATAAAAGGTGATAAGTAGACCTTCTCTTATCACCTTTTTTTAAAAACCTTGCTGAAACAAGTGTAAATATACTCCAGCATAGCCTTTTAAGTAGGCTAACTGCACATAAAGAAGCATACAACTCGAAGGAGGAAGAAAATTATGGCAATTACTGCTCAAATGGTTAAAGAACTGCGTGAAAAAACTGGCGCTGGTATGATGGATTGTAAAAAAGCGCTAACAGAAACTGACGGTGATATGGAAAAAGCGATTGATTTCCTTCGTGAAAAAGGAATTGCAAAAGCTGCGAAGAAATCTGACCGTATTGCTGCTGAAGGAACTGCTTTCATTAAAAGCGAAGGCAATGAAGCCGTTATTTTAGAGGTAAACTCAGAAACTGACTTCGTTGCTAAAAACGAAGGTTTCCAAGCGCTTGTAAAAGAATTAGCGGACCATTTGCTTGCTAAAAAGCCTGCGAACGTAGAAGAAGCACTTGAGCAAAAAATGGAAAATGGACAAACAGTTGGCGAGTACATCAATGAAGCGATTGCTAAAATTGGTGAAAAATTAACTCTTCGCCGCTTTGAAGTGAAAACAAAAAGCGATAACGACGCTTTCGGTGAATATCTTCATATGGGCGGCCGCATTGGCGTGCTGACTGTTCTTGAAGGCACAACAGATGCTGCTGCAGCGAAAGATGTAGCGATGCATGCGGCAGCTTTAAATCCTAAATATATTTCTCGTGACGCTGTTTCTGAAGAAGAAGTAGCTCGTGAGCGTGAAGTATTAACTCAGCAAGCTTTAAATGAAGGCAAGCCTGAGAATATCGTAGCGAAAATGGTTGAGGGCCGCCTGAGCAAGTTCTTTGAAGAAATCTGCTTGGTCGATCAACCGTTCGTTAAAAATCCAGATGAAAAAGTAGGCAAATTTGTTCAATCTAAAGGAGCGCAAGTAACTGGGCTTGTACGCTACGAAGTGGGCGAAGGCATTGAGAAACGCCAAGACAATTTTGCTGAAGAAGTAATGAACCAAGTGAAAAAATAATTTTGTTCTATTGATTAAAAAATAGAAGGAATTTGTTATTGTTAGATAGGAATCCCTTGCCGGCTATTGGTAAGGGATTTCATCTAGGGTTTGGCGATTTTGCAAGATGATAGCCAAGGCAAACCAATAACCATACATATGGAGGTTTACATGAGCGTTCCAAAATATAAACGTGTAGTATTAAAGTTAAGCGGTGAAGCGCTGGCAGGTGAAGCAGGATTTGGCATTAATCCGGCTGTTATTAAGTCAATCGCCGAACAAGTGAAGGAAATTGCCGAGCTCGATATCGAGGTAGCAGTCGTAGTTGGCGGCGGCAACATTTGGAGAGGAAAGATCGGCAGCGAAATGGGAATGGACCGGGCAACTGCTGATTATATGGGTATGCTTGCGACTGTCATGAACTCAATGGCTTTGCAAGATAGCCTTGAGCAGCTTGGGATTGAAACAAGGGTTCAGACGTCCATTGAGATGCGCCAGGTAGCCGAGCCTTATATCCGCCGCCGGGCTATTCGCCACCTTGAAAAGAAGCGGGTAGTTATTTTTGCTGCAGGCACAGGCAACCCATATTTTTCTACAGATACCACTGCTGCACTCCGGGCTGCTGAAATTGAAGCGGAAGTTATTTTAATGGCGAAAAACAATGTGGATGGTGTGTATTCAGCCGATCCGCGCGTTGACAAAAACGCAGTGAAATATGATCAATTATCCTATCTTGATGTAATCAAGCAAGGACTTGCGGTAATGGACTCCACAGCATCCTCGCTATGTATGGACAACGACATACCGCTGATTGTATTTTCGATTACCGAAAACGGCAATATTAAACGGGTCGTCATGGGTGAAGATATCGGAACAATTGTAAGGGGGAAAGAATAATGGCAAATCAAACAATTGAGCAGATGAAAGAAAGAATGACCAAAGCAATTCAGGCTTACACGAGAGAATTGGCGTCTATTCGTGCCGGCCGTGCAAGTGCCTCAGTGTTAGACCGCATTACCGTAGACTATTACGGAGCGCCGACACCGATTAACCAGCTGGCTTCTATTTCTATTCCAGAAGCGAGACTTCTAGTCATTCAGCCTTATGATAAAACAGCTATGGGTGACATTGAAAAAGCCATTTTAAAATCAGACCTTGGATTAACGCCGTCAAACGACGGATCTGTTATCCGTCTTGCGTTTCCAGCTTTAACAGAAGAGCGCCGTAAGGAATTAGCTAAGCTTGTGAAAAAAGAAGCGGAAGATGCAAAGGTGGCCATTCGCAATATTCGCCGCGATGCGAACGAAGAGCTGAAGAAACAAGAGAAGGCTGGCGAGATTACTGAAGATGAATTGCGCGGCTTGACGGACGATGTTCAAAAGCAAACAGATGAGTTCATCAGCAAAATCGACAGCATTTCCAAAGACAAAGAAAAAGAAATTATGGAAGTTTAATGTACAAACCCTCTTCGATGTAAGAGGGTTTTCTTCTTTTTTATTGAATAAGCTATGATAAAGCAAGGCGACCCTCTTTGTCCGAGCAGGTTAAAAAGAACTAAATTGAACATGATTATTCAGCAAAGCCATAGAATTAAAAAATACATCCATTTCTGCAAAGTAATCGACAAGCAATTTTGGTATTATAATAGGTAATGATTTGTTAATAATTTGGTGATGCTACATCGTGGAGGATATTTTATGATCAATAAAAAGAAATTATGGAGAACAGCAGATGACCATAATATTGAGGACCGGGTCAAAAAGATTAAAGAAGAACCGGTGCCAGAGCATATTGCGATCATTATGGACGGCAATGGCCGATGGGCGAAAAAAAGAGCTCTTCCCCGAATTGCCGGTCATCATGAAGGAATGAAAACGGTAAAAAAAATAACGAAACTCGTAAACAAGCTCGGCGTAAAAGTGTTGACGCTGTACGCGTTCTCAACTGAAAACTGGAAGCGCCCCAAACATGAGGTAGAGTTTTTGATGAAATTGCCTGAGGAGTTCCTCGGCATGTTTTTGCCGGAATTGATCGAAGAAAATGTCCGGGTGCAAATGATGGGCGAACGAAGCCAGATACCGAAGCATACGCTCAATGCAGTGGAGAAGGCGATGGAACAGACAAGCGGCAATGATGGACTGATTTTAAATTTTGCTTTGAATTACGGAAGCCGGGCGGAGATTTTAACCGCTGTAAAAAATATTATTAGCGATGTAAAAAATGGTATAATATTAGAGGAAAATTTGAATGAAGAGCTTTTTTCACGCTATCTTATGACCGAGCATTTACAAGATCCGGATTTGCTTATTCGGACGAGCGGGGAAATTCGCCTCAGCAATTTTATGCTTTGGCAGCTGGCCTATACAGAATTTTGGTTTACTGACACGAATTGGCCTGACTTTAAAGAAGATCACTTGCTTGAAGCGGTAGAAGCTTTTCAGCGGCGCTCACGCCGGTTCGGCGGTTTGTCGTAATTATTTTTTATTAGAGAGTTAGGAGTATGAGACATGAAACAACGTATCTTAACCGCTGTTATTGCGGCAGCCGCTTTTTTGCCGGTTGTGCTGTACGGCGGCTGGCCCATGATTATACTGGCTTATTTAATGGCCGTGATCGGGCTGACGGAAGCATTAAAAATGAAAGGGATCGCTCCTGCTTCGATGCCTGGTTTGCTTTCTATTATTTTCATTTGCATTATATTAATGCCGGAGCGCTTAACTGCCGTTATTGAACAAGCAGGATATGATAAGCTGCAGCTTGCCGGTTTGCTCGTCTTGCTGATTCTAGCCTATACAGTCGTGTCTAAAAACAAATTTCATTTTGAAGACGCGGGGTTTTGTGTATTGGCTGCCCTGTATGTCGGTTTTGGTTTTTATTATTTTATAGAAACAAGGGAAGCTGGCGTGATATTTGTCTTTTTTGCTTTGTTTATTACATGGGCGACAGACTCAGGAGCGTATTTCGTGGGCCGGTCATTCGGGAAACGCAAGCTGTGGCCTGAAATCAGCCCGAAAAAGACGATCGAAGGATCCGTCGGGGGCATTATCGCAGCTATTATTGTGGCTTTGATTATCTCATTGGCAGGGGATATGGATATCCCGGTGTTTAAATTGTTGATTGCTACAGCCGTGCTATCCGTGTTTGGACAGCTTGGCGATTTGGCAGAATCAGCCCTAAAGCGCCATTATGGCGTGAAGGATTCGGGCACTTTGCTGCCAGGGCACGGGGGAATTTTAGATCGGACAGACAGCTGGCTGTTTGTTTTCCCGCTCGTTCATTTATTGCAGCTAGTGTAACAGGACAGCTTGTTTGAGGAGATGAAACATGTGAAGAAATTAAGTCTTTTAGGTGCGACTGGCTCCATCGGCCGCCAGACGCTTGATGTGATCCGCGAGCATCGCGAGGAATTTTCGCTGGCTGCCTTTTCAGCTGGCCGGAACATAGAGGAAACAAGGAAGATCATCCGTGAGTTCCAGCCGGCATTAGTAGCGGTGGCACGCCGGGAAGATGCGGATAAATTAAAGTCCGAATTTCCTTTTTTGCAAATTATGCACGGGGAAGAAGGGCTTGTTGAAACGGCTGTTTTTCAACAAGCGGATATGCTAGTAAACGCCGTGCTCGGCAGCATCGGTCTGCGTCCGACGCTGCAAGCGATCGAAGCGGGCAAGACAGTTGCTATTGCTAACAAAGAAACGCTCGTTACCGCAGGGCATCTAGTGATGGAGGCGGCAGAAAAGCATCATGTAGACCTCTTGCCGGTAGACAGTGAGCATTCAGCTATTTTTCAATGCTTGCAGGGAGAACAGGAGAAAAACATTGAGCGTCTCATATTGACGGCTTCTGGAGGAAGCTTCCGGGACCGTACGCGTGAAGAACTAAAGAATGTAACGGTGCAAGAAGCGCTGAACCACCCTAACTGGTCAATGGGCGCGAAGATTACGATTGATTCAGCCACGATGATGAATAAAGGCTTAGAGGTCATTGAAGCTCACTGGCTTTTTCATTTGCCATATGAACAAATAGATGTTATTTTACATCGAGAAAGTATTATTCATTCGATGGTCGAATTTCAAGACAGCTCAGTCATTGCCCAGCTTGGGACCCCTGATATGCGTGTGCCTATTCAATATGCGCTTTCTTATCCGGATCGCCTGCCATTGCCGTCTGCCCGGCGTTTGAATTTGCTGGAGGCGGGCAAGCTTCACTTTGAACGAATGGATCAAGAGCGTTTCCGGATGCTTGCCCTCGCTTATCAGGCAGGGAAAGCGGGCGGCACCGTACCTACAGTGCTAAATGCTGCAAATGAAGCAGCTGTTGCTGCCTTTCTTGACGGGAGAATTACATTTTTGCAAATTGACGAAATGGTTGAACGGGCTTTGGAAAGACATGAATCTATCGCTCAGCCGGATCTGGAAACAATTCAGCAAACCGACAAGGAAACGCGGAATTTCGTCCACTCACTTTTATAAAAAAGGTGGTTATCTATATTGAATACTGTTATAGCGTTTATCGTTATATTTGGTGCCCTCGTCTTCTTTCATGAGCTTGGCCACTTCATCTTTGCTAAACGGGCCGGTATTCTCTGCCGGGAATTCGCGATTGGTTTTGGTCCAAAAGTATTTGCTCATAAAAAAGGGGAAACCGTTTATACCCTTCGTCTTCTTCCATTAGGGGGATATGTCCGCATGGCCGGGGAAGATCCTGAAATGGTGGACTTAAAAGCGGGTCATCGCATCGGTGCCTTGTTTAATGAACAAGAGGAAATTGTTAAAATTATTGTCACTGGAAAAGATCGATATCCCGACGCCAGGGTCATTGAGGTAGAGACAGCTGATCTCGAACATCAACTCATGATCAGGGGCTATGAAGATGGGGAAGAAGAAATCAAAGCATTTCCGATTCACCGGGAGGCCGTCATTGTAGAAGACGGGATGGAAAGCCAAATCGCTCCTTGGGACCGCCAATTTGCTTCCAAAACTTTGGGGCAGCGCGCCATGGCGATTTTTGCCGGTCCGCTTTTCAATTTTATTTTAGCCTTTGTCGTGTTCATTCTGATTGCTATTTTGCAAGGAATGCCGACAAATGAACCTGAGCTTGGCAAGCTGAACGCTGATGGAGCAGCGAAGGAAGCTGGTTTAATGGAAGGCGACAAAGTGGTCAGCATTAACGGACAAGGTGTAGCCAGCTGGAATGACATTGTGACGGTTATTCAAAAAAATCCGCAAGCTGAAATGGATTTCACGATCGAAAGAGATGGGAAAACACTGGATATTCCGGTGACTCCTGAAGTTAGGGAAGTGGAAAACCAGAAAATCGGCGTCATTGGTGTACACAGTCCGGTGGAAAAATCATTTTTTGGCTCCATTGCCTATGGGGCGAAGGAAACCTATTTCTGGACAGTAGAAATTATTCGCTTGCTCGGCAAACTGGTTACCGGACAATTCTCGATTGATATGCTTTCCGGTCCTGTCGGCATTTATGTCTCGACCGATACCGTGGCTAAATCAGGTATTATGAATTTAATGAAATGGGCTGGTGTGTTAAGCATTAACTTAGGAATCATGAATTTGCTGCCGCTTCCGGCATTAGATGGAGGCCGCCTGCTGTTTTTCCTTGTTGAAGCGCTGAGAGGCAAGCCAATTGACCGCCAAAAAGAAGGAATGGTTCATTTTGTCGGCTTTGCCTTGCTGATGCTGTTAATGATTGTGGTAACCTGGAATGATATCCAGCGATTCTTTTTACAATAAAATAGTCTGAGGTGTATGTGATGAAACAAAGCCAAACGTTAATCCCAACATTAAGAGAGGTACCGGCAGATGCTGATGTCAAAAGCCATCAGCTGCTGTTAAAGGCAGGATTTATCCGCCAGAATGCCAGCGGAGTTTACAGCTATTTGCCGCTTGGCAAAAAAGTGCTTCGCAAAGTAGAAGAAATCGTTCGCGAGGAAATGGACAATGCTGGAGCAGCAGAGCTGTTAATGCCTGCCCTTCAGCAGGCGGAGTTATGGCAGGAGTCCGGTCGCTGGTATACATACGGACCGGAGCTTATGCGCTTGAAGGATCGTCATGAGCGTGAATTTGCTTTAGGAGCGACTCATGAAGAAGTCATTACAAGCCTGGTTCGGGATGAAGTGAAATCGTACAAGCGCCTGCCGCTGACGCTTTATCAAATCCAAACAAAATTCCGTGATGAGAAGCGCCCGCGCTTTGGTTTGCTGCGCGGCAGGGAGTTTGTCATGAAAGATGCTTACTCTTTCCATACTTCCCACGAAAGCTTGGGAGAAGTGTATGACCGGATGTATACGGCATACTCCAATGTCTTCCGCCGTTGCGGCTTAAACTTTCGGGCGGTTATTGCTGACTCGGGAGCGATGGGCGGAAAAGACACGCATGAATTTATGGTGCTTTCTGAGATCGGTGAAGATACGATTGCCTACTCTGATGCTTCTGATTATGCCGCTAATATTGAGATGGCTCCAGTTGTGACAGCCTATGAAAAGAGCGGGGAAGCAGAACAAGAGATGGAGAAAGTGGCTACTCCGGATGCCAAAACAATCAGCAGCGTAGCAGAACTTTTAAATGTTTCAGCTGAACAATGCTTGAAGACGCTTCTTTTTAAAGTAGATGGAGAGTATGTAATTGTTCTTGTCCGCGGTGATCATGAAGTAAATGAAATTAAGTTGAAAAACTTGTTCCAAGCCGATACAGTAGAGCTTACTGAACATGGAGAGGTTAACGAAGTGCTTGGCTGCACGATCGGCTCGCTCGGACCGGTAAATGCCAAAGAAGGAATCAAAGTCATTGCAGATCATGCTGTCAAAGCGATTACGAATGGTGTTTGCGGAGCCAATGAAGAAGGCTTTCATTTTATCAATGTCAATGCAGAGAGAGATTACCGTGTAGATCAGTATGCGGACCTTCGTTTTATTCAGGAAGGCGATGTCTCTCCTGATGGACAAGGAACCATCCGCTTTGCTAAAGGCATTGAAGTCGGTCACATTTTTAAATTAGGCACGCGTTACAGCGAAGCAATGAATGCCACTTATCTGGATGAAAACGGCCGTACACAGCCGATGATTATGGGCTGCTATGGAATTGGGGTTTCTCGGACATTGGCTGCTGTTGCTGAGCAATTTAATGATGAACAAGGCTTTATTTGGCCGAAGGCGCTTTCTCCTTTTGATCTCCATTTAGTTCCGGTAAATATGAAGGATGAGAGCCAGCGCGCGTTGGCTGACGAGCTTTACAGCCTGCTTCGCGAAAACCGCTATGATGTTTTAATGGACGATCGTGCGGAACGTCCAGGAGTAAAATTTGCGGATAGCGATTTAATTGGTTTGCCAGTTCGAGTAACTATCGGCAAAAAGGCAGCCGAAGGAATCGTTGAAGTGAAAATCCGCAAAACAGGAGAAATGATGGAAGTTCAAAGCAATGAACTTGTATCCAAATTGCAGGAAATCTTTCAATCAATCTAATCTAACAGCAGGCAGGCAGTGACAAAACAAGCCTCTGCCAACAGCCTGAAAGGCACCTGAATCGGGTGCCTTTTTCTTTCTGAATTTCTGTTAAAATAGAAGAGAACTTATAAATTTGGGAGGCATACAAATGAGTGAAGAATCCCAGGGAAGACGGCAGCGGTTTCAGCTGCTGCTGCAGCAATTAAAGCTGACAGAAGATGCGGTTGTTCGTCACTTTGAAGGGGCTGAGATTGAAAAGTTAACAGTAGAACGGCAAGCCAAGCGCTGGCACTTTTCTTTTGTGACAGAAACGATTCTGCCTTGCCGGCTGCTCCAAACCTTTGCGAATGCTTTGCATTCCGCTTTTAAAGAAATCGCTCAAGTGACGTTTGCGGTCAAAGCGAAGAATGCCGCCGTTTCAGAAGAATTGATCAGTGAATATTGGTCTTTTTGCATCAGCCAGCTGGAAGGAATCTCTCCTCCGATGCTTGCGCTGTTAAATAGAGGCGTACCTGTGGTGAAAGGAAATAAATTAATAGTCAGCGTCAGCAATGATACAGAGGGAATGACGCTCAAAAATAAATACAGCGACTGGATTTGCGGCACTTATCAAAATTATGGTTTTCCGCCGCTCACTTTTGATGTAGAAGTAATGGAAAAAGAGACAAATGACGAATTCCAGCAATTTCTCGAAGCAAAGCAAAAGGAAGACGCCGAGCGTGCCATGCAGGCGGTTGCTGAAATGCAGAAGCGGGAAGAGAGTGCGAGCGAAGACGGAGAAGCAGCCAGCGGGCCTTTGATGATCGGCTTGACAATCAAAGACGATGCCGATTTCAAGAAGCTGGAGGAAATACAGGATGAAGAACGCCGGATTGCCATCGAAGGGTATGTTTTTGATGCTGAGACAAAGGAACTTCGAAGCGGACGCACGCTGCTCACCTTTAAAATTACCGATTATACTGATTCCATATTAGTCAAAATGTTCTCCCGCGATAAAGAGGATGCTGCTCTGTTCAGCCGTCTGAAAAAGGGCATGTGGGTAAGAGCGAGAGGGACAGTACAAAATGACACATTTGTCCGTGACCTTGTGATGATTGCAAATGATGTCAATGAAATCGCCCCGGTTATGCGCCAGGACACTGCTCCTGAAGGAGAAAAGCGTGTAGAGCTTCATCTGCACACGCCAATGAGCCAAATGGACGCTGTTTCATCAGTCGGAGATTTAGTGGCTCAAGCAGCTAAATGGGGGCACAAAGCGATAGCGGTGACCGATCATGCCGTGGTCCAATCGTTTCCGGATGCCTACAGCGCAGGAAAAAAACACGGGGTGAAAATCCTATATGGACTAGAAGCAAATTTAGTGGACGACGGTGTTCCTATCGCCTACAATGATGCCCATCGTTTGCTGGCCGATGAAACGTACGTTGTATTTGACGTTGAAACAACAGGTCTTTCAGCCGTTTACGACACGATTATTGAATTGGCGGCTGTTAAAATTAAAGACGGCGAAATCATTGACCGTTTTGAATCATTTGCCAATCCGCACCATCCGCTTTCGGCGACGACAATTAATTTAACAGGGATTACCGATGACCTTGTCCAAAATGCGCCAGAAGTAGAAGAAGTGCTGAAGAAATTTAAAGACTGGACAGCAGATGCCATTCTTGTCGCCCACAATGCTTCATTTGATATGGGATTTCTTGATACTGGCTATGGCCGCTATCAGATGGGCCGATCTGCCAACCCGGTTATTGACACGCTGGAATTAGCCCGTTTTCTATATCCAACCATGAAAAATCACCGGTTGAATACACTTGCGAAAAAATTCGATGTCGAGCTTACTCAGCACCACCGGGCGATTTATGATGCAGAAGCAACGGGCTACCTGTTCTTAAGGATGCTCAAAGACGCAAATGAAAAAGGCATTTCTTATCATGATGACTTAAATACACATATGGGAGATGGCGGGGCGTATAAAAGAGCCCGTCCGTATCATTGCACGATCCTTGCGGAGAATGATACCGGCTTAAAGAATTTATTTCAGCTCGTTTCAATTGCGCACATCGATTACTTTTACCGGGTGCCGCGAATTCCGCGGTCTGTCTTGCAAAAGCATCGGGAAGGGCTGCTGATTGGTTCGGGATGCGATAAAGGCGAGGTATTTGAAAGCATGATGCAAAAAGGGATGGAGCAAGCAGAAAAAGCAGCCAAGTTTTATGACTACCTTGAAGTTCATCCGAAGGAAGTATATAGCCATCTGCTGGAGCTGGAGCTTGTCCGCGATGAACAGGCGCTTGAAGATATTATCAAAAAAATTGTCGAGCTTGGAGAACGGATGCAGCTGCCTGTAGCGGCAACGGGCAACGTGCATTATGTGAATCCAACTGATAAAATCCATCGCAAGATTTTGGTCAGCTCTCAAGGCGGAGCGAATCCGCTGAACCGCCATGAATTGCCGGATGTTCACTTTCGGACAACGAATGAAATGCTTGATGCATTCAGCTTCCTTGGCAAGGAGACGGCGGAGAAAATTGTGATTCAGCATCCGAACGAGATCGCTGACCGAATTAGTGAGATCAAGCCGATTAAGGATGATCTCTATACGCCGAAAATTGAGGGTGCCGATGAAGAAATCCGCGAGATGAGCTATTCAAAAGCTAGGCAGATCTACGGCGAGGATTTACCTGAAATTGTTGAGGCGCGGTTGGAAAAAGAGTTAAAAAGCATCATTGGCCACGGCTTTGCCGTTATCTATCTCATTTCTCATAAACTCGTGAAAAAGTCACTGGATGATGGCTACCTTGTCGGCTCAAGGGGATCGGTCGGTTCTTCTTTCGTTGCCACTATGACAGAAATTACTGAGGTCAATCCGCTGCCCCCTCATTATGTTTGTCCGAAGTGCAAGAAATCGGAGTTTTTCAATGATGGTTCTGTCGGCTCCGGCTTTGATTTACCCGACAAAAATTGTCCGGACTGCCAGATCAGATATAAAAAGGACGGACACGACATCCCGTTCGAAACGTTCCTTGGATTCAAAGGGGACAAGGTCCCGGATATTGACCTGAACTTCTCGGGAGAATATCAGCCTAGAGCACACAATTACACGAAAGTGCTATTCGGGGAAGAATATGTGTATCGTGCGGGAACAATCGGTACCGTGGCGGATAAAACAGCATTCGGCTATGTGAAAGGCTATGCAGGAGACAATAACTTACAGCTGCGGGGAGCAGAAGTGGATCGCCTTGCCAAAGGGTGTACAGGAGTGAAACGAACGACAGGCCAGCATCCGGGCGGAATTATCGTTGTGCCTGATTACATGGACATTTATGATTTTTCGCCGATTCAATACCCAGCTGACAGTGACAAATCCGAATGGAAAACGACTCATTTTGATTTCCATTCTATCCATGACAACCTGCTGAAGCTTGATATTCTCGGACACGATGATCCAACCGTTATCCGGATGCTGCAAGATCTTTCCGGCATTGATCCTAAAACGATTCCTACAGATGACCCGGAAGTAATGAAAATCTTCAGCGGAACCGAATCGCTTGGCGTGACAGAAGAGCAAATTATGTGTAAAACCGGCACGCTGGGCATCCCTGAATTCGGGACACGATTCGTTCGGCAAATGCTTGAAGATACAAAGCCAACTACTTTTTCTGAGCTTGTTCAGATTTCGGGGCTGTCCCATGGCACTGACGTTTGGCTCGGCAATGCGCAGGAACTGATCCATAACGGCATCTGTGAATTAAGTGACGTAATCGGCTGCCGTGACGATATTATGGTGTATTTAATTTACCAAGGGCTCGACCCGGCTTTTGCCTTTAAAATTATGGAGTCAGTTCGTAAAGGAAAAGGATTGACTGATGAAATGGAAGAGGAAATGCGCAGCAAAGAAGTACCTGAATGGTATATCGATTCCTGCAAAAAAATTAAGTATATGTTCCCGAAAGCGCATGCGGCTGCTTATGTTTTAATGGCTGTTCGGATCGCCTACTTTAAAGTGCATTTGCCGCTTTTATATTATGCGGCTTACTTTACAGTCCGGGCGGAGGACTTCGATGTTGATGCCATGGTAAAAGGAGCAGTTGCTATTCGTTCGCTGATTGATGAGATCAACGCGAAAGGGCTGGAGGCTTCTCCAAAAGAAAAAAGTTTGTTAACGGTATTAGAGTTGGCGCTGGAAATGTGCGAGCGCGGCTTTTCCTTCCAAAAGGTAGATTTGTATCGGTCGAGTGCGGATCAATTTATCATTGATGGGGATTCGTTAATCCCGCCGTTTAATTCGATCCCTGGCCTTGGCACCAATGCGGCGTACAATATCGTTAAAGCGCGGGAAGAAGGAGAGTTTTTATCAAAAGAGGACTTGCAGCAGCGCGGAAAAGTATCTAAGACAATTATCGAGTATTTGGATAATCATGGATGCCTTGCTTCGCTTCCTGACCAGAATCAGCTTTCCCTTTTCTAAGCTCAATAACGGTCCAGTTGCATAAAATAAAGGGATATGGTATATTTTTAGTGGAAATACTAATTGATAACTCTCTTTGAAAGAGTGGGGCATCCCCACTCTTTCGTGTTTGTAAAAGAGTTTCATTCTTGGTCAGGGATTTTATTCAACCAGGGGGTATATATGAGCAAAGTAGTTGAAACAGTTGAACAGTTAGTGAAACCAATTACTGAAGAGCTGGACTTAGAGCTAGTCGATATCGAATATGTAAAAGAAGGAAAGAACTGGTTCCTTCGCGTTTACATTGATAAAGAAGCCGGAGTTGATATTGAGGAATGCGGAATGGTCAGTGAACGGCTGAGTGAAAAGCTAGATGAAACAGACCCGATTCCTTATAATTACTTTTTGGAAGTTTCTTCTCCGGGAGCAGAACGTCCGCTTAAGAAAATGAAGGACTATGAGCGGGCGGTCGGAAAACGTGTGCATGTAAAGACCTATGAACCGATCGATGGAGAAAAAACATTTGAAGGCACGCTGCTTTCATTTGAACAAGAAGAGCTTGTAGTTGAGTACTTGATGAAAACAAGAAAAAAACAAGTGGTTATTCCGCTGGATAAAATAGCGAAAGCTCGCTTGGCTATTTCGTTTTCTTAAAACGGGATGGCCAAGGCCATTTGTTTGACGTCATGAACAAAAAATGACAGTTTATTATTATGTAAGGGGGCGGAAAGTCCGATGAGCACTGAACTGTACGATGCTCTTTTATATTTGGAAAAAGAAAAAGGGATCGAACGCAATTTAATTATTGAGGCGATCGAAGCGGCGCTTGTTTCTGCTTATAAACGAAATTTTAATCAAGCGCAAAATGTCCGCGTCGACTTAAATCTTGAAACTGGCACCATGCGTGTCTTTGCCCGCAAAGAAGTGGTAGATGAGGTATTTGATTCCCGTCTGGAAATTTCCGAAGCGGATGCTCGGGAAATTAATCCTTCTTATGAACTTGGGGATATTGTAGAGCTGGAGGTCACACCGAAGGACTTTGGACGTATTGCCGCCCAGACAGCTAAACAGGTTGTTACCCAGCGTGTGAGGGAAGCAGAGAGAGGCATTATTTATTCAGAATTTATCGACCGTGAGGAAGACATTATGACAGGGATTGTTCAGCGTCAAGACTCCCGGTTTATCTATGTCAGCCTTGGGAAAATTGAAGCGCTTCTGCCGCTGGCGGAGCAAATGCCAAACGAAAGCTATAAGCCTCATGACCGCATAAAGGTATACATTACAAAAGTAGAGCGGACGACAAAAGGCCCGCAAATCTTTGTTTCACGGACTCATCCTGGCCTATTAAAACGTTTGTTTGAGATCGAAGTGCCGGAAATTTTTGATGGCACGGTAGAGATTCGCTCGGTATCCCGGGAGGCGGGCGACCGTTCCAAGATTTCCGTCTATGCCGAGAACCCTGAAGTCGATCCAGTCGGCGCATGCGTGGGACCGAAGGGAAGCCGCGTTCAGGCAATTGTCAACGAATTGAAAGGTGAAAAGATCGATATCGTTAAGTGGTCGGAAGATCCTGTCATCTTTGTTGCCAATGCCTTAAGCCCGTCAAAAGTCATCGATGTACAAGTGGATGAGGAAGCAAAAGCGACAACGGTTATTGTGCCGGATTACCAATTGTCTTTAGCTATCGGCAAGCGGGGGCAAAATGCTCGCCTGGCAGCAAAATTAACAGGTTGGAAGATTGATATTAAGAGTGAAACAGACGCACGGGAGGCGGGTATTTATCCGCGTGACCACGCGGCTCCGGCTGTAGAAGACGAAGGCGCTTATGACTTTTCCTCCGAAGAAATTGAATAAGAGGTGAAGAAAATGAATCGCCCAAAGAAAGTTCCATTAAGAAAATGTGTCGCTACAGGCGAGATGAAAGCCAAAAAAGAAATGGTACGCATCGTTCGCTCTAAAGAAGGCGAAGTGTCAGTGGATATGACCGGGAAAAAATCCGGCCGCGGCGCGTATTTGTCAAAGACCAAAGAAGCGGTGGAACTGGCAAGGAGCAAAGGCATCTTAGCCAGACAGCTTAACGCAGAAGTACCGGACAGTGTATTTGAAGAATTGCTCTCTTATGTAGAAAAGGAGACGAACTAGCCGATGAATGAACCTCAGTGGGCCAAATTGCTGGGATTAGCCAACCGGGCCCGCAAAATCATCTCGGGCGAAGAATTAACAGTAAAAGAAATTCAAAAAGGCCGGGCAAAACTTGTTTTGCTGTCGGCAGACGCATCACCCAACACAAAGAAAAAAGTACAGGACAAAGCAGCCTATTATCAAGTTCCGTTAAGGTGGATTGATGATCGGTATGTTCTTGGCCAGGCCATCGGCAAAGAGGCAAGGGTAGTCGCAGCTGTTACAGACGCGGGGTTTGCTAAAAAGCTTTCCGCCCTCCTCGATCATACTATGCGGGGGTGAACAGATGAGTAAACAAAGAGTACATGAGTATGCGAAACAAAAAAACGTGTCAAGTAAAGTGGTCATTGAAAAACTCAAAGAGTTGAATGTAGAAGTCTCTAACCATATGACTGTTATTGACGAGGAGGCTATACAAAAATTGGAAAAATCTTTTACGAATAATAAACAAACAAAAGCAAATTCTTCCGGGAATTCTAATTCTAATTCTAATTCTAATTCTCAAGGTCCAAGCCGGAATACATCTTCAAGCAAGGGAAAAACGGGAAATAAAGGGCCAGGCGGACAGAAAAATTCTCAGCAAAAAGGATTTAATCAAGGAAAAGGGAACAATAAAAATCAAGGGAGAGGCAAGCAGCAAGGAAACAAGCAGCGGCAATCCAAACCAGCTGTCATGCCGCAGCCGCCAAAGGTAAAGGAACTCCCTGAAAAAATCACATTTGCTGGCTCATTAACGGTGTCGGAGCTAGCTAAAAAGCTCAACCGCGAGCCGTCTGAAATTATTAAAAAGCTGTTTATGGTTGGCGTAATGGCAACCATCAACCAAGAGCTTGACAGCGATGCTATTGAATTGATAGCAGGTGAGTACGGGGTTGAAGTGGAGGAAGAGGTCCTGATCGATAAAGCGGACCTGGAGGTTTACTTCGAAGAAGAACAGGATGAAAATAACAAGAAGGAGCGTCCGGCTGTCGTGACAATTATGGGTCACGTAGACCACGGGAAAACAACGCTCCTTGATTCCATTCGTCATACGAAGGTGACGGAGGGGGAAGCCGGCGGGATTACCCAGCATATTGGTGCTTACCAAATTGATATTAGTGATAAGAAGATTACCTTCCTTGATACACCGGGGCATGCTGCGTTCACAACTATGCGGGCCCGCGGAGCTAAAATTACAGATATCACCATTCTTGTGGTTGCAGCAGATGACGGTGTTATGCCGCAAACGATTGAAGCGATCAACCATGCGAAAGCAGCGGAAGTGCCTATCATCGTAGCTGTCAACAAAATCGATAAGCCAACAGCCAATCCAGAACGTGTCATGCAGGAGCTGACAGAGCATGGTCTCGTTCCGGAATCATGGGGCGGCGATACGATTTTTGTTCCGCTTTCCGCAAAAACAGGCGAGGGCATTGAGCAGCTTCTTGAAATGATTCTGCTTGTAGCAGAAGTGGAAGAGTTAAAAGCCAATCCGGATCGCCGGGCTATCGGAACAGTAATTGAAGCGGAGCTTGATAAAGGACGCGGCTCGGTGGCTACATTGCTTGTTCAAAATGGTACGCTGAATGTTGGAGATCCGATTGTTGTCGGCAATACGTTTGGCCGCGTGCGCGCCATGGTGAATGATCTTGGCCGCCGTATCAAAACAGCAGGTCCTTCTACTCCGATTGAAATTACAGGCTTGAATGATGTTCCATTAGCTGGAGATCGTTTCGTGGTATTTGGAGATGAAAAGACAGCCAGACAAATTGGCGAAGCCCGCGCCCAAGAAGCTTTACAAGCACAGCGGAGCGAGAAATCACGCGTAAGCCTCGATAATTTGTTTGAACATATGAAACAAGGGGAAATGAAAGACTTAAACATCGTTTTAAAAGCGGATGTTCAAGGATCGCTTGAAGCAGTGGCAGCCGCCCTTCGAAAATTGGAAGTAGAAGGCGTAAATGTGAAAATCATTCATACAGGCGTCGGTGCGATTACGGAGTCTGATATCATTCTCGCTTCTGCCTCCAATGCTATTGTTATCGGCTTCAATGTTCGTCCGGATGTGAACGCGAAACGGGCAGCAGAAGCAGAAGAAGTAGATGTTCGTCTGCACCGTATTATTTACAAAGTCATTGAAGAAATTGAAGCAGCCATGAAAGGAATGCTTGATCCTGAGTTCCAGGAGAAGATTATTGGCCAGGCGGAAGTACGCCAAACCTTTAAAGTATCCAAAGTAGGAACGATTGCTGGTTCTTATGTGACAGAAGGAAAAATCACCCGCGACAGCGGTGTGCGTTTAATTCGTGACGGCATTGTTATTTTTGAAGGAGAAGTAGACGCGCTTAAACGCTTTAAAGATGATGCAAAAGAAGTCAGCCAAGGCTATGAGTGCGGTATTACAATTAAAAACTTCAACGATGTAAAAGAAGGCGACATTATCGAAGCCTTTATCGAGGAAGAAATCGAACGCAAATGATTGGTTATGCTGAGGTAGAATATTTAATTTACAACTCGCATTCCTTAAAGGAAAAACGGGCTGTGCTGCAGCGTACACTCACGCGTCTGAAGCAAAAATTAAATGTTTCCGTGGCAGAAATGGATCATCAGGACGTTTGGCAGCGTACAAAATTAGCTGTTGTTACTGTCGCTTCATCGAAGAAGGCGGCAGAAAGGGAGCTGGCGAATGCCTTGCATTTTCTTGACTCCTTCCCGGAATGGGAGCGGCTGGCTGTTTCCTATGAATGGCTATAGTGAGGTGAGAAAAATGACTCTTCGTTCAAATCGTGTTGGTGAACAGATGAAAAAAGAACTGACAGACATATTGAATCGAAAAGTAAAGGATCCGCGCATCGGTTTTATTACTGTAACCGACGTGGAAGTGACCGGTGATCTTCAACAAGCGACAGTCTATATTACTGTGCTTGGCAATGAAGAAGAGCGCGAAGGAACATTAAAGGCCTTAACAAAAGCAAAAGGGTTTATCCGTTCGGAGGTTGGGCAGAGAATCCGTCTCCGCAAAACGCCGGAGCTGCTCTTTGAAATGGATGAATCGATTGAATACGGCAACCGTATCGATACTTTATTAAGGGAAATTAACAGTCCTTCCGCAGATCATTGATAAACAGGAAAGGAACATAAGGTTCTGGCTTCTTCAGTGAATGAGATATAGACTTTTCAGTGCTATATTCATTTCTTCTTAAGAAGCTGGAACCTTTTTTCTGCCGGAAAAAGGAGAGAAGCTACATGAATGGAATACTTCCTCTTTGGAAGGAAAAAGGAATGACCTCGCACGATTGTGTGTTTAAGGTGCGCAAAATTTTAAAGATGAAAAAGGTGGGCCACACTGGTACGCTTGACCCTGATGTAGAAGGAGTGCTGCCCATTTGTCTCGGGCGGGCAACGAAGCTGGCCGAATACATTATGAACTCAGGAAAAGTATACGAAGGCGAAGTAACCATTGGCTTTTCGACAACAACAGAGGATGCATCGGGCGACATCGTAGAACAACAGCCGGTAAGTTCGAGAATTTCACGAAAGGATATTTTGTCGGTGCTGCAGTCGCTGACCGGTGAAATTATGCAGACTCCCCCGATGTTTTCGGCTGTGAAAGTGAATGGGAAGCGGTTGTATGAATATGCCCGCCAAGGAATTGAGGTGGAAAGACCTTCAAGAAAGGTAACTATCCACCAATTGGATTTGCTGGATGAGAGAGAATGGTTTGAGGGTGAAGCTATTCAATTTTCTTTCCGCGCATCCTGCAGCAAAGGCACTTACATTCGAACACTGGCTGTGATGATTGGCGAAAGGCTCGGCTACCCAGCGCATATGTCCAAGCTTGTGAGAACGTCTTCTGGGGGATTTGACAAGCAGCAGTGCATCACGCTCGACGAACTCAAGCAGCTTCAAGAGAAAAGCGCCGTTTCTGCTATTGTCCAGCCGCTTGAAAGAGGAGTTGAACATTTGCCGAAATGGACAATAAATGATACATTAGCAAAGAAAGTAATGAACGGTTCTGTGCTCGATATGCCGGCAGACTGGCCGGAAAAAGCAACAGAGGCCGCGGTATTTTCAGAGGAGAATTTACTGGCGATTTATAAGCTGCATCCAGATAAGCCGGGAAAAGTAAAACCGGTCAAAGTGCTAGCTGACTGACAGGAGGACAGGTGAAAACGGTGAAAGTGTATATGTTGCATCATCCCCATAGCTTACAAAAAGAAAATTTGCCCTCTTTAGTAATGGCTCTTGGCTTTTTTGACGGAGTCCATACCGGGCACCAGCAAGTGATTCTTGCGGCGGTAGAAAAAGCAAGGAATCAGGGTATGAAAAGTGCGGTGATGACATTTGATCCTCATCCGTCCGTCGTTCTTGGAAACAAACATAAACAAATAAAATATATTACGCCCATAGATGAAAAAGTAAAAAGAATTGAAGCGCTGGGAGCCGATTATTTATTTGTTGTCCGGTTCACCTCTGATTTTGCAGCGCTTGAACCGCAGCAATTCGTCGATCAATATGTGATCGGCCTTCATGTCAAGCATGTCGTAGCCGGCTTTGATTATACATATGGACGCCTTGGCAAAGGAACGATGGAAACCATGCCGTTTCATTCGCGCGGCACCTTTACTTCAACGATCATTGATAAGTGGGAGTACCATCAAGAAAAAGTCAGCTCCACAAAAATCCGTCAGCTGTTGAGGGAAGGAAATGTAGAAGAGGCAGCAGGCCTGCTTGGAAGGCCATACGAGGTCCAGGGAACAGTCATCCATGGGGATAAGCGCGGCCGAAAAATCGGCTTTCCGACTGCAAATGTGGAGGTAGAGGAAGATTATCTCATTCCGGAAACAGGTGTATACGCAGTGCGCCTAAAGGTGAAGGAAGAGTGGCACGATGGCGTCTGCAATATTGGTTACCGCCCGACTTTCAAGCACCCGGATGAGCATAGCCTGTCGGTTGAAGTCCATATCTTCGACTTTGATCGCTCTATATACGGAGAAGAAGTAGCCATTAAATGGTATGCCCGCCTGCGAGGAGAAGAAAAGTTTAACGGCATTGAGGCCCTCGTGGCCCAAATTGATAAGGATAAGCAGTCAGCGGCTGCTTACTTTGCCGGGCAAAAGTAAAGAGGTTGCATTTTATTGCAAATTAAGCTATGATTAGAAATGGATTATTTGAACCTTTGCTCAGCATCGCGCCGCTCCAGCGCCTGCTTGGTAACAGGGGATTTTATAAAAACTAAGGAGGAATTACAATGGCTTTAACTCAAGAACGCAAGAATGAAATTATCAACCAATTCAAAACTCACGAAAGTGACACTGGTTCTCCAGAAGTACAAATCGCTGTACTTACAGAGCAAATCAATACACTAAACGATCATTTGCGCACTCATAAAAAAGATCATCATTCACGCCGCGGTTTGTTAAAAATGGTTGGACGTCGTCGTAACCTGTTAACTTACCTTCGTAACAAAGATGTTCAGCGTTACCGTGAATTAATTCAAAAGCTTGGCTTGCGTCGCTAAGCCGTTCAGAAAGCGGGATTTGTTCCCGCTTTTTTATTAGGTGAAAAATGATTGGGATTTAATTCCAAAAGAAAATGTAAAGTATATGAGTAACCGGTGTTTTTCGGTGAAAAATAGACAAGATAGATAAATTCAACGATATAACTTTGCATCAATCATCCCGAATGTTATGCTAATAGTTAGGATGATACGCAATTACAACATTTATTGGTATAGAGAGGGGTTCATTTATGGAGCAAGGGAAACAAACATTTTCCATAGAATGGGCAGGCCGGGAGCTGACCGTTGAGGTTGGCCAGGTCGCTAAACAAGCTAATGGAGCGGCGTTGATCCGCTATGGAGATACAGTCGTATTGAGCACTGCTACTGCTTCGAAGGAAGCAAAACCTTTTGATTTCTTTCCGCTGACAGTTAACTATGAAGAACGTTTGTATGCAGTTGGAAAAATCCCGGGTGGTTTCATTAAAAGAGAAGGGCGCCCAAGCGAAAAAGCAACGCTTGCCAGCCGATTGATCGACCGTCCAATTCGTCCGCTGTTTGCGGATGGATTCCGCAACGAGGTGCAAGTGATCAGCATCGTAATGAGTGTGGATCAAAACTGCTCCTCTGAAATGGCCGCTATGTTTGGTTCTTCATTGGCGCTAAGCATTTCTGATATCCCATTTGAAGGCCCAATTGCCGGCGTAATCGTTGGCCGTGTAGATGAAGAATTTGTGATTAACCCATCAGTGGAACAGCTTGAGAAGAGTGATTTGCACTTAACTGTGGCGGGAACAAAAGATGCGGTCAACATGGTAGAAGCCGGAGCAGATGAAGTGCCTGAAGAGGTCATGCTCGAAGCTATCATGTTTGGTCATGAAGAGATTAAGCGCCTCATTGCTTTTCAAGAGGAAATCGTTAAGGCGGTTGGGAAAGACAAGATCGAAATCGCTTTGTATGAATTAGATACAGATCTTGAACAACAAGTTCGTTCTCTTTGTGAAAAAGAAATGATTCAAGCTATCCAGGTGCAGGAGAAACATGCACGCGAAGATGCAATCAAGGCAGTCAAGGCAGAGGTTGTTGAGAAGTTCACTGCCGAAGAAGCAGAGGAAGACACGGTGAAGCAGGTTGGACAAATTTTGGACAAGATTGTCAAAGAAGAAGTCCGCCGCTTGATTACAGTGGAAAAAGTACGACCGGATGGCCGGAAAATTGATGAAATCCGTCCGCTATCTTCCATGGTAGGCTTGCTTCCGCGTACGCATGGTTCTGCTATGTTTACGCGCGGACAAACACAAGTGCTGAGCATTTGTACCCTCGGAGCGCTGGGTGATGTCCAAATCTTAGACGGGCTAGGCATTGAGGAGTCTAAGCGCTTTATGCACCATTATAATTTCCCTTCCTTCAGTGTGGGTGAGACTCGTCCGCTGCGCGCGCCGGGACGTCGCGAAATCGGTCATGGTGCATTAGGAGAACGGGCATTGGAGCCGATTGTTCCAAGCGAAAAAGACTTCCCATATACCATTCGTCTCGTATCAGAAGTATTGGAATCTAACGGTTCTTCTTCCCAGGCGAGCATTTGCGCAAGCACAATGGCAATGATGGATGCAGGGGTTCCGATTAAAGCGCCGGTAGCGGGAATTGCAATGGGACTTGTTAAATCTGGAGAACATTATACCGTTTTATCAGACATTCAAGGAATGGAAGATCATCTTGGTGACATGGACTTTAAGGTAGCGGGTACAAGCAAAGGTGTTACAGCTTTGCAGATGGATATTAAAATCGAAGGCTTAAGCCGTGAAATTCTCGAAGAGGCGCTGCAGCAGGCGAAAAAAGGCCGCATGCATATCTTGGATCATATGATTTCCGTTATTGCAGAACCGCGCAGCGAGCTGTCTGACTATGCACCGAAGATCTTAACGATGACGATTAATCCGGATAAGATCCGTGATGTCATTGGGCCAAGCGGTAAACAGATCAACAAGATTATCGAAGAAACGGGCGTTAAAATTGATATCGAGCAAGACGGAACAATCTTTATTTCTTCAATTGATGCAGAGAAAAATAATGCTGCCAAGAAAATTATTGAAGATATCGTGCGTGAAGTCGAAGTCGGACAAATGTATGACGGCACAGTCAAGCGGATCGAAAAGTTCGGGGCATTTGTTGAATTATTCCCTGGAAAAGATGGACTTGTCCATATTTCGGAGCTTGCTGAAGAGCGTGTTCGCAAGGTGGAAGACGTGCTTGCACTTGGCGATAAGCTGCTTGTTAAAGTCATCGGCATTGACGACCAAGGCCGGGTAAACCTTTCGCGCAAGGTCGTGCTAAAGGAACAGAAAGAAGCGGCTGAAAAGCAAGAACAGCAGTCTTAATTACAGGACCAGAGGATCTCTCCTCTGGTTTTTTCGCGTGTTCTATAATCCCTCCACTTTTCATAATTTTAAAACAATGGGGGGAGGCATGGACAATGGGAAAAATAAAACATATGATTAGTATATTAGTCATCGGAGTGATAGTGCTATTTTTCGTTGAGAGCCATACAGTCAGCAGTTATCTTAAGGGGTTGAAAAGTGAAGCGCAATTCGCCCATCAAAGCGGGCCGTCGCTGCTTGATCAAATTAAACAAGAAGCAAAAGACCGCTTTGTTCCGCCTCAGGATGCCCAAATTGACCGGGTATGGAAAGCAACTCCCGGCTACAACGGTCTGAAGGTAGATGAAAAAAAATCCTATCAATTGATGAAAAAAGATGGAAAGTTTCAAGAAAGCCGTTTAATATACAAACAAGTGCCGCCTAAGGTTCATTTAGAGGACTTGCCTCCCTCTCCGATTTATCGCGGGCATCCCGATAAACCGATGGTGAGCTTCGCGATTAATGTGGCGTGGGGAGAAGAATATTTGCCGGAGATGTTAGAGGTGTTGAAAAAGCATTCAATTCATGCTACCTTTTTCTTCGAAGGGCGATGGGTAAAAAAGCACCCTGATCTTGCCAAAATGATAGTCGAAGCCGGGCATGAAGGAGGAAACCATTCTTACACTCATCCCGATATGGCCCGATTGAGCGAGGGGCGTGCCCGAGAAGAAATAAAAAAGACAAATAAGGTCATTGAATCAGCAACGGGAAGGCGCCCGCAGCTGTTTGCTCCTCCGAGCGGCAGCTTTACAGATCATACGGTAACCGTTGCCCATCAACTGGGAATGAGCACTATTTTATGGACAGTAGATACGATTGACTGGAAGAAGCCAACGCCTAATGCTCTCATAAACAGGGTCATAAGCCGCGTTCATCCAGGAGCGATTATTTTAATGCATCCGACTGAATCATCATCTGCTTCTTTGGATGCATTGATCAAGCAAATAAAAGCAAAGCAATTGAAAATAGATACTGTATCCAACTTGCTAAGCGAAACTAGAATGATTGCTCGTCACTCATCTAGTCATTAACGAACCTCGGCTTTTTTACAGCGGCTGAAATAGGAGGATAACATTGATAAAAAAGTTTACTTGCGACAATGGGGTCAGAATAGTAATGGAAGAAATACCTACCGTGCGGTCAGCAGCCATCGGTATTTGGATTGCAACAGGTTCAAGAGATGAGACGCCGGAAAACAACGGCATTTCTCATTTTTTAGAGCATATGTTTTTCAAGGGGACAGAGACAAAGTCGGCGAAGGAAATTGCGGAAAGCTTTGATAGTATAGGCGGTCAGGTCAATGCTTTTACTTCAAAAGAATACACCTGCTACTATGCGAAAGTGCTGGACAATCACGCCGCTTACGCATTAGACACACTTGCTGATATGTTCTTCAACTCCGCTTTTGCTGAAGAGGAAATGAGCAAGGAAAAAAGTGTGGTCTCAGAAGAAATCAAAATGTATGAAGATACCCCGGATGATATTGTTCATGATTTATTGAGCAAAGCGTTCTATAAAAACCATCCGCTGGGTTACCCGATTCTTGGGACAGAAGAAACGCTTGCTTCTTTTACAAGAGATAAACTAAAGCAATATATGCATGATATGTATACGCCGGACCGCGTTGTTATTTCCATTGCCGGAAATGTCAGCGATGAATTGGTGAAGCGCGCCGCAAAGCTTTTCGGCTCTTACGAAGGCGGACAGCGGGAAGAGAGCAATATCCCGCCTCAGATATTTACAGATAAAGTAGCCCGGAAAAAAGAGACAGAGCAAGCGCACCTTTGTCTCGGTTTTGAAGGACTGCCGATCGGCCACAAGGATGTATACAGCTTAGTGGTGTTAAATAATATTTTAGGAGGAAGCATGTCTTCCCGCCTCTTCCAAGAAGTGCGTGAACAGAGAGGGCTTGCTTATTCTGTTTTCTCTTATCATTCGTCTTTTCAAGACAGCGGTCTTGTCACTATATACGGCGGCACGGGCGCCGATCAGTTGAATGAATTATTCGATACGATCCAAATGACGCTGGCAGCGTTAAAAGCAGAAGGCATCAGCAGCAAAGAGCTGCATAACAGCAAAGAACAATTAAAAGGCAGCTTAATGCTCAGCTTGGAAAGCACAAATAGCCGAATGAGCCGCAACGGAAAAAATGAGCTGCTGCTGAAAAAACACCGCACGCTCGATGAAATCGTCAGCATGATCGATGAAGTAACAATGGATAAAGTCAATGCTCTAGGCAGTCAAATTTTTAGCAGTGACTATTCAGCGGCTCTGATCAGCCCAGACGGCAAGTTTCCAGTTGCTGTCACTGTTTAATCAGAAAAGTCTCTTGTAAAATGCAAGAGGATCAGACTGCAGACAAACTCAATGAAAATTGAAGTTTGTCTGCAGTCTTTTTTATTTTATCCATGGGTGAGGTCGGTTGATTTCCGTTCCAGGCGCTTCAATCAGCAGAGTGGACAACATGCAGGAGCCGTGCAATGATGTTTGTTTGAAAATAAATGGATCAAACGGCTTGAAAACTATGTTAAAACGGAAAGGGTTTTATCTCGGCTCTCTTTCATCGGCAAACGGAAGTCTCTTGCAAAATGCAAGGGGCTTTTTATTATTCATTTCACCGAAATCTTATTTCTTCATACAATGTAGAAGCGAGAAGAAAGGAAGGGTGAAAACGATGCTGACAGGGCTCCAAGTAGCAGTGTTAGGCGGAGATGCCCGCCAGCTGGAGATCATCAGGAAATTAACAGAGCTTGATGCGAAAGTGTATCTGGTGGGGTTTGACCAGCTCGAACAAAGCTTTGCGGGGGCAGTGAAGGAGAAGCTGGAGGAGCTGCCTTTTCATGAATTAGATGCCCTCATTTTGCCTGTTGCCGGCTTGCAGCCGACAGGTGAAATTGAAACAGTGTTCTCTTCTGCTCATCCCCAATTAACCAAAACGATGCTTTCGAAAACGCCGGATCACTGCCTCCTGTTCACAGGAATCAGTCCCCCCGTTCTTACGAAGCTGGCTGAACAGGCGGGGAGAACACTTATCCGGCTGTTTGATAGGGATGACGTAGCAATTTATAATTCGATTCCCACCGCAGAAGGAGCGGTCATGATGGCAATCCAGCATACAGATTTTACGATACACGGTTCATCTGTAGCTGTGCTTGGCATGGGCAGAGTCGGAATGAGTGTGGCTAGAACATTTGCCAACTTAGGGGCAAATGTAAAGCTTGGTGCGAGAAAAAGTGAACATTTAGCTCGTGCGATCGAAATGGGGCTGACGCCATTTTCGATCGACCAGCTTCCTCAACAAGCTGAATCTCTTGACCTTATTATTAATACGATTCCCTCTTTAGTTATCACTTCTCAGGCTATTGCCAAAATGAAGCCGCACGTATTCATTATTGACCTGGCTTCTAAGCCGGGAGGAACAGACTTTCAATTTGCTAAAAAAAGAGGCATCAAAGCCATTCTTGCTTTGGGGCTTCCAGGAATTGTCGCCCCTAAAACAGCGGGACAAATTTTAGCCGGTGTTATTACAGATCTGCTGAAGGATGCGGCTATCACGAAAGGAGAGTAAAATATGTCACTAAAAGGAAAACGAATCGGTTTTGGCATCACAGGCTCTCATTGTACGTACGAGGAAATATTTCCGCAAATTAAAAAGCTGGTTGAACTTGGGGCAGAGGTCGTTCCTGTCGTTACTGCTACCGTCAAAGGCACAGGCACGCGTTTCGGTGAAGCGGGAGTATGGGTGAAGAAAATTGAAGAAGTAACGGGCAAACAGGTCATTGATTCCATTGTGGACGCGGAGCCGTTAGGCCCTAAAGCCCCGCTTGATTGCATGATCATTGCTCCAATCACCGGCAACTCCATCAGCAAGTTTGCCAATGCGATGACGGACTCGCCGGTTTTGATGGCAGCCAAGGCTACCTTAAGAAATTTAAAGCCGGTTATTTTGGGGATTTCGACGAATGATGCCCTCGGGCTAAATGGAATGAACATTATGCGGCTGATGGCTGTAAAGAATATCTTTTTTATTCCGTTTGGCCAGGATGATCCGGAGAAGAAGCCCAATTCGATGGTAGCGAAGATGGATAGCCTTCCAGAGACGATTGAGGCTGCCTTGGCAGGTAAGCAGCTGCAGCCGGTCCTTATTGAAAGATTTCGTTACGGGAGTTAGATCCTCCCTCTTTTTTCTCTTTTTTTTAGAAGTCAGCATTTTGTTGCTCTTTTCGAACTTTAATGTGATAAAATAGTAGCTATTAAAAGTGCTGTTCCATTTTTTAAACTATTTCATATTATTTAAAAACTACTACATATGCACAAGTCTATTTGTTCATAGGGAATTTGAAAGGGGAAAAACAAAATGAACACAAGAGGATTTCACATCGCTGTTGTAGGCGCAACGGGTGCGGTTGGCCAGCAAATGCTTCGCACATTGGAGGAAAGAGACTTTCCTATCCGTCAATTAACATTGCTTTCATCAGCACGCTCTGCAGGTAAAACACTTCTTTACAAAGGAGAGGAATTTACTGTACAAGAAGCAAAGCCCGAGAGCTTTGAAGGAGTAGATATCGCTTTATTCAGTGCAGGAGGCAGCATTTCAAAACAGCTTGCTCCAGAAGCGGTGAAGCGTGGAGCGATTGTTGTGGATAATACAAGCGCATACCGCATGGATGAGGGCGTTCCGCTCGTTGTGCCGGAAGTCAACAAAGAGGACTTAAAAAAGCATAATGGGATTATTGCCAACCCGAACTGTTCAACTATTCAAATGGTTGCAGCGCTCGAGCCTATTCGCCAATCATACGGCTTGAAAAAAGTAATTGTCTCCACTTATCAGGCAGTATCTGGCGCAGGGGCGCAAGCGATCAACGAAATGTATGGCCAAACAGAGTCTATTCTTGAGGGCAAAGAAGTAACACCGGAAATCTTGCCGGTAGGCAGCGACAAAAAGCATTATCAAATTGCGTTTAACGCCATTCCTCAAATTGATAAATTCCAAGACAATGGATTTACATTTGAAGAAATGAAAATGATTAATGAAACAAAGAAAATTATGCATATGCCGGAGTTGAGCGTAGCGGCTACATGTGTACGCCTTCCGATAGAAACGGGTCATTCTGAGTCTGTTTATTTTGAAGTGGAGACTCAAGGCTTGTCAGCAGCAGAAATTAAAAATAAACTGAAAGAGGCACCAGGGATCGTATTGGAAGATAATCCAGACGAACAAGTATACCCAATGCCTGCGCATTGTGTCGGCAAAAAAGAAGTCTTTGTCGGACGGGTGCGCAAAGATTTAGATGAAGATACAGGTTTCCATATGTGGGTCGTTTCCGATAACCTTCTTAAAGGAGCTGCCTGGAATTCCGTTCAGATTGCTGAAACTCTGATTGAGATGGAGCTCGTAAAAGAAAAGTAATCGTTGGATGATCTCACCACAGAAATGCAGAGGTGTTTATAGTGAAAGTTATCGTACAAAAATTCGGCGGCACATCTGTCCGTAATGAGGAATCGCGCCGCCATGCCAAGCGGCACATTGAAGCAGCCATTAAAGAAGGATATAAAGTCGTGGTGGTTGTTTCCGCGATGGGGCGCCAAGGAGATCCTTATGCTACAGATACGCTCTTATCTTTAGTAAATGGAGCCGAGATGAAGCTGACAGCGAGGGAACAAGATATGCTTCTATCCTGTGGTGAAGTAATATCCAGCCTCGTTTTTACAAACATGCTGTTAGAAAGCAATATCACTGCCTGTGCAATGACCGGCGCTCAGGCAGGATTTGTAACGAATGAAGACCATACAAATGCCAAAATCCTTGAAATGAAATGCGACCGGCTGTTAAAGGCGCTCCATTCCCACGATGCGGTAGTCGTAGCGGGCTTCCAGGGAGCGGCTAAAA
Source organism: Pseudobacillus badius (assembly GCF_002189605.1). NCBI lineage: Bacteria > Bacillati > Bacillota > Bacilli > Caryophanales > Bacillaceae > Pseudobacillus > Pseudobacillus badius. Next base: position 447,403 of record NZ_MWMM01000001.1, read on the forward strand.
CAGGAGATGTCACGACAATCGGCCGCGGTGGAAGCGATACGTCTGCAGCTGCTCTTGGCGCTGCTCTGCAGGCAGAATGGGTAGATATCTTTACAGATGTGGAAGGGATTATGACGGCTGATCCGCGTATTGCAACCAAGGCGCGTCCGCTTTCTGTTGTCACTTATAACGAAGTGTGCAACATGGCTTATCAAGGAGCGAAAGTCATTCATCCCCGTGCAGTAGAAATTGCGATGCAGGCGAAGGTGCCAATGCGCATCCGTTCTACGCAGTCTGATGGAGTCGGCACGCTGGTCACCTCCATTACACGGCCAAATCAAGGGCCGGACGTCCGGGAGCGCCTCGTGACGGGAATTGCTCATGTAAACAACGTAGCCCAAATTAAAGTGCAGGCGAAAAAGGATGAATATAACTTCCAGGCAGAAGTCTTTAAAGCGATGGCCAACGAAAAAATCAGCGTGGACTTTATCAATATTTCTCCAACTGGTGTTGTGTATACGGTCGCTGGAGAGATGATTGACCGTGCTGTTTTCGTTTTACAGGAGATGGGCTATGAGCCCGAAGTGGAAAAAAACTGTGCGAAAGTATCCGTTGTCGGTGCTGGGATAACGGGTGTACCAGGTGTCACATCGAAAATCGTTACTGCGCTGGCTGAAAAAGGTGTCGGCATCTTACAATCCGCCGACAGCCATACAACTATATGGGTGCTCGTTAAAAATGAAGAGCTTGTTACTGCGGTTAATGCGCTTCATGATGCTTTTCTTTTGCATGAGGACCAGTTTGAATATGAAAATAACTAAGAGCCGGTTGTTTGAAGGAGGAAAATAGGTATGATTTCTTTCGGGCGGGTGTCTACCGCAATGGTAACGCCATTTGACTCAAAAGAGAATGTGGATTTTGAAAGAACGACTCAATTGGTGAACTACCTAATCAACAATGGAACGGACTCACTGGTTGTGGCAGGAACAACGGGAGAATCACCGGTTTTGACAGCAGAAGAAAAAGTGGCTTTATTTCGCCATACCGTGAAGGTAGCCGATGGACGAGTACCTATTATCGCAGGAACCGGCAGCAATAATACGCGCCAGTCCATTGATTTAACCAGAAAAGCCGAAGAGGCGGGCGTAGATGCCATTATGCTTGTAGCCCCTTATTACAACAAACCGAATCAGGAAGGGCTGTATCAGCATTTTAAAGCAGTGGCTGAAGCTACTTCTTTACCAGTAATGATTTATAATATTCCTGGCCGTTCTAGTGTCAACATTGAGCCGCAAACAGTCATCAAATTGTCTAAACTGCCAAATGTCGTCGCGGTGAAAGAGGCGAGCGGAAATTTAGACGCCGTAACAGAAATCATTGCTGGCACGGATGAGGAGTTTCAGGTATATAGCGGTGATGACAGCTTAACTCTCCCTATCCTTTCAATTGGCGGGGCTGGTATCGTTTCTGTCGCTTCGCACGTGGTGGGGAATGAAATGCAGCAAATGGTCTCTGCCTTTTTAGAAGGCAATTATAAAGAGGCTGCGAAAATCCACCAGCAGCTGCTGCCGTTAATGAAACAGTTGTTTGCAGCGCCGAGTCCGGTGCCTGTAAAAACAGCTCTGCAGTTAAAAGGCATGGATATGGGCTCTGTTCGTTTGCCGCTCGTTCCGCTTGTAGAAGCTGAACGCACAGCTTTGCAAAAGTTAATATAGAGCATACGGAAAATTCCCGATACGGTAGGGTCTTTCAGCTGATAAAGCTGCAGAAAGTTTTTTCTGCTTTCTTTTCAGCGAAGTTCCTGTCTATCGGGAATTTTTTTGTTGGGGCGATTAAGCACTTATTTAGCGGGGCTTTTTTGTTTAAACGGTTAAACAGAAAAGAAAATTTGCCAGCAATTTACTATAAAAGCCCCTTCCTATGATAGATAGTATTGGCTTTACTTTCCTTCATCCCTTATAATAAACATAATGTGATGGGACGGGTGTTCTTAAGTATAGGAGGAAATTTACAGTGAGTAAGAAAAAGAATGAAATAATTAAGGTGATTCCGCTTGGCGGAGTAGGTGAAATTGGAAAAAATATGACCGTGATCGAAATAGACGAAGAAATTTTTGTGATCGACAGCGGGCTGATGTTTCCGGAAAATGAAATGCTCGGCATCGATATCGTCATTCCGGATATTTCTTATTTAATTGAAAATAAAGAGAGGGTAAAGGGCATCTTCTTAACACACGGTCATGAGGATGCGATCGGTTCATTAGGCTATGTTCTGCAAAAAATTAAAGCACCTGTGTACGGTACGAAACTGACAATCGCTTTAGCAAAAATGCGCTTGCGCGAGGAGAATGTGAAGGAAGAAGTAAAGTACTATACCGTTCACTCGGATACACGGCTTCGCTTTGACGGTGTAGAAGTGACTTTCTTCCGCACGACTCATAGCATTCCAGACTCTGTCGGCATAGCGATTCATACCTCTGAAGGTGCGATTGTGCATACCGGAGAGTTTAAATTTGATCAGGCGGCCAAAGGCTTGTATGCGCCTGATATCGGCAAGATGGCACAAATCGGCCAGAATGGCGTATTTATGCTTTTGTCCGATTCTACAGAAGCAGAGCGTCCGGGACATACAACCTCTGAAGAAGTGATCGCCAGTCAAATGTCAGATGCCTTTCACATGGCAAAAGGGCGCGTTATCGTCGCTTCCTTTGCTTCGAATTTGATTCGTATTCAGCAAGTGTTTGACGCCGCCCACAAAAATGGACGGAAAGTCGCTGTCAGCGGGAAAAGCATGCAGCGCGTCAATGATGTAGCAATTAGGCTGGGTTATTTAAACGTTCAGGAAGACACCCTGATCAGTCTTCAGGAGATTGCTGACTACCCTGAACATGAAATTGTGATCTTAACCACGGGCGTTCAAGGCGAACCGATTGAAGCGCTCCAAAAGATGGCCAAAGGAACGAACAAGCTTGTAAAAATTAAAGAAGGCGACACGGTTTTAATTACAGCCACACCATCACCAGGATTAGAATTGCTCATGGCAAAAACAGTGAACCTTCTTTATCGTTCCGGCGCGAATGTCGTAACAGGGAACCGCAAAGTCCATGTGTCCGGGCATGGTTTCCAAGAGGACTTGAAGTTCATGCTTAACTTAATGAAGCCGCGCTATTTTATCCCGATCCAAGGAGAATACCGCATGCTGAAAGCTCATGCAAAGCTTGCTCAGCAAATAGGTGTGGCTGCAGAAAACATTTACCTGCCTGAGAAGGGCGATGTGGTTGAATACAAAAACGGCAAACTGCGCGTCACCTCTAAAGTAGCTGCCGGAAATGTATTAATCGACGGCATTGGCGTTGGCGATGTCGGCAATATCGTCTTGCGCGACCGCAAGCTCTTGTCTCAAGACGGCATTTTCATCGTTGTCATTACATTGAGCAAGAAGCAAAAACGAATTGTCTCCGGTCCAGAAATTATTTCTCGCGGCTTTGTCTACGTTAGAGAGTCAGAAAAGCTAATGGAGCAGTCAACGAAATTAATTACTGATATTGTTGAGAAGAACATGACTGGCGAATCTTTTGACTGGTCCAGCATTAAGCAAGATATTAGAGACCAGCTGAACTCATTCCTGTTTGAAAAAACAAAACGCCGTCCAATGATCCTCCCAATCATTATGGAAGTATAGAAAAGCGGAAGCGCCTGTCCTGCTCCGTCAGGCAAATGTTCTTCCCACAAAGAAGCCGCCCTTTGGCTTCGTGGAGGGAAGGTTATTTGACCCAGAGGAGCAAGGCGCTGCAGCTGGACAAAAGAAAAGCGGAAGCGCCTGACCTGCTCCGTCAGGCAAATGTTCTTCCCGCAAAGAAGCCGCTCTTTGGCTTTGAGTAAACAGATGACAAATAAGCCCTAAGGTTTATCTCCGTTTGCAAGACGCGAAAGCGATCCTGTCTGCACACTGAAATTAAACCCGGGGCTTATTTTTTATCCGATGCTTCTTGAGGGATTTTGCATAATATCAGCCGGGTTAGGGAGAATATGCATATACAAGCTCGGCCTTAGAGTGTGCCGTCTTCGAAAGGAGCAATCGAATATGGATACAGAAAAGAAAATGAACGAAGAGACAGAACCAGAGGAGCAAGCAGAAAATCCTCAATCTTCATTAATGGAAAAAATTCAACAGCTTGGACAGACAAACGTTCCCCAGCTTTCGAATGATTCTCCTGTGCATTGCCTGACGATCATCGGCCAAATTGAAGGACATCTACAGCTTCCCCCGCAAAATAAAACTACAAAATATGAGCATGTCATCCCGCAGATTGTAGCGATTGAGCAAAACCCTGCAATCAAAGGGCTGCTCATTGTGCTAAATACGGTCGGAGGAGACGTGGAGGCAGGGCTCGCTATTTCGGAGATGCTTGCTTCTCTATCCAAGCCTACGGTGTCAATTGTACTCGGGGGAGGTCATTCTATCGGGGTGCCTATTGCTGTGTCGTGTGATTATTCATTTATCGCTTCAACGGCTACAATGACCATTCATCCGATCCGGCTAACGGGTTTAGTCATTGGTGTTCCGCAAAGCTTCGAATATTTGGATAAGATGCAGGAAAGGGTTGTTAACTTTGTGACGCAACATTCTTCCGTTACTGAAGAAAAGTTTAAAGAGTTAATGCTGGCTAAAGGAAATTTAACGAGGGATATCGGGACCAACGTCGTCGGGAGGGACGCGGTGCAATATGGATTGATCAAAGAGGTAGGCGGCATCGGAGAAGCGATGAAAAAATTAAACGAATTAATTGCCGCTAACGAGCAAGGCGGAGCGATGATCCAATGATTTTATATACAATGATGCCGCACGAATGTATTTATCCTGAGGATCATCAAGACAGCGGGTTAGAGCTGGTTTCCTGGAACGGCATCCCTTTATTCGCCGAGCGCGAGGAAAATCGCTATAAAGTTGTCCGCGTGTTGAGTACTGACCCCATCCATTATTTGAACAATCACATTATGCCGGGACAATACATTTCCTTATAAACAGCGTTAGATAGATGCGAACAAATATGCTATACTATAGAAAGCAGCCACGCCGGCTGCTTTCTTGCTTTTAGTTTTGACTCTATTAAATAGGATGTTGATTTTAACTTTGGAGAGATTCATAGAAAGAGATTGAGCATCCACATGGCCTGTGTAGCATGGCCGTTGTTTGAATCCAATAGTTAGGTGGGAGCTATGGCAAATAAAAAGAAGAAAAAATCGTCCAAGCGGACAAAAAAATCCATGCAGATCAAAGAAGCGGTGAAGCTTGAGCTACTGGGAATTGTGATCATTGCTTTGAGCCTGATCGGCATTATTAGGCTTGGCGCGGTGGGCAGCGCATTCGTCTATTTCTTTCGATTTTTCTTTGGCGAATGGTATATGATTGGGTTTATTGCGGCAATTATTTATGGCGTATACATAATGATCAAGCGTAAAAGGCCGCTTTTGTTTCGAAGGAAGCAAGTCGGGGTGTATATTATTTTGGTAAGTATTTTGCTTCTCAGCCATGTGAACTTATTTGAACAGCTTGGTAATGGGCGTTCATTTAAGGAGCCGAGTGTTTTAATTAATACGTGGGAATTATACTGGATGGAAGTTAAAGAAGGAATGACAAAGACCCATGATTTGGGAGGCGGAATGATCGGTGCGGCTTTATTTGCTGTCTCTTACTTTTTATTTGATACGCTAGGGACAAAAATTTTAAGCTTTGTGCTTGTTATGATTGGCATTATTCTAATCACCGGCCGGTCATTTGGAGAAGTTTTCAATACACTTTTGGCAGCTGGCCGGAAAAATTTCAACAAGCAGTGGAAGGCTTTTCTCCAGGATATGAAAGATTGGAAGGATGAGAGAAAGGCGAAGCAGGCAGACCGAACGGACGATGCCGAGAGAATACCTGAACGGGCAGCCGATCCGGCTCCGCGGACAGAAGAGGACGAGGAACATCCCGTACAGGAGCCAATTATCTCCAGCTTCACAGAGAGGGCTTATCAAGAAGAGCCCGCGCCTGTCCGAGAACAGCCATCCGGAGAAGGAAAAGCAGCTTCATCTGCTCAAAAGGATTCGGAAGAGGACCGGGCGCCTTCCATGACGTTTACAGAGGTTGAAAACAAAGATTATCAGCTGCCTTCTATTAGCTTGTTAAAAAGGCCGAAGCAAACGGATCAAAGCAGAGAATACAAGCAAATTCATGCAAACGCGGCGAAGCTTGAAAGGACGTTCCACAGCTTTGGCGTGAAAGCAAAGGTCACCCAAGTTCATCTTGGTCCTGCGGTGACTAAGTATGAGGTTCATCCTGATGTGGGAGTGAAGGTCAGCAAGATCGTCAGCTTAAGTGACGACTTGGCTCTTGCCTTAGCGGCAAAGGATATTCGAATGGAGGCGCCAATCCCTGGCAAGTCTGCTATTGGGATTGAGGTGCCTAATTCCGAAGTGGCAATGGTGTCGCTGCGCGAAGTATTGGAAGCAAATGCTAGTGAAAAACCTGATTCCAAGCTGATGATTGCTTTTGGACGCGACATTACAGGCGAGGCCGTATCGGCCGAATTAAATAAGATGCCGCATTTGCTTGTAGCTGGAGCTACAGGAAGCGGGAAGAGCGTTTGCATTAATGGAATCATTACGAGCATTTTAATGAGAGCGAAGCCGCATGAGGTAAAGCTCATGATGATTGATCCGAAAATGGTGGAGCTGAATGTGTATAATGGCATTCCCCATCTGCTGGCTCCGGTTGTGACAGATGCCAAAAAAGCGTCCCAGGCCTTGAAGAAAGTGGTCGGAGAAATGGAAAGGCGCTATGACCTTTTCTCTCATAGCGGCACGCGAAATATTGAAGGATATAATACGCACATTAAGCGCTATAACGAGGAAACGGGGGAAAAGCAGCCGCTTCTTCCTTATATTGTTGTCATTGTAGATGAGCTGGCTGACTTGATGATGGTTGCTTCCAGCGATGTAGAAGATTCGATTACCCGGCTTGCCCAGATGGCGCGGGCGGCTGGCATTCATTTAATTATCGCAACTCAGCGCCCGTCTGTTGATGTAATTACAGGGGTTATTAAAGCCAATATTCCATCAAGAATTGCTTTTGCTGTCTCTTCGATGACGGATTCAAGAACCATTTTGGATATGGGCGGAGCGGAAAAGCTATTGGGCCGGGGAGATATGCTGTTCTTTCCTGCCGGAGCTTCCAAGCCTGTTCGTGTGCAAGGCGCCTTTTTGTCGGATGAAGAGGTGGAAGAAGTTGTCGACTATGTCATTTCGCAACAAAAGGCTCAGTATCAGGAGGACATGATTCCTGAAGATGCTCCGGAAACAGCAGCCGAGGTAGAAGATGAACTGTACGACGAAGCGGTTCAGCTGGTCGCGGATATGCAAACAGCTTCCGTTTCCATGCTGCAAAGAAGGTTCCGCATCGGCTACAGCCGCGCCGCTCGATTGATTGATGAAATGGAAATGCGCGGAGTGGTTGGTCCGTATGAGGGAAGCAAGCCAAGAACCGTTTTAATTCCTAAACAGACAGAAGAACATATGCAATAATGGGAAGCCGCCTGCCTTAGAAGCAGGCGGCTTTTTCGGCTATAAACCATCGTTATGAGACAATTTTCCTCTTGCTTTTAACTATTTCTCCCAAGTAATGATTTTAAATAGAGATACGAACAATCATCTCAACCACTCTCTTTCTCCTCGAAAAAATTAATAATTATAAAAGCGCCTTCATGAAAAATCGAAAGGGTTTTCATAATTATGCAAGAAAGGTGAATGAGCGAAAAAACAAATATCGCGAATAGTCGATTTTATCTTTCCTTTCTGAACAAAAAGTGCTATCTTAAATTTAAATTAGTAGAAATGTTATACATCAGAGGTCTGACGTTGTGAGAAAGCGGGTGGTTACATGACAATAAAGTCGGATAGCCGACATTTATACCTTCAAGTGATTGACCGTTTAAAAAGAGACATTGAAGCAGGGATTTATAAGGAGAAAGAGAAGCTTCCTTCCGAGTTTGAACTAGCGAAACAGCTAGGGGTTAGCCGCGCTACTCTAAGAGAAGCCCTGCGCATTCTTGAAGAGGAAAATGTCATTATTCGCAGGCATGGAGTCGGAACGTTTGTAAATGCAAAGCCGCTGTTTACTTCAGGCATCGAGCAGCTGAACAGTGTGACAGATATGATTATTCAAGCAAATATGGAGCCTGGAACCATCTTTTTAAATTCGGGAATACAAAGCCCGACAGAAGAAGACAGAAGGCGGTTTGGCTGTGAGCCCGAAGAAGAAATATTTGTCATCGAACGTGTGCGTACAGCTAACGGGGAGCCGGTTGTTTATTGTCTAGACAAAATCCCGGTGAAATATTATCCGGAAAGCTATAGCCATAGTGATGAATCGCTTTTTTCAGTGCTTGATCGGACAAGCAGCCGGAAAATTTCTCATGCCATTGCTCAAATCGAACCGTTTGGCTATCATGAGAAAGTGTCACCCATTCTTCAATGTGATCCTGAAACTGCCCTGCTCATCTTGAAACAGTTGCACTTTGATGAAACAGATCAACCGATTCTCTATTCAGTAAACTATTTCAAAGCGGATAAGTTCAGTTTCCACGTCTTAAGAAAGCGGTTTTAGAATAACAAGTAACATTTCTACTAAGTTTAAACTTTGAGGAGGTTATTCCGATGACAAAACGCAAGTTTGGCTTTGCCATGTCCCTTGTGCTTGCAGCCGGTACTATTCTTGGCGCCTGCGGCGGCGGTGACGAAGAAAAAAGCGAAAAGGACAGCAGCAAGAAAGATGATCAGTTTACAGTAGCCATGGTTACTGACGTAGGCGGCGTGGATGATAAATCCTTTAACCAGTCTGCTTGGGAAGGCTTACAGGAATTTGGAAAAGATAACGGATTGGAAAAAGGCACGAATGGTTTTGATTACATTCAATCAAAATCGGATGCTGACTACAAAACAAACTTAAACACAGCTGTCCGCAATAAATTTGACTTGATTTACGGAATCGGCTATAAGCTGAAACCAGCGATTGAAGAAGTATCTAAACAGCGCAAAGACAGCCACTTTGCTATCGTTGACGATGTAATTGAAGGCCAAGACAATGTCGCAAGCATTACATTTAAAGAGCATGAAGGTTCTTTCCTCGTTGGTGTAGCTGCCGGATTATCTACAAAATCCAACAAAATCGGCTTTATCGGCGGAACTGACAGCGATTTAATCAATAAATTTGCTGCCGGCTTTGAGGCGGGCGTGAAAGCGGTTAATCCTAAGGCAGATGTGAAAATTGAATTTGCCGGTGCATTTGACAAGGCAGACAAAGGCCAGCAAATGGCTTCTGCTATGTACGGATCAGGAATTGACGTCATTTATCATGCAGCCGGTGCGACAGGCAACGGTGTATTTACAGAGGCGAAAAACTTAAAGCAAAAAAACCCGGAAAAAGACATTTGGGTAATCGGTGTTGACCGCGACCAAGCGGAAGAAGGAAAAGTAACAGTTAAGGGCAAAGAGCAAAATGTGACGCTTACTTCTATGGTGAAACGCGTAGACATCGCTGTGAAAGACTTGGCTACAAAAGCAAAAGAAGGAAAATTCCCAGGCGGAGAGTTGCTTGAGTACGGCTTGGAGGATGATGCAGTAAGCATTGCTCCAACACAAGATAACTTAAGTGATGAAGTGAAAAAAGCTGTGGCGGAATGGTCTGAAAAAATCAAAAAAGGCGAAGTAAAAGTTCCTGTAAAACCTGAAGGAAAATAATAATAGCCTTAGCATAGTTAAACAACAATCCCGGGGCAGACCAGAAAGATAAAGGTTTGCCCTGGCTTAAAAATGGTAACAAGGACGCAGGTCTTGCTGCGTGCTTGTTAGGATTTTTAAGCTGGCACTTGCGCTTTTCTATTGGGATAGCGGAAGATGTTATGTTTGGCAAAAATCCTAGTGATAGAAGGTCAGACATCCTACTTGCAATCATTCGTTGCTTTTATTCCTAAGATAGCCTGTACGGCAAGAAAAGACCTTATATGAGGAGTGAGTCAGGTGGAATATGTTATTGAAATGCTCGGCATTCGCAAAGAATTCAATGGATTTGTTGCCAATGATGACATAACGCTTCAATTGCGCAAGGGAGAAATTCATGCGTTGCTCGGGGAAAATGGCGCAGGGAAGTCCACGTTAATGAACGTGCTATTTGGGCTGTATCAGCCGGAAAAGGGCGAAATTAAAGTTCATGGCAAGAAAGTGGATATCTCTAATCCAAATGTGGCAAACGAACTGGGAATTGGCATGGTGCATCAGCATTTTATGCTTGTTGATACATTCACAGTTACCGAAAATATCATTCTTGGAAAAGAGCCGAAAGCGGGCGGCAAGATTGATATTAAGAAAGCAGAACAAAAGGTTCGGGAGATCTCTGAACAGTACGGCCTGGCTGTAGACCCGACAGCGAAAGTGGCTGATATTTCTGTCGGCATGCAGCAGCGTGTCGAAATCTTAAAAACGCTGTATAGAGGCGCTGAAATATTGATCTTCGACGAGCCGACAGCCGTATTAACTCCACAGGAAATTAAAGAGCTGATTCAAATTATGAAAACGCTTATTAAAGAAGGCAAGTCCATTATTTTAATTACTCACAAGCTGAAGGAAATCATGGAGGTTTGTGATCGTGTAACCGTGATCCGCAAGGGAAAAGGAATCGGAACAGTCAATGTATCGGAAACCGACCCCAACCATTTAGCGAGCTTGATGGTTGGCCGGGAAGTTACGTTCAAAACAGAAAAAACAGAAGCCCAGCCGAAAGAAAATGTACTTGAAATTAATAGTTTATTCGTTAAGGATGCGCGGGGGATTCAGGCGGTGCGCGGGCTGAATTTAACAGTGCATGCTGGAGAAATCGTCGGTATCTGCGGCGTGGATGGAAATGGGCAAAGTGAACTGATTGAAGCCATTACCGGGCTTCAAAAAGCGGAGAGCGGTTCTATCCTCCTCAGCGGCAAGGATATTACGAACCTCAAGCCAAGAAAAGTGACAGAACAAGGGGTCGCACATATCCCTCAAGACCGGCATAAGCATGGGCTCGTTCTGGACTTTCCGATCGGCGAGAATATGGTCTTGCAAACATATTACCAGCAGCCATACTCAAAAGCAGGTGTTTTAAACTATAAAGAAATTTATAAAAAGGCGGCGCGCCTAATCAAAGAATATGATGTGCGGACACCGTCGGAATACACACCGGCCCGCGCTTTATCCGGCGGAAATCAGCAAAAAGCGATCATTGGCCGGGAAGTGGACCGCGATCCGGAGCTTTTAATCGCTGCCCAGCCTACCCGCGGATTAGATGTCGGTGCGATTGAATTCATTCATAAACGGCTTATTGAGCAGCGCGATAAAGGAAAAGCAGTATTGCTAATTTCTTTTGAATTAGATGAAATCCTGAACATTAGCGACAGGATTGCTGTTATCTATGAGGGAGAAATTGTCGCTATTGTTGATCCAAAAGAAACAACGGAGCAGGAACTTGGATTACTAATGGCCGGCTCCAAACGAAAGGAAGCAGGTGAGATGAATGTCTAAACGGTTTTCTAACTTAGCTGTTCCGGTTGTCTCCGTGCTGCTGGGGTTAATTGCCGGTGCCATCATCATGTTAATTAGCGGCTACGATCCGATTAGCGGCTATGCCGCGCTTTGGAACGGAGCCTTTGGAGATTCATTCTATGTTGGCGAAACGCTCCGGCAAATGACTCCTTATATCTTTGCCGGGCTGGCTGTTGCCTTCGCGTTTCGGACAGGCTTATTTAATATCGGCGTAGAAGGGCAGCTGCTGGTCGGCTGGCTGGCAGCAGTCTGGGTAGGGGTTGCCTTTGATTTGCCAAAAATAGTTCATTTGCCGTTGTCTCTCCTGGCTGCAGCGGCAGCCGGTGCACTATGGGGATTGATTCCGGGGATTTTAAAAGCCCGCCTGCATGTTCATGAAGTGATTGTTACTATTATGATGAACTATGTTGCTCTACATCTGACGAACCATTTGATTCGCAATGTCATTAGCGACCAGTCGGATTCGACAGAGGCAGTAAAGGAAACAGCCAGCTTAAAATCATCGTTTTTCGAGTCGCTGACTGACTTTTCTTCTCTTCATAACGGGATTTATCTTGGATTAATTGCCGCGGTTATTATGTGGTTTATGCTTGAGAAAACAACGCTCGGATATGAGCTGCGCTCGGTTGGCTACAGCCAGCATGCTTCTCAATATGCCGGCATGAATGTAAGCCGCAATATTGTCCTGTCAATGGTCATTTCCGGAGCTTTCGCCGGACTTGGAGGCGCAATGGAAGGCCTCGGCACATTCGGCAACGCGTTTTTGCATTCCGGATTTTCCGGTGTCGGCTTTGACGGGATCGCAGTAGCGCTTCTTGGCGGAAATGCTGCCATTGGGGTGGTCCTAGCCTCCTTATTATTCGGCGCCTTAAAAGTAGGGGCTCTGAATATGCCGATCGAATCCGGTGTTCCGAACGAATTGGTAGAAATCGTTATCGCCTTGATTATTTTCTTTGTCGCTTCCAGCTATATGATAAAATGGCTTCTCAGCCGATTCAAAAAGGAGGAGAAATAAGTGGATGCATTAACCGTTTTATCCATCATTATTTCATCGTCTCTTTTCGCAGCGGCCCCGCTTATTTTCACCGCGCTGGGCGGTGTGTTCTCCGAGCGTTCCGGTGTAGTAAACATCGGTCTTGAAGGGCTGATGATTATTGGGGCGTTTACTGCTATCGTTTTTAACTTAACGTTTGCTTCAACTTTCGGTGCCGCAACTCCATGGGTGGCCCTTCTTGCGGCTATGGCTGTAGGCGGTTTGTTATCGCTTCTTCATGCGCTCGCTTCCATCACTTTTCGGGCCGATCAGGTTGTCAGCGGCGTAGCCATTAACTTTTTGGCTCTCGGCGTATCACTGTTTTTAGTGAAAATGCTTTACGATAAAGGCCAAACCGATATTATTAAAGTGAACTTTAAAAAAGTCGATATCCCGGTATTAAGCGATATTCCGGTGATCGGCAAGTTGATTTTTTCCAATATTTCTTATCCAGCCATTGTAGCAATCGCTCTTGCTTTTGTTGCTTGGTATGTATTATATAAAACGCCATTTGGCTTGCGCTTGCGGGCAGTAGGCGAACATCCGATGGCTGCTGACACGATGGGCGTCAACGTGGCAAAGATGCGCTACACTGCCGTCTTCATTTCCGGCCTTCTTGGCGGTCTTGGAGGGGGAGTATACGCTCAATCGATCTCACTTGATTTTAGCCATGCGACCATCACGGGACAAGGGTTTATGGCGCTTGCAGCTATGATCTTTGGAAAGTGGCATCCGCTTGGCGCGATGGGCGCGGCAATCTTCTTCGGCTTTGCCCAAAGCTTAAGTATCGTTGGATCCAGCATTCCGTTCTTAGAAAACATTCCAGCTGTATATTTGCTGGTGGCTCCTTATGTGCTGACTATTTTGGCTCTCGCCGGATTTATTGGCCGCGCGGATGCGCCGAAAGCAGCAGGCACTCCATACATCAAAGGCAGCCGGTAACAAGAAAAGCGGAGCCGACTGCTTGGCTCCGACAAGCAAATGTTCTTACACCAAAGAAGCTGCTTTTCGGCTTCATTGGTGCAAGGTTATTTGATCTTGAGGAGCAAGGAGGCACAGCTGGACAAAAGAAAAGCGGAGCCGACTGCCTGGCTCCGACAAGCAAATAATTCGATAAAAAGGGTTGGAATGATCTCATTCCAACCCTTTTTTGATTTTGTTGGAGGCTAAGCCTTCTTAAGTCTGTGATTTTAGGTCAGCTCCGCCCCCAGACAGGCCTAACGGAGCATCATCACCAAGTACCTCCAGCGGAATCCCCCTGCAAGTACAATAACAAAGACTGCAGGCAAGCTTAACGTTCATCCAGCTTGCTTTAATTTAAACCGTCCAGGTTTTTTTAGGAAGAAGACGTCTAAATGAACCGTTTCAATTCTCAATTGCTTCCTGCTCATGTATAGTGAAAGTAAGTTTTTCATAAATATGGGCATGAATTATGGCCTAAACGGATAAAAATATAGACATAGCTGCCGGAAAAGGAGGGTTTTTTAGTGACATTAGTCAATGAAAATATTATAAAAAAACAAGGATACAATTTGCACATCGTCAAGACGGATAAGTATAAAACCAATACGATTGTATGGAGAATGAAGGCGCCGCTTGAAGAGGAAACAGTAACGAAAAGAGCCTTGCTGCCTTATGTTCTGCAAAGCAACTCAGCAAAGTATCCGACTTCCACACATTTGCGCTCGTATCTCGATGATTTATACGGCGCCAGCTTTTATGTCGATGTAGCGAAAAAAGGAGATTTTCATATCATGAGCTTTTCACTGGAAGTCCCCAATGAGAAGTTCTTGAAAGCGAAGGAACCGCTGCTTGAAAAAGCTCTAGAGTTTATGCATGAAATTTTGCAAAAGCCGAAAGCAAACAACGGAGCGCTGGACAAGGATACGGTGCAAGACGAAAAACGCAATTTAAAACAGCGGATTCAATCCCTTTATGATGATAAAATGCGTTTTGCCAGCGCCCGTCTTCTTGAAGAGATGTATAAAGGAGATCCGTATGCCCTTCAGGCCAATGGCTCACTGGAAGCGGTCGATGAACTGAATGAGACCGAGCTGTATCAGTATTATGAACGGGTGTTTGCGGAAGATGAAATGGATGTATATGTTGTCGGAGATGTGGAAGCTGATCAAGTGGAAAAAATAGCTGACCGCTTATTTCAATTCAACAGCAGAACCCCTCGTTCTCCCCAAACAGCCAAACAGAGCGCCTCACCTGCTGAACCGAAGGAAATTGTGGAGAAGCAAGAAATTAATCAAGGAAAGCTTCATATCGGCTACCGTACGCACGTGACGTTTGGAGATGAGGACTATTTTGCCCTGCAGCTGTTTAATGGCATTTTCGGCGGATTTTCCCATTCGAAGCTGTTTACAAACGTGCGTGAAAAAGAGAGCCTGGCTTATTATGCAGCAAGCCGTCTCGAAAGCCATAAAGGTTTCTTAATGGTGCTTTCCGGTATCGACAGCAAAAATTACAGCAAAGCGGTAAAAATTATTGCTGAACAGCTGCAAGCGATGAAAAATGGAGAGGTTTCTGAGAAAGAGCTGCTGCAAACGAAAGCAGTCATCCGCAATCAAGTGTTAGAAACATTGGATACAGCGAGAGGGGCAATTGAAATGCTCTATCACAATGTCGTTGCCCAAACAGCCGTTACGGTGGATCAGTGGCTTGAGGCGGTAGAGCGGATGACGATAGAAGAAGTGACGGCAGTTGCTGACAAAGTCGAAATAGATACGGTGTACTTCTTGTCGGGAATGGAGGGAGAATAATGGAACAAATCCTATTTGATCAGCTGCAGGAAAAGTTGTATTTTGAGAAAATGGCCAACGGGCTTGACGTGTACGTGCTTCCGAAAAAAGGGTTTAACAAAACGTACGCCACCTTTACGACGAAATACGGTTCGATTGATAATCAATTTATTCCTCAGGGCGGGAAGGACTACGTTCGTGTGCCGGATGGAATCGCCCACTTTTTAGAGCATAAAATGTTCGAGAAGGCAGATGGAGATGTCTTTCAATATTTCAGCCATCAGGGCGCTTCTGCCAATGCCTTTACTTCTTTTACAAGAACGGCCTATTTATTCTCGAGTACGGACAAGGTGTTTGACAACTTAGAAACACTGATTAACTTTGTCCAGGACCCTTACTTTACCGAGAAAACGGTAGAGAAGGAAAAGGGGATTATCGGTCAGGAAATTCGCATGTATGATGATAACCCTGATTGGCAGGCTTATTTTGGCCTTATTCAAAACATGTACCACAACCATCCGGTCAAAATTGATATTGCCGGAACCGTTGAATCCATTGCCGAGATTACAAAAGATCATCTGTACGAGTGCTACCGCACGTTTTATCACCCGAGCAACATGCTCCTATTTATCGTCGGGCCGGTTGATCCTGACGAAACGATCAAGCTCGTTCGGGAAAACCAGGCGAAAAAGGACTACCAAAAGCAGGAAGAAGTGCACCGCCTGATTGAAGAGGAGCCGGAAGAAGTCAAGGAACAAAAACGGGTGTTGGAAATGAATGTTCAATTATCCAAATGCCAAGTGGGGATTAAAGCAATTGACACGGAATTGCAAGGAGAAGAGCTGCAAAAACGGGAACTGACGATGAACATTTTGCTTGATATTCTCTTTGGAAAGAGCTCTCCGCTTTATTATCAGCTCTACCGGGAAGGATTAATTGATGAAACCTTCTATTACGATTATACGCAGGAAAAAGGCTTTGGATTTGCCATGGTCGGCGGAGATACAACGAAGCCTGAGGAGCTTGGGGACCGCATCCGCACTATTCTGCTTGAAGCAAAAACAGGAAAGTACTTAACAGAAGAGGCGGTAGAACGGTCGATTAAAAAGAAAATTGGTTCGTTTCTTCGGGCCGTTAATTCACCGGAATACATTGCTAATCAATTTATCCGCTATGCATTTAATGAAATGGATTTATTTGAAGTGGTGCCGCTTTTAGAAGCGATTACGCTTGAGGATGTAAAGCGCACGGCTGAACGGATGGTGTCAGAAAATCGCTTGACTGCTTTTTATATTTTGCCAAAACAAGGCTGAATGCCTGGTGAAGCAGCTGGACTTTATCTTTCCGTATAAAGGAGAGAGAAGCTCAGCTGCTTCTTACGTAAACAGAATGGGGGAAGAAAAGCGTGAAAAGATATGCGCTCGTTACAGGAGCGAGTGGGGGAATTGGGGAAGAAATCTCAAAAAAGCTGGCAAAAGAGGGCTGGAGTTTATATTTGCAATATTACCAAGGGAGAGAAAAAATAGAACGGCTGCAACAAGAGCTAGAAGAAACGGGGGCCGAGGTGATCGCCATTCAGGCGGATTTAACTTCTTCGGCCGGCGCTGATTTCCTTTCAAGCCAGTTATTTTCACTGGAAGCAGCTGTCTTCGCGGGGGGAACAGCGCATTACAGCTTATTCCAGGAAATAGAAGAAGAAGAAATGGATAAATTGTGGCAGCTCCATGTAAAAAGTCCAATGATGATTATTCAAAAGGCGATCCCAAAATTGCGCAAAGCCGTTTCGCCGTCTGTTGTTCTCGTCTCCTCGATATGGGGGCAAACAGGTGCTGCTTGCGAGGTCGCCTATTCCACCGTAAAAGGGGCTCAGATCGCCTTTGTAAAGGCTTTGGCGAAAGAGTTGGCTCCTTCTAATATCCGGGTAAATGCGATTGCTCCCGGAGCGGTCAATACGCCGATGATGGCTCAATTTTCACCGGACGAAAAAGCGGAAATTGCCGCTGATATTCCGATGGGGCGTCTCGGTGCTGCTTGTGAGATCGCTGAAGCTGTTTATTTTGTTTCATCACCTGCCGCTTCTTACATAACCGGCCAAGTACTCGCAGTAAATGGCGGCTGGTACACATGATTTATATGCATAAATTTTTGTCCCGGGAACAAACTAATGTTGCAACTCAATAAAGGAGGGACAATCACATGTCAGTACTTGAAAACTGGAATGAGTGGAAGAACTTTTTAGGAGACAAATTAAACCAAGCGACAAGTGCAGGAATGAACAACGACGCAGTGAACAACATTGCTTACCAAGTTGGCGATTATTTGGCCAGCAAAGTAGATCCTAAAAATGAACAGGAAAGAGTATTATCTGATTTATGGTCTGTTGCTTCTGAAGAGGAGCAAAAAGCCATTGCCAGCATGATGGTAAAATTAGTTCAAAATAATGGAAGTCGCTAAGAGAGGGAGCTTTTCCCTCTCTTTTTTCTTTCAATAAGGCAATAAATCATATATGATAGTACCTAGACATTATCATTAACCGGCTTTTCCATAAAGCTGCTAGGAGCGTTGTCAATGTCCAAAAAAGAATGGTATTTAGAATATAAAATTGTCAAAAACCGTCCGGGATTATTAGGAGATGTGGCTTCGCTGCTCGGTATGCTTTCCATTAACATCGTAACGATTAATGGAGTTGACGAAGCGAGCCGCGGTCTTTTAATGCTCGCACAGAGTGAGGATCAAATTAGAAGGCTTGAATCCATTTTAAAGACAATGGATACGATTCAAATTATTAAATTAAGGGAACCTAAACTAAGGGACAGAATGGCCGTCAGACACGGCCGTTATATCCAGCGGGATGCTGATGATAAAAAAACCTTTCGTTTCGTGCGGGATGAACTTGGACTTCTCGTTGATTTTATGGCAGAATTGTATAAAATGGAAGGGCACAAATTAATTGGCATTCGCGGAATGCCGAGAGTTGGGAAAACAGAATCGATTGTGGCAGCGAGCGTTTGTGCAAATAAGCGATGGCTGTTCGTCTCCTCCACAATGATTAAGCAAACGGTTCGTGACCAATTAATTCGGGATGAGTATAATCCGAATCACCTTTTTATTATGGATGGTGTTGTGTCAACAAAGCGGGCCAACGAAAGACATTGGCAGCTTGTTCGCGAAATCATGAGACTGCCTGCCGTTAAAGTGGTGGAGCATCCGGATATCTTTGTGCAAAACAGCGAATATAGTTTAGAGGACTTTGATTATATTATTGAGCTTCGCAATCATCCTGATGAAGAAATTACATACGAACCGGTAGAAAAAAACAACTTATTCCAGGATATGGACTTTGGTGGTTTTAACTTTTAATTATGGAAGGTGTTACGGGTGACAGAATTAGGAAACCGCTTGAAAGAAGCACGGGAAGCGAAAGGCCTGTCCTTAGCAGATGTGCAGGAAATGACAAAAATTCAAAAAAGATATTTACAGGGCATTGAAGAAGGAAACTACGATATGATGCCTGGCAAATTCTATGTACGGGCATTTATTAAGCAATATGCCGAAGCGGTCGGATTGGACGCTGAGCAATTGTTTGAAGAGTACAAAAGTGAAATTCCTTCTTCTTATGAAGACGAAATTCCACAGCGAGCAACGAAGGTCGAAAATGTTCGGACTACAGTGCCGGCAGAACCTTCAAAGTTCCTTGAGTATTTGCCGAAGATGTTAGTGACTGCTTTTGTGATTGGTGCGCTTGTTCTCGTCTGGTTCCTCATTCCAAAAAGCGATTCCAATGATAAGGCAGTAAAAGAAGAAACAGTCGTGGAACAGCCGAAGGAGCAAACGGATAATCAGAAAGAAACAAAGGAGCCAAAAAAAGAAACTAAAAAAGAAGAAAAACCAAAGGAACCAGCTAAACCGAAACAAACGATCACTGCAGCTGGAACAAGCGGCAAACAAGCAACCTATGTTCTTCAAAATGCCGAGAAATTTGAACTAACTGTTCTATCTAAAGGGGAAACGTGGATAACAGTCAAGGATGGAAGCGGCAAGAGCTACTATAACAATATGCTGGCTAAGGGCCAATCACAGACATTTGATTTAACGGGCCAAACAGAAGCGAAAGTCGTCGTTGGCTTTGCTCCTGATGCGGAAGTTAAAGTAAATGGCGAAACATTGTCCTATCAGCTCCCTGCTGCTGAACAGGTAAGGCAGGATATCATCGTTCAGGTGAAACCGGCTGAGCAATAATCCGGCAGATAATTTGGACAGCTTGCCATGTTGTCCAGCGATAGAATAGTTGGAGGGTCCATCGTGAATTTACCGAATAAGATTACAGTTTCAAGAATTTTAATGATCCCGCTGTTTCTGGTGATCATGCTCGCAGACTTTAACTGGGGGAGCTTAACCATTTTAGGAACTACAATGCCTGCGGCCCACTTTTGGGGAGCCATGCTGTTTATTGTAGCCTCCACAACAGATTGGATTGACGGGTATTATGCAAGAAAGCTGAACCTGGTCACTAACCTGGGGAAATTTTTAGATCCGCTGGCTGATAAACTGCTTGTCTCAGCAGCCCTGATCGTCCTTGTTGATTTTGGTTTAGCCGCTTCCTGGATTGTCATTATTATTATTAGCCGCGAATTTGCGGTGACCGGCCTGCGGCTGATTTTGGCAGGAGAGGGAGAAGTAGTGGCAGCTAACATGCTTGGAAAAATCAAGACATGGACGCAAATTATTGCGATTGCTGCTTTATTGCTTCATAATGCCCCATTTGAAGCGTTAGGCATCCCGTTTGCCGATTGGGCCCTTTGGGTTGCAGCATTCTTTACTATTTGGTCAGGATGGGATTATTTCTATCTGAACCGCGGAGTATTTAAACATTCAAAATAAGCAAAAAGGCTGTTCCAAGGTGTAAGGCTGCTGCTTTCTCTCTGTCTATGCAAAGCTTAGAGAAGAAAGCAAGATGTCGGCACTTAAGGAACAGCTTTGTTTTTAAAAGCGAGCTGAATTCGTGAGAGCGGCCGTTTCTAATACCCGGCCGTATTGGTTGCCGCCTGAAGAAAAGAGGAGATGAAGAGAATGAATGCAGAAATTATTGCTGTCGGTTCCGAGCTGCTGCTTGGGCAAATTACAAATACGAATGCCCAGTTCTTGTCCCAGCATCTGGCTGAAATCGGCATTAATGTTTATTATCATACAGTTGTTGGAGACAACAGCAGCCGGTTGCTTGATGCCGTCAAGCAGGCAGAAGAAAGAGCAGACCTTCTGATATTTACGGGAGGGCTTGGCCCCACGAAGGATGATCTAACGAAAGAAGCGATCGCTGCCCATATCGGCCGGCCGCTCGTCTACAATGATGAGGCTTTAAAGAGCATTGAAAATTACTTTAAGAGAACGAAGCGACCAATGACTCCCAATAATAAAAAGCAAGCTCTCGTGATGGAAGGAAGCCTTGTTTTGGCGAATGACCATGGGATGGCGCCCGGGATGATGATTAAAGGGGAGAAGCGCTTCTACATGCTGCTGCCGGGACCGCCTCGGGAAATGCAGCCGATGTTTATTGAGTACGGAAAGCCGGCTCTTCTCAATGTGCTTGAGAAAGTGGAAAAAATTGAATCACGGGTACTGAGATTCTTTGGCATCGGAGAGTCCGCTTTGGAAACAGAAGTGGAAGATTTGCTGCTTGCCCAGCAAAATCCGACGATTGCTCCGCTTGCAGGGGATGGCGAGGTAACACTCCGAATTACTGCCAAGCATGAGTCAGAATCAGCCGCCTTGCAGATGATACAGGAGGCGGAAGAAGAAATCCTGAGACGGGTAGGCGAGTATTTCTATGGCTACAATGATACAACGATTGCCCGCGAGCTGGCGGAGCGCTTAAAAGAAACGTCTCATACGGTAGCTGCCGCCGAAAGCTTAACCGGCGGGTTGTTTCAAAGTGAAATAACAGCTATTCCGGGAGCGAGCAGCTTTTTTAAGGGCGGAATCGTTTGTTATTCCAACGAAGCAAAAGAAGCGCTCGTGCAAGTGAAAAAGGAAACGCTCACTCGCCATGGAGCCATCAGCGCGGAATGTGCCATTGAGCTGGCAGAGAATGCCCGCCAATTGTTGAAGGCCGATTTCGGCATCAGCTTTACAGGTGTGGCAGGTCCAGGAGAAGCAGAAGGACAGCCGCCGGGCACTGTATGGATCGGACTTTCTTCTAAGTATGATCAAACAAAAGCATTCAAGCTGGAACTGGCGGGAAGCCGGGAAGGAATCAGAAAGCGCTCAGTTAAATATGGCTGCCACTATTTGCTGGCGGCACTTGCTCGCAACAAATAAAAACATTCCGAATATTATTGACTATTCTGATCAACCTCCTATATAATAAACAGCAAGAGTTATCACTTACTTAATTAAATACAAACACTCTTATTGAGAGCGGCGGAGGGACTAGGCCCTATGAAGCCCGGCAACCTTCAGGCAATTTGCCTGAAACGGTGCTAAATCCTGCAGGTGTGATAGCCTGAGAGATAAGAGGAGGACCCTGTTAATAAAGCCCTCTTCTTAAAAGAAGAGGGCTTTTGATTTTTCTCGGGCTGTTTACGTTTTTTCAATAGATTAGGAGGAATTGACAATGACAAACGAACAATGGAACAAGGAAACAATTTTACTTCATGGAGGACAAGTGCCTGATCCGGTAACAGGTGCGCGGGCTGTGCCGATTTACGAAACAACTTCTTATGTATTCGAAGACACCGATCATGCCAACGCCTTATTCGCTTTACAAAAGCCGGGAAATATTTATACGCGCATTACCAATCCGACGGTAGACGTATTTGAAAAACGGGTAGCTTTATTGGAGAAGGGAGCAGCGGCTGTGGCGCTGTCGTCAGGAATGGCAGCTATCTCTTTTTCAATATTGAATTTGGCTCATGCCGGCGATGAAATTGTAGCTGCTGCTAACTTATATGGCGGTACATACAACTTGTTTGCCAACACGCTTCCTAAATACGGAATCAATGTAAAGTTTGTAGATTCTACAGATCCGGAGAACTTCCGAAAGGCGATTACGCCAAAGACGAAAGCCCTTTTTGGAGAAATTATCGGCAATCCTTCCTTAAATGTGCTTGATGTGGAGAAAGTGGCGGACATCGCTCATGAAAACGGCATCCCTTTGATTGTCGACAATACGTTTGCTTCTCCGTACGGGGCTAATCCGCTGACAAGGGGAGCAGACATTGTCGTTCATTCTGCAACGAAGTGGATTAGCGGCCACGGTACGGTGATTGGCGGCGTAGTCGTAGACGGAGGAACATTTGATTGGAACAGCGAAAAATTCCCTGGCTTTACTGAGCCGGACGAATCCTATAACGGATTAAGATATGCAGATTTAGAAGGCCCGGCCTTTGCGATTAAACTACGTGTGCAGTTATTGCGGGATTTCGGTCCGGCTTTAAGTGCCAACAGCGCTTTCTTGCTTCTTCAAGGGCTAGAAACGCTGCATTTGCGCATCCAGCGCCATCATGAGAACACGCTTGCCATCGTGGATTATTTGAAAAATCATCCGGCAGTAGACTGGGTGTCACATCCAAGCCTCGAAGACCATCCATCTCATGAGCTGGCAAAGAAATATTTAAGCCATACGTTCGGCTCGATTGTCGTGTTCGGCATTAAAGGCGGACGGGAAGCGGGCAAAAAAGTGATTGATAATATTAAGCTGTGGTCGCATGTAGCTAACGTTGGTGACGGCAAATCTCTGATTATCCATCCGGCTTCCACGACACACCAGCAGCTAAGCAGTGAAGAATTGAAAAAATCAGGCACAAAAGAGGAAATGATCCGCCTGTCTATTGGATTAGAATCAACGGAAGACCTGATTGCAGACTTGAATCAGGCTATCGAAAAAGCAACCGGTGTAGCTGTCGAAAGCTGAAATTAAGCGAATTTTTCCCGGCTTAAAATTACCTTCTCCTGCTTCTTTATGATAAAATAAAGAGGCAGGAGTTCTTTTTTTCTTCTTTTTTCCACTCTTTCTTCCTCGATATTTCTAGTTCCCCAGCCACTCTTTTCACGGGAAACAAAAACCGAATAAATGTTCGCTTTTTGCTTGAAATTGTCTCAATAAAAAGGTATAGTTAGTATAGGTTCTGAAACAATATGTCATGATGCATTTATTTGATAGATTGCTAATTTTAAGGAGGAATTTTAGTGAACGATCGTCAAGCAGCATTAGATATGGCCTTGAAGCAAATTGAGAAGCAATTTGGTAAAGGGTCTATCATGAAATTAGGAGAACAAACTGATCGGAAAATATCCACTAGTCCAAGCGGCTCGCTCGCCCTTGACACAGCACTTGGGGTAGGCGGCTATCCGCGCGGCCGAATCATTGAGATTTATGGCCCAGAAAGTTCAGGTAAAACAACGGTTGCTCTTCACGCAATTGCTGAAGTGCAGGCATCCGGCGGCCAGGCTGCTTTCATTGATGCGGAGCATGCACTCGATCCGGTATATGCCCAAAAGCTAGGGGTAAATATTGATGAATTGCTGCTTTCCCAGCCGGATACAGGGGAACAGGCTCTTGAGATTGCCGAGGCTCTTGTGCGCAGCGGCGCCGTCGATATTCTTGTTATCGACTCGGTTGCAGCTCTCGTTCCAAAAGCTGAGATTGAAGGAGAAATGGGAGATTCCCATGTCGGCTTGCAGGCGCGCTTAATGTCACAGGCACTTCGAAAGCTATCAGGAGCAATTAATAAATCAAAAACGATTGCTATTTTCATTAACCAGATCCGCGAGAAAGTCGGCGTAATGTTTGGTAACCCTGAAACTACTCCAGGAGGACGCGCCTTGAAATTCTACAGCTCCGTCCGTCTTGAAGTCCGCCGTGCGGAAGCTCTGAAACAAGGCAATGATATTGTTGGTAATAAAACAAAAATCAAAGTAGTGAAAAATAAAGTAGCTCCGCCTTTCCGTGTAGCAGAAGTCGATATTATGTATGGAGAAGGGATTTCCCGAGAAGGTGAGATCATCGACATGGGAGCGGAAGTGGATATTGTTCAAAAGAGCGGCGCTTGGTATTCTTATAACGAAGAACGCCTCGGCCAAGGACGGGAAAATGCTAAGCAATTCTTGAAAGAGAACCCGGCTATTCGCCAGGAGATTGCCATGAAGATCCGCCAGCATTACGGGCTGGAAGCGGACTTTATTGAACCGGACGAAGCAGAAGCTCCGGAAGAGTTTAGCTTGCTTGACGAGTAATAAGCAGGAGCGGTGTCGCAGGACATCGCTCCTTTTCTTGCTATCGCAAAGGAAGAAGGCGACTGGCAGGATGAAACTCTTGACAAGAAATTTTCACAACTATAAAATTGAGATGTATATTTTACATTTTTTTCTCTTAAAAATGGAAGTCAGAAGCTGTATATTGAAATGTTGACACAATGTATCAGCCGACATGTTAAAAGCATGACAAAAGTTCATAGCAAGAGGAGGTGAAAGGATGGAACCCATTACAATCATCTCCATTTTGCTTGGCCTAATCGTCGGTGTAGTTGTTGGCTATTTTGTTCGAAAATCCATTGCCGAATCTAAGATTGCAGGAGCTAAAAGCGCTGCCGACCAAATTGTTGACGACGCAAAGCGTGAGGCGGAATCCTTAAAGAAGGAAGCCCTGCTTGAAGCAAAGGATGAAATTCATAAGCTTCGTACAGACACGGAATTAGAACTTCGTGAACGAAGAAACGAATTGCAAAAACAAGAGAATCGTTTGCTACAAAAAGAAGAAAACCTCGACCGAAAAGATGATTCGCTTGATAAGCGCGAATCGCAGCTTGAGAAAAAAGAGGAGATTCTTGCTGAGAGACAACAACATATTGAAGAGATGGACAGCAAAGTGGAAGAGATGATCAAAAAGCAGCAGGCGGAACTAGAACGAATCGCCAGTCTCACTCGGGAAGAGGCCCGCTCGATTATCTTGGAGCGGACAGAGCAAGAGCTTGCACACGATATTGCTGTAATGACTAAAGAGCAAGAGAACCGAGCAAAGGAAGAGGCAGATAAGAAAGCAAAATCAATCCTTTCTCTTGCCATTCAGCGCTGTGCGGCAGATCATGTGGCGGAAACAACGGTCTCTGTTGTGACATTGCCAAATGATGAAATGAAAGGCCGTATCATCGGACGGGAAGGACGGAATATCCGAACGCTCGAAACGCTGACAGGTATTGATTTGATTATTGATGATACACCGGAAGCGGTTATCCTTTCGGGATTTGACCCGATTCGCCGGGAAACTGCTAAGATTGCCCTTGAAAAGCTGGTCCAAGATGGACGCATCCATCCAGCGCGCATTGAAGAAATGGTTGATAAAGCGCGGAGAGAGGTAGATGAGCATATCCGGGAGGTCGGAGAACAAACGACCTTTGAGGTAGGTGTTCACGGTTTGCATCCGGACTTGATCAAAATTCTTGGACGATTGAAATATCGTACAAGCTACGGTCAGAATGTGTTAAAGCACTCGATGGAAGTGGCCTTTCTTACTGGCCTGCTGGCAGCGGAGCTTGGAGAGGATGAAACTCTGGCCCGGCGTGCTGGATTGCTTCATGATATCGGCAAAGCTGTCGATCACGAAGTGGAAGGAAGCCATGTAGAGATCGGCGTAGAGCTTGCGACAAAGTATAAAGAGCATCCGGTTGTTATTAATAGCATTGCTTCTCACCATGGAGACACTGAGCCAACTTCTATTATTGCTGTACTCGTGGCTGCTGCTGATGCTCTATCAGCTGCTAGACCAGGTGCCCGCAGTGAAACGCTGGAGAATTATATTCGCCGCCTGGAAAAACTTGAGGAAATTTCCGAATCATATGATGGCGTAGAGAAGTCGTTCGCTATCCAGGCTGGTCGTGAAGTGCGGATTATCGTAAAACCAGAACAGGTGGACGATCTGCAAGCACACCGACTTGCGCGTGATATCCGGAAACGAATCGAGGGAGAGCTTGATTATCCAGGTCATATTAAAGTAACAGTTATAAGAGAAACGCGTGCTGTGGAATATGCAAAATAAAGCGGTGTGATCAATCACACCGCTTTCCCTATGGGAAAAACAAAGGCGAAGAAAGGAATCTATATGAAGATATTATTTGTAGGTGATGTTGTCGGGTCTCCGGGCCGTGACATGATTTCTGAGTATTTACCAAGACTCAAAAACAAGTACCAACCAGAATTAACGATTG
This sequence comes from Pseudobacillus badius, assembly GCF_002189605.1. Taxonomy (NCBI): domain Bacteria; kingdom Bacillati; phylum Bacillota; class Bacilli; order Caryophanales; family Bacillaceae; genus Pseudobacillus; species Pseudobacillus badius. The sequence continues at coordinate 473,972 of NZ_MWMM01000001.1, forward strand.
TCAATGGAGAAAATGCTGCTGCCGGAAGAGGCATTACGGAGAAGATTTACCGGCAGTTTTTAAACGATGGAGCCGATGCGGTGACTCTCGGCAACCATGCTTGGGATAATAGAGAGGTATTTGAATTTATTGACGAGGCGAAAGCGCTTGTCCGCCCAGCTAACTTTCCGGATGGCACTCCTGGAACCGGCCTTTTATTTGTGAAGCGCGCGGGCATAGAAGCGGCCGTCATTAATTTGCAGGGGCGTACGTTTATGCCTGCACTGGATTGTCCTTTCGAAAAGGTGAAAGCTTTGGTAAAGAAAGCCCGTGAACGGACACCTATCATTTTCGTTGACTTTCATGCGGAAGCGACAAGCGAAAAGCAAGCCATTGGCTGGTTTCTTGATGGTGAAGTAACAGCAGTGGTAGGAACGCATACGCATGTGCAGACAGCAGATAACCGTGTGCTGCCTAAAGGAACTGCTTATTTGTCTGATGTCGGCATGACAGGACCGTATGATGCCATTCTTGGGATGGAGAAAGAGTCCGTTTTGAAAAAGTTTGTTACAGGGCTGCCTGTCCGATTTGAAGTGCCGAAAAGCGGCCGCACACAGCTCAGTGCCTGTATAATCGAAGTGGATAAAAAGACAGGGAAGGCGAAAGCAATCGATCGTCTTCTCATTAATGAAGATCACCCATTTATTGCCGAGTAAGAGGTCTTCATATTTTGTTAAATGATGAGCCGGTTCGCTTCTGCGTATAAAGCTGGAAAGGCGAAAGTTCAAGGCTTTCTAGCCGAAGTCAGTAATACAGGAGCTCATTGCCGAATATAGTAGGAATGGAAGGACAGCGAACAACTATGTTCGCTAACATGAGCATTCGGTATCGTTTAACAAAAGGGGGACAAGAAATGGAGATATTAAAAGTTTCGGCAAAATCTAATCCTAATTCTGTAGCTGGTGCACTTGCCGGTGTTCTTCGTGAAAGAGGGGCAGCTGAAATTCAGGCAATTGGGGCTGGTGCACTGAACCAAGCGGTGAAGGCAGTAGCGATTGCCCGCGGATTTGTGGCTCCAAGCGGGGTAGATTTAATTTGCATCCCGGCTTTTACTGATATTATGATTGAAGGGGAAGAACGAACAGCAATCAAGTTGATTGTCGAGCCTCGATAACATAATAAATTAGGATTAAAACCCGTCCTTTTGACAGCAAAAGAGAAGAAGCTTCTCTGTTCGCTTTCTTGGGACGGGTTTTTCTTTTTTGTAGGTGCTGCTTGTTTCTGAAGAAAAGAGAGACAGTGAAGAAAAGCTATGTTAGAAAGGGTGGGAAAGATGATTTTTGACGCGCATTGTGATGTATTGTATCAATTACAAAAAGATCCAGAGAAGACCTTTAGTGATCCCGCTTTGCATGTTACATATGAACGCCTAAAGAAAACGAAAGCGAAAGTGCAATGCTTTGCGGTTTTTTTGTCCCCATCTGTGAAGCCGCATGATCGTTTCCGTTCGGCATTAGAACAAATTGATTTATTTTACACTAAAGTAATCAGCCCCTATCCTGATATGAAGGCCATAACAACAAAGCAAGAGCTGAACGAACTAAAAGAGGGAGAGATTGGTGCGGTTCTTACTCTTGAAGGCGGCGAGGCGATAGAAGAGGACCCGCTAAAATTAGCCACCCTTTACCGCCTTGGTGTAAGGTCGGTCGGCTTAACCTGGAACCATGCAAATGCTTTGGCAGATGGGGTGATGGCAAAGCGAGGAGCGGGAATCACAGAGTTGGGGAGTGAAGTCATTCGCATGCTTAACGAATGGAAGGTTTGGACAGACGTCTCTCATTTATCGGAACGAGCGTTTTGGGAGGTAATGGAACAGGCCGACTTGCCGATTGCCAGTCATTCAAATTGTTACCGTCTTTGCCCGCATCCCCGCAATCTTAAAGATGAACAAATTCAGGCGCTCATCCAAAAAGACGGGATGATCGGTTTATCCTTTGTTCCTTTTTTTATTAAGGAGCATGGGAAGGTATACGCCCAAGACATATTGGCACACGTAGAGCATATTTGTGAGCTGGGCGGAGAAAACCACCTTGGCTTCGGTTCAGACTTTGACGGTATTGATGAAATGATTGAAGGCTGGAGCTCATATGAGGCGTATGATGAGTGGATGAATCTTCTTCATCGGCATTATTCGGCGAGCCAAGCAAAAAAGTTCCTGTTTGCAAACTTCTCAAACAGGTTTCCTGGTTAATGGAATATGTTTAGCTATAGTGATTCAATGATAAAAGTGATAAACTAGAAAAGTAATAGTTTTGAAGTCCAGAATATACTGAAGGAGTTGTATATTTAATGATAAATCAGCTTTCCTGGAAAGTTGGAGGACAACAAGGGGAAGGGATTGAAAGCACGGGTGAAATCTTTTCCACCGCTTTAAATCGGCTTGGATACTTTCTTTATGGCTATCGCCATTTCTCATCACGTATTAAAGGCGGCCATACTAATAATAAAATTCGTGTCAGCGTAACTCCGGTGCGGGCGGTTGCGGACGATTTAGATATTCTCGTTGCATTTGACCAGGAGACCATTGATGTGAACTGCGGAGAGCTTCATGCAGGCGGGATTATTATTGCAGACGCGAAATTTAATCCAGTGAAGCCAGAACATACACAGGCAGAATTATATATTGTTCCATTTACCGAAATTGCTGCCGAACTCGGCACTTCATTAATGAAAAACATGGTGGCTGTAGGAGCAACATGTGCTGTTATCAACTTAGATGTGCAAGTGTTTACAAGTGTAGTAGAAGAGATTTTTGGCCGCAAAGGAGAAGCGGTTGTTCAAAAGAATATGGAAGCGATTCAGCAAGGATATAACTATATGTGTGATCAGCTGGGCAGCAAGGTGGGGGCGATGCAGCTTGAGGAGGCAGACGGCCGCCAGCGGATGTTCATGATCGGCAATGACGCTATCGCACTTGGAGCTTTAGCGGGCGGTGTCCGTTTGATGGCTGCTTATCCGATTACGCCAGCTTCTGAGATTATGGAATACTTGATTGATAAGCTGCCAAAAGTCGGCGGCACTGTCATTCAGACAGAGGATGAAATTGCAGCGGCAACAATGGCCATCGGGGCCAATTACGGCGGAATCCGTTCGTTGACTGCTTCTGCCGGTCCTGGTCTTTCTCTGATGATGGAGGCTATCGGGCTTGCGGGAATGACAGAAACTCCGCTCGTTGTAGTGGATACCCAGCGGGGCGGCCCGTCCACCGGCTTGCCGACGAAGCAGGAGCAATCAGACTTAATGGCAATGATTTACGGCACTCATGGGGAAATCCCCAAAATCGTTATGGCGCCGAGCACAGCGGAAGAAGCTTTTTACGATGCGGTGGAAGCTTTTAACCTGGCAGAAGAATATCAGTGCCCGGTAATTCTCCTATCCGATTTGCAATTGTCTCTTGGCAAGCAAACCGTAGAGCCGCTTGATTACAGCCAGGTGGAAATCCGCCGCGGCAAGCTCGTCCAAGAGGAGCTTCCAGAGCTTGATGGGAAAAGCTACTTTAAACGTTATGAAGTGACGGAAGATGGCATTTCTCCTCGGGTCATTCCGGGCATGAAGAATGGCATTCACCATGTAACAGGCGTGGAACATGATGAAACCGGCAAGCCATCCGAAGCGGCAGCAAACCGCCAGGCACAAATGGATAAACGGATGAGGAAGCTTGAACAAATCCGCTTCAACACGCCGGTCCATAAAAATACGCCTCACGATGAAGCTGATTTGCTGCTGATTGGTTTTAATTCAACCCGCGGAGCGATTGAAGAGGCAATGGAACGTTTAGAATCAGAAGGAATCAAGGTCAATCATGCCCAAATCAGACTTATTCATCCGTTCCCGGCTGCGGAATTGCTGCCATTGATCGAATCAGCCAAACGGGTGCTTGTTGTTGAAAATAATGCCACTGGCCAGCTTGCTAGTATTATTAAAATGAATGTGGGCCACGTTCATAAAGTGAAAAGCCTGCTGAAATATGATGGAAACCCATTCCAGCCTCAGCATATTTACCAGGGCAGCAAAGAACTTTTCCAATTACAAGGAGCGGTTACTAATGGCAACGTTTAAAGATTTTCGAAATGATGTAAAACCAAACTGGTGCCCAGGCTGCGGAGATTTCTCTGTACAGGCCGCTATTCAGCGCGCGGCCGCCAATATCGGGCTGACTCCTGATCAGCTTGCGGTGATTTCCGGGATCGGCTGTTCCGGCCGGATTTCCGGGTATATTAAATCTTACGGTCTTCACGGCATTCATGGGCGTTCCTTGCCAATTGCGCAGGGAGTCAAAATGGCTAACAAGGATTTAACCGTCATTGCATCCGGAGGAGACGGTGATGGATTTGCCATCGGAATGGGGCATACCATTCATGCGATGCGCCGCAATATCGATATCACATATATCGTCATGGATAACCAAATTTACGGGCTGACGAAGGGACAAACATCTCCTCGCTCCGCTCAAGGATTCGTGACAAAGTCTACACCAAAAGGAGCGATTGAGGGCACGGTTTCACCGATGGAGCTGGCGCTTACAAGCGGCGCTACCTTTGTTGCTCAAAGCTTTTCTACAGATTTAAAAGATTTAACGGCTATTATTGAAGCTGGAATCAACCATAAAGGCTTCTCTATTATTAACGTATTCAGTCCGTGCGTGACCTACAATAAAATTAATACTTACGATTGGTTCAAGGAAAACTTGACAAAGCTGTCTGCGATGGAGGATTATGATTCTTCCGACCGCGAGATGGCTATGAATACATTAATGCAGCATAACGGCCTTGTAACAGGCATTATTTATCAGGACAAAGAGAGACCGTCCTACCAAGAGCTTGTGCATGGCTATGCAGAAGAGCCGCTTGCAAGTCAAGACTTGCAGCTCGGCGATGACATGTTTAACGAACTAGTCAAAGAGTTTATGTGAAAAAAATCCGCCGCTGGCGGATTTTTTATTGCTATAATAAGTCAGTTTTTTAGAGAAAACGCTAGTTGAAAATGAACGGATCAGGCGCATTCCGCATTGTTAAATTGTCAACATTCATCTATTGTTTAATCAAATAGAAAGCTATATACTAAAATAATGTGTACCGGCTAACGAAAGAGCATTCTTGCTTATTATATGTTTAGTGTCGTTTTCACCAGTAGAAGAAAGGAGCTTTTCCGATGAATGAAGAACAACGCCTTCAGGGACAGCAAGTGAAAGAGAAAAATCCAACGGACAAAAAATCCGAAAAGGATTACAGCAAATATTTTGAAACCGTATTTCTTCCGCCTTCTTTAAAGGAAGCGAAAAAACGGGGAAAAGAAGAAGTCGCTTACCATAATGATTTTAAAATTGATGAGCAGCTGCGCGGCATGGGAAACGGGAAGAAGTTTTATATCCGGACGTATGGCTGCCAAATGAATGAACATGACACAGAGGTAATGGCTGGTATTTTTATGGCGCTTGGTTACGAGGCAACCGATACAGTCGAAGATGCAAACGTCATTTTACTCAATACGTGTGCCATTCGCGAAAATGCTGAAAATAAAGTATTTGGCGAGCTCGGTCATTTGAAGCATTTAAAACAGCAGCGCCCGGATTTGCTTTTAGGCGTATGCGGCTGTATGTCACAGGAAGAATCGGTCGTCAATAAAATTTTAAAAACCTATAACCATGTGGACATGATCTTTGGTACACACAACATTCACCGGCTTCCGGAGATTTTGAAGGATGCCTATATGTCAAAAGAAATGGTTGTGGAGGTATGGTCAAAAGAAGGCGATGTCGTAGAAAACCTTCCAAAGGTGCGCCGAGGCAACATCAAAGCATGGGTAAACATTATGTACGGATGCGATAAATTCTGTACGTATTGTATCGTTCCCTATACGCGCGGAAAAGAGCGGAGCCGCCGTCCAGAAGATATTATCCAGGAAGTGCGCCATCTGGCTGCCCAAGGTTATCAAGAAATTACGCTGCTTGGGCAGAACGTCAATGCTTACGGCAAAGACTTTGAGGATATGAATTACGGCCTTGGCGACTTAATGGACGAGATTAGAAAAATTGACATTCCGCGTGTTCGCTTTACAACGAGCCACCCGCGTGATTTCGATGATCATTTGATTGAAGTGCTGGCGAAAAAAGGAAACCTGATGGATCATATCCACTTGCCTGTTCAGTCAGGATCTACAGACGTATTAAAGATTATGGCCCGCAAATATACGCGCGAGCAATTTCTTGAACTTGTCCGCAAGATTAAAGCAGCGATTCCAGATGTTGCTTTGACAACGGATATCATCGTTGGTTATCCGAATGAAACAGAGGAGCAATTTGAAGAAACAATTTCTTTATATCGGGAAGTAGGCTTCGAATCCGCTTATACATTTATTTATTCTCCACGCGAAGGGACACCGGCTGCCAAAATGAAGGATAACGTTCCGATGGAAGTGAAAAAAGAGCGTTTACAGCGCTTGAACGCCGTAGTAAATGAATTGTCAGCCGAAGCGATGAAGAAGTATCAAGGACAAACTGTGCCGGTACTTGTTGAAGGAGAAAGCAAAAACAATCCGGAGATTTTAGCCGGTTATACAAATAAGAACAAGTTAGTTAACTTTAAAGGTCCAAAAACAGCGATTGGCAAGATTGTCAATGTAAAGATCACAGAAGCAAAAACCTGGTCCTTAAACGGAGAAATGATTGAAGAACATCAATTGGCTGAGGTGGAGTAAAATGGCAAAGTATACAAAAGATGATATTCTTGCAAAAGCGGTTGAGCTTGCTAAGATGATTGCGGAAACAGAAGAAGTAGCGTTTTTTAAAGAAGCGGAAGCAAAGATTCACGAAAATCAAAAAGTCCGTGAAAAAATCGCCAGCATGAAAAGCTTGCAAAAGCAAGTCGTCAATTTCCAGCATTATGGGAAAACGGAAGCATTAAAAATGGTTGAAGAAAAAATGATGAAAATCGAACAGGAATTAGATGAAATCCCTGTTGTTCAACAGTTCAAAGAGTCACAAGTAGAAGTGAATGATATTTTGCAGATTGTCACATCTGCCATCTCTAATACAGTGACAGACCAAATCATTGAATCAACGGGCGGCGATGTGCTGCGCGGCGAAACAGGCGCCCAAGTGAAAAACAGCGCACCGGGAAGCTGCAGTTAATCAGCAGTGAATATCAGGCACCAGCCATAGCGGCTGGTGCTTTTTTTTTGGGGGAAAAACCTGTCGGAGTGTTGTTCTTCCGTTTTGTTAACTAGGCGGCTTTGTTTAACGAAGCGAACTTTTTATATGTTCTAGGCACATGTCTTGCTCCTGGTGCATATGATAGATAGAGAATAAGCGAGGAGGGACGCTCGAATGGCAGAATATAGAGAGATTATTACAAAATCGGTCGTTGCGAAAGGCCGGAAATTTACTCAGACGCACCACACCATTTGTCCGCCACATCACCCATCGAGCATTTTAGGCTGCTGGATTATTAACCATGAGTATAAAGCAAAAAAGATGGGGAAAAAAGTGGAGATTCACGGGACATATGAAATTAACGTGTGGTACTCACACCATGACAATACGAAAACTTCAGTCGTCACGGAAAAAGTCAGCTACAAAGACGTTATCAAATTAAAGTATCGGGATGAAAACTGCTTTGATGATAATGAAGTAATAGCGCGGGTATTGCAGCAGCCGAATTGCTGTGAAGCGGTTTGTTCGCCGAAGGATAACAAAATCATTGTTCAGGCCGAGCGTGAATTCTTGGTTGAAGTGGTCGGAGAAACGAAAATTTGTGTGGCTGTTCATCCTTATGGCTGTGAGGAAGAGGAATGGGATTGTGAAATTGATGACGAGGAGTATGGAGAGCTGGACACGGACTTTATTGATCATAAAAAGGACAATTAATGTGGAGTGCAGGTTGTATAAACAGCCTGCGCTTTTTCAATGGAGAGAGAACGCAAGTATGCTATAATGTAAAGTTGAAATAGACAGGTTTATTTGAAAGGAATTGGACATATATGGAACAATATACGCCGATGATCCGGCAGTATTTAGCGATAAAGGCACAGCATGAAGATGCCTTTTTGTTTTTCCGTTTAGGTGATTTTTACGAGATGTTTTTTGAAGACGCCACGAAGGCAAGCCAGCTGCTTGAAATTACGTTAACGAGCAGAGACGGAGGTTCGTCTGAGCGCATACCGATGTGCGGAGTGCCTTACCATTCAGCGGCCGGCTACATTGAGCAGCTAATTGAGCTTGGCCATAAGGTAGCGATTTGTGAACAGGTAGAAGATCCGCGACAGGCGAAAGGCGTTGTGAAGCGGGAAGTGGTTCAGCTCATTACTCCTGGAACGGTGATGGAGGGAAAGGGGCTCACAGATAAAGAAAATAATTATATCGCTTCCCTTTTTTCTGAAGGAGAGCATACATATAGCTTGGCTTTTTGCGATTTATCCACCGGGGAAAGCCGGACGACTGCACTAGCATCTTTAGATGAAGTCATCAATGAATTGTCTACTTTGCGGGCCAAGGAAGCGGTCATCACGCAAGACTTACATGAAGAGGTGCAAAAGACGCTTACAGAGCGGATGAATCTTACGCTTTCCTACGAGGAGCCGGCTGCTGAAAAGGGCGGCTTTGCTGCTTTAACAGAAAATATCACTCATTCAGGGATGAAGCAAGCCGCTCATTTGCTTTTTCATTATTTGCACCGTACCCAAAAGCGCAGCCTTGCTCATTTACAGCCGGTTGTTGTCTATGAAGTCCACCAATTTATGAAAATTGACTTGTATTCTAAACGCAACTTGGAACTGACAGAAACGATTCGTTCAAAAAATAAAAAAGGCTCTTTGCTGTGGCTGCTTGATGAAACAATGACAGCGATGGGCGGCCGGATGCTGAAGCAATGGATTGATCGGCCGTTAATCAACCGACGCCATATCAATGAGCGGCTATCCATGGTTGAAACGCTGATTCAAGCCTTTTTTGAGCGCCAGGAAATCAGGGAGATGCTGAAAGAGGTCTATGATCTTGAACGGCTTGCCGGCCGGGTCGCTTTCGGAAATGTAAACAGCCGCGATTTAATCCAATTAAAAAAATCATTGCAGCAAATTCCGATGCTGAAAGCTTTGCTGCTCCGAATTCACAATGAAGAAATCCAATCTTTATCCAGAAAAATGAACCCTTGTGAAGAGCTGATGGATCTGCTTGAACAAGCGTTTGTTGAGAACCCCCCGTTATCGGTAAAAGAAGGCGGCATGATTAGAGACGGCTTTCATGCCGAACTGGATGAATATCGCGATGCTAGCCGCAACGGCAAGGATTGGATCGCTAATTTGCAGCAGGAAGAAAGAGAAAGAACGGGCATTAAATCATTAAAGATCGGCTACAACCGCATTTTTGGCTATTATATTGAAATTACAAAAGCCAACCTTCATTTGCTGAATGACAGCCGCTATGAGCGCAAGCAAACACTAGCGAATTGCGAGCGTTTCATTACGCCGGAATTAAAAGAGAAAGAAGCGCTCATTTTACAGGCAACTGAAAAAATGATTGATCTTGAGTATGAGCTGTTTATTGACATCCGTGAGCAAGTCAAAGGCTTTATCCCGGAGCTGCAGGAGCTGTCCAGGCTTGTCAGCGAACTGGATGTACTCCAATGCTTCGCTGAGGTAAGTGAAAAAAGAAAATACACAAGGCCGGAATTAACGGACAGCCGTGAGCTCTTCATTAAAGACGGACGCCACCCGGTCGTTGAAAAAGTAATGGACTCTCAAGAATATGTGCCAAATGATTGCCTGATGAACAAGGAACGGGAAATGCTGCTCGTTACTGGTCCCAATATGTCAGGGAAAAGCACGTACATGAGACAAGTCGCTTTAACCGCGATTATGGCGCAGATCGGCTGCTTCGTTCCAGCTGCAGAAGCCAAGCTTCCTGTTTTTGACCAGGTATTTACGAGGATTGGGGCCGCAGATGATTTAATTTCCGGACAGAGTACCTTCATGGTGGAAATGCTGGAAGCCAAAAACGCTATTACTCATGCAACTAATCAATCTCTGATTCTCTTTGACGAGATTGGCCGCGGCACATCCACCTATGACGGCATGGCGCTTGCTCAAGCCATTATTGAATATATTCATGAGCATATTCAAGCCAAAACACTGTTTTCGACACACTATCATGAGCTGACTGTGCTGGAAGAATCGCTTCCTCAGCTGAAGAACGTGCACGTCAGCGCCGTAGAGAAAAACGGCCGCGTCGTCTTTCTTCACAAGATCAAAGAAGGGGCAGCTGATAAAAGCTACGGGATTCATGTGGCTCAGTTGGCGGAGCTGCCAAGCGACTTAATTGAGCGGGCAAATGAAATTTTGGCAGAGCTGGAGCAGAAGGAGAAGCCTGACATCCAGAAGAAAAAAGAAAAAGAGCAGCCGAGTACGGCCGCAGAAGCAGCTGGACAATTGTCGTTTTTTAATGAATCGGTAGCTGCGCCTGCGCCCTTATCCAATAAGGAGAAAAAGATTCTCGATGAGCTGGCGTCCTATGATTTATTAGAAATGACGCCTCTGGATGCGATGAACGCGCTCTATACATTGCAGAAAAAGGTGAAAAAGTAGTCAGACCAAGAAAAAGCAGGTGAAGCACATGGGAAAGATTATTCAGCTGGATGATACACTTTCAAATAAAATTGCTGCCGGTGAGGTAGTGGAACGCCCCGCTTCTGTTGTAAAAGAGCTGGTTGAGAACGCCATTGATGCAGAAAGCACAGTCATTGAGATTGATGTAGAAGAAGCAGGTCTTGAAAGCATTCGCATTGTTGATAATGGGACAGGCATTGAGCCGGATGATGTATTAAAAGCTTTTTCCCGTCATGCGACAAGCAAAATTAAAGACGAAACAGATTTGTTCCGCATCCGGACACTCGGCTTCCGCGGGGAAGCCTTGCCGAGTATTGCCTCAGTATCCGAACTGTCGCTGACTACCGGCACCGGTGAAGGACCGGGGACCGAGATTGTCCTCTCAGGCGGGATTGTTCAAAAACATGAACCCGCAGCCAGCCGCAAAGGAACCGACATTAAAGTGTCAGGCTTGTTTTTTAACACGCCGGCCCGCTTAAAATATATGAAAACGATCCACACGGAGCTTGGCAACATCACCGATGTGGTAAACCGGCTCGCCTTAGCCCATCCTGAGGTAGCAATGCGTCTGAGGCATAATGGGAGAGCGCTGCTGCAGACAACGGGAAATGGGGACGTTCGTCAAGTGCTTGCCGCGATTTACGGATTAAATACAGCGAAAAAGATGGTTCCGCTAGCTGCTTCTTCTTTAGACTTTCAGGTGGAGGGATGGATTTCCTTGCCGGAAGTGACAAGGGCATCAAGAAACTACCTTTCTGTTATGGTCAACGGCCGTTTTATTAAAAATTACAGCTTGGCCAAGGCAATCCAGGAGGGGTATCATACACTTCTTCCGATCGGGAGGTACCCGATTGCTTTTGTAAACATCACGATGGACCCGATTCTTGTGGATGTGAACGTTCATCCGGCTAAACTTGAAGTTCGCTTCAGCAAAGAACAAGAGCTTCAGGAGGTTGTCACCAGGGCGATTCGTGAGGCTTTTCAAAAAGAAACATTGATTCCTGAAGCAGCGCCGGCGGTCAAGCCGGCACAGCCATCTTCCCGCCAGCAGGAATTTTCTTTTGATGACAGCCAAAGACAGGCCATAAAAGAGGACCGTCCGGCACCTGCCTTCTCGTCTGCTTCTGTGACGCGGCGTGAAAGCTTGCCGCCGGTCAGTCAAAGGAAGGAATTATATACGAGAGAACTAGATGAAGCAGCTGGCGAGCAGCCCGATGAATATGTTCCGATGGAAATGAAGGAAACAGCGGAAGCCTTTACGGAGGCTGTATTCACTCCGCAGGCGGCATCGTCTGCAGATGCTGCCGAAGCAGATGATGGATATGGGCAGGAAACCGGAATAGAGGAACAGGAAAGCCGGCTTCCTCCGCTTTATCCGATCGGGCAAATGCACGGTACGTATATTTTTGCTCAAAACGAAAAGGGCTTGTATATGATTGACCAGCATGCCGCTCAGGAGCGGTTGAAATATGAGTTCTTCCGGGAAAAAGTGGGGCAGGTAGAGAAGGAGCTGCAGGATATGCTCGTGCCGATTACACTTGAATACTCTGCTGATGATTGCATTAAAATTTCTGAGCACCTGGAGGATTTAAAAAGCGTAGGGGTCTTTTTGGAACCGTTCGGCGAGCGCGCTTTTATCGTCCATTCCCATCCGCAGTGGCTGCCAAAAGGGGAAGAGCAGCAGATGATTGAGGGCATTATTGAACAAATGCTGTCAATGAGAAAGGTGGACATAAAAAAATTGCGCGAGGAAGCTGCCATCATGATGAGCTGCAAAGCGTCTATTAAAGCGAATCACCACCTGCGCAATGACGAAATCCAGCAGCTGCTGGACGACCTTCGCCGCTGCAGCGATCCATTTACCTGCCCGCATGGCCGGCCGATCGTTGTTCATTATTCGACGTATCAAATCGAAAAAATGTTTAAGCGAATTATGTAAGTTTCAGTTTTGAAGAACCTTTGGATATCAAGGGTTCTTCTTTTTTTATTTAATGGATTCCTTGTTTAGCTCATCTTCGGATATTTAAGGAATATATAATATTATTATGTAAATAAAAAATCGTTGAATAGAAGGAGGGTAAAAAAAGATACAAAAAAGGCCGGCTTCTTTACAAAAGCGGCCTTTTTTGTATTCAGGAGGTTAATTGCTGGCGTGCTAATTTTTGATAGAGCGGATGACCGGCAAAAAGAGCTTCATGCGTGCCAATCCCTGTCACCTTTCCTTTTTCAATGATGACAATCTGATCGGCGTTCACGATAGTGGACAGGCGATGGGCAATCACAAGAGTGGTCCGGCCGGCCATTAATTGCTCGAGCGCCTCCTGAACGAGCCGCTCAGAATCGCTGTCCAGGTTGGAGGTTGCTTCATCGAGCAGCAAAATTTGCGGATTGCGCATAAAAGCTCGGGCAATAGCAAGGCGCTGCCGCTGTCCGCCTGATAATTTTATTCCGCGTTCGCCAACCTCTGTGTCATACCGGTCGGGAAGCTTCTCGATAAATTCAGCGGCATTTGCCAGCTTAGCGGCTTCTGCCACTTCTTCATCTGTTGGTGTCCTGTCTATTCCGTAACAAATGTTATCGCGGATCGTTCCCGACATAATCGGGCTTTCCTGGGAAACGTAGCTGATGGCTGTCCGCCATGAATGAAGGTTAAATTCACGGATGGATTGCTCTCCTAAATAAATGTCGCCATCAGCCGGTTCATAAAAGCGCTCCAGCAAGGCAAAGAGGGTCGTTTTGCCGCTGCCGCTCGGACCGGCGAAGGCCGTTGTTTTTCCGGCCGGAATCTGGAGATTAATATCCTCCAACACAGCCTGGTTTTCATTGTAGCGAAACGTGAGATTGCGAAGGAAAAGATCCTGAGCCGGATTAATTACAGACGACCCTTCTTCTTCTGATTCCTGTTCAAGTGACAAAATGGACTGAATTCTTTCAGTGGCTCCCATCGCTTTTTGGAAAGCTGTGAAAAAAGCCGCCATTTGGCTGAAAGGAATAACGATTTGAAACATGTAAATAATGATGGCTACGAGGGAGCCGGCGGTGAGGGAGCCGGATGCTACCCGCACGCCGCCATAACCGATTAAGATAACGAGAACCATCATCATAATCCCCGTCATGAAAGGAGAGATGACGGCTTGAATCCGCGCTTCCTTCAGGCCGTACCGGAAAAGCTCCTGAATGCGCCGGCCGCCTTTTTCTCCTTCCGCTTTTTCCGCACTGTAGGCCTTCACGAGCCGGATATCAGCAAGAACTCTGCCAAGATCAGCTGAAAAGCCCGCCATTTCTGTTTGTGTGTCTTTGGAGATACGGTACATTTTGCGGCCGAGCGGCATGATAATCAGAATAGAAACAGGAGCGGCCAGCAGCATAACAATGGTCATTTTCCAGTCAATGAAAAGTAAAATAACAACCGCGCCGGCAATAGAAATGATTCCAGTTACAAAGGAAACAAGGTGCTGAACGATCAACGTTTTGACCGTATTCGTATCCTGTGTCAGCCGGCTCATCGTTTCCCCGGATTCATGATGATCAAAATAAGAGACAGGAAGCGCCAGTACTTGCCCCCATAATCGCTTGCGTATGGAAGAAACCACGGCTTCTCCAATGTAGCTCATTAAGTAATAGGAAAAGCCGCCCGAGATAGTTTGGGCAAGAAAGCTGCCGGCGAGAAAGAGGATGACGGACAGCTGCAGCTGGCTCGCAGCCAGCTGATCCACAAGATCCTTTGTAAACAAGGGCACAATCAGCCCGGCAACCGTCTCGATTATGCTTAGTAAGACAGCTGTGGCAATGATCCACTTCGGCAAGCTTGATTTTGTAAATAAGCGGATGAATGGCCTCCATTGCTGCCAATCTGTTTGATTAGTTTTTTCCACTTTGTATCCCTTCCTTTTCCATATAATGATTGACCGCTTGTTTTAGCCATTGTTCCTCTTCCGGAGTAAAAGGGTAGGGGAAGAGCCAGGGGTCTTCTTCAAGATCTGCTGCCGGGATTTGTTCTAACAGCGGCAGCTCATCACCGGCTATTTCCATGGCAAATTCCATTAATTCAGCTGCTAATTCGCCAACCTCGCTGCTTTTCGGATCGATATCCATAGCCTCCTTTAGGCGCGAAAATAAATGCATCGATTTCTTCTCGATCGTTTCCTGCTCGCTTTTCAGTCTATCAAACAGCGCATTGATGCGGGGCTCTGGCATAAAAGCGGCGAACCAGCGTTTGTGGCTTTTTTCCATGTGCACATTGTTAATCATTGAAATAAATATATCCGTGTGCAAAGTCCCGCCTGTCTCGATTTGCTCAATAGCAAGATTAAGCAGCCGGATAGAGTTATTTAATTGCTCACGCTTTTTTTCCATCATATCACGCTGAAAGATCAAAGAGTCCTTTTCGTTCCAGGAATCTTTATTGATAAAATCGGCCGTTTCTTCAAGAGAGAAACCTAAAAACTTTAAGGAAACAATTTTTTGAAGTGTGTGCACGTCGCTTTCCAGGTAGTACCGGTGTCCTCCTTCTGTCCGTTGAGCGGTCAGGCTGCCAATCTCATCATCGTACTGCAGTGTTCTTGCCGTCAGACCGCTCATTTTCTTAAATTGGCCGATTGTGTAATGTTTTTCCATTGTGCTCCCTCCATTTGTTCGTTAGCTTCATTCTAAAACATCACGTTACGTGATAGGCAAGCTAAAAAAATAAGGTAAAACAGTTTTGCCGCTTCCTCTCTATACGAGCCAAGCGAAATAGCCTAATATAGAAAAAGAGAGAGTTTAGATGCAGCGCAAGGACATAAGAGGTGAGTAAGAGTTATTATGGCTAATACAGGAGAACGGTTTCGGTTAGGTGTACTTGTCAGTGTGGTGGCCATCTCTGGATTTAGCCAAGGGATGCTGCTGCCGCTGATTGCATTGTTATTTGAACAGGAAGGCATGCCAGCTTCGCTGAATGGATTAAATGCGACTGGTTTGTATATCGGTATATTGCTTATTTCGCCGTTTATGGAAAAACCTTTGCGGCAATTTGGCTACAAGCCCGTAATCATCGGAGGCGGTCTGCTGGTGATCGCTGCTTTGTTTGCTTTTCCTTTGTGGAAATCATTCTGGTTTTGGTTTATTTTGCGTCTCTTGATCGGAATCGGCGATCATGCGCTTCATTTCGGCACGCAAACATGGATTACGACTTTTTCTTCTCCTGAGCGGCGCGGGAGGAATATTTCGCTTTACGGCCTCTTTTTCGGCTTGGGATTTGCTGCCGGTCCATTGATGACAGGGCTTATCCATTACGGTGAAGCTTTGCCGTTTATCCTTTCGGCGGTTCTTTGTTTAGTTTGCTGGGTCTTTTTATTTTTTCTTAAAAATGATTTTCCGGAGCAGCAGGTGGAGACCAATTCAATGTGGGAAACGATGAAACGGTTTAGGGAAGCTTTTCGCTACGGGTGGCTCGCTTTTTTGCCAACGTTTGCTTACGGATTTTTGGAGACGTCCTTTAATGGAATTTATCCGATCTACGGGGTGCGAACCGGCTTGTCTGTTCAAGAAATTTCCATCATTTTAATGTCATTCGCAATTGGCGGTATCGTCTTCCAATTTCCATTAGGCATGATGAGCGACAAATACGGAAGAAAGAGGATATTATCCATCGTCTTATTATCTGGAACGTTATTGTTTTTTAGTGCCGCGCTCATTGACCAGATGTATCCCTTGCTATTAATGTGCATATTTCTCGCAGGGATGCTGGTCGGTTCTACTTTTAGCTTGGGCATTAGCTTTATGACCGATTTGATGCCAAGACCCTTGCTGCCAACGGGGAATCTCTTGTGCGGCATGGCCTTCAGCATCGGCAGCCTGACTGGTCCTTACTTAGGGGGGCTTGCTTTGCAGCTGTTTCAGGCGGTCAGCTTTTTTGCTGTTATCAGCTCCATTTTCGGCCTCGTAACGATCATCTTTTTCTTATATGGAGGGAAGCCTTTAAAGAAGGAAAAAATGCTCCCGCTCAGCTAATGACAGACAGCTTTTCGTTTAGCCAAAAAGAGAATTAGAATAAAAGGGGTGCAGCCGATGAATTTTCACGGACAAAAAATATTGCCGGCAGTTCGGACAATGAAAGATTTTGATAAAATGCTTGAAACTCCGTTTGAGTATGGGGTGTTTTTAGATTTGCATGTCGGCATGGTCAAGAGTGTATTTGACTATGCCCGGCAGCATGGAAAAAAGATGTTTTTGCATCTGGATTTAATCCACGGTTTGACAAGCGATGAATATGCAGCTGAATTCATTGCACAATATGTAAAACCGTATGGGATTATTTCCACAAAGGGAAACGCCATCGTCAGGGCAAAGCAAAAAGGGCTTCTGGCCACACAGCGGGCCTTTATTATCGATTCAAGCGCCCTTGAGCGCAGCATTAAATTAATTGAGCGGACCGATCCCGACTATATTGAGGTACTGCCGGGGGTAGTGCCCAAGATCATTAAAGAGCTGCATGAAAAAACTAAAAAACCGATTTTCGCGGGCGGGCTGATAGAAACGAGAGAAGAAGTGGAAGAGGCGCTGGAAGCCGGGGCCTGTGCCATTACAACTTCTGACCGGGAACTGTGGAAATTATATTATTAATAAATAATGTATGGTAAATTAGTTGACGGCGCTTTCAAAACGTATTATCTTAGGGATAAGTTAATAATTTGTGATGGAGAACAAAGAGATTCACAACACACGCAATTTTTGCGGCTGTTTGTTGTGGATCTTTTTGTTTTTTTTTGATTTAAGGGCTCTGTTCATCTGACAAGGCACTCTTGGATATTACTTATTTCACGGAGAAAGGGAGTAAAAAAGAATGACACCATTTTGGGGAGAGCTGTTCGGAACAGCTTTGTTAATTGTATTTGGAGCCGGGGTTTGCGCAAATGTAAATTTGAAAAAGTCGTTTGCTTTTGCTTCCGGATGGATGGTGATTGCTTGGGGATGGGGGCTGGCTGTTGCGATGGCTGTGTATGCTGTGGGCCAATTTAGCGGCGCTCATTTAAACCCTGCCGTCACGCTGGCCTTAGCTTTTGCCGGCGATTTTGCCTGGGGAGACGTTGCTCCTTACATTGCTGCACAAATGATTGGGGCGATCATCGGCGCAGCCGTTGTTTACTTGCACTTTCTGCCTCATTGGAAAGCGACGGATGACCCGGGAGCCAAGCTGGGTGTGTTTGCTACCGGGCCGGCAATTAAGCATACCTTTTCCAACTTGTTAAGTGAAATCATTGGGACTTTTATTTTGACGGTTGGAATATTATCGATTGGAGCCAATGAATTTACAGAAGGACTTAATCCATTTATCGTAGGGTTATTAATTGTGGCTATCGGCTTATCTTTAGGCGGAACGACTGGTTATGCCATTAATCCTGCGCGTGATCTCGGCCCGCGTATCGCTCACTTTTTGCTCCCGATTGCCGGCAAAGGCGGTTCGAATTGGCAATATGCCTGGATACCTGTCGTCGGCCCGCTGCTTGGCGGTTCACTGGGCGGCTTGTTTTATCGGGCTTTCTTTACCGGAGATATTGTACCGGCATTCTGGGGAGTGTTAGCTGTTACTTTTGTTGTTTTACTCGTTATACTGATGATGGGGAAGAAAAACCATACAGCTTCAAACGAAGCAGATGCTTGATAAAGGGAGGAGAAAGGAATGGAACAGTTTATTTTATCGCTTGATCAAGGCACAACAAGCTCAAGAGCGATTCTTTTTAATAAAAAAGGAGAAGCGGCTTATGTAGCCCAGAAAGAGTTTACTCAGCATTTCCCGCAGCCTGGCTGGGTGGAGCATAATGCCAATGAAATATGGGGAACCATCCTGGCCTGCATTGCGACTGTATTATCTGAAAATAATATCAGCCCTGAGCAAATCGCCGGTATTGGAATTACAAACCAGCGGGAAACAACAGTCGTGTGGGATAAAGAAACCGGAAAGCCAGTTTATAATGCCATTGTGTGGCAGTCGCGGCAAACGGCCGATATTTGCAATGAACTGAAAGACCAAGGGTATGATTCATTATTCCGTGAGAAAACAGGATTGCTGATTGACGCTTATTTTTCAGGCACGAAAATCAAGTGGATTCTCGACAATGTAGAAGGTGCACGGGAACGGGCAGAAAAGGGAGAGCTTTTATTTGGCACGATTGATACGTGGCTTATTTGGAAGCTGTCCGGCGGCAAGGTGCATGTGACAGATTACTCCAATGCATCAAGAACGCTATTATTCAACATTCACGATTTAACGTGGGATGAAGAACTGCTAACTATCTTAGACATTCCTACATCGATGCTTCCTGAGGTGCGCCCTTCTTCTGAAGTTTACGGCCAGACGGTCCCTTATCACTTTTTCGGTCAGGAAGTGCCCATTGCCGGTGCGGCTGGTGACCAGCAAGCTGCT
Organism: Pseudobacillus badius; assembly: GCF_002189605.1. Lineage (NCBI taxonomy): Bacteria > Bacillati > Bacillota > Bacilli > Caryophanales > Bacillaceae > Pseudobacillus > Pseudobacillus badius. Next base: position 493,011 of record NZ_MWMM01000001.1, read on the forward strand.
TTATTCGGCCAGGCATGTTATGAAGAAGGAATGGCAAAAAACACATATGGCACCGGTTGTTTTATGCTCATGAATACGGGTGAGAAAGCAGTGTCCTCCCGCCACGGCTTATTAACAACTATTGCCTGGGGAATAGATGGAAAAGTGGAATACGCCCTTGAAGGCAGCATTTTTGTTGCAGGCTCGGCCATTCAATGGCTGCGTGACGGTTTGCGCATGGTCAAGGATGCGGCTGACACAGAAGAATATGCGACCAATGTGGCTTCTTCCGGAGGTGTCTATGTTGTTCCGGCCTTTGTCGGGCTTGGTACGCCTTATTGGGACAGCGACGTGCGCGGAGCTGTATTCGGTTTAACAAGAGGAACATCTAAAGAGCATTTCGTCCGTGCGACGCTTGAATCGCTTGCTTATCAAACAAAAGATGTCCTGGATGCGATGGAGGCTGACTCCGGCATTTCATTAAAAACACTGCGTGTCGACGGCGGAGCGGTTAAAAACAATTTTCTGATGCAGTTCCAAAGCGATATGCTCCAAGTGCCTGTGGAACGTCCGATTATCAATGAAACCACAGCCCTTGGTGCGGCGTATCTTGCTGGACTTGCAGTAGGCTTCTGGAAAGACCGCCAAGAAATTTCTTCTAAGTGGCAAGTGGAAAAAGTCTTTAAACCGCAAATGGCGAATGAAGAACAGGCACGCTTGTACGCCGGCTGGAAAAAAGCGATAGAAGCTGCCTTAGTATTTAAAGTTTGAAATCTCAAGCCTCGTGCTATATAATGAAATTAAGTTAATAAATTGTCTGGAGAAACAGAGAGACCTGTCTTCATAGCGATGATCCATCGTTATGTTTTGGCAGGTCTCTTTTCGTTTTCTTTTAGTGAAAATGAGGTATTTAACAATTGGAGGGGACATTATGAAATTTTCAAATGTAGAGCGTGAACAATGGCTGAGCCATTTACAAAACGAAGAATTTGATCTTCTCGTCATCGGAGGCGGGATTACAGGAGCGGGGATTGCATTAGATGCGACCACGCGCGGAATGAAGGTGGCTCTTGTAGAAATGCAAGATTTTGCTGCAGGGACTTCCAGCCGCTCCACAAAACTTGTTCACGGCGGGCTGCGTTACTTGAAGCAGTTTGAGGTGAAGATGGTGGCTGAGGTCGGCAAGGAACGTGCAGTAGTATATGAAAACGGTCCGCACGTGACTACACCAGAATGGATGCTTCTGCCTATGCATAAAGGCGGCACTTTTGGCAAGTTCACGACAGGCATCGGCTTGCGCGTCTACGATTTTCTCGCCAATGTGAAAAAATCAGAGCGAAGAACGATGCTGACAGCTGACGAAACGCTTCATAAAGAGCCGCTTATAAAAAAAGAAGGATTAGTCGGCGGCGGCTACTATGTTGAATACCGGACGGATGATGCCCGGTTAACGATAGAAGTGATGAAAAAAGCGGTTGAAAAAGGAGCCGCAGCTGTAAACTATGTAAAAGCTGAAAAGTTTATTTATGAAAATCAAAAAGTGATGGGTATCGAGGCTAAAGACGTATTAACAGGAAAGACAATTGAGGTAAAGGCAAAGAAAATTGTTAACGCAGCCGGTCCATGGGTGGATAAGGTGCGCAAGAAGGACCTTTCTGTTAATAACAAACATTTGCGGCTCACCAAAGGCATCCATATTGTCATTGACCAATCAATTTTCCCGCTGAAGCAAGCGGTATATTTTGACGCTCCGGATGGCCGGATGATCTTTGCGATTCCGCGCGACGGAAAAGCGTATGTGGGCACGACGGACACCTTCTATGGAGATGACAAGGACACGGCCAATCCGAAAATGCTGGAGGAAGACAGGGACTATTTATTGAAATCCATTCATTACATGTTCCCTGAGGTGAAAGTAGGACCGGCGGATGTGGAGTCCAGCTGGGCTGGTGTACGCCCGCTGATTTATGAAGAAGGCAAGGACCCTTCTGAAATATCGCGGAAAGATGAGATTTGGGAAGGAGACAGCGGTCTAATTACCATTGCCGGCGGAAAGCTGACTGGTTACCGGAAGATGGCCGAAATCGTCGTAGACCTTGTCTCTAAAAAATTGAGCGCTGAAACAGGCAGAAGCTTTAAGAGCTGCCAAACACGCCATTTGCCAATCTCGGGAGGAGATATCGGCGGAGCTGACCAGCTAGAGCCGTTTGCTCAAAAGAAAGCAAAAGAAGCATCCTCTTACGGACTTTCGGAAACGGAAGGGAAATATTTGGCTCATATGTACGGCACGAATGTTGATCGTTTGTTTGCGCTCGCTAAACAGGCGGATTCTGATCTTCTTCCTAAAGTGCTGTACGCCCAATTGCTATATGCTGTGACGGAGGAAATGGCACTGAAGCCGGTCGATTTCTTTATTCGCCGAACCGGGGCATTGTTTTTCCGCATTGATGAAGTCAAACAGTATAAAGAGCAAGTGGTTGCAGTCATGGCGGACTTATTTGACTGGCCGTCTCCTGTAGCTGAGCAGTATTTAGTGGAACTGGACAAAGAAATCCGGGATGCACAAACCCCAATTGATATTCAAAACTAATCGAAATCCGGCTGCGGTTGGCGGCCGGATTTTTTGTTTGGCACGTATAAAAAGAAAAAAAGGGGCGAGAATGGAGTATTAGCTTTAATAACTGATTCTACGTATGGTACGATAAGAGAAAATCGGTAAAGGCAGTGAAAAGATTGCATCAGCGGGAGAAACTTATCGTGATCATTGGGCCGACAGCGGTCGGGAAAACGGCGCTAAGCATTTATTTAGCAAAGCGGTTCGGAGGAGAGATCATCAGCGGCGATTCCATGCAGGTTTATAAAGGCATGGACATTGGCACGGCCAAGGTGACCTTTGAAGAAATGGAGGGCGTTCCTCACCATTTAATCGATCTGAAAGAGCCCGATGAGACATTTTCAGCTGCTGAATTTCAACAGCTGGTCAGAGAGAAAATAACGGAAATAACCAATAAAGGCGCTTTGCCTATTATCGTCGGCGGAACAGGCTTATATGTTCAATCAGTTATTTATGATTACCAGTTTTCTGAGTCTGGGGGCAATCCCGAATTGCGTGAAAAGCTGGAAAAGCAGGCTGCTCATGAGGGCAAAGAAGCACTCTATGAACAATTAAAGCGAATTGATCCAGAAGCAGCTGCGGCCATTCATCCGAATAACGTCAGAAGAGTGATTCGCGCCCTTGAAATTTTTTATACAACTGGCAAGAAGATGTCCCAGCAGCAAAGCAGCCAGCCTAATGAATTATTATACGACACGGCGCTGATTGGGCTGACGATGGACAGGGAAATGCTTTATAGCCGAATTAATGAAAGAGTGGACCAGATGATGGCAGCGGGTCTGCTTGAAGAGGTGAAAACCCTTTGGGATAAAGGGATTCGCAGCGGTCAAGCCGTCCAGGCTATCGGCTATAAAGAGCTGTTCAGTTATTTAAGAGGCGAGGAAACATTAGAAGCCGCCGTCGAGCAATTAAAACAAAATTCGCGGAATTATGCCAAGCGGCAGCTCACTTGGTTTCGGAATAAAATGGATGTCAACTGGTTTGACTTGTCAGATGAGGAGAAGCGTCCGGAAAAAATAAAAGAAATTTCGGGTTTTATAGCAGGAAAGCTGCATTTAAAATAGAATTAATTAAGTATAGATAGAAAGAGGAGGAAAAGATATGAAACAAGGGATTAATATCCAAGACCAATTTCTGAATCAGCTTCGAAAAGACGGAACACTCGTCACTGTATTTTTATTAAATGGATTTCAATTGCGCGGCTACATAAAAGGTTTTGATAATTTTACTGTTCTGTTTGAATCGGATGGAAAGCAGCAGCTCGTTTATAAGCACGCTATCTCTACATTTGCTCCTCAACGAAATGTACAAATTTCTTTAGAAGATCAAGAATAAAATGTTCTTTAAACGCGTACAGTCCCCTGTACGCGTTTTTTATATGCAGAAAGACGTATGTTTGCCTGCGGCCTGAATAGACTGTAAAGAGGGAAATTATTTCTTGGGAAAGCGCAAAAAAAGACAATATGCGACGGCCTCCGTCAAGCTTGGTGGGGTGATAGAGATGAAGCAGCCGATCCGTATGAAAGATAACGGACAAATTAATGTTGTGCTGCACACCAAAAATGACCGCATCCAGCAGCCAGTCTCTGAAGAGCGGCCTTATACGTGGTCCAGTTCTTCTGAGCATGCGGTATTGAAGAAGGTAGAAAGTGAACTGGATGCGTTAGTAGGACTAGAAGAATTAAAGAAAATGATCCGGGAAATTTATGCTTGGATCTTCATAAGTAAAAAAAGGGAAGAAAAAGGATTGAAAGCCGGAAAACAAGTGCTGCACATGATGTTTAAAGGAAATCCAGGAACCGGAAAAACAACAGCTGCCCGCATTATTGGAAAGTTATTTTTTGAAATGAAAGTTTTATCGAAAGGCCATCTAATAGAGGCAGAGCGCGCTGATCTCGTCGGTGAATATATTGGGCATACGGCTCAAAAAACGAGAGATTTAATTAAGAAGGCGATGGGCGGCATTTTATTTATCGATGAAGCTTACTCACTCGGACGGGGAGGGGAAAAAGACTTCGGAAAAGAAGCGATCGATACGCTTGTTAAGCACATGGAAGACAAGCAAAATGATTTTATTTTAATATTAGCGGGATATCCGAGGGAGATGAACCACTTTTTTACGCTGAATCCCGGATTGGAGTCCCGCTTTCCGCTCGTTTTTCAATTTCCGGATTACCGCCCTGAACAGTTGATGTCGATTGCTGAAAAAATGGCGGCGGAAAAAGAATACAGATTCAGCAAAGAAGCAAAAATGAAACTGCGCGAGCACTTTGCCCATGCCCGGGAAGGAAGCCAGCAGACCTTCTCCAATGGCAGGTATGTACGCAACTTGATTGAAAAAGCCACTCGTGCCCAGGCGGTCCGATTGCTGAATGAGAACAACTATAAATATGAAGAGTTAATGCTGATTGATTCGCGGGATATTCAATTAAACGAACGGTAAGAAAGAGATTTGTCTGATGCAAAACCGCCGTTTTCTCCGGCGGTTTTGTTGTTGATAAAACAAGACTTCAGTCAAAAAAATCGGATAAATTATTTTTTATTTTCTGACAAAATAATTGTCAATCCAGTTTTTGTTATGATACTATCTAAGCAAAGGTGATAAAACATGAAAAAAAAACCATTAAAAGAGAGAATTCTAGAGACGTCATTGGTGATGTTTGAAAAGCATGGGTACCATGGAGTGACTGTCGACCAGATTGTGGCCGAATGCGGGACTTCTAAGGGGGGGTTTTACCACAACTTTAAGTCAAAAGACGAACTGCTGTACCACATTCATGATATTTTTATTTCGTATGTGCTTGATCGTGCAAAACAGGCATATGCTGATTACAGCACACCTGTTTCCCGGCTGTGCGCTGTTATTTTATCATTTACAAAAGTATTTGATTTATATAAGCCGCACATTACTGTTTTCTATCAGGAAAGCACCTATTTAAAGGGAGATTTTCAGGAGAAAATCAATGAGAAGAGAGATGAATACCGCAAGATCATCTTACAGATTATCCAAGAGGGGCAAAAAAGCGGCGATTTTCGGCCGGAAGTGTCAGCAGAGATTACGACAATGGCGATTATCGGCATGGTAAACTGGACATATAAATGGTTCAAGAAAGAAGGAGAGCTGTCCATCGAAGAGATTGGCGGCATATTCAACGACCTGCTTGTCCATGCGCTCGTCACAAAACAGGGGATGGAACACCAAGATATTCAAGCCTATTTACTAAACAGCCAGCCGGTTAACAATTGAACTGGCTTTTATAAAAGCTCATAGAGACCGACTAGTCTGTCTCAAACCAATGGAAAACAAGGGGGACTTCACATGAATTTTGAATTAACGAAAGAGCAGCAAATGTTAAAGGATATGGTCAGAAGCTTTGCCGAAAAAGAGATTAAGCCATACGCTCAGGAGCTGGATAAAACATCAGGCTTTAACGAACAGGCCTTTAAAAAGATGGGAGAGCTCGGGCTTCTTGGCATTCCTTTTCCAGAAGAGTATGGAGGATCTGGCGGTGACACGGTTTCTTATGCGATTGCAGTAGAGGAAATTGGCAAAGCCTGCGGCGGCACAGGGCTCAGCTACGCAGCGGCCATCAGCCTGGGGGCCAGCCCGATTTTTTATTTCGGAACTGAAGAGCAAAAGCAGGAATGGCTTGTGCCGATGGCGAAAGGAGAAACATTAGGTTCTTTTGGATTAACTGAACCGAATGCCGGATCGGATGCCGGCGGTACAAGAACAAAAGCTGTGCTGGATGGTGATGAATATGTGATTAATGGCGAGAAATGCTGGATTACAAATGCCGGTTTTGCACGGCAAATTATTGTAACCGCTGTCACGGGGAAGAAGGATAACGGCAGAAGCATTATTTCGGCTATTATTGTGCCTGCGGATGCGCCGGGAGTGACCATTTCCTGCAACTACGACAAAATGGGGGTCCGCGCATCGAATACGTGTGAAATTGTTTTAGAAAATGTCCGTGTGCCGAAAGAAAATCTCCTTGGAGACAGTCAAAAAGGCTTCAGCCAGTTTTTATACACCCTTGACGGCGGACGGATTTCTATCGCCGCCTTAGCCGTGGGAATCGCACAAGCTGCATTGGAAAAAGCTCTTCAATATGCAAAAGAACGTGTGCAGTTCGGCCAGTCGATTTCTAAATTTCAAGCGATTCAATTCAAGCTGGCGGACATGGCGACAGAAGTGGAATTAGCACGGAATCTTGTACACAAATCTGCTTGGCTGAAGGATCAAGGAAAGCCGTTTGGCAAGGAAGCAGCGATGGCTAAGCTGTTTGCCTCAGAAACGAGCTTCCGTGCGAGCAACCAGGCAATCCAAATTCATGGCGGTTATGGCTATATGAAGGAATATGACGTAGAAAGATTTTTGCGCGATGCGAAATTACTGGAAATCGGGGAAGGAACATCGGAAATTCAGCGCCTAGTAATTGCGCGTCATCTCGGCTGCTAAAAGATAAGAGGGGGAAGGGTGCAATGAGCGAATTGATCCAAGAAACAGTCGGAGGACTATTAGCGAAAAGAGCCAAACAACTTCCGCAACATGAAGCACTTGTCTATCCAGATCGCAATCTCCGGTACACATACAGCGAATTTGATCGGCTATGCCGGAAAGCCGCCCGCGGTTTAATGGCGCTTGATATTGATAAAGGCGAACACATAGCTGTTTGGGCGACAAATGTGCCTGAATGGGTAACCCTGCAATTTGCCACAGGAAAAATGGGAGCCGTTTTAGTAACGGTCAATACGAATTACCGAGCCGCTGAACTTGAGTATTTGCTGCAGCAGTCAGAGAGTCAGACGATCGTTTTGATTGAAGATTACCGCGGAAATTCATATATCGATACGATCTATGAAATTTGTCCAGAGCTCTATTCATCTGAACCTGGGAAACTATCATCGAAACGGCTGCCTCTGCTGAAAAATGTGGTGGTGTTAAGTGAGAAAACATACAGCGGAACCTACAATTGGGCGGATATTTTAGAACTGGCTGAACGAGTGACTGAGGAGCAGCTGGATGCGCGGACAGCCGAGCTCGAACCGGATGAAGTCATTAATATGCAGTATACATCCGGAACGACCGGTTTCCCGAAAGGCGTCATGCTGACACACAGCAACTTGATTAACAATGCTTTTCATATTGCCGGCTGCATGGAGTTAACGGAGCAAGACCGCCTTTGTATTCCTGTCCCGTTTTTTCATTGTTTCGGATGCGTGATCGGAACAATGGCCTGCGTTACTGTCGGAGCTACGATGGTGCCGGTGCAGGAGTTTGATCCGGAAGCAGTGCTGACAACAGTGGAAGCGGAAAAATGCACGGCTTTGCACGGGGTGCCGACGATGTTTATTGCGGAGCTTAATCACCCGAATTTCTCAAACTATGATTTATCGAGCCTTCGTACCGGTGTAATGGCCGGCTCTAACTGTCCGGTAGAGGTCATGAAGGCTGTCATGAATACGATGAATATGGAGGAAATCACCATTTGTTACGGTCAAACGGAGTCCTCGCCGGTGATTACACAGACAAGGACGAATGATCCGGTAGAGCTGCGCGTCGAAACAGTGGGGAGGGCGCTGCCGGACGTGGAAGTCAAAATTGTAGAACCTGGTTCATCAAGGGAGCTTCCGCCCAACAGGCAGGGGGAGCTGTGTACGAGGGGCTACCATGTCATGAAGGGATATTACAACAACCTGGAGGCTACAAAAGAAGCGATTGATGAAGAAGGATGGCTTCACACGGGGGATCTCGCCGTGATGGATGAGAATGGATATATCCGGGTGACAGGCCGTTTAAAAGATATGATTATCCGCGGCGGCGAAAATATTTATCCGCGCGAGATTGAAGAATTCCTGTATACTCACCCAAAAATACTGGATGCACAAGTCATAGGAGTGCCGGATGAAAAATACGGGGAGGAATTAATAGCCTGGATTATCCTCAAGGAGGGAGAAACAGCTTCTGCGGATGAAATTAAAGACTACTTTAAGGACAAAATTTCCCGCCACAAAATCCCGAAACATATTCGGTTTACAAAGGAGTATCCGATGACAGCCTCTGGAAAAATCCAAAAGTTTAAATTGCGTGAACAATCGATGGGCTTATTGAAGTAAAACGGAGGGAGCGATCCAGTTGTTTTCTAAACTATTAATTGCTAACCGCGGCGAAATTGCCTCGCGTATTATTCGCACATGTAAACAGATGGGAGTAAAAACGGTAGCGGTTTATTCCGAAGCAGATGAGAACGCTTTGTTTGTCCGGGAGGCAGACGAAGCGTACTGCATCGGCAAGCCCCAGGTGAATCTCAGTTATTTAAACGCTGATGAAATGATACGCATCGCTAAGAAAAGCGGGGCAGAGGCTGTTCACCCGGGCTATGGCTTATTGTCAGAGAATGCGTCTTTTGCGCAAAAGTGCTTGGATGAAGGGCTGGCCTTTATTGGTCCTTCGCCGGCGATTCTAGCTGCGATGGGCAGCAAAATTGAAGCGCGGAAAACAATGAAGCAGGCAGGCGTTCCGATTATTGAAGGGATTAACGTTGCTCTCCAGGATGAAGAGGAGGCAAAAGCAGCAGCGGAGTCTGTCGGCTACCCGCTCATGCTGAAGGCGTCAGCAGGCGGCGGCGGTATTGGAATGCAGCTGGTTCATTCCGAAGAAGAACTGGTGAAGGCTTTTGCAGGCAACAAAAAAAGAGCAGAATCATTCTTTGGCAACGGCGATATGTTTTTGGAAAAGTATATTCAAGAGCCTCACCATGTGGAAGTGCAGATACTTGCAGATAGCCATGGCCATATAATCCCTCTCTGGGAGCGGGAATGCTCGATTCAGCGCCGCAACCAGAAAGTAGTAGAAGAGGCTGTCTCACCATTTATCAGTGAAGAAACGAGAACGAAAATGCTGGATGCCGCAGTAAAGGCAGCCCATCATATTGACTATACGAATGCAGGAACGATTGAGTTTTTAGTTGATAAAGAAGAAAACTTTTATTTTCTTGAAATGAACACCCGCCTGCAGGTGGAACATCCAGTCACAGAGGAAATCACCGGCCTTGATCTTGTAGAACAGCAACTAAAAGTGGCAGCCGGCGAGAAGCTGCAATTGACACGCGAGGAAGTAAAGCGCAGCGGGCATGCAATTGAAGTGCGCATTTATGCAGAGGATCCGAAAACGTTCTTCCCTTCACCGGGGCAAATTACTGCGCTGGAGCTGCCGGAAGGGGAAGGAATCCGTCATGAATGTGCGGTTGAATCAGGCTCCGCTGTTACCCCTTTTTATGATCCGATGATCGGCAAGCTGATCGCGTGGGGACCGACAAGGGAGGAAGCGTGCCGCCGCATGCAAAAAGCGTTGGATGAATATAAGATTGAAGGCATTAAAACGAATTTGCCGATGCTGAGAAAAGTCATCAGCCATCAGCAGTTTTTAGAAGGGATCACAACGACTGATTTTGTGAACCAATATTATTTGCCGGAATTAACAACAACGAATTAAAAGGAGAGATAGCCGTGGCAACAGTACAAGCGAGTATGGCAGGAAACGTGTGGAAAGTTCTTGTAGCGGAAGGGGAAGAAGTGAAAGCGGGCCAGGATGTCGTCATTTTAGAATCTATGAAAATGGAAATTCCTATTGCCGCTGAGGAAGACGGCACCGTTCAAAAAATCCATGTGAGTGAAGGAGATTTTGTCAACGAAGCGGATCGCCTCGTTGATGTGGAATAGGAGGAACATCCCTTGAAACTTCCTGAAAAAGTGATCATTAAAGAGGTAGGGCCCCGCGATGGTTTGCAAAATGAACCGCATCAAGTGAGTACAGAAAATAAGGCAGCTTGGATCGACCGGCTTTCAGAAAGCGGGCTGTCCTATATTGAAGTCACTTCTTTTGTTCATCCAAAATGGATTCCGCAGCTGGCAGATGCTGCGGAGGTTCTCTCTTCCATCCAGAGAAAGCCGGGCATTACATATGCAGCCCTCGTTCCGAATAGGCACGGATTGCGAAGAGCGCTTGATGCGGGTGTAGATGAAGTCAGCGTATTCATGTCAGCCAGCGAGTCACATAACAAAAACAATATTAACAAGTCCATTGCCGAAACGCTGCCGGTGCTGAAAGAAGTAGTAACCGAGGCGAAAGCGTCTGGAAAAACAGTGCGCGGATATTTATCGACCGTTATTGCCTGTCCGTATGAAGGTGCTATCTCGCCTGAACAAGTTAGAGAGATTAGCGCCCGGTTGTTTGATATGGGAATTGATGAATTGTCGCTCGGCGAAACGATTGGCGTTGCTGTACCTCCGGATGTAGAGCGCTTGCTGGAGGTATTGATTCCTGAATTTTCTAACGACCGTCTTGCTATGCATTTTCATGACACAAGAGGCACGGCTCTGGCGAACATTTCAAAATCTCTTGAAATGGGCATTCATACGTTTGACAGCTCCTTAGGAGGATTAGGCGGCTGTCCGTATGCCAAGGGTGCCTCCGGTAATGTAGCGACCGAGGATTTACTTTACATGCTCCAGGCGATGGGCATTGAAACAGGGATTCAAATGGAGCGTTTGCTTGAGGCCGGAGAGCTGATGGAATCCTTGCTTGGAAGATCGTTAACGAGCAGGCAACTGGAACTATACCGCAAAGCAGAGAGAGGGTGAAGCATGTGGGCGAAACGGTTCAATTAAAAAAGCTGGAGCAAGGGATTGCCGTCTTGACACTCAACCGTCCACAGGCCGCTAATTCCTTATCCAAAGAGCTTTTATACGACCTTCACGACGCTCTTTACAATATGAAGAATGATCCGAAAATCCGTGTGGTGATCTTGACGGGGGCGGGCGAAAAAGCGTTTTGCGCAGGGGCCGATTTAAAAGAAAGAAAGGGAATGGACGAGGCGCAGGTGCGGCACATTGTCGGCTTGATTGGTTCAGTGATCAATGAAGTAGAAGCATTGCCGCAGCCAGTCATCGCCGCTATCAACGGGGCGGCTTTTGGAGGAGGGCTTGAGCTTGCCTTAGCTTGTGATATCCGAATTGCAGCCAGCCATGCAAAATTAGGATTAACTGAAACCTCGCTCGCAATTATTCCGGGAGCCGGCGGCACCCAAAGACTGCCGCGGCTGATTGGAGTTGGAAAAGCCAAGGAATTGATTTTTACCGCCCGGCGGATTACCTCTAATCAGGCGGAACAAATTGGTCTTGTGGAACATATTGCCTCTCCGGAAAGCTTGCTGGAAACGGCTGTTCATTTGGCGAAGGAGATGGCCGTGAATGCGCCGCTTGCATTGTTCCAGGCAAAAACGGCAGTTAACCACGGAATGCAGACCGACATTGCAACAGGTTTGCAAATTGAAAAGCTGGCATATAACACACTTATTCCGACAGAGGATAGGCTTGAAGGACTGCAAGCATTTGCAGAGAAGCGGACACCAACATACAGAGGAAAGTGAGGAGACAGCAATGAACGAAACGGGAGTAAAAACAGACTACCAAGAAAAGCTGGAATCGGTCTTAACAGGCGGACAGGAGAAATATCATGAGAAAAATAAGGAGCAGGGCAAGCTGTTCGTCCGGGACCGTCTGCAGCTGCTTTTTGATAATGGGCTAGAGGCAGAAGACGGATTATTTGCCAACGTGCTTGCCGGAGATTTGCCGGCAGATGGCGTTGTAACGGGCGTTGGAAAAATAAATGGGCGCACAGTATGTGTGATGGCTAATGATTCCACAGTGAAAGCAGGATCGTGGGGTAAGAGAACGGTAGAAAAGATTATCCGTATCCAAGAGACAGCGGAAAAGCTGCGGTGCCCGATGCTTTATCTTGTCGATTCAGCGGGAGCCAGGATTACCGATCAGCTGGAAATGTTTCCTGGACGCAGAGGAGCCGGCCGCATTTTTTATAATCAGGTGAAATTATCCGGAAAAGTGCCGCAAGTTTGCCTGTTATTTGGACCTTCCGCTGCCGGGGGAGCTTATATTCCTGCTTTTTGTGACATTGTGGTCATGGTGGAGGGCAATGCTTCCATGTATCTCGGATCGCCGCGCATGGCGGAAATGGTTATTGGCGAAAAAGTAACGCTTGAACAAATGGGCGGCGCGAAAATGCACTGCTCAGTTTCCGGCTGCGGGGATGTGCTTGCTAAGACGGAAGAAGAAGCGATTGAATATGCGAAAAAATATTTAACTTATTTTCCTGATAACTACACAGAGAAACCGTCTCCTCAAGAGCCCAAAATGCCGGCTGCTTTTGAAAAATCAATCGAAGAGCTTATTCCCAAAAATCAAAATGCCCCGTTCGATATGCATCAGTTGATTGAACGCTTGGTCGACGAAGATAGTTTCTGTGAAATTAAGAAATTATTTGCCGCTGAACTGATTACCGGGCTGGGCCGGATCAACGGACAGCCGGTCGGCATTATCGCCAACCAGCCTCGTGTAAAAGGGGGAGTGCTGTTTCATGATTCAGCTGATAAAGCGGCTAAGTTTATTAGCTTATGTGACGCGTTCCATATTCCGCTCTTATTCTTGGCCGATGTGCCGGGCTTTATGATTGGCACCAATGTCGAAAAGGCCGGAATTATCCGCCATGGAGCCAAAATGATTTTTGCCATGAGTGAGGCGACAGTGCCTAAGCTGACCGTCATTGTCCGCAAAGCTTACGGGGCTGGTTTGTATGCTATGGCTGGTCCGGCATTTGAGCCGGATTGCTGCTTGGCGCTGCCGACAGCGCAAATTGCGGTAATGGGGCCGGAAGCTGCAGTTAATGCCGTTTATGCAAATAAGATTGCTTCATTGCCAGAGGAAGAACGCGCCGCCTTTATCAATGAAAAAAGAGAAGAATATCGGCAAGACATTGACATTTATCGCCTAGCCTCTGAGTTGATCATTGACGGTGTAGTGGAACCGAACCGGCTTCGCGAGGAACTTTCCGCCCGGCTCGATGTCTATATGTCTAAGTATATGGTGTTCACTGATCGTAAACATGGAGTAAATCCTGTTTAATAAAAGGAGGGGAAACGGGATGAAAACAATCTACACGAGCTTTCAGGAAGCAGTGTCCGGCATTAAAGACGGAATGACGGTGATGGTTGGCGGCTTTGGTTTATGCGGAATACCTGAAAACCTGATTAAAGCGCTTGCTGACTCTGGAGTGAAGGACTTAACGATCATTTCCAATAACTGTGGAGTAGATGACTGGGGGCTTGGGCTGTTATTAAGGAATAAACAGATTAAAAAAATCGTTGGTTCCTATGTTGGAGAAAATAAAGAGTTTGAGCGGCAAATGCTTGCAGGAGAAATAGAAGTAGAGTTAACGCCTCAAGGGACGCTGGCGGAGAAAATCCGGGCTGGCGGCGCCGGCATCCCGGCTTTTTATACACCAGCCGGCGTGGGAACCCCTATTGCTGAAGGAAAGGAAGTACGGGAGTTTAACGGAAAAGAGTATTTGCTTGAGGAAGCTTTAACAGCCGATTTCAGTTTAGTGAGGGCTTGGAAGGCAGATAAGAAAGGCAACCTTCTTTATAATAAAACTGCCCGAAACTTCAATCCGATGATTGCGGCTGCCGGAAAAGTGACGATCGCGGAAGCAGAGGAGATTGTGGAAACCGGAGAGCTCAACCCGGATCATATTCATACACCAGGCATTTACGTGCAGGCCTTGATTCAGGGAGATCAGGAAAAACGAATTGAACGAAAAACCACTCGTCAATAAAGGAGGGATATGGATGGATACAAGAGAGAAGATTGCAAGGCGTGCAGAAAAGGAGATTACAAGCGGCGATTACGTGAATTTAGGCATTGGAATGCCGACATTAGTTGCTAACTTTATCTCGGAAAACAAAGAAGTCGTACTGCAGTCAGAGAATGGTCTGCTTGGCATAGGTCCCTATCCAAAGGAAGAAGAAGTAGATGCCGATTTGATCAACGCCGGAAAAGAGACAGTGACAGCGATCTCCGGAGCGGCTTACTTTGATAGTTCTGAATCCTTTGCGATGATCCGCGGCGGCCATATTGATGTGGCTATTTTGGGCGGCATGGAGGTTTCCCAAGGCGGTGATTTGGCTAACTGGATGATTCCCGGAAAAATGGTGAAAGGAATGGGAGGAGCTATGGATCTTGTTCATGGTGCCCGAAAAACGATCGTGATTATGGATCATGTAAATAAGCATGGCCAATCTAAAATTTTAAAAGAATGCCAGCTTCCTTTAACCGGCAAAGGAGTCGTTCAGCGCATTATAACAGACAGAGCAGTTATGGATGTCACGCCAGCCGGCCTGAAGCTTATGGAGGTGGCCGAAGGATATTCGGTAGAGGAAATTCTTGAATGCACGGAAGCGGAACTGACTGTTTCAGAAAGCGTACAGCTGAATGCTTTTTGATAAAGAAAAAGGGCTGTCCCGGAAGGTCATGTAAAATGACTTTTTGGGCTGGTCCCTTTTTCTCATTTATTGATGAAGAGCCCTTTTTGGCAGCTTCCATTTTAATTTATAAGATAATACCCGGAGAACGGTAATCGCTATAAAAAGTATGATCAACTCAACGGGTGCAGTTGTGATGCTCAGTCCGATGAGCAGGCCTGCCAGTGCAGCCCACAGACCGTAAATTTCATTATGCAAAAGAGCAGGCTTCCTGCCCGCCAGCAGGTCACGCACGAGTCCGCCGCCGCTGCCGGTCAGGACTGCCGCTACGATGACGGCGCTGATCGGATGATTCATGCCGACTGCATACAAAGCACCTTGCACGGCAAAAGCGGATAAACCGATCGCATCAAAGAAGTTTCCCCATACCGGCCAGTGCTTAAGCATATTATGCGGAAAAAGAATAGTCGCCGTAATCGATAAGAGGGCGATCTGGAAAAAGTCTCCTTGCTCCCATAATGCGGAAACAGGTACTCCGATTAATAAGTTGCGAATAGCTCCGCCGCCAAAAGCCGTAATCATGCCTAATATATATATTCCAAATACATCGTAATCTTCTTCCATTGCCACAATCGCTCCGGAAATAGCAAACGCGATTGTGCCGATAACCGTAAAAATATCCCAAGTAAATTCCACAGAAGTTCCCCCTTACGAAAGTGTTCCCGGCAATTTATTATAGTATTGGAATGGCTAAAGAACCAGCTTATCTTTTCAGAAGAGGAAAAAAACTTGTTTTTATTAGTGAATGCCCGGCAATTCGTATTTTAGTCTGGTTTTTGGTAAGATGGATGGAAGAAAATGATAAAGGAAAGAAGGAACCTAATTGACAAAAATGGAGAAAGAGAAAGTGATCCTTGCTGGGTGTCAGTTGACCGATGATACCGAACAATTTTTATATTCTATGCAAGAATTAAAATCATTGATAGAAACGGCGCAAGGCGAATCGTTAGCGATGATCACACAAAAGAGAGAGCGCATTCATCCCGGCACTTACATCGGCAAAGGAAAAGTGGAAGAGTTAAAGAGGCTGGAAGAGGAACTGGAGCCGGATCTGATTATTTTCAATGGGGAGCTGTCTCCAAGCCAAATCAGAAATTTATCTGCGGAATTTTCGGCTAGAGTGATTGACCGGACGCAATTAATCCTTGATATTTTTGCTCGGCGCGCCCGTTCAAGAGAGGGGCAGCTGCAGGTGGAGCTTGCCCAGCTGCAATATTTGCTGCCGCGGCTCTCCGGACAAGGAACGGCCCTTTCCCGTCTTGGCGGAGGCATTGGAACGAGGGGACCGGGTGAAACAAAGCTGGAAAGCGACCGGCGCCATATTCGCCGGCGCATTGATGAAATTAAGCGGCAGCTGCATACAATCGTCCATCATCGTGAACGATATCGAAGTCGGCGCAAAAAGAACCGGGCGTTTCAAATTGCGCTTGTCGGCTATACAAATGCCGGAAAGTCTACCTTGTTTAACAGATTAACGGCAGCTGATTCATTGGAGGAAAACCAGTTGTTTGCCACGCTTGATCCTTTAACGCGCAAATTGGTTTTGCCGAGCGGCTATCAAGCGATTTTAACTGATACGGTAGGTTTTATTCAAGACTTGCCGACAACGCTGGTCGCTGCCTTCCGCTCTACACTTGAAGAGGTGAGTGAAGCCGATTTGCTGCTGCACGTTGTGGATAGTGCAAACCCTGACTTGATGCAGCATCAAGAGACAGTGCGAAGTCTGCTGGAGCAATTAGAAATGGATCATTTGCCTGAACTGACAGTGTATAATAAGAGGGATATCCAGCATGAAGAGTTTGTTCCTTCTTCCGCTTCTGCAAACATCTTGATCAGTGCGGTGAATGAAGAGGATCGCTTAAAGCTGAAGGAAGTAATCGAAAGGATGATCAGGGAGCAGATGACTTCGTATAACGGGCGAATTCCGGCTTCTGCCGGCAAACTGCTCGCCCAGCTAAAAACAGAAACGATTGTAGACTCTATCTTATTCGATGAAGAAGAGCAAGTGTACCGAGTGAAAGGATTTGCCTTTAAGGATCATCCGATTGCTGGGGAAATTAGTAAATACATATAATGTAAAGGGAGAGCAGGTATGTTTGAATTATTAACACAAGGACAAACTATTCAGCCGATTGCCGAGGAGGCTGAAGCGCAAATTGCCGAAGTGCATCGCAAGATCGAAAAAACGGCTGAATTCAATCAATTCCGTGTGCTGGAAAGCTTTAAAAAGCATCGGGTAAGCGAATTTCATTTCACCCCTTCGACCGGCTACGGTTATGATGACACCGGCCGTGATACGCTTGAAAACATTTATGCGGACGTATTCGGCGGAGAAGCGGCTCTCGTCCGCCCGCAGATTATTTCGGGCACACATGCCATTTCCATTGCTTTATTTGGCATATTGCGTCCAGGGGATGAACTGCTTTATATTACGGGTGATCCGTATGATACGCTGGAAGAAATTGTCGGAATCTCCGGCAAGGGAACGGGGTCACTCAAGGAATTTGGCATTTCCTACCGCAGTGTTCCGCTGGGGACGAGCGGCCGGCCGGATTACGCTGCCATTGAGGCAGCCATTCAGCCGAATACGAAGATGATCGGCATTCAGCGCTCGAAAGGCTATGCTGTCCGGCCTTCATTCACGATGGCGGATATAGAAGAAATGATTCAGTTTGTAAAGAAAATAAAAAGTGATGTGATTGTCTTTGTTGACAATTGCTACGGGGAGTTCACAGAAGAGAAGGAGCCTTGTCATGTTGGCGCTGATTTGATGGCAGGTTCATTAATTAAAAACCCAGGAGGCGGTCTTGCCAAAACCGGCGGCTACATAGCAGGAAAAGCCGATTATGTGGAAAGTTGTTCTTACCGGATGACCTCCCCGGGGATTGGAGCAGAGGCGGGCGCCAGCCTCTACAGCTTGCAAGAGATGTATCAGGGCTTTTTCCTCGCCCCTCACGTTGTAGGCGAAAGTTTAAAGGGAGCGGTTTTCACTGCTGCGATGCTTGAAAAAATGGGCATGAATACGACTCCGAAATGGCATGAAAAAAGAACAGACCTTATCCAGGCGGTTCAGTTTGACGACCGGGAGAAGATGATTGCTTTTTGCCAGGCCATTCAGCAGGCTTCCCCGGTTAATTCCCATGTAACGCCTTACCCTAGCTACATGCCGGGCTATGAAGACGATGTCATTATGGCTGCAGGAACATTTGTTCAGGGGGCGAGCATCGAGCTTTCTGCTGATGGTCCGCTGCGCCCGCCATTTGCTGCCTATGTGCAGGGGGGACTCACTTATTCACATGTGAAAATTGCTGTATGTTATGCTCTAAATCATTTAATTGAGAAAAAGCTATTGTAAGAACGAGGCTGCAAAAACACTTTATGTTTTTGCAGCTTTTTTATGGTTATAGAAGAATGCTTGTGTTGTCCTTATTTGTCTGCAAAGGAAAGCGGGTAGGAGCGAAATGCATTTTGTGAAAATTTTTCATGTAAGAAAACCTAACATGGGTTTGACATATAAGTTGACGGGGTATAAAATAAAGGACATGAAGAAAGGAGGAATCATTGATGAACAGCAAAATCAGGCGTTCTATGCCGCTATTCCCGATAGGAACGGTCATGAAACTAACCGATTTATCCGCCAGGCAAATACGCTACTATGAAGAACATCAACTGATTCGTCCCGAACGGACTGCAGGCAATCGCCGGCTCTTTTCTTTATATGATATTGATCGTTTGCTTGAAATTAAGGATCTGCTCGATGAAGGAATTAACATGGCAGGAATCAAAAAAATCTTATTGAAGGAAGATGAGAGCGTACATAATCCGTTAAAAGCCGAGTTAGAGCAAGATAAGAAAGTTTCTACAGACGAAGAAGTCAGAAGGTTGTTGCGCAAGGAATTTATTAATGCCGGTCGCTTTTACCGAAACGATCTCCCGTCCGGAGACCGATTTCGTTATTTTCATTAAAATAGTGCCAAATCATAAGGAGGAATTATTTTTATGGGCAAGTACACAAAAGAAGATATTATCAATTTAGCAAGAGAGGAAAATGTTAAGTTCATCCGCCTGCAATTCACTGATATTTTAGGAACGATTAAAAACGTTGAAATCCCAGTGAGCCAATTGCCGAAAGCGCTGGACAATAAAATGATGTTTGACGGTTCTTCTATTGAAGGCTTCGTGCGCATTGAAGAGTCTGATATGAACTTGTATCCGGACCTTGATACATGGGTTGTATTTCCATGGACAGCGGAAAAAGGCAAGGTAGCCCGCTTGATTTGTGATATTTACATGCCTGATGGCACACCGTTTGCTGGAGATCCGCGCAGCAATTTAAAGCGTGTGTTAAAAGAAATGGAAGAACTCGGTTTTTCAAACTTCAATTTAGGACCTGAACCGGAATTCTTCTTGTTTAAACTGGATGCTAACGGCGAGCCGACTTTAGAACTTAACGATAATGGCGGGTACTTTGACTTAGCGCCGACGGATCTTGGCGAAAACTGCCGCCGCGATATTGTTTTAGAGCTGGAGGAAATGGGCTTTGAAATTGAAGCTTCTCATCATGAAGTGGCGCCAGGACAACATGAAATTGACTTTAAATATGCCAATGCTTTAACAGCCTGCGATGATATTCAAACATTTAAGCTAGTTGTTAAAACTATCGCGAGAAAGCATGGCTTACACGCAACCTTTATGCCAAAACCGCTGTTCGGAGTAAGCGGATCAGGCATGCACTGCAATATGTCGTTATTTAGAGAAGGAAAAAATGCTTTCTATGATGAAAAAGGCGAGCTGCAGTTGAGTGAAACAGCTTACCAATTTATCGCAGGCACAATCAAGCACGCTAAAGGATTCACAGCGATTACTAATCCGACGGTCAATTCGTATAAGCGTCTTGTGCCAGGATATGAAGCGCCTTGTTATGTTGCTTGGTCCGGACAAAACCGCAGCCCGTTGATTCGTATTCCATCCGCACGCGGCATGAGCACGCGCGTGGAAGTGCGCAGTGTGGACCCGGCAGCGAACCCATATTTGGCAATGGCTGTCCTTCTGCAAGCGGGTCTCGATGGCATCAAAAACGCCATGACGCCACCGCCTGCAGTAGACCGCAACATTTACACAATGAATGAAGAAGAAAGAGAGCGGGAGGGTGTAGAAGACCTGCCGGGTACATTGGCAGAAGCTCTTCGCATGCTGAAGAAAGATGAAGTGATTCAAGCTGCTCTTGGCGAACACATCCTCGAGCACTTTATCGAAGCCAAAGAAATTGAATGGGATATGTTCCGCACACAAGTTCATCCATGGGAACGCGAGCAATATATGCAAATGTATTAATAGTGAAACCCCTTGAGCCATCTGGCTTTAAGGGGTTTTTGTTTGGGGGCATATTCCTCCTGTGTAAGTATGGGATAGAAAAGGAAGAAATCCCTATGGCCATAACTGTGCATGCTGAATTGATTATAGTCGATAATCTTTTTTATCCTGATGTGATGATATAAAGCCTGATTATTAAGGTTTTTGGCGAGGGAGAGGGAAGATGTGTAGTGTATAAAATCAGTTTTTCGTGACAAGTATAATGGTTATTTAGACCTAAAAAAGGTGGATTTTTTGGTTAAATTTGTTTAAAATACAGATTATACAAATTTAATGGATATTTGAGGTAAAGCATATGCAACCCAATATAAACCCCGTTAGACCTAATTTTAAGACTGGAAGAGACCGTTATTATCTAACTGTTACTGCGAAATTTTGGATAAGTCATGCGATTTCGGCTGGTTGGATGATCTTTTCTATTTATCTTTCATTGCCTTGGTTAAAAGATTTAGCATCCATTGTTTCTCTTCCCGCCGCGATCCTGATTATTGGAGGAATAGCTTATATTCCGGGGTATATGAGCGCTTTTCTTGTAGCGAGCTTATTATTGGACAGGCAGCCTGTATTTAAAGATGAATACCCTTCTGATTCTGTATCTTTGCTTATCGCCGCTTATAACGAGGAGCAGTCTATCTTTGATACACTAAAATATGTAGCTGATCAAGATTACATGGGAGAGATACAGGTGTTTGTGATTAATAATCTTTCCACGGACGATACAGAAGAAGAAATTATGAGAGCAAAGAGAGAATTAGATTTGAATATCACTATTTTTCATGAATCTCAGCCCGGTAAGTTTCATGCTCTGAATAACGGATTGCAATATGTCGTTACCCCTTACGTGATTACTTTAGATGCTGATACGGTGCTTCATCCATCTGCTGTCCGCTATTTAGTTTCAAGAATAAAAAGCAGCCCTCCTGATGTATGTGCCGTGGCTGGGTCTATGCTTGTTCGCAACAGCCGTAAAACGATTTGGACTAGAGTGCAAGAGTGGGATTACTTTCTAGGAATTGCCTCTATAAAAAGATTACAAGGGCTATACCAAGGTACACTGGTTGCTCAAGGCGCCTTTAGTTTATACAAAACAGAATGTGTACAAGAGGTACAGGGCTGGCCAGATGCAATCGGAGAAGACATTGTATTAACCTGGAGGCTTTTAAAAAAGGGTTGGAAGGTATATTTTGAACCTTTGGCGGTCGCTTTCACGGATGCCCCGACAACTCTTGGCCACTTTGCTAAACAGCGTTCTAGATGGGCACGAGGAATGATTGAGGGCTTGAATGAAATTAAGCCATGGAAGCAGCCGCAAGTGTATACAAAGTATCTTACCGGCATTAACCTAGTCATGCCATATTTGGATTTTGTTTATACCTTCTGTTGGCTTCCTGGTCTGATTTTGGCTTTCTTTGGCTTTTATTGGATTGCAGGACCTATGACTTTGCTGGTTTTGCCTCTAACGGTTATTAGTTACGGTTTGCTGTATCTGTATCAAAAAAACTATGTATTTAATAACCTTGATTTAAGAATACGAAAAAATAAGCTGGGGTTTGTCCTCTTTATTCTTTTTTATCAAATGATCATGTCCCCAGTCTCTGTCTGGGGATATCTGCAGGAATTATTTAAATCCAAGCGTGTCTGGGAGTAGGCCAGGCCGGGGTATATAAACGATGATTGCAGGGATCAATCTATACTATTGGAAAACGAACGCTCTCCTATTTGAGAGGACTCCGGATTGCAGACACATTCAATGAAAATTGAAGTTTGTCTGCAATCTTTTTTATTTGGCTAGTGGATGGGGCGGCTGATTTCCATTCCAATCAACAGAGTGTACAAAGTCAAGGGAGCCGTACAACAATGCCTGTTTGAAAATAAATCGATCCAACGCTTGAGTATATTATTTTCTGCTAGGTGCCTTTAATTCCTGGCATTTGAGTCTATCTAGTCTGTAAAAAATATATAGTATAACAGGAATGAAATGCTCCTTTTATAAAATGAGCAAGCGACTGCTGGGGGAGCGGCCAACTTACACGCTGGTGAAAGAGAAGGACTCGTGCGATCAAGCGCTAATTCTCTGCAAGGGTATAGCTTAAAGGTTTCTCTATCAACAATGAACGTAAAGTGCTTGTGCGGTATGCGAGGCATCATCACTGAAGCAGAAGCAAAGGGGGATAGACCGGAAAATGGGAGATAAAGACATGGATAATAAGGAGTTGGATGATTCTTATGAATTTGCTTGCCGGCTTGATCAACAAGATAGACTGGCGCGGTTTCGGGAAGAATTTTATATTCCAAAAGGAAAGATTTATCTTGACGGCAATTCGCTGGGTTTGCTGTCTAAACGGTCGGAAGCCTCATTATTGGAGCTTTTGGATTCGTGGAAACAATTTGGGATTGACGGCTGGACAGAAGGAAACCATCCATGGTATCACCTTTCTGAACAGCTAGGGAGAAAGCTGGCGCCATTAGTGGGAGCCTGTCCTGAAGAGGTAATCGTAACCGGGTCTACAACAACGAACCTCCATCAAATGGTCGCAACCTTTTATCAGCCGCAAGGCAATCGAACGAAAATACTGGCGGACGAATTGACCTTTCCTTCCGATATTTATGTGCTGCAAAGCCAGCTAAAGCTGAAAGGCTACAATCCGGACACACACTTAATCCGCGTGAAAAGCCGGGATGGTCGCTTTCTTGATGAAGAGAGGATTATTGAGGCGATGACCGGGGAAGTTGCTTTAGCGGTGTTGCCTAGTGTGCTTTATCGAAGCGGGCAAATTCTTGATATGCGGCGCCTGGCAAAAGCTGCTCATACGCGCGGAGTTTTGATTGGCTTTGACCTTTGCCACTCCGTCGGCGCTATCTTGCATGAGTTAAGTGCGTGGGAAGCAGACTTTGCTGTTTGGTGCAATTACAAGTATTTGAATAGCGGCCCCGGAAGTGTCGGCGCATTATATGTAAATAAGAAGCATATCGGAAGATTTCCCGGCCTTGCAGGATGGTTCAGCTCCGCTAAACATAAGCAATTTGATATGGAACACGTGCTGACACCGGCTGAGGCAGCAGGAGCCTATCAAATCGGCACCCCTCACATATTAAGCGCAGCACCTTTAATTGGATCGCTTCAGATGTTTGAGGAAGCAGGCATGGAAAATCTGCGGAAAAAGTCTTTGGATATGACGCGTTACATGATGAAGCTGATTATGAAAGAGCGGCAGCATATAAGGGTTGAAATTGGCAATCCTTTAGAGGATCACCAGCGCGGCGGGCATATTTATTTAGAGCATAAAGAAGCAGCGCGCATTTGCAGAGCATTGAAGGCGAATGGGGTCATTCCTGATTTTCGAGCCCCCAACGGCATCCGGCTGGCGCCTGTTCCTCTCTACAATACGTATAAAGAAGTATGGGAGGCTGTGCAAATTCTAAGAAGAATCATGGAAGAGGAGCAATACAAGCAGTTTAAAAACGAGCGGGGCGTTATTGCCTAAGAAAAGGCTCTTATAAATCCTTCGGTATGACCGGTTCCTACCAAGAAAGTTCTTTCTCTGGCCGCCACACAGCTGGAGATTTTTTTGTTTTTTCGAATAAATCATATTTACTGAATTTTTTCATAGGATAGAGTAACTGTTTCTCTACTATTCTCTTAAAAAGTAACAACTCCTTTCAGCGGCAGGCTAAAAAGGAGCTGTACAGTCATTAATGAATATCGCGATAGACACCGATTACTTTGCCTAGAATAGTAGCGTTCGGCAAAATGATTGGCTCCATGGATGAATTTTCAGGCTGAAGCCGGATAAAATCTTTTTCCTTAAAGAAGCGCTTGACAGTCGCTTCATCTTCTTCAGTCATGGCTACAACAATTTCGCCGTTTTTGGCTGTTTGCTGCTGCCGGACAACCACATAATCACCATCTAAAATCCCTGCTTCAATCATGCTGTCACCCATAATTTCAAGCATAAACACATGTTCATCAGCCGGAGCCAAGCGTTCAGGCAAAGGGAAATACTCTTCAATGTTTTCGATCGCGGTAATCGGCAAGCCTGCTGTTACTTTTCCGATTAACGGCACATTAACTACCTTTTGGCGCGGCACCGCGTCCTCCATTTCCAGTATTTCAATAGCGCGCGGCTTCGTTGGATCGCGGCGGATCAATCCTTTGCTTTCCAGCCGGGAAAGATGACCGTGGACAGTAGAACTGGATGCAAGCCCGACGGCTTCACCGATTTCCCGAACGGACGGAGGATAGCCTTTTGCTTTGACTTCCAGCTTGATAAAGTCCAAAATATCCTGCTGCCTCTTCGATAATTTTGTCATTTGTCTGCACCTCTTAGATTTGTCTCTTTTCTGTATTATAACATGCTATTTTTCGTGATACAAACATAAGTTCGAATAAAATCTTGACTCAAACAAATGTTCCTATTACAATAAAAATAAATATACGAACGAATATTCGCTTGAAAGGGCTGTGAAGTGATGAAAACATTTGTAAAAAACAATTCTTTTGTTCTCTTATTTATGGCTGTTACAATAATAGCGGGAGCAATGCTGATTTTCAGCGTGAGCGAGGAAGGACTTCCGTATCAAGAAATTACCGTGCAGGAAGGAGACTCGCTTTGGAGCATTGCCAAACAATACAACAATGCCAAAGACATGAAGGAAGAGGATTTCATTATGTGGGTTCAAAAAGAAAATCAGCTGCATTCTGTGAAAATTCTGCCTGGTGATACATTGATTATCCCCGTTGCCTCGCATCCCTCTCACGCGGGCGGGCAAGTCGCATTCAAAGGAGAATGAGTTTAAGTGAAAGCTATTATATATTGCCGCGTAAGTACGAAAAAGGAAGTTCAGGAAACCTCGCTTCAGCGGCAGGAGGAGGAGCTGCTCAGCCTTGCTGCCAAAAAAGGGTACGAGGTGGCAGAGGTTATTAAGGAGCAGGCGAGCGGGTATGATCTGGACAGGCCAGGCATGCTTGATTTACTTGATTTAGCGAAAAGGGAGCCGATTGATGCTGTTCTCATTCAGGATGAAACGAGAATTGGAAGAGGGAACGCTAAAATTGCTTTGCTGCACTGCTTGTTTAAAGAAGGGGTCAAGGTGTTCAGCATCGCCGATGATGGAGAATTGCAGCTGTCTGAATCTGACTCCATGGTTATTCAAATTGTCAGCATGGTAGAGGAGTACCAGCGAAAGATTCATAACTTAAAAATCAAACGAGGCATGAAGCGGGCGGTGGAAAATGGTTTCCGGCCGGAAGAAAATTTGAAAAACCGGGGAAATCCTGCTGGCAGGGAGAGAAAAGAAGTACCTGTAGAAGAGATTGTCCGGCTGCGCCGCAACAATTTAACCTTTGAAGAAATTGCTGCTACATTAAAGGGGTTTGGCTATCAAGTATCAAAAGCGACTGTCCATAGAAGGTTTCAAGAGTATACCGAACAGGCGGGCGAAGAGATTGACTAAGCAATCCACTTGTTTGTTCGTGCACTTTTTAATACAATAAGGGCAAGAATTAAATGCTGAAAAGAAAGGAGAGCCTGCTAATTGACAATGGATTAGCAGCAACCCATGTATGCTTTCTGAAGATAAACTTGCCCGCATTAATGAACTTTCCAAAAAATCAAAAACGACAGGACTGTCCGCTGAAGAACAAGCAGAACAGGCCAGCCTGCGTCAAGAATATTTAGCAGCTTTTCGTTCATCTATGAAGGATACAGTAGAGGGAGTGCGCATTTTCGATACTGAAGGAAATGAAGTCACCCCCAAAAAGCTTCAAGATATTCAAAAGCGGAAAAAAATGCATTAAAAAAGCCGGCAGCTGCCGGCTTTTTTAATGCTTAAACGGAAAGACTAATGAACAAGCGAAACTCTGCTATCAGATATTCGCAGACGTCTTGTATAATTTGATAAAGACCTATATATTTAAGTAGGTACAATATTTGTGAGGAAAGGAAGTTTGCCATGTTTGATAAAGTTGATCAATTAGCAGTGAATACGATCCGCACACTTTCTATAGATGCGATTGAAAAAGCCAATTCCGGACATCCGGGCTTGCCGATGGGAGCTGCCCCGATGGCTTACACGTTGTGGAGCCGGTTTATGAACCACAATCCTAAAAATTCTAAATGGTTTAACCGCGACCGTTTTGTTTTATCCGCGGGACACGGCTCTATGCTTTTGTACAGCCTGCTGCATTTGTCAGGTTACGATTTATCCATGGATGAAATTAAAAATTTCCGCCAATGGGGCAGCAAGAC
Source organism: Pseudobacillus badius (assembly GCF_002189605.1). NCBI lineage: Bacteria > Bacillati > Bacillota > Bacilli > Caryophanales > Bacillaceae > Pseudobacillus > Pseudobacillus badius. The sequence continues at coordinate 519,623 of NZ_MWMM01000001.1, forward strand.
GCCAGGACATCCGGAGTACGGACATACAGACGGTGTTGAGGCAACAACAGGCCCGCTTGGACAAGGAATTGCTATGTCTGTAGGAATGGCGATGGCAGAAAGACATTTGGCTGCCGTCTATAATAAAGATCAATACAAGGTAGTCAACCATTATACATACACACTTTGCGGTGATGGAGACTTGATGGAAGGGGTAGCTTCTGAGGCAGCTTCTCTTGCCGGTCATCTAAAGCTGGGCCGTCTAATTGCCCTTTATGATTCTAATGACATTTCTCTGGATGGAGATCTTGATAAGTCTTTCTCCGAGAGTGTAGCAGACCGATTTAAAGCATATGGCTGGCAATATCTCCGCGTGGAAAACGGCAATGACATGGAGGAGATTGCCAAAGCGATTGAAGAAGCACAGAAAGATGAAGATCGTCCGACACTCATTGAAGTGAAAACAGTGATCGGTTACGGTTCTCCTAACAAATCAGGCAAGGCAGATGTGCACGGTGCTCCGCTTGGCGAGGATGAATTGAAGCTGACAAAGGATTATTATAAATGGACATTCGAAGAGGATTTTCATGTGCCTGAAGAAGTGTATGCCCGCTTCGAGGAATTAATTGTACAAAAAGGGAAAGCGGCTGAACAAGAATGGGGAAAACTCTTCGAAGAGTATAAAGAGAAATTCCCAGAGCTTGGCCAGCAGCTTCAAACGGCTATAAATGGTGAATTGGCTAGCGGCTGGGATAAGGATATTCCGAGCTATGAGCCGGGCAAATCGTTGGCGAGCCGTGCCACATCAGGAGAAGTGCTGAATGCGATCGCGAAAAACCTTCCGACTTTTATTGGCGGTTCAGCGGATTTAGCAGGCTCTAACAAAACAAGCATCAAAAATGAGAAGGATTTTTCTGCAGTTGCTTATGAAGGTCGCAACATCTGGTTTGGCGTCCGTGAATTCGCAATGGGAGCAGCAATGAATGGGATGGCGCTCCATGGCGGCCTTCAAGTATTCGGCGGGACATTCTTCGTGTTCTCTGATTATGTACGCCCGGCAATGCGTCTCTCGGCTCTAATGGGGCTGCCGGTTACCTATGTTTTCACACATGACAGTATCGCAGTAGGCGAGGATGGACCGACACATGAACCGATCGAGCATTTGTCTGCACTGCGTTCGATGCCAAATCTGTCTGTGATCCGTCCGGCGGATGCTAATGAAACAGCAGTTGCTTGGAAATTAGCTGTTTCTTCCGAATCAACACCGACTGTACTTGTGTTGACTCGCCAGAACTTGCCAACCATCCAAGGCACATCTGAGACAGCTGCAGAAGGAGTCGCAAAAGGGGCATACATCGTGTCAGCGTCCGACAAAGAGACAGCTGACTTGCTGCTGCTAGCAACCGGCTCGGAAGTGAGCCTGGCTGTGGAAGCGCAACAAGCGCTTAAGCAAGAAGGCATTGATGCTGCGGTTGTCAGCATGCCGTCATGGGACCGCTTTGAGAAACAAAGCGCGGAATATAAGCGTTCCGTTCTTCCGAAAGAAGTGAAGAAGCGCCTTGCGATTGAAATGGGTGCGTCTCTTGGCTGGGAGCGCTATACAGGCGACGAAGGCGATATCATTGCGATCGATCAATTTGGTGCGTCTGCTCCGGGCAATAAAGTAATGGCAGAATACGGATTTACAGTAGAAAATGTCGTTGCACGGGCAAAAGCGTTACTCCATCAATAATAAATACAAAAAAGCTGGTTTCGTTTGAAAGAAACCAGCTTTTTTTGTCTATTCAGCCGCCCGGCGAAGGCTTGTTTTCAGAGGAATGACCTGCTCCTCGTCTTATAAGGCCAAAGTTACAATGCAATCGACAAAACTAGTGAACGTTTTTTTCAAAATTCAACAACCTTGACGCCTGTTCCTTTTTATAATAAAGAAAAGGACAAGCAGGAGGTAAAATGGATGAGAAGCTATCAAATTTACTGGATTGGCGAAGAATTTGCTCATTATTTTTACGGACGTGAACAAAATTTTTTCCAATTGTTTTTTGAAAGCTCCACTAGCCAAAAAAGTGAAAAGAATGTTGTGGAGAAACAAATTCAATATATTACAAAAGAATTTTCGCTGCGCTCTCTTGCCTCTATTTTGAAAGAAGCATTAATGGACAAAGAAAGCTTTGCCGTTGACAAAAACAATTGCTTTACCATTGAGCTTCCGGAAAAGAAAGGCAAGGCTGTTTTGTCCGCTGAAGAAAAGTGCCTTCATTTAAAGGCTAAGGGAAGCTACGAAGCGGAAACGGTGTTTTTCTCTTCCTTAAAGAAATTGAATGCTTGCTTGTTTGCTGTTGATTTTGAAAGTAAAAATTACGGTTGGCTTGAACCGATTAAGAAAGAAAATTTATTTAAGTAAAGAAAATTTCTCTTTCATGTTGTATAATGTCTTTTGGTTTAGTAAACTTTTAGTAGACGACATGAAGGAGGAAGTAGTGTATGTGGTATGTACTCGTCGGGATTCTGGCTTTAGCTGCCGGAGTTGCGCTTGGATTTTTTATAGCCCGCAAATACATGATGGACTATTTAAAAAAGAATCCGCCAATTAATGAACAAATGCTGCGAATGATGATGATGCAAATGGGAATGAAGCCGTCGCAGAAAAAAATAAATCAAATGATGTCACAAATGAACAAGCAGTTCGATAATAAATAAATCCTTGTCATATAAGGATTTATCGTTTGATTCCATATATTTTTTTCGGACAAGCTTCTTTCAAGAAAAGGTCGAGAAGGTTGATCTTTCTTTGCAGATATATCCGATATATGCTTTATTTTCTTATAGCCAGCAAAACCATTTTTTCTGTTGAATGATTTCATTTAATAGGAAAGGTGGTTTTTTTGTTGAAGCAGCCCAACGAAAGCCTCCGTTGGGCACGATGAGCGGCCGAACAACTGCATGGCAGGAAATAATGAATAGCCGCAATGAAAAATTTTAATGAAGCGAAGAAGAGAATTTTTTTCTTCTTCGAATTATGAACGGTACACCGGGTCTTTGGAGATTTATGGGGGAGGGCAGCCAGGCGGCAGCGGTCTATCCATGACGTTCCTAAAGCTGCTTGCATTTGAAGTTTTTAAAAGACGAATATAAAAATGAGCAGTTGTTTTTGGCAAACCTGCTCATTTTTAGTTGGGCAATTGTTTTCTATAGAGGGGAGTTGCAGAGTGAACGTATTTGCGATCGTAGTCATTTAGCAAAAGATCAAGCTCTTGGCTGCATTTGACGGCGAGTGGAGAGTTTAATCCTTTAATAGTGACAATTTGAAATAGCTCTAACCGCTTTTTCTCGATAGCATCCAGCAAGTCGTCTTTATGCACGGCAGAAAGTCCTTTCTATGTGATAATGGCTAGAAGTGTATTAGTTTCTCTAGTATACCCAATCTTTTACTTTTTTTCAAAAACAAAGTTATTTTTAATCAAAAAATTTCTTTTTTCCCAAGTAGAGGCAGACACAAATTATTCATATCTCTTTTTTTCGATTCCTGCTTCAAACTCTGCTACAATATCCATGAAAGGCAGGAGGTATGATTGAACGATCTTAACTTTTTTTTAGCTTTTGGCGCAGGGTTTCTCAGCTTTATTTCACCGTGCTGTTTGCCGCTGTATCCCGCATTTCTTTCCTATATTACCGGCATGAGTGTCAGTGACTTAAAAAATGAGAATAAAATGCTGCAGCGGAGAAGCTTGTTGCACACATTGTTTTTCTTGTTGGGTTTTTCTTTAATATTTGTTTCGTTAGGCTTTGCTTCAAGCTTCATAGGCAACGTTTTGTCTCAATATCAGGATTTAATTAGGCAAATCGGGGCTATTTTTATCGTGTTTTTCGGTTTGGTTGTGACTGGCATTCTGCAGCCGAAATTTATGATGACTGAACGGCGGCTTGAATTTAAAAACCGTCCGAGCGGATATGTAGGCTCCATGTTAATCGGTTTAGCATTTGCTGCCGGCTGGACGCCTTGTACGGGTCCGATTTTATTATCGGTTTTTGCGCTTGCTGCAAGCAATCCAGGATCAGGTCTATTGTATATGGTTGCTTATACGCTTGGTTTTTCCATTCCGTTCTTCATCCTTTCCTTCTTTATTGGCCGCATGAAGTGGATTCGAACTCATAGCGGAGTGATTATGAAGGTGGGCGGTTACATTATGATTGTCATGGGGGTTGTCCTCTTCTTTGATTGGATGACAAAAATTATTATTTTCCTCAGTCCGTTATTTGGCGGCTTCCAAGGCTTCTAGCTGTATCCATTTGCGGATTGCCTTCCTTGGCCGAAACAGGTATATTTAGGATAAAGAGAAACGTTACATTATTTCCCAGAGAAGAGGGAGGCACATGGCCGGTGGCAGGGGTATTAGTTGTAGATGATACGAAGTTTATGAGGATGGCGTTAGTAGATATGCTGACGAATCTGAATCATCAAGTGCTAGGAGAAGCTGAAAATGGAGAAGAAGCCATACAAAAATACCGAGCACTGAAGCCGGATATCGTCATCATGGATATTACGATGCCGATTATGAACGGAATCAAAGCATCCGAAACCATCCTGTCAGAGTTTCCTGAGGCAAAAATTATCATTTGTTCAGCGATGGGACAGCAGAGAATGGTGATGGAGGCAATTGAGGCGGGGGCAAAAGACTTTGTTACCAAGCCCTTTGATGAGGTTCGTGTGAATGAAGCATTACGCCGTTTGCTTGCTTAAGCTGTTTTCTGTGAAAACAGCTTTTGTTTTTCGAAAGAAAATTGATTATAATAACTTAGCAAATGTAAAAGATAAGGAATGATGAAGATGATGCTTGTTGCTTCATCCGTATTAGCGGTAGTAATGGGAATTACGGTAATATTCATCCGCATGAAGGCCGCGAAGAAGCCGACTTCGGCTAATAAAATTATGCTGCCTCCCCTGTTTATGAGTACAGGGGCGCTGATGTTTGTCATACCGGAGTTTCGGGTTACTTCTATGGAATTATTAGAGGCTGTGGCCGTAGGCATGCTATTTTCAATTCTATTAATTAAAACATCAAATTTCGAGGTTCGTGATGAGGATATTTATTTAAAGCGGTCGAAAGCATTTCCAATTATTTTAATCAGCCTGCTGATTGTCCGGATCATCGGCAAAGTGATGTTAAGCTCGACCATTGATGTGGGGCAGTTGAGCGGAATGTTTTTTATTCTTGCTTTTGCTATGATTGTTCCATGGCGGATTGCCATGTACCGGCAGTACCGCAGCTTGCGTGCCACATTAAACCAAGAACGGCTTGATTGAAAACTGAATTTCTTAAAAAAGGGCCTGCACATCGCTGCAAGCCCTTTTTAAATGGTGATGTTACAAATAGATGAATCGCCAGTGACTGCCCCAAGAAGTTTTGCATTCAATGACACTTTTAAAACAAGTGTTCATAAGGAGTCATATCAATCTGCATATCATTTAGTTTTTTGCGCAGAAATTTATGGTCCCTTTTCGGAGTGGCTATGATGTATCCGCGTATCACTAAATCTTGTGTGATCATGTCCGACTTTTCCTCTAACGCCAGTTCGCCGATTTTTCCGGCGATTTTTTGGCGTGCCACATCCCGAAAAAGTTCAGGCACCGGACTGACTAGCTCTTCCAGTAACTCCTTTTCTGGCTGCTCCCACATGCTTCTCGTTTGATCCACATAGTATTCTTCCCAGTCCATATCTGACTTTCCGTCTTCTTTTGGCAGTCTTTTTAAAAACTTGCGAAACATAAAAAATCCCCCGATCGCAAAGCTGCCGACCAGGATTACAACCCATATAATTATAAAGTAGGAAAACCAACCTTCCAGCATGGTGCTAACCTCCACATTTCTCTTCTGTCGCTACTAATTATAGACAAACGCGAAAAGGGATACAACCGTTAATGCAGAGTGTTCTGCTCAAAAGGAGGATGGAAGAAAGAGAATTTAACTATCCGCTTGCCGACAAGCAGAAAAGCAATTTGCTTTCTCTATAATTTCCGCTACTATGAAAAGAGAGACTTTATTAGAGGTGACAGAATTGAAATTTATACATACGGCCGACTGGCATTTAGGCAAGCTGGTGCATGGAGTTTATATGACAGAGGAGCAGCGGGAGGTTTTACAGCAATTTGTCAGACTAGTAGAAGAAGAGACGCCGGATGCAGTAGTGATCGCCGGTGATTTATATGATCGTTCTGTGCCGCCCACCGGCGCTGTTGAGCTGCTGAATGAGATGCTGTTTGCTATTAATGTAGAGCTGAAAACGCCGATCGTAGCGATTTCCGGCAATCATGACAGTGCCGAGCGGCTGTCCTTTGGCTCTTCCTGGTTCCGGCATAGCCAGTTTTATTTAAAAGGAAAAGTTGATGATCAATTTTCGCCCGTCCGGATTAATGGAGTGAACTTTTATTGCATTCCTTATGCAGAACCAGGCACCATTCGGCAGCTCTTTGGGGACAACTCGATCCATACTCACCAGGGTGCAATGAAGCGCCTGATAGGAAAATTAGAAGAAGAGATGGACTGCAGAGAGCCGAATATATTTGTCGGGCATGCCTTTGTTCTGGGCGGAAAGACGACAGATTCTGAAAGGACTTTATCCGTTGGAGGTTCCGGCTGTGTAGATGCCGGGCTGTTTGCGCCCTTTAATTATGCAGCGCTCGGCCATTTGCATAGTCCGGATGCTATTAAGCATGAGAAAGTCCGTTATTCCGGTTCGCTGTTAAAATACTCTTTTTCCGAGGCAAATCAGCGGAAAAGCGTGTCGATTGTAACGGTTGATGAAAAGGGAACTGTTTCTATCGAAGAAAGAACGCTTCGTCCAAAGCGGGACATGCGGGTATTAGAAGGGACGCTGGAAGAGCTGCTGGACCCGGCCCGCATTCAAGCAGAAGCGACAGAAGATTATTTAAAGATCACACTTCTTGACCGGGGAGCCATCATTGATCCGATGGGTAAACTGAGGCAGGCTTATCCGAATGTTCTTCATCTTGAAAGGAAGATTGACATGATCGATCAGCGCCAAAAGGAAAGCTACGGAATGAAGCGTGAAGAAAAAAAAGATGATATCGACTTATTTGCTGATTTTTATAGCGAGATGACGACCGATGATTTTACGCCGGAGAAGAGAAAACTCATGGAGCGCGTCATTCAAGAAGCACAGCTGGAGGCGAATCAAAAATGAAGCCAGTCAAATTAATCATGCAAGCATTCGGTCCTTATGCGGGAAGGGAAGAGATTGATTTTAGAAAGCTTGAGAATCGGACGATGTTCGTCATTTCCGGTAAGACTGGATCCGGCAAAACGACCATTTTTGACGGGATTAGCTTTGCCATTTATGGCCGGGCAAGCGGGGAAGAAAGGACGGGAAGCGACCTCCGCAGCCAGTTTGCCAAGGACGAACTGTTAACTGAGGTATCACTTGAGTTTTCCCTAAAGGACCGGAGTTACTATATTTACCGCTCTCCGCAGCAAGAAAAGAAAAAAGAACGCGGCGAGGGTTTCCGCACGATCAATGCCAAGGCTGAATTGTATGAAATAAGCGATACGGGAGAGCAAAAGCTGATTGCGGCCAATGTCAGGGAAGTGGACGAGAAAGTAAAAGAGATCATTCAGCTTGATGCTAATCAGTTCCGGCAAATTTTAATGATTCCACAAGGGGAGTTCAGAAAACTGCTCGTTTCCGACAGCAAAGAGAAGGAAAAAGTCTTGCAGCGCTTGTTCCATACGGAGTTTTATAAATTAATAGAAGAGAAGTTAAAGAACCAAGCAGCTGAATTAGCAAAAAAAGTGGAAAGCGGGCAAAGAGAACGAGCCCAGCTTCTTAGCGGCATTGAGCCGGCAACCGCCGAAATGACGGAACTTCTTGAACAAAAGCCGCGGAATGAGGCAGCCATCCTTTCACAGCTGAAAGTAGATGCTCATTTGCTAGCTGAAAAATTAGCCGGCATGACAAAGGAAATTGAACAGCAGCAAAATGAACGGGATGAATTAACGCGAAGCATCCACCAGGCGCAGCATATTATTCAGCAAATGGCCCGCCAAAAAGAGTTAGAAACAGAGAAGAAGGAATTGGAAGATAAAAAGCCGGAAATGGCAAGAAAGACAGCTGAAATTGAATGGGCTGAAAAAGCAAAAAACTTGGGCCGCCAGGAAGAACTGTGCATGCAGCTAAAAGAGCACCTTGATAAAGAGGAAAAACGGGCTGAAGAGTCACGTACAGTACTTTTGAAGCAGCAGCAAGCTATTGAGGAAGCAGAACGGCAATGGCAGGAAGAAAACAGCAGGGAAGAGGAGAGAAAGCAAGCGGCAGAAGCTTTAAACAAGCTGCTTAGTCTTAACGAGGCCGTCTCCTCGCTTGATCAGGAAAAAGCGACTTTACACCGCCTGCACGCTCAAGTGCAAGCGTATGAAAAAAAGCGGGAAGCACTTGCGGCTCAATCGGAACAAACGGAAGCTCAAATAGAGAAGCTCGAAGCGGCACTGGGCTCCCTGGATTATTGGCAGCGTGTACTTTATGATGAGGAAAAGAAAAAGCAAACAGTGGAAGCCCAAATGAAGCTTCTTGAGAAAATGATCAAGGGAACCGAACGGGTCAGCCGGCTGAAGAAGGAGGAGCAAGAACAGAAGAGGCTGTCTGCAGAGAAAGAACAGCAGCTGCAAGCGGCAAAAGCGCAAGTGCAGCAACTGGAAGAGGCTTGGCACAAGCAGCAGGCCGGCCTGCTGGCCCAGTCCCTTGTTGCGGGACAGCCATGCGCTGTTTGCGGTTCTACTAGCCATCCTTCCCCGGCAAGCGCCCATGCGTATGCTCCCGAGAAAGAAGAAATGGAAGCGGCCAAACAAAAAGCAGCTCAAGCAGAAAAAGAGCAGCAGGAAGCCGCCCGCGAGCTTGCCCGCATTCAGGTACATGTTCAGAAAGAAGAAGAATTGCTGCTGGAATGGAAGCAGGAAACAGCTGAGCTGGAGTTAAAGCTAGAGGATTCGGACTTGGCCGCCCAAGAAGTGCAGCTGGCTTCAGCACAAGCCGCTGCCGGACAAGCCATTCAGCAAGCGAATGAAAAGCTGCAGCAGAAAAGAGCATGGACAGAAGAGCGCAGCCGGCTGAACGAGCACTGGAAAGAGCTCCGTGCCGAAGTAACCAAATGCCAGCAGAACGAGCTGGAGGCCCGTGAATTATATGCGAGAAAACAATCCCGGGTGGAAGAGCTGTTCAAGCTGATTCCTGAGCCGCTTCAGCAAAAAGCAGCTTATGACCAGGCCGTACAGCATGCTGAAAGAAGCAGCCGGATTCTGGAGGAACGCTTAGCAGCCGCTTTGCAGCAAAGGCAGGCAGCCGAAACGGCCCTTGCAGCGGCAGAAGCCGGCTGGCGGGAAATCCAAAGTACGATTGGCCAGCATAAGGAGCGGCTGGCGGCTGAGCGCACCCGGTTTAAGCAGTTAATGGAGGAAAACGGCTTTGGGGATTTCAAGCATTACGCAGCCAGCAAGCGGACAGACGAAGAGATTAAAAGGCAGCAGCAGGAAATTCACTCTTTTAATGAACGGCTTCGCTCGGTATCTGATTTGCTTGAGGAATTTACAGTCAGCCTTAAGGGAATTGAACAACCGGACCTCGCCGCATTGACAGCCAAAAAAGCAGAGATTGATAACCAGATAGCGGAACGGGATAAAGAGCGCCTGGCGTTGAATCATTTGATCAGCAGCTACCGGCGAATTGAGGAAAGGGCAGAGGCTATTGAGGAGCATCTGCGCGAGCTTGAAAAAGACTATAGTGTAGTTGGCCATCTTTATGACATTACCCATGGGAAAAATGTGCATAAGCTAACGTTCGAAAGATATGTCCTTGCCGCTTTTCTCGATGATATTCTTGTAGTGGCTAATGAGCGGCTTGTTAAGATGACAAGCGGGCGCTATACCTTGCACCGGAAAACAGACCGGGCAAAAGGGAACGCTCAAAGCGGATTGGAATTGCTGATTTTCGATCAATATACTGGACAGGAACGCCATGTGAAGACGTTATCAGGCGGCGAAAGCTTTAAAGCCGCCTTGGCGCTGGCTCTTGGTTTGGCAGAGGTGGTTCAGCAGTATGCCGGCGGCGTCTCTTTGGAAACAATGTTTATTGATGAAGGATTTGGTACGCTCGACCCCGAATCGCTAGATCAGGCAATCGAGGCGCTCATGGAAATACAAGATTCCGGCCGGCTTGTCGGCGTCATTTCGCATGTACCGGAGCTGAAAGAAAGAATTGATGCGCGTCTTGAAGTAATGTCCACCCAAAGCGGCAGCTACACCCAGTTCCAATTAGCCCTTGCCTCTTTATAGTGTACGTTAATGGACCGGTTTGTTCATAAATTATTCAAGATAACTACCTGCCTGCCGTTGTATTTGTTGTTTTTATGCAATAACATTATTTTAGATAGAATATTGCAGGAGGGAAAATGAATTGAGATACTTGCGTTCTTTTTTAGCAGCCGCTGCATTGTCTGCTGTGTTGCTCATAGCGGGCTGCGGCAAAAGTGATTTTGAAAGTAATATGGACGTTAAAATACAAGACTTTGAACATGTAAATCAGAATAACGAAAAAGTCAGTCTAGATGATTTAAAAGGAAAAGTGTGGCTGGCCGATTTAATTTTCACAAGCTGTACGACGGTATGTCAGCCGATGACAAAAAATATGGCTGATTTGCAGAAAATGCTCAAAAAGGAAGGGGTAGAAGACTACCGCATCGTTTCGTTTAGTGTGGATCCAGAAGTGGATACACCAGAAAAGCTGAAGGAATATATTTCTAATTTTGAAGTGGATGAAAAGAAATGGGATTTGTTGACAGGCTATGAACAGGATTATATTCGTGAATTTGCTGAAAAAAACCTGCAAACTTTGGCGATTCCTGACCCAAATTCCAATCAGGTTACACATGGCACAAGCTTTTATTTAATTAACAAAGAGGGCAAAGCTGTGAAAAATTACAGCGGAGCGGAAGACGTGCCATTTGAAGAAATTGTTCAAGATGTGAAAACGCTCGTTGAAGAAAAATAAAATGGCTGTTTTTCAAGAAAGAGCTCCGCTACTGGAGCTCTTTTTTGATTAGGGAAAAATCAAAGGTAAAATGACCTATAAAATAAAAAACAAGACTTGACTTTGCTAAAATTAACAAAAAATTCACAATCATTTAATTGATTTTTCGGCTTAATTTGGGTAAGATGATTACACAGAAGTTTTTCTGAAAATTTTAAAAAGGGGTGAAATTTATGAACTACGGTGTTTATAAGTTCGGATCATTCAAGCAAATTAAGTGCGAGTGCGGCTGGGAAGGAGTCCGTGCTGACTTGAAGAAAGCGTTTGTAGTTCTTGAGCAAACCAAGTGCGGTTCTATCTTTGATGCAGAAGATGTTTATATTTGTCCGAACTGCGATTCCCGAAAATACTAATTTCTCCCGATCACTAGCCTTCTAGTATTCATTTCCCATTTGCCTGCCAATTTAGTAGATTGTCTGCTAATTCTTATAACTTCAGTCTTTTTAAACGGAGCCCGCCTATTCCCGGCAGCTCCGTTTTCCTATTGCGGGGAATTTTCGTGCAAGGTAACGGGCTGCCTTGTATTTCAACAGCAATAAGTGAAAAATAGCTTTCAAGCCATGCGCTCTAATAATATAATGTTGGTACAGAATGAAATTAAAGAAAGAAAGTGGTTATATGGAAAAAGTAACTGGAAACTTCTTCTCTAATGAGTATGAATCACTCGAGATGCTCGCCGATTTAATTAGTGAAGAATTAGAATGTCCGATTACTATAGAGGATGATAATCACCGTATCATTGCTTATAGCCGGCATGAAGATGAAGTAGATCCTGTCAGAATTGCGACGATTATGCGACGGCGCGTACCGGAAAACGTGATTAACAGCTTATGGAAAGTCGGTGCGATACCGAGGCTGTTTGAAACAGAAGAACCGGTGGTTGTGCCGCGGATTGACCAGGTGGGAATCAGAGAGAGGGTGGCTATTTCCGTTCGGAAGAACAAGGAAGTAGTCGGCTTTATTTGGGCGCATCCGAGCAAGCCGTTCGATGAGCAAAAAATTATCATCTTGCAGGAAGCAGCAAAAGCAGTGAAAAATCAGCTGATTCAGCGCCAAAAACAGAAAACAGAAACGGAAAAAAATTATGAAGAGCTTTTTTGGAAATTGCTTACAGGACATTTCACCCGTCTCCGCGATTTAGAGCAAGTAAATGAGCGCTACAACTTAGTGCTAAAAGGAATGATGACGGTTGTTATTGTTGATTTCCTGCAGCCGGTTAACCGATCGGTGGAACGCCAAACCAATTATTTGGTGGAAACGATGCAGCAGCTGCCGATTATCGCCAGAACATTTGATAATGGACAATTAATTTTATTAGTAAGGCTCCCGGAGAAGGAGAAAGACCAGGCACTTTCTGATTTTATAAATAATTTAATCGGGAAAATCAAGGAGCGCCAAAACATTTCGGGAATTGTCGCAGCTTCGGGAAGCATGACGGATAATCCGCTGGCGCTTGCCCGCAGCTACCAGGAAGCGCTGTATGTATTAAAAGTGAAACAGCAGTTTCCGTCAGCTGCAGCTTCTATTTTCAGATATGAAAAGCTGGGTGTGTTTCAATTTATTGAAGATCTTGCTGTCATTAGAAAACGGTCGGGCTATCAGAATCTGGCTATTGAAAAATTAAGCCAATATGATGATAATCACCATGCCAATTTGCAGGAAACAATTTTTACCTTTTTACAGTATGACGGCAATATGAATGATGCTGCCAAAGCATTGCATATCCATGCCAATACGCTGGCTTATCGGCTGAAGAGGATTTCTGAAATAGCTGATATTAATTTAAAGGATGCCAATCAGAAAATGACATTATACCTTGATTTGCTCATTAAACAACTAGAAGAAGAAAATTTGTAGAAAAACACAAAAACATCTCTCCGAATTTTTTATTTATAATGATGAAATGACGAAAAATATATCATAATATAGACGTATATTGAAAAGAAGGAGAGATGTTCAGATGATTATTGGTGTTCCTAAGGAAATTAAAAACAATGAAAACCGCGTAGCCATCACTCCAGCTGGAGTTACTACTTTAGTTAGAGCCGGACACAAAGTATTAGTGGAGAAAGATGCGGGTCTTGGAAGCGGTTTCACTAATGAAGAGTACCAAGAGCTTGGCGCGCAGCTGATTGACTCAGCAGCAGATGTATGGGCTCAAGCAGAAATGGTGCTGAAAGTAAAAGAGCCGATCGAATCGGAATACCAATATTTCCGTAAAGATTTATTGTTATTTACGTACTTGCATCTCGCAGCAGAGCCTGCCTTGACAAAAGCGCTTGTAGAAAACGGCGTAACAGGTGTTGCCTATGAAACGGTGTCAGTTAACCGCACACTTCCTTTGCTTTCACCTATGAGTGAAGTTGCTGGCCGTATGGCAGCGCAAATCGGCGCTCAATTCCTTGAGAAAAACAAAGGCGGCAAAGGTGTCCTTCTTGGTGGAGTACCGGGAGTAAAGAAAAGTAAAGTAACAGTTATCGGCGGCGGCATGGTAGGAACAAATGCGGCAAAAATCGCATCCGGCCTTGGAGCGGACGTAACGATTATCGACTTAAGTGCAGAGCGTCTGCGCCAGTTGGAAGATATTTTTGGATCCAGCGTTCAAACATTAATGTCCAGCCCATTTAATATTGCTGAAGCAGTCAAAGAATCTGACCTTGTCATCGGAGCTGTATTAATTCCGGGTTCAAAAGCACCGAAACTTGTGACAGAGGAAATGGTGAAGTCAATGTCTCCGGGATCTGTCATTGTTGACGTAGCTGTTGACCAAGGCGGTATTTTTGAGACAGTTGATCATGTAACAACACATGATAACCCGACATATGAAAAGCACGGAGTTGTTCATTATGCGGTAGCTAACATGCCTGGAGCTGTTCCACGCACTTCTACAGTAGCTTTGACAAATGTGACCATTCCTTACGCTTTACAAATGGCTAACAAAGGATTCACTCAAGCGATTCAAGAAAACCCTTCGTTGAAACCTGGAGTGAATACTTATAAAGGTCATGTTACGTACGAAGCGGTAGCTAAAGACCTTGGATATGATTACAAAGCAGTAGAAGAGCTAATTTAACCCTTAAAAAACCTGTCAATAAAATGACAGGTTTTTTTATGGATAGTAAATCCTTATTCTTACAAATGTATCAATTTTGTTAAATCCTGTAAGGTTTTCTTTTTTGTCGAAAGTTCTATGATATAATTTCTGCAAGATGAATGTGAGCGGCAGACTATGAGGAGAATAAACAGTAAAGGGCCAGGTGATAGACATGATTGTTAAACGCTCATCCATTAAAACGAGTTATTTCGGGAAAGCTCTTTTTTTGGTTCTTTGCGGCGCCTTGCTGTTTGTGGGGATTTCTCTTTATTATTTTAAAGAATACAAAGATGAACAGGCCTATGCCAAACAGCTCGAAGTGATTTATCAGCTGATGGACAAGAGTGCGGTGAAAGCAGAGTCGGTTGTTTCTAACCATTCTGATAGCCAGGGAGTAGCTAGCCGTCAGGGAGAAGGAATTGTAGCTGGGCAGAGCCATTCTTACGAGGCAATGTCAGAGGCAGAGATGGCCCAGCAGCTGCAGCAAGATTCAGAAAAGTGCCATGATTTGCTGTCTGAACTCGCTGATCCTCCTGAAACGATGACTGATATATATTCTGTTTTGCTCGATGTCCATATTACATACAAACAGTATTTACATTTGGCTCTTCATCCGCAAGAACCATCTGCTAATTTGACAAAGAAGGAAAAGGCATTAAAAGAAGAATTGAAAAACGGATTAGCTATCGTTAAAAATAGAATGGAACAAATGTAGCAATACAGTTAAGTTTTAACCAAATCAAACAGAAAAAGGGATCCAAAGGCCAGCCGCCTGTTGATCCCTTTTTCTGTTTTCGTTTGACATCTTTATTTAGCCGAAGATCTAAGGTCGGCAAGGATGGAGGCTTGATCTCCGATGACAATTCGGGGCTGTTTGGACGGCATGATCCAGCGCATAACATACAGCAGCTGGCGTTCGTTAAGAGCTACACAACCGGCAGTAGGGCTTGAAGGATTTCTCCATCTGTGGAGAAAGATAGCGCTTCCCTTTCCTTTCCTGATCGGGTCTTCATTGTATTTGATAACAACGGCATATTTGTATAAAAAATGGTTCATTCGTTCGTAGGATTTCCACCGTTTATCCGGATTTCCTCTGTAATAGACCCACTTATTGTAATCGGGTGAACCAGGATCATCTACCCAATAATGATAGTGATTTGTTTGTGTATAGCGCATGTTTATCCGAGCTGGTTTTTGGGCAAACCCAAATCCTTCTCCGATAGGGAACAGCCCGGAAGGCGTGCGCCCATCTCCTTCTTTTTTAGAGGAAGACAGCCCATTTTTTCCGATAACAGCTGCTGTTTTGTAAGTTTGTATCCATTTGCTTCCTCTTTTTTCATACGTCCGCAGAGTTGCCTGATAGCTTGTTTGTTTTCCTTCCACCACGATGATCTGACTGCTGTCTTTGATAGCAGTTAATTGCTCGGACAGCTTACTTTCAAAAGGAGAGGGGGCGGCAGCTGAAGAGACAGAAGGAAAGCTCGCAATCAATAAGCCCAGTAAAATCCATTTTCTCATATTTTCACCTGCTTTTTCATTTATGAAGTGTTGTTAACAATTGTTCCTTTCTCCATTTCGCTGCAGATAGCGTTTTCCGCAGGAGGCGCTTCATCATACGAATGATTAAGACATCAATTGTAAAGCATAACAGGACAGCCGGGAAAAGCCAAAACCAACAGCCTGAATCGGCTGTTGGTTTTCATGCCTATCCTTTAAACCCGGTGTTTGCTTTCACTGTTACCTCGGCAAACTTACGGGCATCCGATTTCGCCGAAAGAACCGTGCCGATATAGCCGGCCAGGAAGCCGGCCGGTATAGAGACGATGGCTGGATTCGTGAGCGGAAATAGCGGAGTGCCGACAAAGATGGCTGTGCCTTCAGGTCCTAATACATTCGGACTGACAGCTACTAGGATCAGTGCGGATAATAGGCCTGTTAACATGGCGGAAACAGCCCCAGTCGTGTTAAAGCGCTTCCAATAAATTGTATATAAGATCACTGGAAGATTGGCGCTGGCAGCTACGCAAAAGGCAAGAGAAACAAGAAAAGCAACATTCATTTTTTGGGCGAACAAAGCAAGCAAAATGGAAAAGACAGCCACCGAAATGGAAGCATAGCGGGCAGCAAGCATTTGCTGCTTTTCCGTTACGTTGCCTTTTTTAATAATTTCGCCATAGATGTCATGGGCAAAGGCGGAAGCACCTGACAAGACCAGTCCAGCTACGACAGCAAGAATAGTGGCAAAGGCCACAGCCGATACGAACGACATCAGCATGTCGCCGCCTAGAGCCTGGGCAAGCAGCGGAGCAGCCATATTGCCGGCAGCGTTGGCAGCTATGATGTTCTCGGAACCGACAAAGGCAGCGGCGCCAAAGCCAAGGAAGATCGTAAGAATATAGAAGATGCCAACAATCCAGGTAGCGTAAACAACAGAACTTCTCGCTGTTTTGGCGTCTTTTACAGTGAAAAAGCGCATAAGAATATGCGGAAGTCCGGCTGTTCCGAATACGAGAGCTGCCGTCATAGACAGTGTATCAACAGGATTGGTATATTTCACGCCGGGGTTTAAAAAGTTTTCGCCATGTGAGGTAGCTGACTTCACATCAGAGAACATTTCAAAAATGTTAAAGTGAAACTTCATTAATACAAGGAAAGAAATGATGACCGTGCCAATCATCAGCAGAACAGCTTTAATAATCTGTACCCAGCTCGTAGCCGTCATGCCTCCAAAGAGTACATAAATGGTCATCATGACACCGACGATCAAAACGGCTATCCAGTAATCGATGCCGAGCAGTAATTGAATCAGGGCGCCGGCGCCGACAAGCTGGGCAATCATATAGAAAATAACAATTGTAATCGTGCTGAGAGCAGCTGTCGCCCTGACTTTCTTTTGGTCAAAGCGGGCATGAATCATATCGGCCAGCGTGTATTTTCCTAAATTGCGCAACGGTTCAGCCACTAAATAAAGTACGACTAAATAAGCAACAAGATAGCCGATGCTGAAAAAAAAGCCATCAAAGCCATTTAAAGCGATCGCCCCGGCGATGCCAAGGAAGGAAGCTGCTGATAAATAATCCCCTGCAATGGCCAGTCCGTTTTGCCAGCCTGTCAGTCCGCCTCCAGCTGTATAAAATTCACTGGCTGTATTTGTCCGTTTGGCCGCAAAGTAAGTGATAACAAGAGTCAATCCGACGATTGCCACAAAGAATACTAAACCGACGATACTCATAATTGCTGCTCTCCTTTGGCCTCTGCTTGAAAGTCGTTCAAAATCTCATCTGACATTTGGTCGAATTGGTTGGCCTTCCTTACGTAAATCATGCTCAGAGACCAAGTCATGATAAATTGAGCGAACGCAAAAATCCAGACCCATGAAATGGGGCCGAGCGCCGGTTTATTTAAGATATTTGAGTAGGATGTAAGCAACGGCAGCGAAAAATAAAAGAGCAGAAAGAAGACGGAAAGAGGGACGAGAAACTTGTTTTTACTTTTCACCATTTGTGTAAACTTTGGACTTGAGGCAATGTTTTCATAGATGGTTTTTTCTTCTTGGAGCGGGGATTTCAATTTGGTATTTTCCATAAACATCCTCCTTGGTTAATAATTTCTTGAAATTATAAAAATTTCAGAATTATATATTAATTTTAAAGAAATTTTGCCAGTTCTGCAATAACACACGGGAAATCAGACTGATTAGTTTTAGACAAGGTTCGACACTGCAGGCAGAGAATAGCGATTTCCTTTCTAAAAATGTCTTCTTTTGGTATTTTGATATATAATGATACGTAAATAACTTCAACAGATTGGACGGATTGATTATGATGGAAGGCCGGCAATTGGCACATTCACTCGTGTCGCTAAAAGGTGCACATTTGCGCTTTGTATATGTTATGCTGCATGATTTGAATTTTTGGGATCTTGTTTCTTCCAAAACGAAGGACTTAGTCTCAAAAGAACAATCTGCTCATTTTTATGAGTGGCTGCAGAAGGAAGCCGACAAATTGAATGTAGTAAAGGATGAAGAATTACAGCTTGATTTGCTGCTGGAGTTAAGCAAGGCGCTTAAGCTTCCAATGCGGCTGTTAGATGATCCTTATAAAGTGATAAAACAATGCGAAGAAATTATTGAAGAAGCTTTTCAGCAGCTTCAAAAGCAATATAAGGATTTCTCCAAGTCATTTGACCAGTTTCCTGAGAAAAACAAGGTGGAGTTTCTTGTCCATTGGGAAATGACCCAGTTGTACAGACATATGAATGCTCAGAAATCCAAAGCTGAAAAAGAAATGGCAGCCATGATTTGGGTAGATGAAATGTTAGCCTTTATTGGACAGCTGCCAACTTACCAGCAGGAACAGCTGAAGGAGCGGATTCACCTGTCGGAGTGGACAAAGGCCGAGCTGCATGCGGCTCTTTCAGACGATCCTTTTCTCGTTTTTACTGCCATTGTGGAAAAGACAGGCTTTGGTTTTTATAAATATTTGCTTCAGTGTTTTTCAAATACAGGACAGGCGTCTGCTTTTGCGCCACAGGAGGCTGCTTATTTTTCCTGGATGACAAATCCGGATTTGCTGTTGTCACTCATTTTCAAAGGAGGCGGAATTCTTTACCGCTATCAAAACCTGTTATTTAACAAAGGATTATTGCCGATGGTTTTATTTGAAACAATGCTTCCTTATTTGGCAGACAAGCTGTCTGAAGAAGAACAGGATGAGGAGCTGGCGATCATTAATCGTTCTTGGAATAAGCGGTTTGATGATTACAGAAACATGCTGCGCTCAGTCAATGAAAAAGTTCAAAAGCAAAACGACTGGAAAAAAGGGCTGTCCATTTTAGAAGAGGAGCTGCGGGAGGTAGAGACCGTGCTCCGGCAAACGGAGGCTTACAACCAACAGCTTCATGGAAAGCTGACACAGCAATTAAAGAAAGACCCGGCCCGTCCTTATTTCGGTGAGCTAAGCGTGAGGAACAATCGGCTGCAGGAGGATTTAAGAAGAGTAGAAGCGAAGTTAGCCAAGCAGGAAAAAGAGAAGAAGGGAATTATCGGAGCAGTTTCCACCTTTATCAAATCCAGTTATTATCAGACCGAAAAGACCCAGCTTGAAAAGAAAATCGATAAGGTGTTCAATGATATGAGCGCCTTAGTGTTAGATAAATATCATGATTACGAGCCTGAATTGGTTTTGGAAATTCATCTCTCCGATGACGAGCTGGTAAAACTAAACAGCCGCAAACAGGAGATTCAGCGCAAGATTGACAAATTTACAGAGAAGCTAACGGAAGCGAAACAACAGGAAAAGCAAATGCGAAGCGCGATTGCGGAGGCGGAAAAGCAAACGTATGGCCTCTCGCAATTATATAAAGCTGCAATGGAAGAACAAACCTTTTCCCAGCATAATGAACGGTAATCACTTTCTAATCCTCTGCCGGCGTTCATGCGCCCGCGGGGGTTTTTTTTTACACGGATGGGGGTAAGGTATAGAGGAGAAAGTGTCTTTACTTGATAGGCTTCCAGTTATTTGTTAGGGTAATAGAGGCTGTCGAAAAAGCGCGATTGAACGCCATTATATACTGCCCATTCCCATGTGCATTAATTTCGTCTAAATAATGAAAGGAGAATTTTGTGAAGAAAATTTCAAATGTCTTTTGGATTACACTCGCTTTGGTGCTCGCTTCGGTTGTATTCGGCGTAGCAGCGCCACAAACGTTTGAACAGCTGACAGGCAATGTTCAAACATTTATTACATCAGCCTTTGGCTGGTATTATTTAATTTTGGTTTCCGGTATTGTTTTATTTTGCTTATTATTAATTTTTAGCCCTGTAGGAGCTATTAGGCTGGGGAAGCCCGGAGAAAAGCCTGATTATTCTACTCCTACATGGTTTGCGATGCTCTTTAGTGCAGGTATGGGAATAGGCTTAGTATTTTGGGGGGCTGCAGAGCCGTTGAGTCATTTTGCGATCGATCCCCCTTTAGCAAAAGCAGGCACAGAAGCGGCAGTTAAAGAATCGATGCGCTATACATTTTTTCATTGGGGCATTCATGCATGGGCCATTTATGCTATTGTAGCGCTTGCGCTTGCTTATTATCAGTTCCGTAAAGGAGAGCCAGGGCTAATCAGCGCAACGCTAGTTCCAATTTTAGGGGAAAAGGCAAAAGGCCCGCTTGGCACAGCCATTGACGTGATGGCTGTATTTGCTACCGTCGTAGGTGTAGCTACGACACTTGGCTTTGGAGCGGCCCAAATTAATGGCGGGTTGTCTTATTTATTCGGCACGCCGATCAGCTTCTCTGTGCAGTTGGTCATCATCATTGTTGTCACGTGTTTATTCTTAATTTCTGCTATGAGCGGATTAGGCAAAGGCATTAAAATATTGAGTAATGCTAATATGGTATTGGCTATTGTGCTGTTGGGGCTTATGCTCATTCTTGGACCGACGCTGTTTACGATGAATATGTTTACAGATACCCTTGGCAGCTATTTGCAAAACCTGGTAAATATGAGTTTTCGCATTGCTCCTTTAAATGAGGAGCATCGGACGTGGATTAATGGCTGGACTATTTTTTATTGGGCCTGGTGGATTTCTTGGTCCCCATTTGTCGGTATTTTTATTGCGCGTGTATCTAAAGGCCGGACCATTCGCGAGTTTTTAATAGGGACGCTTATTATGCCGGCGCTTGTCAGTTTTTTATGGTTTGCTGTGTTTGGCTCTGCGGCGATTGACCTGCAGTTCTCAGGTGCAGTAGATTTAACAAAAAATGCGACAGAGGAAGTATTATTTGCCGTGTTCAATGAGCTCCCGTGGTCATCTGTACTCTCTGTAGTGGCCGTTGCTTTGGTGAGCACCTTCTTTATTACCTCTGCTGATTCCGCTACTTTTGTATTAGGGATGCAAACAACCTATGGCTCGTTAACACCGCCATCACGTGTGAAGTTGACATGGGGAATTGCCCAATCACTCATAGCGGTGATTCTCTTGTACAGCGGAGGGTTGCAGGCGCTGCAAAATGCTTTAATTATAGCCGCTCTGCCATTCTCAGTCATCATGATATTAATGATGCTGTCCTTGTACCGGTCACTTGCGAAAGAAAGAAAAGAACTGATCAAATCGCTTCGTGCGCCGCAGAAATAGGGCTTGCTTATTTATAGACTAAGCGTGTTTCTTAGGCTTTATTAAAATAAGCCGAACGGGCGCCGATCATTAAAAAATCAGACTTTAGACTGACCGTCCTGTCCGATGCAGGACGGTCTTTTTCTGAACGGCGTTATTTTTGCTTGCAGATTTCCCTTTAGTTATCTAATATAAATGCGAACCGATTTTCTATTTTGGAGAGAACAGCATGAAAAAGAGAAAACTGAAAAAATCAGTAAAAAGAAAATTATTTTTTTTACTAGTTATAGCCGCATTAGTGTATATAGCGTTGAATCAGAAAAGCGCTCCGCAAAATTCTGTTGTCGAATCTTCTATCCCAGAAGAGTTTATTCCGGTGTATCAGGCAGCAGAACAAGAATATGGCGTGCCTTGGGAGCTGTTGGCGGCCCATCATCGGGTAGAGACGAGATTTTCAACAATGGACCCTATGTTGTCACCGGCTGGCGCAGAAGGTCCGCTGCAATTTATGCCATGCACGTTTGTTGGCTGGAGCCATCCGACATGCAGCGGACTTGGAAAGGGGAACATTCCGAATCAAGATAAAGTCAATCCGGCTGTTATTCAAAAATATGGCGGCTACGGGGTGGATGCCAATGGAGACGGCAAAGCAGATCCTTACGATATTGAAGATGCCGTTTTCAGTGCAGCGGCTTATTTAAAGGCGCACGGAGCAGCCGAGGGCAAGTTAAAAAAAGCCATTTATTCTTATAATCACAGCGACCAATATGTAGAGGATGTACTTCATTATTTTCATGCGTATACCTCTAGAGAATAACTATAGAGAAACAGGTGTTTTTAATGAGTAAAATCCAAACTGCTTTATTTCTTGCCGTTTTCTTGCTTATTAGCGGCTGCGCAGCAGAGCCGTCTGCAGATCCCGCAGAGGATCAGCAAAAGGAAGAGCAACTAGCAGCGGAAGACCGGCTGCAGGGCACAGTTGTTTACGTGGTTGATGGCGACACGTTTGATATTCAATTCACCAGCGGCAAAAAAGAAAGAGTGAGAATGACCTTGATTGATACGCCGGAAACGAAACATCCGCGCCTCGGGGTTCAGCCATTCGGTCCGGAAGCTTCAGCTTATACGAAAGATCTTTTGACAGATAAGCAAGTATCTTTAGAAATGGATGTTCAAGAACGCGACCGTTATGGACGTGTGCTTGCTTATGTATGGCTGGACGAAGAGCTTGTAAATGAGCAGCTGGTCGCCAAAGGGCTGGCGCGCGTAGCTGTTTTTCCGCCGAATACGAAATATGTTGACCGCTTTGAAGAGGTGCAGCAGCATGCCCGCGAGCAGCGTCTCGGCATTTGGTCAGTGGAGGATTACGTAACCGACCGCGGCTATAGGGCGGAACAGCCTGAAGGCGGCGATCAAGCATCTCCCCAGCCCGCTTGCCGAATAAAAGGGAATATATCAGGCGGGGGAGAGAAAATCTATCATATGCCGGGAAACCAGTCTTATGAAGCAACAAAACCTGAACAAATGTTTTGCACAAAAGAAGAAGCAGAAGCGGCGGGGTTCAGGGCAGCTAAACGGTAAAAAGCTTTCCCTCTTTTAATGTGACTAGTCTATGAGGCACCATTTCCTTTAAGGTGCATAAGATATTATGACAAAATCACCTGCGGAGGGGAATTTAAAATGAGCGAAAAAAATAAGCCGGAAGAAAGAGTAGGCATGACAGAGGAAGAACGCCAGGAGCATATGCGGCGCGTGAATGAATTTTGGTGGGGAAAGCGCCCTGCCCCAAAACAGGAGGAGCCTCCTAAGAGAAATAAGTAATGCAGTAAAGCGGCCTGTACAGGTCGCTTTTTTGTGTAGAAGTCATTGGCGCGTTCGCTGGGATGGTTTGGCAGCCTCCTGAACCGTCTTTTCATGAAGGAATACAATAACACTTATCACATAATCAAAATAATGGAGCAGCCAAAGTATGTTACGGTTAATGTAACTACTGCGGAGGTGATCAGGTTGGAAGCACCAAAATTACAATCCTATACAGAAGAGAGACGGAAAAAACAGGGCCAATTTCGCGGAGCGTCAAAAGGCGTGTCGCTCACTTTGCTGATCGCCATTGTTGCGGGTTTAATTGCGAAGCTGCCTTTTTTTCAAATTATGGGCATGATGATCTTATCCATTTTGATC
Organism: Pseudobacillus badius; assembly: GCF_002189605.1. Lineage (NCBI taxonomy): Bacteria > Bacillati > Bacillota > Bacilli > Caryophanales > Bacillaceae > Pseudobacillus > Pseudobacillus badius. Next base: position 543,079 of record NZ_MWMM01000001.1, read on the forward strand.
GGAATGATATGGAAAAACACTGTTCAAGTCAAGCAAGATTACCAGCAGGGAATTCAATTCAGCAGCAAGGTCCTGCTGCGGGCCGGAATTATTTTGCTTGGTTTTCGGCTCAATTTGCTGGATATTGCAGCGGCCGGCTATGCTGTTTTGGCAGCGGATGTTTTAGTCATTGCATTTACAATGCTGTTTATCCTCTTGCTTGGAAAAGTGTTCAAGCTCGATAAGCAGCTGTCAATGTTGATTGCCGCAGGAACAGCGATCTGTGGAGCAGCTGCTATCATTGCGGTTGCCCCCATTATTAAGAACAAACAAGAACACACGGCTATCGCTGTTTCATGTATTGCTATTTTAGGAACGATCGGTGCACTGCTCTATATCTTTTTGTTTCCCTACTTGCCTGTCAGCAAGTATGAGTACGGGGTGTTGACGGGAGCGACGCTTCATGAGCTTGCCCATGTCGTTGCCGCTGCTGTGCCGGGAGGGGAGGAAAGCAGTCAGGCTGCAATCGTCGTCAAACTTGGAAGGGTGCTGTTATTAATACCTGTGGCTTTAGTGATCAGCTTGATTGTCAACCGGAAGGAGCTTGCAGAAAAAGGGCTGAAAAGCTTGCCGGTTCCATGGTTTATATTTGGATTTTTGTTTGCCAGCTTTATTAATACTCTTCACTTTCTTCCTGACAGCATCGTCTCTTACTGCCTGTTGCTGAGCACTTATCTGCTGGCGATGGGGATGGCCGGGCTTGGGCTGAATGTGAATTACAAGGATTTTGCCAAGGAAGGCATCAAGCCGGCAGCAGTCGCTGTGGCCGGCTTCGCCGGACTTCTGGCTTTGTCGCCGCTGATTTTATGGATCTTTCGCACGATTTAAGTGAAAAAGCTCTTCTCGTTCATTTATAATGAAAGGGGAACAGAGGGGAGAAGAAAAATGAATTTAGAGTATTTACGGTTATTTTATGCAGTAGCAAACAACAAGAACTTTTCGCAGACGGCGAAAGAATTGCACATCTCCCAGTCATCTGTCAGTCTGCAAATCAAGCATTTGGAAGATATGCTTCAGGCAAAACTGTTTGAACGGACAACAAAAAAGGTCGAATTAACGCCGGCAGGGCAAATACTATACCAGAAAGCAAAAAAGATGCTTTTCTTAATGAATGAGATTCAAAACGAGCTGCAAGAGCTCAAAGGGGAGGTAGCCGGCCATTTAAATATCGGAGCCAGCCTGACCATTGGCGAGCATGTGCTGCCATTTTTAATTGCCGGCTATAAAAAGCGTTACCCGCTCGTTGATGTGCATTTAAAAATGTGCAACTCTGAGCAGATTATCGAGAAATTGTATAAACATGAACTGAATCTCGGCTTTATTGAATCTATGCTCTCGTACCCAAACTTGAAGCAAATCCCCTTTCAGGAAGATGAGCTTATTTTAATTGCTTCAAGCTCCTCCCAAATCATTGAAAGCACGCGCCTGTCAAAGGATGAGCTCACATCCTTGCCGTTTATTATCAGAGAAAAAGGATCGGGAACGAGGCAGGTGATCGAAGGCAGTCTCAGAAAAAATGAGGTTGACCCCAACCAGCTAAAGACGGTGTTAGAGCTTGAACATACAGAATCCATCAAAAGTGCGGTGGAAGCAGATTTGGGCATTGCCATTATTTCTAAATCCGCAGTGAAGAAGGAATTGCAATTGGGGACTTTAAAAGAAATAAAGATAGAGGGGGTCACACTAACAAGGCAGTTTTATATGGTTTATTTTGAAGAAGCGTTACAGCTGACAAGCAAAAAATTGATAGAGCTCGTTTTCTCCCAATCGGGCAGCTTATCTTAAAACCTCTTGCGTTCTCATGTTTTTATACAAGGAGAACGCAAGAGGTTTTTTAGGAATTGTTTTACAATCTTGTCCAATCATCATAAGATAAAAAGAAGAAAGAACATTTACGAGGAAAGGGGTATTCATATGGAGAAGCTGAACCCTAAAGATCCGGTGCCGCTTCATATTCAATTAAGAAATAAAATTGAAGGCTTGATTAATGAAGGGCATTACCGCAATAAAATTCCGAGCGAGCGGCAATTGATGGATGAGTATGAAGTGAGCAGGAGCACAGTAAGAGAAGCTGTTGCACACCTTGTCAGGGAGGGGATTGTAGAAAAAGTCCATGGCAAAGGGACATTTATTTCTTCGAAAGTGATTCAGGACTGGCTCGGTTCATTAACGAGCACGACAGAAACAATCCGAAAGATGGGAATGGAACCGGGAGCGAGACTGATTACACATGGAATTATTGAGCCGCCTGAGGAAATTGTGGAAGCCACGGGCCTTCAAAAAGCTTACTTTATCAAACGTGTCAGATATGCGAATGATATCCCGCTTGCTATTGAGCTGCAATATTATCCTGTTGATATCGGAAGTCAATTGGCAAAGTTTGATATTGACAAAGGAACGCTGTTTGACTTGATGGAGGAAAACCTGGGCATTCAGCTCGCTGAAGCAGAACAGTTGATTACGAGCGGCTTTTTAAGTGCGGAAGATGCGGAGTTGTTAGAGGTTGCGGATTCATTTAATGTTTTAAATACAGAGAGAAAATTGATGGATCACTCGGGCAGGCTGATTGAATACTATGTGGCTTCTTTTCGGTCTGATATGTACTCCTTTCGCATAAAGCTAAGCCAAAGAAACAGTTAATGAGAGAGCAGCCTCATGAAAAGCAGATCTGCTCTCTGCCAGTTGGGGTGTTGTCCTACCTATTAAAAAAACGGATAAGACTAAGTGGATTTTACAATAGGTAATATAGTTAGAATAGATTGAATATTTTAAAAACGTGTGTTTTAATATAAATAACAACGATGATGCATCAACTGGTACGGACGACATGACGACATGATGTGACAAATAGTTAAGAAAGGAGCAGATTAGACGTCAAAGAAATTTCCTAATAAATTCGCTGCAGAGCCAGCTGAGTTTAATAGATAATCAGCTACTTGTAATTACTTGTTAAAGGGGGAAAAGAGGATGACTCAATTAGAAGTAAGGGACAGTGAAAAGCTGGAAAAACAAGATCTTGATCATTTGTGGCATGCGATGAGCCGGCATGTAGAAGGCGGTAAACCGATGATTGCCGAATCAGGAGAGGGAGCATGGTTTACCGATCTGGAAGGCAAGCGTTATCTGGATGGGGTTTCAGGACTTTGGTGTTTAAATTTGGGACATGGGCGCGAGGAAATTGTAGAAGCAGCCGCTGAACAAATGAAAAGGCTTTCTTATTTCCCGCTTACATTGAGTCATCAGCCGGCGATTGAATTATCTGCAAAAATAAGCGAGCTTCTGGGGGATTCCTATAAAACCTTTTTCTCAAACAGCGGTTCTGAAGCAAATGAAACCGCCTTCAAAATTGCCCGGCAATATCATCAGCAAAATGGCAATCCGGGAAAATATAAATTTATTTCCAGATATCGTGCATATCATGGATCAACGCTTGGGGCGCTAAGTGCGACCGCGCAAGCGAACCGGCGCGTAAAGTATGATCCAGGCGTGCCAGGCTTTCTCCATGTTCCGCCTCCATATAGTTACCGTTGTCCATTTGGAGAGGAAGTAACCAATTGTGATAAAGTCGCTGCTGATCAAATTGACCAAATGATTGTGTGGGAAGGAGCCGAATCGGTCGCTGCCGTTATTATGGAGCCGTTTATTTCCGGCGGCGGAGTCATCGTGCCTTCGAGCGATTATTTGCAAAGAGTGGCTGAAATTTGCAAAAAGCATGATGTATTGCTGATCATTGATGAAGTTGTTTCGGGCTTTGGCCGTACAGGCAAGATGTTTGGCTTTATGCACTCTGAGGGAGTACAGCCGGACATTGTAACGATGGCGAAAGGCTTGACGAGCGGATATTTGCCGCTTGGAGCGACTGCTGTTCATTCCCGCATTTATGAAAAATTCAAAGAACAAGGCACAGATAATCACCTTCGGCACGTTTCAACATACGGAGGGCATCCGGCAAGCTGTGCTGTTGCTTTAAAAAACATTGAAATTATTGAGCGGGAAGGCATAGTCGCAAGGGTAGCCAGGCTTGGAGAAACATTGTTGAGTAAGTTGCATGAGCTGGCTGATCATCCGTTTGTCGGAGAAGTGCGCTCTAAAGGCTTTTTGTACGGCTTGGAACTGGTAAAAGATAAAGAGACAAAAGAGCCGATTGCCGACCCAGTCATTGGTGAGATCATTGCCAAGTGCAAAGAAAAAGGATTAATTATTGGAAGAAACGGTGATACGGTACCCGGTTTTAACAATGTTCTTATCGTAGCTCCGCCGCTCTCTTCAACAGAAGAAGATTTGCAGTTTCTTGTCAACACGATCTTTGAAGTCTTTCAAGATACTAAATAAAAGAAATGATAAAAAGAGAGGATGAAAAAATATGGTTAAAGCAGAAAAAGAACTAAAAGTGATGCAAGGGAAAAAATTAAAGATGACGCCAAGCGAGGCCATTGTTGAGACCCTGCTTGCGGAAGGCATTGATCAAATATACGGTATTCTTGGCTCAGCCTTCATGGATATGCTGGATTTGCTGCCAACAGCCGGCATTAAATTTATCCCGGTTCGCCATGAGCAAAGTGCGGCCCATATGGCAGATGCCTTTACACGGATCACTGGAAAGGCAGGAGTGGTGATCGGACAAAACGGTCCGGGGGTGACCAATATGGTTACATCCGTCGCAGCTGCTAACATGGCCCATACGCCGATGATCGTCATTGCCCCGTCTGCCGGTACTAAGACAATCGGATGGGACGGTTTCCAGGAATGTGATGAAGCTTCTGTATTCGATAAGATTACGAAGGCAACAGTAAAGGTGACACACCCGAGCCGTGTGGCAGACTGTTTGCGCACCGCTTTCCGCCTGGCATATGCCGAACGCGGACCGGTTCTTTATCATATCCCGCGTGATTACTTCTATGGAGAAGTAGAAGATTATATTTTAAAGCCGTCACAATATCGTGTGGAGAAGAAGGGCTTTGGAGATTCCCAGGCTATTGATCAAGCGGTAGAGCTGCTGAAAGCCGCTAACAACCCGGTGATTATTTCAGGCAGGGGGGCAGTTGATGCAGACGCTATTGAACTTGTGAAAGATCTAGCGGAGAAGTTAAGTGCGCCGGTAGCTGTTTCTTACATGCATAATGACGCATTTCCGGCAGACCACCCGCAAGCCGTAGGACCGATTGGTTATATGGGTTCCAAAGCGGCGATGAATTCTTTGAAAGAAGCAGATGTTCTTTTGGCCATTGGAACGAGACTGTCTGTTTTCGGCACGCTTCCATGCTACGATATTGATTATTTTCCGAAAAGTGCTAAAATTATTCAAATTGATATTAATCATCGGAATATTGCGCGAACGCATCCGGTGGAAGTCGGGATTCTTGGCGATGCTTACGATGCTACAGCAGAAATTTTAAAACGGTTGGCAAACAGCGGTGCCTCCTTTGAGCCAAATAAAGAACGCCTGCAACAAATGGCTGCTGAAAAGGAGAAGTGGGAGCAAGAGCTGGTTGATCTGGCTATGGTGCCAGGCCAGCCGATGAATCCGAGAAGAGCTCTGCTGGAAATTAATCGGGCGCTTCCGGATCATGCGGTGGTTGCTTCTGATATCGGCAATACATCATCTACCTCTAATGCCTATTTAACATTTAATCAGCCGCGCAAGCACTTAGCCGCCCTGACATTTGGAAACTGCGGCTTCGCCTATCCAGCCGCTATGGGAGCTGTTCTGGCTGATCCGTCCTCTCCAGCCTTCTGTATTGTTGGAGACGGTGCTTGGGGCATGAGCCTTCATGAGGTAAGCACAGCAGTAGAGCAAAATTTGCCGGTCATTGCTTGTGTATTCAATAATGGTGCTTGGTGTGCCGAGAAGAAAAATCAGGTAGACTTCTACAATAATCGTTTTGTGGGAGCGGATATTGAAGGGCCAAACTTTGCCGAGGTAGCGAAAAGCATGGGGGCTCAGGGAATCCGTGTAGATAACCCGGAAGACCTGCGACAAGCGATTGAAACAGCGCTTGCCGCAAAAAAACCAACGGTCATTGACATTTTAGTGGATGGCACACAATTGGCACCGCCATTCAGAAAAGATGCACTGCAAATGCCGACGCGCCTGCTTGAAAAATATGCACACCTTGATCATAAAAACTGGTAAAGACAAAAGGGGCTTTCTTGAAAAGCCCCTTTTTTTAAAAAACATGTTTCCTCCATCCGAGAAAAGGCTATCTATTGATACAGCTTGCAGCAAATTAGAAAGCGGCAGACCAATTAGTATTTTTGATTAGCTGATTAAAGCCATATGAAGAAGCAGCCGGATAATCCGGCAGTACAGGAGGTATACGATGGAAGAAAGGGTTCAGCTTGATAAAACATTTAAGCCGCATTGGGTGTGGGCCATTGCATTAGGGTCTGCAATTGGCTGGGGAGCCTTTATATTGCCAACGGAATGGATGGCAAAAGCGGGGCCGGCCGGAGTGATTATCGGTTTGCTTCTTGGCGGTTTCATTATGATGATTATTGCCGTAAGCTACGGCATTCTCATAGACAAGTTTCCGGTTTCGGGCGGCGGCTTCACATACGCTTATCTTGGATTTGGCCGAACACATGCCTACTTTTGCGGCTGGTTTTTAACGCTAGGCTACATTTGTATTGTAGCTTTGAATGCTTCAGCGATGGCGCTGCTTGGAAAATTTCTTTTCCCTTCCATTACAAATACAGTCTTTTTATATGAAATCAACGGATGGCAAGTTTATCTAGGGGAAGTCCTGGTTGCAAGCGCTGTCCTTATCTTTTTCGCTTGGTTTAATATTAAAGGCGCTTCCTTGTCAGGACAGCTGCAATTTATCTTCTGTCTGATCCTTGTTTTGGGAATCATATTATTAACAGCCAGCATGCTCTTGCACCCCGCCTCCGATTTCACTCATATGACACCAGCCTTTAAGCCAGGAATTGCTCCTATTGCCGGGATTGTAGCGATACTTGCTGTTGCCCCCTGGGCTTTTGTCGGATTTGATAATATCCCTCAGGCAGCAGAAGAATTTAATTTCCCGGCGAAGAAAGCTTTCTCTTTAATTATTTATTCTATTATCGTTGCCATCTGTTTATATGCTTTTATGGTGATAGCCACAGCTGTCGGCGGACCTTGGCAGCAGCTTGTTGCCGGCAAGCCGGTATGGGGAACAGGAGATATTGTTTCTCAAAGGTTAGGTGTACTAGGGGTTATTTGCCTGGCCATCTCAGTTTGTATGGGAATCTTTACAGGGTTAAATGGTTTTTACGTGTCAGCAAGCCGCTTAATGTTTGCGATGGGGCGAGCACAAATTCTTCCCGCTGCCTTTTCTAAATTGCATAGTAAACATAAAACTCCTTATATCGGAATCTTGTTTACTTGCGTTCTTTGTTTGCTGGCTCCATGGTTTGGCCGCCCTGTTTTATTATGGATTGTGGATATGTCAGCGATTGGCGTCACGATTGCGTATCTTTATACGTGCCTCGCCGCATTTAAACAGTTTGTCTGGGGATTTGAAAGCGATTACTTAAGAGGGAGAAAAGGGGAGAGTGAGGAAGAGGGAAGAATGGTTTCACCAGTCAAGAAGCTTATCTGCCTTTTAGGGACATTGTCAAGTATAGTCTTTTTAGCCTTGCTGCTTGTCCCGGGCTCTCCATCTGCTCTTGGAGCCCCTTCCCTTATTGCTTTAGCTGTTTGGACACTTCTTGGAATTGCTTTCTATATGTATAAGGCAAAAGATTATCAGAAAGTGCCTAAAGAAACACTTGATTATTATATTCTTGGAAAAGAAATGCCTAAGGAATATAAGGAGGGGGAGAAAAAAGCATTCGCTGAGCTGGAATGGGATGTTTCTAAATGAGACAAGGCTTTCCGTTATACAGAGAAGTAAATAAAACAGGATGCACTGAATAGGTGCATCCTGTTTTGCGGTTAATAATAACGGTATTTAAACGAGCACAGCTTCTTTTTCACTCACTTCATTTGCTGTAGAGGAGCCATTTACAATTTGCTCTACTTCCCAGCCCTCTAGCGTTTCTTTTTTTAATAAGGCATCAACTAATTGATGAAACTGGTCTTCCCGTTCAGCGATCAGTGTTTCAGAGCGTGAGAGCGCTTTTTGGAAAAGCTCCTGCATTTTCGTTTCCCGCTCCATTTTCCCGAATGTAAGGGTGAACCCGTCTTGCAAGACGCCCATATCGACCATTTGTTCAATAATTTGCTTGGCCTGCTGCACGTCGCCGCTTACCCCAATGCTATGTTCACCAAGAAATTTGCGCTCAGCTGTCCCGCCTGACAAGATCATGGCTACTTGATCCATCAATTCACTGGCAGTAGACAAGTGGAGTTCCTTTGGGATAGGAGCCACATAACCTAACGCCTGTCCTCTTGGAATGATTGTTGCTTTTCTGACAGACCCGGGATTAGTAGCAGCAGCAACCAGCGCGTGTCCGGCTTCATGGATGGCGACACGGCGCTTTGTTTCAGGGTCTTGAAGCGTGCGGGAAGTGCTGCCGAGAATCGTGCGGTCGAGCGCATAATCAAGGTCGCTCTTTTCGATGACACTTCGCTCGTTGCGGATCGCGCTGCGGCTGGCCGTCTCAAACAACGAACTTAATTCTGCACCCGAAAATCCGGACGTGCTTTCTGCCAGATCTTCAAGCCGGGAAAGCACATTGTCAGCAAGTTTTTTTCCTCTAATGTGGATGTCGATAATTTCGCGTCTGCCTTTCGTATCCGGAAGCGGCACAAGGAAAGAGAAGTCAATCCGGCCTGGACGAAGGAACGCTTCATCAAGCATATCTTTTCTATTCGTGGCGGCTATAAATAGGATATCATCGTTAGAATGGCCGCCATCAAGCTGAACGAGCAGTTCAGTCAACGTTCTTTCTGCCTCCTCGCCGCCATGGGCTTTGCGCCGTCCGGCAAGAGCATCCACCTCGTCAATAAAAATGACGGCAGGCTTTTGTTTTCTAGCTTGTTCAAACAGGCTGCGGACGCGGGAAGCACCGACTCCGACGAATAGTTCAGTGAACGCGGACCCGCTTGCTGAAAAGAAGGTGGCATTCAGTTCCTTGGCGATCGCCTGTGCAAGCAGCGTTTTGCCCGTTCCCGGAGGGCCATACAGCAAGATTCCCCGCGGGGCCTTTACTCCAATTTCAGCTGACCGCTCAGGGTTTTTTAATATAGCCAGCGTTTGTTTAATTTCAGCTTTCATTTCAGCGGACAGTCCCCCGATGTCATTCAGTGTAATGGAAGGAAGAGGAACCGCTTTTGATAAGCTGTTTTTCATAGCTTTTGTTGATGAATTTGCTCCGCTTCTTCCTTTTTTATAAAGAACAGCTGCCAATGCAATAACAGCGAGCAGGACGCCGCCGATAATCCAATTATCATACGGTCCTTTATTAGAATAGGAATAGCGGATATTATATGTTTCAACCAATCTGTCTACTGACGAGCTTCCAGGGGAAGTGTACGAGACGTATTGATGATCCTTCGTTGTCAAATAAAGGGCGCCATCTGGCTTTTCCTCGAGAGAAACTGGTGCGCCATTTTGTTCTTGTATAATCTTTTCCATTGAGGAAAAGGAGACAGTGACTGGCTTATCAACATCTTTTAACGACCAGGAAACCGCCGCAATAATGATGGCGATTAAGGCGAACAGCGGAAAGAGCTTTTTCATTAAATTGGATTTAGCTTCCACTCAATTCAACTCCCTAAATAATATATATATTTATTATAAGTATTTAAACTTATATATAAATAGGTAAAATGTAATGTATATATTGTTAAAATAAAGAAAATCAATCATTTGGCAAGCTTAAAAAACCATTAGATGTGGGAAAAAGGTTTTGAATAGCAATAGCTGTTTATAAAGCATTGTATAGAGGAGGATAGGCATTTGTCTATATATTTGCTTCTAATTTTGTTCAGAGCTTCAGCTGTTTAATAACTAAATACGTTTTCGAAAGTGAAAAAATATGTAAATTTAGATATGTGCAAAATTCATAAATTCCACAAATTACCTCGTTAAAGACTAGGCGAATAGGAAAGGCTATTGTATGAATCATCATCAAAAGGAGGATTATGGAATGAACAACAAACCGAAACCAGATGACAGATCAAACAATGTAGAAAGACTTCAGGACATGGTGCAGAATACAATCGGCAATATGGAAAGAGCAGAAGAAACTATGATGAATGCCAATTCTGAGCAGCGCCAGGAAATTGAAGAAAAAAATGCACGCCGCCGAGAAAGCATTGCCGGTATGCGCGAGGAAATAAAGGATGAAGCAGCCGCTCGTGAAAATGGACAAATAGAGGGATAATAAAAAGGCGCACACATGCGCCTTTTTATTTTTCTTGCGGATGGACCCGGTTGATTTCCATTCCAGGCGCTTCGCTTTCCGCGGGGCGGGCGGTGAGCCTCCTCCGCGCCAAAGCGCGTGCGGGGTCCCACCTGTCCCGCAAATCCCGCCGGAGTCTGCGCACCTTCCATTGCAATCAACGGAGTGCACAAAAAAGGGATGCCGTACAGCTATATCTGTTTGAAAATAAATCGATCAAACGCCTGAGGGGAGGAAGAGGCTGCCGAAACACAATCCCATCCCACAGGACCAAATAGATAGGGTCGCTTTAGATTTTTATTACCGTTTAAAGTTAACATAATAAATTTATAGTTTATTTAAAGGCTGGTTTTTCAGCTTTTTTTAATGTTTCTTTCATCCGGAGAGCGGCTATTATCCCAGCGGAGAAAGGAAGGAGGGCAATAAAGCCGATAGCCCAGTTAATATTTAGTTGGTCGGCAAGAAGGCCTCCTATCAGAGCGCCAAAGGCATAGCCGCTGTCACGCCAAAAACGGTATACGCCTGTGGCCGTGGCTCTCCAGCTAGAAGGAACGGCATCGCCGATAGCAGCAATCAGTGTGGGATAGACCATCGCCGTTCCCAGGCCTAACGAAATTGCTCCAGCCAACCACAAGAAGTAATTGTCAACAAAGAGAATCCACCAAAGAGAAAGACCTTGCAGCCACATGCCGGCAGTAATAAACCATTTGCGCCCGACTCGATCACTTAAAGCCCCTGTAAACAGCTGAAAAATCCCCCATGCGGCTGGATAAGCAGCTGTAATTACTCCGATTTGTGCGAGTGTCAAGCCTTTTGAAGCAAAGAACAGCGGAAATAGCCCCCAGGCTACTCCATCCTTTAAATTAGTGGCCATTCCCGCAAAGCTGATGCTTGATAAGGTCCGGTCTTTCCAAGTTGTTTTAGCAAATACCCTCTTTAAATGACTGTTAGCCGGTTTGCTTTGACCCGATATGGTCAAGTGCTTTGTCGTGTCTGCTACTGCGAGTGAAAGCAGAAAACCGATAACAACGAGGCCGATCCCTATATAAAATGGCTCGGGACGCAACGAATAAGTGGAGGCTGCGTAACCGGAAATCATGGCAAAAGAGGCCACGCCGATATAACCGGCAAATTCGTTCAACCCCACAGCCAATCCTCTCTCTGTCCCTTTTGCTAAGTCAATCTTCATGTTTACAGTCATAGACCAAGTCAATCCTTGATTGATGCCTAAAAGAACATTAGCTAAGATGATGACCCACCATGACTGGGCAAAGATAATGAGCAGCGGAACAAATAACCCGATGCCCCAGCCGAACAGCAGCACTTGCCGCCTGCCAATCCGGTCAGCCAGATTTCCGGCAAAAAAATTAGTGGCCGCCTTGGAAAAGCCAAAGCTGGCAATGAAAGACAAGGCAGCGCTAGTTGACGCAATGCCGAACTGTTTTTCCCCTATAATCGGCAGAACCGTTCTTTCCAGACCGACCATCGAGCCTACAAAAAAATTAATGACGACTAGCAATGAAAACTGCAGTAAATTTTCTTTTATTCCTGCTTGGATATTCTTCAAATGGTGCACCTCCCAGAAGCACGGATCCCCTTCTGCTTTCATTTATTACTTTCATTATACGGTAAGGGGTATTTTATGTAAATAAGTTTGAATAAGTGAAGTATTTTCATTTATACAGGAGACTGAAAAAGCATATGGATAAATGCTGCACCTCTTTCAGTGGTTTTTCGTAAGATAATAATAGTTGAAGCGGGGAGGGAAAATACGTGTCAGAAATGTATCCTTATTCTGCTGTAAGCAGGCAAACAAATAAGTTGATCACTGATATTGAAAAGGCAATCAATGGAGAATATACAGCTATTCAATGTTATACAAGTTTAGCGAAAATGGCTCCAAGCGAGGCGGTCAAGAAGCGGATTTTAGAAATTCGCCGGGATGAACAGCGGCATTTTCAGCAATTCACGCAATTGTATACTCAATTGACAGGGCGCCAGCCGCAGCCCAAAGTGATAGAGAATTGCCCGAATAAGTATATGAAGGGATTGGAAGCAGCTTTAAAAGATGAACAAGAAGCGGTTGATTTTTATCTAAGCATCTCTGATGAAACATCTAATCAATATATTAAAGAGCTCTTTCGCCGAACGGCAGCAGACGAACAAAACCATGCTGTTTGGTTTTTGTATTATTTTACTAAAGGAAGAACGAGCCGGTGAGATGGATAGGAACACAAGAAGCGCAAGAAGGGTGCCGCTCTAAAGGCCATTCTTGCGCTTTATTATTGTATGAATGATGGGGGATGGCCAGCAGCTATCTTTTTCATCAAAAATAAAATCAACTATTTCTTCCTCTCTTCTATCTATGCCTTCTGTCTAATGTAGCTGTGTCATATTATAATGAAACTAGTAGAAAGAGATATCGGAGAGGCTCTCCCGAACTTGCTTTATGAAAAAGCAAGGGAACTTAATTTGATTAGAGATGAAAGGCATGACTTGAAATGATCCAAACCATTTTTAGAAATTTCACCTAGCTCTATGCGCTTTTTCGGAGAATAGGCTGAGAAAAGAAGGGAAGCAGAGGTACGATGCAAAAGAAAAACCTTGTTATTTATGCCGGCTTCATTTGGTGTATGGCATTTGCGGCACTAACCTTTTATTGGGCAAGCGGCGGCATGCTGGGCGTGCGATCTCTAGGTGGAGTTATTTATGAGAAGGCGCTGTCAGGTGATGAAAATTTTCTTTCGATCGTTCGGTTAACGGGAGTTGTAAAAATGTTCGGAGGGTTTTTCTTGTTGCTGCTGCTTAGAGATTGGCCAGAGTCCATGAGGAAAGTGTTGTATTATTTGTCGCTGGCCGGCGGAGTGTGTTTATTTTTATACGGCCTTGCCAACTTTACTACGCTTATTCTTGATTGTTTTGCTGTATTAAACCTTGAACTAGAGGAGTATTCTCTGAAATGGCGGATGTTATTCTGGGAACCATTCTGGATGCTCGGCGGCATATTATTTATTCTATCGGCGAAAGGATTTAGAGGTAAATGAACGGCCATGTCAGCAGGCTGCAAAATGTTATCTGCAGAAATGATGAATAGCAAGAGGTCTACCTTAAAGTGCGGGCCGCTGTATTCGTTTCCATACAGCAGCCAAGCACATAAGGATTTCTATGGCTTTTTTAAACATAGGGCATCCTTCTTTCTAAGGACAGTTTCATTTCTTTAAACTATAAAGGGAAATAGCTATAATAATAAACACTATATAATGATTAGGGAGTTTAACAGAATGCAGGTTATTATCGCAGAAAAGCCATCTGTCGCTAAAAATATTGCGGATGCGTTAAAGATCAGAACGAAAAAAGAGGGTTACTTTGAGGGGAATGGCTATATTATCACCTGGGCTTTCGGGCATTTGCTGCAGCTGTATGATGCAAAGGATTATGATGAAAAATTGACAAGGTGGAGCATGGAGAATTTCCCCTTCGTCCCATCGCATTTTCGTTACAAAGTAAAGAGCGATCCGCGCAATCGGGACAAAGAAGACTTGGGAGCGAAAAAGCAGCTGAAAATTATTTATTCTTTGATTAAACGAAATGATGTGGAAGCTGTAATTTCAGCTTGTGACTATGATCGCGAGGGCCAGATTATTGGTGATACGATCATTTATAATCTGAAGTCTCAGAAAAAGGTCTACCGGCTGTTATTGAACGAGTGGACGCCTGAGGAAGTAGTAAAAGGTCTCAAAAATATTAAACCTAATATTGAGATGAAGCCTCTCCAGGATGCCGGCTTAAGCCGCCAATGGGCAGACTGGCTCATTGGCATCAACTTAACTTCAGTTGCTACATTAAAGTATCAAAAGGGAAGAGGACAGGCTTTAAATATTGGAAGAGTGCTGCTGCCAACCTTAAAAATTATTTACGACCGTGATAAGGAAATCGAGAATTTCGTGCCGGAGGATTATTATAAATTAACCGCTGCGTTTAAAACAAAAGACGGACAAGAGTACGAGGGAACTTATTTCGAAGAGGGGCAGGAGAAATTTAAAAGCAAAGAGCCTCTCGAACTAATTGAAAAGGCCCTAGCTAATCAAAGTGCAACTATTATTGATAAGAAAATAGAACGGAAAAAGGAATTCCCTCCTTATTTATTTAACCTGTCCAATTTACAAGGGTACATTACGAGCAAATATAAAGGGTGGACGTCCGACAAAGTATTAAAAGTAGCCCAATCTCTTTATGAGAAAAAATTGATTACATACCCGCGAACAGCGAGTATTGCGTTAGAGGAAAGCCTTGCCGGCAAGGCAGCTAAAGTGCTGGATGTCTTAAAAAAGGGGCTGCCGTTTGAAGCAGAAATTAAATTCCAGAAGACGAAACGGATATTTAATAACGCTAAGGTGGAGAGCCATAGCGCGATTATTCCTACTTATTTAGTGCCTAAATCGTTAACGAAGGACGAAGAGATTGTTTACACGGCCATTAAAAACCGCTTTATCATTCAGTTTATGCCTATCGCAGAATTTGAAGAAACGAAAATTACGACGAAAGCGAATGTTAGCGAGATAAAAGGTGTGTTTATTTCTAAGGGAAGAGTGCAAACGATTGTTGGATGGAAAAAGCTTGAAAACATTGAATCGAAAGATACGCTGTTGCCAGCTGTTGCGCTCAATGAACATGTGGATATAATCAAGCAAAAGGTATCATCTCATGTGACAAAGCCTCCCAAGCCTCATATAGAAAAGACATTGCTCAGGGTCATGGAAACATGCGGGAAAGGCGGCGGGAGCGAAGAAGGAGAAGAAGGAGAAAAAATGCTTGCTTCTATTCTAAGCGGGTACAGTATTGGCACTCCGGCCACAAGAGCCGAAACCATTAAAAAGTTAAAAGATATCGGCTATATTACAATGCAAAATAAGAATTTAATATGTACCGAACTTGGCAGGAAATTAGTAGAAACCTTTCCTGTGAAGGAGTTATTTGATTTAGAGTTTACTGGACGGTTAGAAAAAACATTATCAGATATTGAAAAACAGAGCTTCACCAAAGAATCTTTCTTGAATGCGATCTCTGACTTTACTTCTAAAGCGGTTGAAAAAATAAAAAGTGATCAGGAAGTCGTCATTAGCGAGGTCTCTAAAGGAAAGAAGCGAGCTGAAATACTTGGGAAGTGTCCTCTGTGCGGGCATGGGATCATTGAAGGGCAAAAGGGTTTTGGCTGCAGCAATTGGAAGAATGGCTGTAAGTTTGTCATTTGGAAAAACGATAAATTTTTAGCAGCTTTAAAAAAGAAGCCGACTAAAACAATGGTGAAGGCTCTGCTGAAAAATGGCTCGGCTGTAGTGAAAGGGTTAACGAGCAAAAAGGGCAATAAGTTTGATGCTCGCTTACGGTATGTGCAAAACAAAGATCAACCGTATTTCAGCTGGGAAATGGAATTTCTTAAATAAACGTCTAGTTTTGCTTGCGGACGAAGGTTGCTGCTTTTCATTCCAGGCGCTTCGCTTTCCGCAGGGCGGGCGGCACACCTTCCATTCCGATCAACAGAACTGCTTTTTCTTTTATGTGCGAGCGTGGGAGAGTGATATTCGGAAGCCATTTTTCCGGCAAAATAAAAAGACGGCTGGAAAGCCGTCTTTTTCATGATTTATTGTTGTTCTTTCTCGTTGTAATAATGAACGCCGAATTGAGAGCCTTCAGCTACCATTTTATTGTCAGCAATATCGTCAGGATGAGGGTGCCCAGCTTTCAAAACGGGGAATTCTTCTGTAGAAGGCTGAACATCCATATTCATTTTTTCTTTTGCCGTATTCATCCAGCCTTCTAATTTATCGCGATTTTCTTCTTTTGAAAGCCACCAAGCCGCAGCTCCTGCTCCTAAAAGCATATAACTTAAATTAGTTCCCATACCACCCTGATTTTTATCCGTATTTTTTCCAAACATAATAGAATTCCTCCTTAACACTTCAAGCTTTTCATATTTTGTAAAAACCAATTACTTGTGCTTGCATTATATTTACCCAAAACTGGACAAATTAAAACTAAAGAGCGCCTAAAGAAACAATTTTGTCTTTGTTTGCTTATAAGAAAGAAGCTTAATCTCGCAGAGACTGCCCGGTCGATTTACAAAGTTTTATCAAGAAAACTGATTTTCCCTTTAAGTTTTGTTTTTTTCTCCTCTGCATAGGGTATTAAAAAATGCAGTCATCAGTTTATAGGAGGAATAGGAATGGAGCATACCTTCAATAAAGGTCGATGGTCCTGGTATGAGCTGAAGCAGTCCGAAACGGATGCGGCGGCTAAATACGTTGAACAAAATGATTCATATAGAAGATGGTCAGAAGAAACAAAGAAAAATATGACGAGTATTTTGCAGGCAGATACGAGTGAACGGGGGGAAGAAGCCTTATGGGGTTCCCTTGTTTATTTCCAGGACGTCGAAGATAAGGAAAGAAGACGTGTTTTTCATTTCTACTTAACAAAAAAGCGGCTAATTACTGATAACTTAGACTTGTCCCTGCTCGATAAGGTAGATGAAGCGGTCATGAGAAAGAAGCTGGATGAGGCAGAATGCCCGGTTGAGGGATTCATGATCATGATTGGCGATTTAATGAGCCATTTTCTCGCCAAAATTGATATGTTCGAGGTTCGCTTAAGGGACTTGCTTTGGCGAATCAGGGAGAAAAATAATATAGAAATCCTCGATCAAACAGCAAAAAGCCGCCATGAACTGCTCGTATGGCAGAATTTAATTATCCCTATTTTAGAAATCAAATACGGAATTGAAGAAACATTTGGCGATGACGTATCAAAAGGACTTTATTTTAAACGCGCGTCCAAGCGCATCGAGCGGGCCCATATGCTATTGAATGAGTACGACAAACAATTAAAAGCGATGGTTGAACTCGAGAATACGGTTTCTACGCATCGAGGGAACGAAATTATGAAAACTCTGACCGTCCTGACTACGCTATTTACGCCTGTGACCGCCTGGGGGGCGATTTGGGGAATGAACTTTAAAAATATGCCGGAACTAGAATGGAAAATCGGCTATATTTTCTCCTGGGCAGTGATCGCCGTCAGTACGTTGGCGCTGTATGTCTATTTATTGAAAAAAGGCTGGATGGGTGACATTTTGCGCGGAAAAAAGAAGCACTCCTTTTTCAAATAGTATGATTGTGTTATAAGAAATACTTATTGAACTCGATTTGATTAACGTTATTTACTTATGTTAACGATTGTATTATGATGAAATAGTGCGAAAGCTGGGAGCGATCTCTGCTTCGCTTTCAACGATGCTTACATATCTATAAAAAGAGGGGGAATCGGGATGGCAAACAATGATGTATTCAATGCCCGTTCAAGTTTTGAGCTTGATGGCAAACGGTATAATTACTACCGTTTAGCAGCTCTGGAAGAAGCGGGTGTGGCGAAAGTATCCCGCCTGCCATATTCGATCAAAGTATTATTAGAATCTGTATTACGCCAGCATGATGGCTATGTTATTAAAAAAGACCATGTTGAAAACCTGGCTAAATGGGGAGCAGCAGACTTAAAGGATGCTGAAGTGCCATTTAAGCCTTCACGTGTTATTTTACAGGACTTTACCGGTGTTCCGGTTGTTGTAGACCTTGCTTCCTTGCGCAAAGCAATGGGAGATATGAGTGGAAACCCAGACGTAATCAACCCTGAAATTCCAGTGGACCTTGTTATTGACCACTCTGTGCAAGTAGACACATACGGCACACCTGAAGCGCTTGAGCGCAATATGGAACTTGAATTTGAACGCAATGCTGAGCGTTATGAGTTTTTAAGCTGGGCACAAAAAGCGTTTGATAACTACCGTGCTGTTCCGCCGGCTACAGGTATCGTTCACCAAGTAAACCTTGAGTACTTGGCAAATGTTGTTCATGCGGTAGAAACAGCAAGCGGTGAATTCGAGACGTACCCAGATACACTCGTCGGAACGGACTCCCATACAACCATGATCAATGGTATCGGTGTTCTTGGCTGGGGTGTCGGCGGTATTGAGGCAGAGGCAGGAATGCTTGGCCAGCCGTCTTATTTCCCTGTTCCGGAAGTTATCGGCGTGAAATTGGTTGGCGAGCTTCCAAATGGCGCAACAGCGACAGACTTGGCTCTTAAAGTCACGCAAGTATTGCGTGCAAAAGGCGTTGTCGGCAAATTCGTTGAGTTCTTTGGACCGGGTGTATCCCAGCTGCCGCTTGCGGACCGTGCAACGATTGCTAACATGGCACCTGAATACGGGGCGACTTGCGGCTTCTTCCCAGTCGATTCAGAATCACTGGACTACATGCGCTTAACAGGCCGTGAAGAAAGCCATATTAAAGTAGTAGAACAGTATTTGAAAGAAAATGATATGTTCTTTACGCCTGATAACGAAGATCCTGTATACACAGACGTTGTTGAATTGGATCTTGCTGAAATTGAGCCGAACTTGTCCGGTCCAAAACGCCCGCAAGATTTAATTCCGCTTTCCAACATGCAGAAATCTTTCCAAGGCGCAATCAGTGCCCCAGAAGGCAACCAAGGCTTCGGCTTGAAACCTGAAGAATTGGATAAAACAGCAACTGTTAAGTTTGCTGACGGAGAAACAGCTGAAATGAAAACAGGTGCGGTTGCCATCGCTGCGATCACATCTTGTACAAATACATCCAATCCATATGTTCTGCTTGCAGCGGGTCTAGTGGCGAAAAAAGCCGTTGAGCTTGGCCTTGAAGTGCCTAAGTATGTAAAAACATCCTTGGCGCCTGGATCTAAAGTTGTTACCGGCTACTTGCGTGATGCTGGATTAATGGGCTATATGGAGAAACTGGGCTTTAACCTTGTCGGTTACGGCTGTACAACTTGTATCGGTAACTCCGGTCCATTGAAAGAAGAAATTGAAAAAGCCATTATGGATGCCGATCTTTTAGTTACATCTGTTCTTTCAGGTAACCGTAACTTCGAAGGCCGTATTCATCCGCTTGTAAAAGCGAACTATTTGGCTTCACCGCCGTTAGTTGTTGCTTACGCTCTTGCGGGAACAGTGAATATTGACTTTGCTAAAGAGGCAATCGGTAAAGATAAAGATGGCAAAGATGTATTCTTTAAAGACATCTGGCCAACAACCGAAGAAGTAAAAGAAGTGGTAAGTCGTGCGGTAACGCCTGAGTTATTCCGTAAAGAGTATGAGCGTGTATTTGACAGCAACTCTCGCTGGAATCAAATTCAAACAAGCAATGAAGCTCTTTACAGCTGGAACGATGACTCTACTTACATTCAAAACCCGCCATTCTTTGAAGGGCTGTCTGCAGTGCCTGAGAAGATCGAAGCGCTTAAAGGTTTGCGTGTAATGGGTAAATTCGGTGACTCAGTGACAACTGACCATATTTCTCCTGCCGGTGCAATCGGCAAGGATACACCTGCCGGCAAATATCTGCGTTCAAAAGGCGTAGAGCCGCGTGAATTTAACTCTTACGGTTCCCGCCGCGGTAACCATGAAGTAATGATGCGCGGAACATTTGCGAACATTCGTATCCGCAATCAAATTGCTCCGGGTACAGAAGGCGGATTTACAACTTACTGGCCAACAGGCGAAATCATGCCGATCTATGATGCGTGCATGAAGTATCAAGAAGATGGTACTGGCCTTGTAGTATTGGCTGGTAAAGATTACGGTATGGGCTCATCCCGTGACTGGGCAGCGAAAGGTACAAACCTGCTGGGCGTTAAAACAGTCATTGCGGAAAGCTACGAACGTATCCACCGTTCCAACCTTGTCATGATGGGTGTTCTTCCGCTTCAATTCAAGCTTGGCGAGAACTCAACAACTCTTGGTTTAACGGGCAAAGAAGTGTTT
Source organism: Pseudobacillus badius (assembly GCF_002189605.1). Classification (NCBI taxonomy): domain Bacteria; kingdom Bacillati; phylum Bacillota; class Bacilli; order Caryophanales; family Bacillaceae; genus Pseudobacillus; species Pseudobacillus badius. Next base: position 563,306 of record NZ_MWMM01000001.1, read on the forward strand.
GAAGTAGATTTAAACGACAACGTGAAGCCGCGTGACGTGGTTACAGTAACAGCTATAGATGAAGACGGCAGCAAGAAGCAATTCCAAGCTCTTGTCCGCTTTGATTCTGAGGTAGAGGTTGACTACTATCGCAACGGAGGCATCCTGCAAATGGTGCTTCGCAATAAGCTGAAAGATGTCAAAACAAAATAAGAACGCTGAAACAAGACCGGCCAGCTGGCCGGTCTTGTTTGCTTATTATTGAGCTATTTTTATCTTTCGGGGAAGAGGCCTAAATGAAAGATACTTGAGTCAGCCAGCAGGGGAATTCAATCTTCTGGTCATTCCTTTTCTGCCCTGTCTATGTAGCTATAGAGAAACTACAGGAACCCAAAGCTCATTTTCTGGCTGATGATTCGGCGGATAATAACATTCAATGCATGGTAAATCAGCAAGCTCATAGCCTGAAGCAGGAAGCCACTCGGCATATAAACGTTTCCAGGCCGATTCTATATTCGGAAAAACAGCCCACGTACGGTGGTTGATGACCAGGGTGTCCATGCCATCAGGGACATGGCCATCGTACCGTATTCCCATAAAGTAAGTAAATTCATCCTCTGTTATGGCTGCTTGCTTTCCGCAAATACCTAATAGACTTTCTAAAGTGCATTTCGGATTTTCCCAGGATAGATCAATTAGTTTTTGCATCAATCCATTCAGTTGAGCCGAATGCCATAGTGCAGGGATCGCCTCAGCTGCTTGGCTTGTTTTCACGGGCGCCCCCTTTCCTATAATGCTTAATTCAAAATCAATCCTCTCTATTCTATACTCCATCTCAATAGCTCCTTTGATTGACAGTTGAAAGGAAATTCTCGGAAACGCTTTTAATAGCTTTCCTTTATTTCGGACATCCAATGGTTTTAATCCGAGTGTCTTTTGGAAAGCGCGTGAAAAAGAATCAGCGGACTCATATCTATAGGTCAATGCTAGATCAAGGATACGAGGATCATTTTTTTGCCATTCAAAAGCAGCCAGTGTTAAGCGCCTGCGTCTTATATATTCTGAAAGTGTTATGCCTGATAAAGCCGAAAACATCCTTGGAAAATGGTATTCGGAACAACAAGCCGCTTGCGCTATCTTTTTATAATCTATTTCTGATTTAAGGTTTTCTTCAATATAATCTAATGCGTGATTCATTCGCTCCAGCCATTCCATATTTTCACTCCTTTCTATTTCTACTCTAAAATAAGAGGAAGCAATTCATCCGACATTTCATGCACAAACAAGTCGGATTTTTTATAATAGTTCTATAATTTACAGGAAGTTTCCTTCTCTGGATGCTCTATCCCTTAAACTTAACTAAAAAAGGTTCAACTCAGGTTCTTTACGGGCCTCTTCTTTATTAGCGGACAGCGGTGGAGCATACAGATTAATTATCGCAGTTATTTGAAAATTTAGTATTAAAAAGAAGAGTTAGGGGCAGAATGATCATCATAACGATTTATACAAAAAAGGAGCAATTAAGAATGAGAAGAAAACAAAGGAAAAGCTTTGCTGAGCTTGTAAAGGAAAATAAAAGCGAGTTATTAAGAAATCCGGCTGCTATGCGGGAGATAGAAGAAAGACTGGAAGAGCGTTTAGAAATAAAACGGTCAGCCAAGTAAGAGGGCAGAACGGCTTGCCATACATAAAAACAGCTCTTCTGTTTTAATTAGTTAAAACAGAAGAGCTGTTTCGCGTTAGTCACTATTGTTTTTTTCTCTATAAAATGAAAATTAGCTTATCATTGGTTCCACTGAATTTCGTTTTTCTCCACGCCGACAGGAATGCCAGGCCGTGAGGAATCGCTCGCCCCGTATAGCTGATTCGATTGGTGGTCAAACATTACGGCTTGTACATTGCCCATCGCAAGAGCAATATCATCAAACTGATAATTCATCTTTTTTAATGTTTGCATCGCTTCTTCCGGGAAACCATCTTCCCACCAGATCAGCGGGCCCGTTCCATTAAAAATCCGCGGTTCTTCGATGGCATCCTTTACATCCATTCCATAGTTAATCACATGAATGATCGTTTGCAGGACAGAAGCTACAATGGTAGGGCCGCCAGGAGAACCGAGCGTCAAAAATGGCCGGCCGTCTTTAAAAATCAGCGTAGGTGTTTTCATGCTGACAGGATATTTATTTGGTTCTACGCTGTTAATGCCTCCCGGAGAAGGATCAAAATCAGTCATATCATTATTTAATAAAAAGCCGTAACCTGGCACCATGATGCCGGAACCGAATGTGTGCTCTAAAGAAGAAGTGCAGGCAGCAACATTTCCTTCAGCATCTACAGCGATAAAATGAGTAGTTTCCGATCCGACTTCAACGGCTTGAGCCTTTAAACCGCTTGGCTTTTTATCTCGATCAAATTCCCAAGGATTACCAGGGTTGATTTGATCATTTCGGAATGAAAAATTATACAGCTTGAGCCGTTTTTTAATATAGTCGGGGTGAAGCAAGCCGTCAATAGGAATATCATAATAGTCAGGGTCTGTCATAAACGCTAATTTATCGGCGGTCATTACCCTTAATGTTTCTGCAATTAAATAATATTTCTCCCAGGAATGAACATCGTACTGGCCAATATTTAGCTGCTCAAGCAGCTTTAGCATATAAAGAAGGGCAAAGCCGCCCCCATTGGGAGGACTCGGCACGACAATATCAAATCCTTTATAGGCGGCTTGAAGGGGAGCTTTCACTTCAGCCTCATACCCGGCCAGATCCTCAAGCTCTAAACAGCCTTTCAGCTTCTGCACCTCTTCTACAATGGCCTTTCCGATCGTGCCTCCATAGAAGGAGTCGGCGCCGTTTTGCTGAAGCTCGATTAAGGCACGGGTCAACTCTTTATTAACAGCTGTTTCGCCTTCTGCCAACGGCACATCATCAGGAAAGAAAAAAGCCCGTCCTTCTTTCCCGAGGCGGTTGCCGAATCGCTGAAGACCTGAAACCCATGTTTTATTTACTTTTATGCCCTCCTTTGATAAGCGGATGGCCGGCTCTAGCGCTTCCTCCCATGTTTTTTTGCCGTAAAGCTTAATTGCTTTATCAAAGGCTTTAATAATACCGGGGATGGCAACGGCTGTGCCGGGTGTTGAGCGTTCTAGAAAGGGGATCACATCTTCTTTTTCATCAACAAACACATTTTTTCTGGCGCTTTTAGGTGCCTTTGAATGCCCTTGAATAACGGTGGTTTTTTGTTTTTTGGCATCATAATAGACGATAAACCCGCTGGAGCCGAGACCTGTATTAAAAGGCTCAGAGACGGCCAGGGCGAATTGCATAGCAGCCAGGGCGTCAATCGCATTTCCTCCGGCTTTTAACACCTCGGCGCCAATGGCGGAGGATTCCGCTGTGGCGCTTGCTGTCATTCCGCCGTCAGCCCAGGCGCGCTGCCCGCCGTTTTCTCTTTTTTGATTGTTTATAATAGATTCGATATTCATTTTTTCCACCTCAAATTTGATAAGTTATTCAGACAATCGTTCAATGGTTTTGGCGAGTAAAAGGGTTCGATCAACGAGAGAGTTTAAATCAGTATATTCTTCTGTTTCACTGTGAGAAAATTCTCCAATCGGCCCCATGCCATCAATCGTAGGGATTCCTTTTGATGCTGTAAAAGCGGCATCCGATCCTCCTCCGGTACTGACTTCATGAATGGAAAATCCTAGTTCTTTTCCCGTTTCCTGTATGGTTTTAAATAATTTCCCTGTTCCTTCTGTCCGTTCCATAGGAGGGCGGCTAATACTGCCTGTCAGTTCTGTTCTGGTTCCTTCTACGGTTTCCTCCGAGGCAATTTCATTAATGGATTTTGTCACGTTCATTCCTTGATCTTTATTTTTTATCCGGACATCAATTTCCGCTTCTGCATGGGGCGGGACCGTATTAACAGAGGTACCGCCTTTAATCAAGCCAACATTTACGGTCAGTCCATGGTCATAGTCATTTAATTTTTGAAGGCGAATCACTTTATGGGACAGTTCTTCAATTGCACTGACCCCGATCTCTGGCTCTACCCCGGAATGCGCGCTTTTTCCTTGTACATTCATCGTAAAGTGGCCGACTCCTTTTCGGGAAGTGACGACTCCGTCATTTGGCCGTCCGCATTCCACGATCAGGCTGTAATCCTTTTCTGCGGCTGCTTCTTCTATTAATGCTTTCGAAGACACAGAGCCGATTTCTTCGTCGCTGTTGAAAATGATGTGAACGTTGCGGATAGCGGGGGAGCCGCTTTCCTTTAGCGCCTTCATCGCATATAGAACCTGTACGTGGCTCGCTTTCTCATCGTTGACGCCTGGTCCGTACGCTTTATCTCCAATAATGGAAAATGGGCGTTTTTCAGCTTCTCCTTTCGGAAATACAGTGTCCATGTGCGCAACGATTAAAATTTTAGGTTCACTTTCCCGCTCCGCTTTAATTTCAAGGTGATTGCCGTGCTCCGCTTGGCGGTGAACTTTTACATGCATTCCGATTTCTTCAAATTTATCTTTAAGCAAAGCACCCACTTGGTCGACACCATCTTTATCATAAGAATTGCTGTCGATATTTACGATCGTTTCTAACAAATAAATCATCTCTTGCTTTTGGCTTTGCAAATAATCAATCACAAGAAGCACTCCTTCTTTATTGGTAGTTGTCCTTGTTTAATTCCCTATTTAGCTTTGAAGGTAAACATGCTTTATTTTACCAGCTGGCTAAGATATACTAGTTTAATCAGGAGATATACGTTAAGAAAGAATAAGGGAGAATCAATAGATGTTCGTTTCAGAAAAAGAAGTACAAGTACGCTATGCAGAAACAGATGCAATGCAGGTAGTCTATCACGGCCAGTATGTCGTCTGGCTTGAGCTGGGCCGCACTCAATTGATTGAAGATCTAGGCTTTAATTATGCAGAGATGGAGAAAGAAGGGTATGTGGCGCCAGTTTTGGATATCCAGCTTTCTTACAAAAAGCCGTTTCGTTACGGGGATACCGCTTGGGTCTATACGTGGATTCAAGAATATAATGGAGTCCGCACGGTATACGGGTATGAAATTAAAAACAAGGATGGAGAGGTGTGTTTGACAGGCACCACCTCCCACACAATCGTGAAAAAAGACACGTTTCGGCCGGTATCAATGAAGCGTGTATTTCCGGATTGGCATAAAGTGTACGAGGAAAATAAAAAACAATCATAGGACGGGCAGGCGAAGGGAATGGCATTTGGTGTAGACAAACGGGAGCTGGCGGAGTGGAAGCGGCAAATTGACAAAGGCAATATCGCTTTTTTAACCCATTATTGGCTCGATGATCGATTCCCTCACTGCCGTACGGTAACGAAGGCAGGCTGCAGGGATTTAGACAAGCTGGCCTGCTGGGGAGAAGCACACGGGCTCCAAAAAGAGTGGATTGATCGGAGAAAGGATGGCTATTCGCACTTTGATCTGCTTGGCGACCGGCAGAAAGAAATTTTGGAAAAAGAAGGGCTGCACAGCCATATTAAGAAATTTCGTTTATAAATCAACCCGTTGAATAATAAAAAAGCGAAAAGGCGCAGGAAGCGGCCTTTTCGCTTTTTAAGAAGGATGGACATATTGGTAGCGCGGTTCGTTCAGCTGTTCGTTGTACTCTACATGCAAATCATGTCCGTCAAAATACCAGAGATCGGCTTGCTCAACAAAGTAAACGATTCCGTCTATTTCTGTTTGGGCACCAATCTCCATCGGTTCGTCTTTCGTAACACCGAGTGAAAATCCTTCATGAAGCGGACTGGAACCCCCGTATCGGACGAAAAAGCGGATGGCATCGCCTCGATTCACGTCCATTTCCTCTTTAAACCATGAGAGGGCTTTGTTTCCTATTTGAATATTCATGGGTGATTCACCTCTGCTTTTCCCCAAGTGTACCATGGAAGCCTGAAATAAGGAAAATAGATGCCTCACTGCCGGACCGCCTTATCCAGCCGATATAATAAAGCATCGCCTGCTCAAGCAAGGCGATGCTTTTCGCTTCCTTTTATAAAGGTACTTTACATCCACTTAATTTTCGGCTCTGTCTTGTTTTTAATCCGCACGATATTTGCCCGATGACGGTAAATGACAAAAAAAGCTAAAATGCCGACAACGAGAATCAGTGGTGTATTTTGCAGGATAATGGCATAGGTCAGCGCAACCACCGCAACGATAATGGATGACAGAGAAACATATTTAGTGAGATAAAGTGAAAGAAAAAAGCTGAGAAAAATCACAAGAAACATGACAGGCTGAACACCTAAGAGAACACCGCCTGAGGTGGCCACCGCTTTCCCGCCTCTGAAGCCGGCGAAGACGGGGAACATATGTCCAATGACAGCTGCTACGCCAGGGATCAGCGGGTCTAGGCCCGATCCGAAAAGAAGCGGAAGCAGCGTCGCTGCGGTTCCCTTTAAAATATCGGCAAGTGTCACAGCGATGCCCGCTTTTACACCGAGCGTGCGGAATGAATTTGTTGCACCGAGATTGCCGCTGCCATGCTCCCGGATATCAATGCCGAAAAAGGACTTGCCGATGATTAGGCCCGAAGGAATGGAACCGAGTAAATACGCTAGTAAAATAATAAATGCAGTAATCATAAACTTACTCCTTTAATCTTGTCCTTTGTGAGTATATGTATGAAAAGTTTTACATGCTGATTCCTATTTTAACATGCAAAGAATGAGAAAAGGAGATTTTTCCGTTGCCTGAATGAAAAAATTAGCGTACGCTGATTAAATGGAAGAAGTTAACTTAAGAAAGAAACAGGTGAAAGTATGGGATTGTTTTTTAGCGCTGTCCAATGGCTGTTTTTTATGCTGGCGAGCTCACTCGTAGCTCCTATTGCGATTGCCGGGTTATTTCATCTCTCTCCGGCCGATACAGCAGAATTTGTTCAGCGGACGATGTTTGTGCTGGGGCTGTCAGGCGTTTTGCAAGTGCTGATAGGCCACAGGCTGCCGATCAATGAAGGACCGGCTGGGCTTTGGTGGGGTGTGTTTGCCATTTATGCTGGCTTTGCCGGAACTATTTACTCTTCGACCGAGCAGGCGCTGCAGAGTCTTGAAGGCGGGATGATTGTTTCAGGCGTTATTTTTATTTTCTTGGCCGCTTTCGGTTTATTGGAAAAGATGGCGAAGCTATTTACGCCAACGGTAACGTTCATTTATTTGCTTTTGCTGATTTTACAATTGAGCGGATCGTTTTTAAACGGCATGCTCGGCTTGCCGAATGAAGCGGGAACGATTCGTCCGCTTATTTTGGCAGGCAGTGCCGCTACTTTGCTGGCCGCCTTTTATTTTTCTTCGCATCAAATCCAGTGGGTGAGGCAGTATTCTGTCATTATTTCGTTAGCGTTTGGCTGGCTGCTGTTTCTCCTGATTGGCGAGGCTCCGCTCATGGCCTCCTCAGGCAATCAGCTGTTTAGCTTGCCGGGCTTGTTTGTTTTTGGCCCGCCATTGTTCGACTCCGGCACGGTTGTTACCGCTGCCTTTATTACCTTGCTATTAACAGCGAATATGATCGCTTCAATCAGGGTGATGGAAGAGGTGATGGCTCATTTGCATGCGACTGGCCGAAAAGGCAGCTACCGCAGTGCTGGAGTAGCCGCAGGTCTTAATCAAATGCTCGGGGGCGCATTCTCCGCCATCGGTTCTGTTCCAATTTCGGGAGCGGCCGGCTTTGTCGCCCAAACCGGCAATGCGTCGGTTCGTCCGTTTTTGGCCGGTTCGCTGCTCGTTGTCGGGATGAGCTTGTTTCCGCCGGTGATGAATGGACTTGCTTCCTTGCCGGCTCCTGTGGGGTATGCTGTGACATTTGTTATTTTCTCCCGCATGGCCGGTTTTGCCTTTGCGGAAATGGAAAAGGAGACACAGCAGGACCGTGCGCGTCTTGTGGCTGGAGTGTCGCTGTTGGCCGGGGTAGGTGTCATGTTTGTGCCGGCTGCTGCCTTCACTAATCTCCCGGCTGCCGCTGCTTCTATTTTGAACAATGGACTTATCCTCGGGACCATGACAGCTATTTGTGTAGAACAGTTTTTACGGGCAGCAGGCAAGCGAAAAAAGGCCGGCGCTTGAACATCGGGCTGGATGAAAATTCTTGGCAGCAACATACAACAGTAAACGTCCGCTTTGCATTGCCATCTCCGCAATGCAAAGCGTTTTTTTTCTATTTTTAACATAACGAAAGAAGTGGGTGATCGATTTGCGGGAAAACATATTGCTTATAGAAGATGATCCGTCAATCAGCGATGTTGTTTCTATGCAATTAACGAAAGAAGGATACGCTGTAACGCCGGTGTTCGACGGTTTGTCAGCGATAGAGGTGCTCGGGCAGACTGATCCATTTGACTTAATCCTGCTCGATTTAATGCTGCCGGGAATGGATGGGCTGGATTGTTTGAAAAAGATCCGGGAAACAAGTACGGTGCCGGTCCTTATTCTATCGGCGAAGGATGGCGAGGTAGATAAAGCGCTTGGTCTTGGTTTTGGAGCAGATGATTATATTACAAAGCCCTTTTCCATGATTGAACTGGCTGCCAGGGTCAAAGCGCTTATACGCCGGGCCACCCTTTACACAGTCGCCCGCCAGCCGGAGCAGGCTGCAATCGAGGTAGGCGATCTGCTTATTCATTCGACGAACTTCTCTGTTCAAAAAAGAGGAGTTGATATCAAGTTAACAGCGAAGGAATTTCAAATACTGAATCTGCTTGCTGCCAAGCCGGAACGGGTTTTTACAAAAGCGCAGCTTTATACGCAAGTTTGGAATGAAGACTATTTTGGAGACGAAAACGTCATCAACGTACATATTAGAAGATTAAGAGAAAAAATTGAAGACGATCCGTCAGCTCCCCGGTATATTCAAACGGTGTGGGGGATCGGCTATAAATTAGGAGAATGATAGGATGGCGCTTGTTTTGTTTATGATATTGCTAGCCAGCGCAGGAGGCCACATATACCAATATCGGGCACGCCGGCAGCAGCAAAGACAGCTTGAGTACGCGGCCCAAAAAATGCACCGGATCATAGCAGAGCATACAGGTGAAAAGCTGCTGATCGATACAGATGATCCCTCAATGAAAGCTGTTTTAAGAGAAATTAATGCCTTGCTCGAGCATAACCAGAAGACGATCGCCGCTTATCGGAAAATGGAGATTTCGAAAAGGAGAATGCTTGCCAATATTTCTCATGATTTAAAAACACCGCTTACTGTTATTCAAGGCTACATTGAGATTATTTTGAACGATGCCAATGCCAGCGAGGAAGAAATGAAGACGTTGCTGATAAAGACAAATAGCAAAGCCGCGGAGCTGTCCGCCCTTATTAAAAAGTTCTTTGAGCTTTCCCGCCTGGATTCAGGGGATAAAGAGATAGCGGTTTCCCGGGTGAATATGAATGAACTGTGCAGGAGGAATATTCTCGGCTTTTACGACGTGTTAACGAAAAAAGCTTTGCAAGTTAGGATTGATATTCCTGAAGACCCGGTTTATGGCTGGGGAAATGATGAAGAGCTGGACCGGGTGCTTCATAACTTACTTTCCAATGCGATCCAATATGGCAGCGAGGGAGGTGTGGTTGGCCTTGCTCTTCGCTCGAATGATCAGACCGTATTCATAGATGTCTGGGATCAGGGAAAAGGCATTCGCGAGCCTGAACAAGACCGCGTTTTTGAACGGCTGTATACGTTGGAGGACTCCAGAAATAAAGCGTATCAAGGAAGCGGGCTGGGTCTGACCATTACAAAGAGAATCATAGAACAGCTCGGCGGCAGGATTTATCTTGAAAGCAAGCCGTATGTTCAGACGGTCTTTACTGTGGAATTAAAAAAGATCTCATTTTAAATAAACGTAAGATTTTCTTAAGGATTGAGTAAGAAAAAAGAAAATTCTTTTCCCTACAATAAAAGAAATTGAGATGAAAGGAATTCAAAACAATGGACTATATTATCCAGACCAGACAGTTATCGAAGGTTTACAAAGGGAAAGAAGTCGTATCCAATGTCAATCTTCATGTGAAAAAGGGCGAGATTTATGGATTCCTCGGCCCGAATGGCGCAGGGAAAACAACGGTGATGAAGATGCTGATGGATTTAGTCAAACCGACAGCCGGAGAAATCCTCTTATTCGGGGAGGAGGTTCATTCCACGCCGCATGAAAAGCTCAAGCGAATCGGAAGCTTAATTGAATATCCGGTTTTCTATGACCATTTGACGGCACGGGAAAATCTTGAACTGCATTGTGAGTATATGGGGTATTACAAAAACGGGGCCGTCCAATCAGCTTTGGATCTTGTCCGTTTATCCGTGGGCGAGAAGAAGCCGGTGAAGGAATTTTCACTTGGGATGAAACAGAGGCTCGGCATTGCCAGAGCGATGATCACGAAGCCGGAGCTGTTAATTCTGGATGAGCCAATCAATGGGCTTGATCCGGTCGGAATAAAAGAAATGAGAGATTTATTCCACATGTTGTCTGAAGAATATGGCATTACTTTGTTCATTTCCAGCCATATATTAGCTGAAATTGAACAAATTGCTGATACGATTGGCGTTATCCGTGACGGGAGGCTGTTGCAGGAGGTTTCTCTGGAATCGATTCACCAGGGGACAACGGAGTATATGGAAGTGAAGGTAGACGATGTGAAAAAAGCCGGTTATGTGCTGGAGCATCAACTAGCATTGAAAAATTATAAGATCATAGATGAGTCAAGAATAAGAGTGTATGAAGCTGCTGACTCTCAAGCAGAGATTTCCAAGGCATTGATTATGAGTGATGTGCTTGTGAAAGAGATCAGCCAAAAGAGCCACTCTCTGGAAGATTATTTTATGGATATTATTAATGGGAGCAAAACGAGTGCGTAAATGATGAGATGCAAGGCCGGAAAACTTAAGCGATGGCAGCGTTTGGATGTTTATCCTTCCAAAGCATAGAGCGTGAGAACGCCAATTGAGGAAGGGTTTAGAAGGAGTGGGCAGAAGGATGAAGAGGATAAGACTATTTTTGTTCGCCGCCGGCTGCGGCATCCTGGCGGGATGCGGCTGGTTCGGCTTTGGGGGGACGGCGGATGTACATGAAGAGAAAACGATGGATGGAAAGGCGGTGGATGAAGTTTTCATTGAGACAGCTGCTTCTGATATTGAAGTTATACCGGCAAGCGGTACGGATCTCGTGGTCTCACTTGAAGGGCAAATCGATGAAAGGATGGTTGATCGATATCAATGGACAGTTGAGCAGGAAAATCACAAATTGCAGGTGAAGTACCTTCTGAAAAAAGGAAAAGTAGGCTTGCGCACAGGCAGTGATAAAGATGTTAACCTCATTGTGAAGCTTCCGGAAAAGCTGTATGACAGCCTGCAAGTGAAGGGTTCTTCCGGAGATATAGCGGTTAAAAAAGTACATACAAAACACATGGAAATAGAAACTGAATCAGGGGATCAGACAATGAATGAGGTAATCATTCATGAACAGCTGGCCCTTGCTTCATCAAGCGGCTCCTTAAGTCTTAAACACAACGAAGCTAACAAAGCAAAGCTCTTTACCGAAAGCGGAAATATTCAATCAACAGGTATGCAGGCCGATCATTTAACAGCCCGCACTTCATCTGGGGATATTTCCGTCTCTGCCGAAAGCATGGAAGGGAATATGAAGCTGGCTTCATCAAGCGGTGATATACTTGTTCAGTCAAATCAACAGCCAGATTCGCTAAAGGTTGATTTTTTAAGCCATTCAGGAAAGGCTCATTTGCCGGAAAAATACTTTACTATTAAAGAAAAAACAGAAAATAGTTTGCTGGGAGAGATCGGGAAGAAAAAATATTTGCTCAATGCAAGAACGGAATCCGGAGACTTTTCATTTAAGTTTTTTTAATCACGTTGCTTAACTTTCCTTGAAGTCATTTTTTTCTGTCCTATGGATATGCATCCGTCATTTGATTGCTGATAGTCGCCAATCCGGTATAGAATGGGTATATATGCATCAGTTGCCTGCGGATTTTCCAAGCGAGAGCGGGCCCTTTAAATCCCTGGAAATTTTAGTGCATATCGGATAGATTCTAAAGTATGCAGAAAAGATAGAACCAAACTTTATTTTAAGATAAGCATGTCGGGGAAAGCGGCAGAAGGAAAATGACTGGGCAGGAACGAATTAGTTTGTGCAAGGAGGAGAGTTATTGATGATAATAAATCCAACAAGAGAAGAAATGGGCAAGCTGTTAAAAAAAGCGAAAACGATCGCCGTAGTCGGTTTAAGTGATAACCCCGAGCGGACAAGCTATATGGTCTCTGAAGCAATGCAGCGGGCCGGATATAAAATTATTCCGGTTAATCCTGCGATCGATGAAGTGCTGGGAGAACGGGCGGTTGCTTCTCTTAAAGAAATTCAAGAGCCGGTGGATATCGTGAACGTGTTTCGGCGCTCAGAATTTTTGCCGGAAATTGCTAAAGAATTTGCTGAAATAGATAGTGAGATTTTTTGGGCGCAGCTCGGCGTAGCCAATGAAGAGGCGTATCAATTTCTAAAAGAGAAAGGCAAAACGGTGATTATGGATAGATGCATTAAAGTGGAGCATGCTCTCACAAAATAATCAGCCAAACAAAGAACAAGCGGTGTGCTGCCGCTTGTTTTTTAACGTGAAAGATGAAGATATATCTAAAAGTAAACGATACAGCCTGAACGTTTCCGCGTTCTCTTTTTTGTCATCAAAATGATTGAAAAAGAACAAAAAATCTGGACAAGGCGTTTGCATAAATGGCTTGTTGACCATACAATAAGGCAGAGGAAAATACAGAACGGCACAGTACCATTATAAGCTCCCGGCGGCGGGGGAGATGAAGGATTGGAATTTTTATGATATAATGAAGCGTACGAACGTTTGTTTGTTTCTCTAGGAAGTCTGAAAGGGGAATTTTTGTGACGAAAAAAGAAGTGACCTTTGACTATAATGATGACGCTATTCAGGTTCTCGAAGGCCTGGAAGCAGTCAGAAAGCGCCCCGGAATGTATATCGGTTCCACGGATACACGGGGGCTGCATCATTTAGTCTATGAAATCGTAGACAACTCAGTGGATGAAGCGCTTGCCGGCTATGGCAGCGAAATTAAAATTATTATTCATAAAGATCAATCGGTCAGCGTCCAGGATTTTGGCCGCGGTATGCCTACAGGTATGCATAAACTCGGAAAGCCGACACCGGAAGTCATCTTAACGATTCTTCATGCCGGCGGGAAGTTTGGCCAGGGAGGATATAAAACGAGCGGCGGCTTGCATGGCGTCGGCGCTTCTGTCGTCAATGCTTTATCTGAGTGGCTGACAGTGACCATTCACCGCGACGGTTTCGTTTATGAGCAGCGCTTTGAACATGGAGGCGTTCCGGTCACCACCCTTGAAAAGATCGGAAACACGAAAAAAACAGGAACGAAAATTCACTTTAAGCCAGATCCGTCTATCTTCAGTACCATTCATTATAATTTTGATACGTTAAGCGAGCGCCTGCGGGAGTCAGCTTTCTTGTTAAAAGGCTTGAAAATCAGTTTGACGGACGAACGGCAGCGATTAGAAGAAGTGTTTTACTATGAAAAAGGCATTGAAGAATTCGTTAAATATTTAAATGGAGAGAAAGATACATTGCACCCGGTTGTTTCCTTTGCAGGAGATCAAAACGGCATTGAAGTAGACTTTGCTTTCCAATTTAATGACGGCTACTCTGAAACGATCCTGTCTTTTGTAAATAATGTCCGCACAAAAGACGGCGGCACTCATGAAGCAGGCGCCCGCACAGCGATGACAAGAGTATTCAATGAATATGCCCGCAAAGTAAGCCTGCTTAAGGAGAAAGAAAAAAACTTAGAGGGCTCCGATATCCGTGAAGGCTTAGCGGCCGTTGTTTCCGTGCGTATTCCGGAAGAGCTGCTGCAGTTTGAAGGTCAGACAAAAGGAAAGCTAGGGACGAGCGAAGCCCGCTCCGCAGTAGACAGTGTAGTTTCTTCACAGCTCTCTTACTTTCTTGAGGAAAATCCAGAAACAAGCTCTCTGCTAATTAAAAAAGCTATCAAGGCCGCCCAGGCAAGAGAAGCGGCAAGAAAGGCCCGTGAAGATGCCCGCAGCGGAAAAAAACGCAAGCGCAATGAAGGCGTTCTGTCCGGGAAATTGACTCCTGCCCAGTCACGCAATCCGCAAAAAAATGAGTTGTATTTAGTGGAGGGGGACTCAGCCGGAGGATCGGCTAAGCAAGGGCGCGACCGTCGCTTTCAAGCCGTTCTTCCGCTGCGCGGAAAAGTTATTAACACCGAGAAAGCCAAGCTGGCCGACATTTTCAAAAATGAAGAAATCAATACGATTATCCATGCGATCGGAGCAGGGGTAGGACCGGATTTTAACGTGGAGGATGCCAATTATGATAAGGTAATTATCATGACGGACGCAGATACCGACGGCGCCCACATTCAAGTGCTGCTGCTGACCTTCTTCTACCGTTACATGAAGCCGCTGATTGAAGCGGGGAAAGTATACATTGCACTGCCGCCGCTTTATAAAGTGAGCAAGGGAAGCGGCAAGAAAGAAAAGGTGGAGTATGCCTGGACCGATGAAGAGTTGGCGGAAACGATGAAGAAAGTCGGAAAGGGATGCATGCTCCAGCGTTACAAAGGGCTCGGGGAAATGAATGCAGACCAGCTGTGGGAAACGACCATGAACCCGGAAACAAGAACGTTGATCCGTGTGCTGATTGACGATGCTGCCCGCGCCGAACGTCGTGTTGCGACGCTAATGGGGGACAAAGTAGAGCCGCGCCGGAAATGGATCGAGTCAAATGTTGCTTTCGGACTGGAAGAAGACAGCAATATTTTAGATAATGAGAATCTTTCAGTCGGCAAGGAGGAGTAAGTAGATGCAAAAAGAAGTATTTCAGGATTTACCGCTTGAAGAGGTGCTTGGAGACCGTTTTGGGCGTTACAGTAAATATATTATTCAAGAGCGGGCGCTTCCCGATGCCCGTGATGGCTTGAAGCCTGTACAGCGCCGGATTTTATATGCGATGCATACAGAGGGGAACACCCACGAAAAAGGCTTTCGTAAATCCGCGAAAACAGTGGGGAACGTCATCGGGAACTTTCACCCGCACGGCGATACGTCTGTGTATGACGCGATGGTGCGGATGAGCCAGGAATGGAAGCTTCGGCAGCTGCTCGTTGAGATGCATGGAAATAACGGTTCCGTGGACGGCGATCCGCCGGCTGCCATGCGTTACACGGAAGCAAGGCTTTCTGCTATTTCCGGCGAATTATTGAAAGATATTGATAAGCGCACAGTGGATTTTATTCCGAACTTTGATGATACGACAGAGGAGCCGACCGTTTTGCCGGCGCGCTTCCCTAACTTATTAGTCAATGGTTCTACCGGGATATCCGCCGGATATGCAACTGAAATTCCGCCGCACCAGCTCGGCGAAGTGATTGATGCAGCGATTATGAGAATGGAGCACCCTGGCTGCACGGTCGAGGAGCTGATGACGGTGATCAAAGGGCCTGATTTTCCGACCGGCGGCATTATTCAAGGAATTGAAGGAATTGAGAAAGCGTACAAAACAGGAAAAGGCAAAATCATTGTACGCGGAAAAGCCGAGATTGAAGATATTCGCGGCGGAAAAAAACAAATCGTCATCACCGAAATTCCTTATGATGTCAATAAAGCAAACCTGGTGAAAAAAATAGACGATTTCCGTCTGGACCGCAAAGTAGAAGGGATAGCCGAAGTAAGGGATGAAACAGACCGCACAGGGCTCCGCATCGTCATTGAGCTGAAAAAAGATGGTGACGCCCAAGGCATTTTAAATTATTTATACAAAGCCAGCGACTTGCAAATCAGTTATAACTTTAATATGGTGGCCATCCATAATCAGCGTCCAGTGCTGATGGGACTGCCTGAACTGCTTGATGCGTACATAAGCCACCAAAAAGAAGTGGTTACAAAGCGTTCTGAATATGAATTGGCGAAGGCGCGGGCCCGCCAGCATATTGTAGACGGCTTGATTAAGGCTTTATCCATCCTAGATGAAGTGATTGCGGCCATTCGGGCATCGAAGGACAAGCGCGATGCCAAGAATAATTTGATGGCAGCCTTTGAGTTTACAGAGGCGCAGGCAGAAGCGATTGTCAGCTTGCAGTTATACCGGCTGACGAATACAGATATCACTGCCCTCCAAAAGGAAGCCGAAGAATTGTTGGCAGAAATCGAGCAGCTCACCGCTATTCTGGCAAGTGAGAAAAAGCTGACAGGTGTCATTAAAAAAGAACTGAAAGATGTGCGAAAGAAATATAACGACACGCGGCGGACCGTGATCGAAGAGCAAATTGAAGAAATCAAAGTGAACCTTGAAGTGCTTATTCCGAATGAAGAGGTCATTGTTACAGTGACAAAAGACGGCTATATTAAACGGACCAGTCTGCGTTCCTATTCGGCATCCGGCGGGAAAGATTTGGCGATGAAGGAGACGGATCGTCTGCTCTTTAAGGAAGAGGTTCATACAACCGATGTTTTGCTTGTCTTTACGAGCAAGGGAAGCTATTTATACTTGCCGGTCCATGAACTGCCTGATATTCGTTGGAAAGATCTGGGGCAACATGTGGCGAGCCTTGTTGCTCTTGAAAAAGATGAATCGATTATAAGTGTTTTTGCTGTGAAAGATTTTCAAGCCCCTCTGTATTTATTGTTTGTGACGAAAAACGGCATGGTAAAGCGAACCGAGCTGGCTGCTTATAAAGTGCAGCGCTACTCGAGGCCGTTAACCGCCATTAAGCTAAAAGGCGATGATGAGGTGATTGACGTACACCTCACCACCGGCAGCAAGCAGGTGTTCTTGGCGACTTATTTCGGTTACGGGCTTTTGTTTGCCGAGGAGGAGGCGAGCCTTGTTGGCCCGCGTGCAGCGGGAGTCAAAGGAATCAACTTAAAAGAGAACGACACTGTAGTCAGCGCGGAGGTATGGGAAGCGAACGAAGAACGGGATTTGCTGCTCGTCACTCAGCGGGGCGCTGTTAAGAAAATGAGCTCAAGAGAGTTTGAACCGCTTTCACGCGCTTCGAGAGGCGTGGTAATGCTTCGGGAGTTAAAAGGGAATCCGCATCGTGTGGCGGGACTGAAATTGATAGAACAAGAAGCACAGTTTGTGTTGCAAACAGAAAAGGGCCTATCCGACCCATTTGATTTCTCCCCTCTAAAGAAAAGTGACCGCTATTCGAACGGCTCATTCGTTTTAGATGAGAATGAGAGCGGAAAAGTCATAGCTGTTTGGAAAAAGATCGAATCAGAGGAATCCTGACAAGGGGCGGCTCATCAGTCGATTTTTCGGCTGTGTGCCGCTCCTTGTGCCCGTTCCTGCTAAAAAAGAAGAGCGGAATGATCATTATGCCGGTTGATTGGATAGCTATCTTTTGATAGATTGAAATAGATTAACTTTTACCATTTCACTTTAAGAAGGGATGCGTTTTATGGATTGGATGGAAATGATTGATCATTACATACTGAAAATAAATGACTTTTTGTATACGAATGTAATGATCGCTTTATTAATTGGACTGGGTCTACTCTTTTCATTCGGAACCAGGTTTGTGCAATTTCGTTTATTTGGGGAAATGTTTCGGGTGATCTTTGAAAAGTCGACCATCTCCACTAAAGGAAAGGCAGGAATTTCTTCGTTCCAGGCGTTTACCGTCAGTGCGGCTTCCAGAATCGGCACCGGCAACCTTGCTGGTGTAGCGACAGCGATTGCAGCCGGCGGACCAGGTGCTGTTTTCTGGATGTGGCTGATTGCTTTTATCGGTGCGGCCTCCAGTTTTGTAGAAAGCACACTCGCCCAGATTTATAAAGTAAAGGATGAAACTGGCTTTCGCGGCGGCCCGGCTTACTACATGGAAAGAGGCTTGAATAAAAGATGGATGGGGATTATTTTTGCCATTACAATTACTTTTTGCTTTGGCCTCGTCTTCAATTCTGTTCAGTCTAACACCATTTCAATCGCAATGAATGAAAGCTTTCATGTTTCAAAGCCTGTTGTCGGTGTAGTTCTATGTATATTGACAGCGTTAATTATTTTTGGGGGGCTTAAACGCATCGCTCACGTGACACAAGTGCTTGTCCCTGTTATGGCTATTATCTACATTCTTGTCGCTCTTGTTGTGTTAATTATGAATATTACTGAAATTCCGGCAATGTTTATGCTTATCATCAAAAATGCCTTCGGTATAGAAGAGGCATTGGGCGGGACGCTTGGTGCGGCTGTGATGAACGGAATTAAACGCGGTTTATTCTCTAATGAAGCAGGGATGGGTTCTGCTCCTAACGCTGCCGCTGCCGCTGCTGTCAGCCATCCTGTCAAACAAGGTCTGATTCAGACGCTTGGCGTGTTTGTTGATACGATTGTCGTGTGTTCAGCTACTGCTTTTATTATTTTACTGTCAGGCGAATATTTAAGGGAAGACGCTTCTTCTATTAACCTAACACAGTCTGCTCTTTCCGTGCATATCGGTGATTGGGCATCTATCTTCTTAGCGGTTGCTATTTTCCTTTTTGCTTTCAGCTCTGTGATTGGAAACTATTATTACGGGGAGACGAATATTGAGTTTATTAAAAACTCTCCCGCTGCCTTGTTTGTGTATCGTTTAGCTGTACTCGGCATGGTGTACTTTGGCTCAGTTGCCAAAATCAGCCTTGTTTGGGATATGGCCGATCTTTTCATGGCGATTATGGCGCTGATCAACTTAGTGGCCATTACCATGCTTTATAAAATTGCTGTGGCTGCTTTAAAAGATTATCAGCAGCAGCGAAAAGCCGGCAAAGAACCGGTGTTTTATGCTGATTCCATCGAAGGAGTCGGTACGGCGGATTGCTGGGAACGGAAACCGCAGGAAGAAAAATAAGCATAGGGCAGCTTCGGCTGCCCTATGCTTATTTGCATGCAGGATGAATAGAACAAGACATTCGCTTCTATAGACATCTATTTTTATTTTGACAACTTTGGTAGAATCGAAGAGGCACGGCCAGTTTATCGTTTTTTATTCGTGGAATAAAGGAAGTAGAAGGAATTGAGCTGCCAAGCAAATGGTAAAGCGGGTGAAAAAATGTGAGCGATACGATGAAAGTCATTATATATATCAATTTGATCCTCCTGGGCATTCTGCTTTTCTTGCTCGTTTTTCTGATTGTTCAAAAAGTGATAACAAATAAAAGAACAGAGAGAGTGGAACAAATAAAAGATTACTTGCGTCCGGATTTATTTGCTTATTTGTTAGGAACGGAAGAGGAGATCCATAACAGATGGCTAAATAATGATCCATTGAGCATTCAGGCATTAGAAGAATTGCTGGAGGAGGCTGCAAGTATCCTAAAGGGAGAAATGGTAGGAGAGACGATTACACTTCTTGCTGAGGAGTGGCTGAAAGAGGAGTATCATCGGCGGCTGGCGAAAGGAAGGTGGAGCACACGAATGAATGTGCTTTATCGCATTGAAAATTTTTATATGTCTTCCTTTTCGCATCATTTGTGGCTGGCGCTTGCCGAAAACGCTCTGCGAACAGAGGCAGAACGGACAGAAGCGATCCGTGTGTTGGCTTCCTTGCAATCGAACGCGCTGGCCAGGGATTTAATCAGCCTGGATCCTCCGCTTTCGAAAGCTGTTTACAAGGATGTATTAAGAAGATTTAACGATACATATGACGCAGGGTTTATCCAGAATTATGAGAAGCTGAACAATGTGTTTAAGCAGGCAATCATTGAGTGGGTAGCAGAAACACAGGAGTACAGCTATCTTCCTTTTGTAGTAGAACAGCTGAAGCAGCCGCATTTAGAGCTAAGAATTGCTGCCTTAAAAGTGCTTTATTTGTTCGGGTACACGGCTGATTCAGCAGATGTGTATCCATTCAGCTATTCTCAGCACTGGCAGGAGAGAATGATGTTCGCCAAGCTGGCAGGCGCAGCGAAAAAAGACGGTTTTCTGCCTCAGCTTACGAAGTTGATTGCAGATGAAAACTGGTTTGTCCGCAATGCGGCAGGGGAAGCGCTGCAGCAATATGCAAACGGCACACTGATTTTGCAGCATATTATTGAAACCCATCATGACCGATATGCAAAGGATATGGCTGCCCAGTGGCTTGAGAGTGAAGGAGTGAGAATAGGATGACTCAATTCATTAGCAATCTGTTCACCTTTTTGCCGTGGTTATTTATTTTCTACACCTCCTTTGTCATTTTGTTTTATCTCGTCATTTTATTTATTTCAGCCAGGCAGCTGCGGAGCGAATATGGATTTAATTCAAAAGAGGCAGAAGAAGATTTGCTGGATTCTTTTGATACAAAACCGGTCTCGATTCTTGTGCCTGCCTATAATGAAGAGGCAGGGATTTATAACAGTGTCCGCTCTCTTTTAAGTATTTACTATCCGGAATATGAAGTGATTGTTATCAATGACGGTTCGACAGACAAAACAGCCGAAACGATGATTGAGGCCTTTCAAATGGTAAAAATAAATTTTGTTGTACGTACGAGAATACCTGTTGCTGAAATTAATGGCATCTACCGGTCAACGATTTATGAAAATGTATACATGATTGACAAGAAAAATGGCGGAAAAGCCGATGCCTTGAACGCTGGAATAAACTTATCCCATTACCCGTACATTTGTTCACTCGACGGAGATTCTGTATTAGAGAGAAATGCCTTTTTGAAAGTGATCAAGCCGGTTCTTGATTCAGACGGAGAGGTGATTGCAGTCGGCGGCAGCGTGCGGATTGCGAATGGCTGTCATATTGAAGGCGGGGAAGTGATGACGGTCGGTTTATCTAAAAAACCGTTGGTGGTTATGCAAGTGATCGAGTATTTGCGCGCATTTTTAATCGGCCGGATTGGCTTAAGCCGTCATAACCTGTTGCTGATTATTTCCGGTGCTTTCGGTGTGTTTGAGAAAGAGTCAGTGACCAGAATCGGCGGGTACCGCACGGATACAGTCGGAGAAGATATGGATCTGGTTGTCCGCCTGCACCGGATGATTAAAGATAGAGGATTAAAGAAAAAGATATTGTATGTTCCTGATCCTGTTTGCTGGACAGAAGCGCCAGAGTCCGCCCTTTATTTGCGCAGACAGCGCCAGCGCTGGCACCGCGGACTTTGCGAAGTGATTTGGAATAACAAGGATATGCTGTTTAATCCTAAATATGGCCTGGTTGGTGTGCTATCGATGGCTTATTTCTTTTTGATTGAGCTGATGGGTGTCTTTGTCGAATTGCTTGGTTACTTGCTTATTCTGTTCGGTTTGCTGTTTTCGTTTATCAGTGTTGAAATCACCGTCCTGATTGCCTCTTTGTCGTTCTTATACGGATCGGTGTTATCGATGGGCGGAGTGCTCTTAGAGGAATGGAGCTTGAGAAAATATCCGAAGCCGCGAGACATCGTCAGACTGTTTTTCTTTGCACTTTCTGAAACGTTTTGGTATCGGCCGCTCATGATTAAATGGCGGCTGGAAGGCTTTTTTCAGTTTTTAGCCGGCAAGAAGGATTGGGGAGAAATGAAGCGGATTGGCGTAGGGGCGAAGACCGAAGCGAAATAAAGCAAAAAAGCGGAATTCTTTTTTTGAAAAAGTGGTTAACAATTTAGAATATTAGGAGTATACTAGAGGAAACTGAATATAGAAAAAGTAAGCTAGGGGTGCCTTTACGGCTGAGAGGATGCATGCATCCAACTCTTGAACCTGATTTGGTTAGTACCAACGGAGGGAAGCTGTCTTTATTTACGTGTCTTTATTTATGATGCATAAAGAAAAGCCTGCCGTTGTGGCAGGCTTTTTTTGTTGTACGGCTCTGTTAAAGAATATCGTTGGTTTGTCTATCGGTTTCACTGCAGGCGGACACTTTCCGTGGAAGTCGCCGCTTTTGCCCTTTTAGGTGAACAATTAACCAATCAATCGTCGATAATGGCAGAGCCTATTGCAAAAAGGAGGATGTTAAATGGATGAATTAATTATTGGTCAAAAAAAGTTGTCAAGCCGGCTGTTTACAGGAACGGGGAAGTTTGCCGATCACTCTGTTATGAAACAAGCCTTTAGTGCCTCAGGCTCGCAAGTGGTAACTGTAGCAGTAAGAAGAGTGGATTTAGAGGCAGGCCATGAAAATATTTTAGCAGATATCCCAGAGAATATGACGATTATGCCCAATACATCCGGGGCAAGAAATGCGGAGGAAGCTGTCCGTATTGCAAGGCTGGCAAGGGCCGCCGGGATGGGAGATTGGATTAAGATCGAAGTTATTTCTGATCAGAAATATTTGCTTCCTGACAATGAAGAAACGATCCGGGCGACCGCAATATTGGCTAATGAAGGCTTTGTTGTTCTTCCTTACATGAATCCAGACCTAATGGCAGCCAAAAAGCTGGCTGATGCCGGGGCTGCGGCCATCATGCCGCTTGGTTCCCCGATCGGATCAAACCGGGGCATCCGCATGAAAGAGATGATCCGCATACTTATCGAAGAAAAAACACTGCCGATCATCGTGGATGCCGGAATCGGCAAGCCGTCAGAAGCGGCTGAAGCAATGGAGATGGGAGCGGATGCGGTTCTCGTAAATACGGCTATTGCTACAGCAGACGACCCTGTGCGGATGGCAGAGGCATTCAGTTTAGCTGTAGCAGCCGGCAGAAAGGCTTATCTTGCAGGGCTCGGACCGGTGTCGCAACGGGCAGCTGCTTCATCTCCGCTCACTGGGTTTTTACGGTAAAAAGGAGGAGTTTCTATGAGCTTTTATGACAGATACAACAAAATCAAGCATCATCCCTATGAGGAAATCCTTGCTGCTATGACGGTTCAAGATGTAGACAAGGCACTGAATCAAGCGGAACCGGACGAATATGACTTACTGGCGCTCCTTTCCCCGGCTGCTGCAGAGCGGCTGGAGGATATGGCCCAGAAAGCTCGAAAGCTGACCATTCAGAATTTCGGAAAAGTGATTTCCTTGTATGCGCCGCTTTATTTAACGGATTACTGTGTAAACAAGTGTGCATATTGCAGTTTCAGTTTTGACAATGACTTTCCGAGAAGAAAATTAACCGCTTTGGAGATCAGTCAAGAAGCAAAAGCGTTGAAAGACATGGGGATTCAGCATGTCATCCTGCTGACGGGGGAATCGCGCATTCATTCATCCGTTGCCTATCTTACAGAAAGCGCCCGTATCTTAAGAAAATATGCCTCCTCGATTTCCATTGAAGTACAGCCCCTTGATGCCGAGGAATACCGCCAGTTGTTCCAGGCGGGAGTGGATGGGCTTACTGTCTATCAAGAAGTATATAATGAAGAAATTTATAAGGAGATTCATATAAAAGGTCCAAAAAGAAACTATCGTTACCGCCTGGATGCACCAGAGCGGGGATGCCAGGCCGGCATGAGATCGGTAAACATTGGAGCGCTGCTCGGAATGGATAACTGGCGGAAGGAAGTGTTTTTCACTGCTCTGCATGCCCAATACCTGCAAAAAAGATATTTAGAAACGGACATTGCCGTTTCATTTCCTCGTATTCGCCCGAATCTTGGAGGGTTCGAGCCTCGTGCTGTTGTGGAGGATAAAGATCTTGTGCAAGCGATGCTTGCTGTCCGCCTGTTTATGCCCCGGGCAGGTATTACACTGTCTACACGCGAGGAAGCAGGGCTTAGAGATCACCTTATTAAATTGGGCGTGACAAAAATGTCCGCTGCTTCTTCGACAGTTGTTGGCGGCTACGCGGCGAAGAAAGAAAACAATAGCCAATTTGAAATTTCCGATACTCGTTCGGTGGCAGAAGTAAAAAAACGCTTAAAGCAGCTTGGGTATCAGCCGATTTTTAAAGATTGGGACATTTTGGCGGACGAGGAGGAATGGAATGACTTTTCAGCTTCACGCCATCACCACGGGGACACTCGGGCTGGCGCAGGCGTCTAGCATTGCCGCCGCCATTCACTCATTTGTTGACTATATTCACATAAGAGAAAAACAGCGCAGCGCCAGAGAGCTGTTGTATTGGGTGGAAGCCTTTAGGAAAGCGGGGGTTCCGGCCGAAAAGATTATTGTTAATGACAGGCTGGATGTTGCTCTTGCAGCCAGAGCCGGCGGTGTACAGCTGACGGAAAGCAGCGTGCCGTTAAAGCAGGTTCGCCCATTTCTCAGACAACTGGCGGCAGGCTGCTCTGTTCATGAGCTGGATGCCGTGGCTCATGCCAATGAAGGAAGGGCGGATTGGATCTTATTTGGCCACATTTATGATACAGCATCAAAGCCTGGGAGGAAACCAAGAGGCTTGGAGACATTGCAGGCCGCAGCTTATGCTTCCCGCGTGCCTGTTATTGCTATCGGAGGCATTAAACCGCACCATATTAGGGAAGTCAAGGCCGCCGGAGCAAGAGGCGTGGCAGTCATGTCAGGGATCTTTGCGAGCAAGGACCCGGCGGCTGCAGCCGCGAGTTATCAAACAGCAATAAAAAAGGAGGAAATCAACGACATGCACATTGTGGTTAATGGGAAATCGACGCCAATTTCTTTGCAGGAGCTGACTATTGAAGAGCTGCTGGCTTCTTATTCCTTGCAAGGAAAAGCGGTCATTGTAGAGATAAACGGCCATATCGTGCCGAAAGAACGGCTTGGCTTGACAACTATTCATGAAGGAGACCGAATTGAAATTGTTCAATTCGTGGGAGGCGGTTGAGGAGGAGAAGGCAATGAACAGCCGTTATTCGAGACAGGAGTTATTTTTAAAGGAAGAGCATCCTTACACTACTAAACATGTGCTGCTTGTCGGAGCCGGTGCACTTGGCTCTGCACTGGCCGAAATGCTGGTCAGGGCCGGCATTGGGCAGCTTACTATCATTGACCGTGATTACGTCGATTGGACCAACCTCCAGCGCCAGCAGCTGTATAATGAGCAGGACGCACGGGATAGTCTGCCTAAAGCGGAGGCGGCAAAAAAAAGGCTTCAGGAGATTAATTCCGACGTCAGCATATCGGCTATCACAGCCGATGCAGGCCCGCAGGAGCTTTCTGCGCTTATGGATGAAAAATGTCCGGACCTGCTGCTTGATGGAACGGACAATTTTGAGACAAGATTCGTTATCAATGATCTGTCTCAAAAATATCAGGTGCCCTGGATATATGGTGCTTGCGTAGGCAGCCAGGGAGTCAGCTGTGTGATTGTGCCGGGAGAAACTCCGTGCCTCGCCTGTTTGCTCGATGTTCTGCCGGCAGAAGGAATGACATGCGACACGGCAGGAATTATTGCGCCAGCTGTTCAAATGACAACGGCTTTCCAAGGAGCAGAGGCTTTGAAAATACTTGCGGGCCGCGGGGAGGACATTCGCCGGGAGCTTGTGGCTGTTGATTTGTGGAAAAATACATATTCATCTATTTCTACAGCCTCTTTAAAGAAGGCAGATTGCCCATCCTGCAGCGACACAGCCGTCTATCCGTATTTAACGGAAGAAAATCAAACAAAAACGGCGGTCTTATGCGGAAGAAATACGGTACAAGTAAGACCGCCGAACAACAGGGCATTTAATTTGCCAGAGATTGCCGCTATGCTGAAGCAGTGGGACGCTTCAGTAAAGATGAATGGTTTTTTGTTGTCGGCGATTGTTTCCGGAAAGAGAATTGTCTTGTTCCAGGACGGAAGAATGCTGGTACATGGATCAAAGGATCCGGAAGAGGCAAAAAAGCTTTATCAGCGGCTGCTCGGTTAAAAGAAAGCAGAATAGAGGGAAAAGGGCTGTCCATATCTGACTAAGACGACGGCCCTTTTTCTTTCTTGCCGGCCTTCACAGAGAGAACATGGGAAATCAAGCCCATCTTCTCTGCAAAAGCCTCTGTTGAATTGACTTAATATTTAGAATAGTTTAATCTGAACTTGTGACACAATCACAACTATCCTGCTTGGTTATCACTATATAGGGTGGAAGGGAGATAGCGATCATGATAGGAAAACGTGGTCAACTGGTTAAGAAAAACATGTCTGAACTAGTGATGGAATCGTGGGAGAGAAGCCGGAAGAATAATATATCACGTGACCTCTCTAAAGCGCCTCTCGTGCTAACGGAAACGGAATTGCAGCTGATAAAAAGCAGAGGCGAACTATACCAGTCGTTTGCAGCTGCTTATAGCAGAATGAAAAACGAGATTGATGATTGCTACGCCCTTGGTCTGGCTGATAAAGACGGCAGAATGATTGGCGTGCGCATGAAAGGCAAGCTGCATGACCAGCTGGGTGAGGTGAATTTTTATCCAGGCGGTCATTGGGATGAAACGATAGCAGGGACGAATGCAATCGGCACGGCCCTTGCTGCCCGAGAAGCTGTGACTATACATACGGCAGAGCATTATTGCGAGGCGTGGAGTGCATTTTCATGTGCTGGAGTTCCTATTTGGCACCCTGTGGATAAGCAAGTGATAGGAGTGCTTGATTTATCAAGTAAAGATGAGGATTTCCGCAAACACAGTTTGCCTTTAACAAAGGCGATAGCGGAAATGATTCAAGCGGATATGCTTGTCCGTATTTATGAAAAAAATAATTTGTTAAAAGAGGTATTTTTAGAACATAGCCGCAGACTACGCAGCGACTGGTTATTGGCCATTGATGATCAAGGGAGCTTAATGGAGCAAAATCACCTGTCCGAGCCGTTTCACTATGTTTGGAAAACACCGTTTAATTGGCATGAATATATGCATAAATGGCAGTGTTCGGGCGAGCCGGAATGGGAAGAACAAATAATTCCATTTTTGCATGGCCATCCCCGCGGCAAAGTTTTGCCTGTTGTTCATAAAAACAGTGTGATTGGCATCATTGTTCAAATTCCTCAACATCATCTGTTTGAGAAAAGTTCCGCAGCTCCTAAGAAAGAATATAACCACTATGGCGTTATCGGCCGCGGAAATAAATTTAACTTTTTTATCAGCAAAATAGAGAAAATCGCACCGAGCAGCGTACCTGTACTGTTAACTGGAGAAAGCGGCACCGGCAAGGAAGTATTCAGCCGGATGATTCACCGTCTCAGTGATCGCTGTGATCAGCCGTTCGTTTCTTTTAACTGTTCCTCATTGAATCATGATCTGGCAGCAAGTGAACTGTTTGGTTATGGGCCTGGCTCATTTACAGGGGGATTAAAAGAAGGAAAAAAGGGGCTGTTTGAAGCAGCCGACAGGGGCATCCTGTTTCTTGATGAAATTGGCGAGGTTCCGCTGTCTGTTCAGCCGATGCTGCTGAGAGTGCTGCAAGAACAGGAAGTCATGAGGATTGGAGAGTACGCTCCAAAAAAAATCAATGTAAGGGTCATTGCAGCGACAAATAGAGATTTAAAGCAGATGATCAAGGAAGGAACCTTCAGAGAGGACTTATATTACCGGTTAAATGTTATCCATTTAATGATTCCGCCTTTGCGTGAAAGAAAAGAAGATATCCCTTTGTTAGCCAGTTATTTTATCAAACAGAACGAGAAACAGGCGAATGTGATGCTGGCACCGGAAACAGAACAACTATTGCAGCAGTATGACTGGCCTGGAAATGTCAGGGAGCTTAAGAACGTCATTCAGTATGCTCAATTATTTGCGGAGAATGAGGTAATCGAGCCTTCTCATCTGCCGGATGCCTTTCATGAGCAAATGACGGCAGAAGCTTGCAGTGAATCAGCAGGAGATCAGCCGGAAGGCGATCAAGATGAACGCGATTATATTCTGCATATGTTGAGACGGACAAATTTCAACTTAACGAAAGCCGCCCAGCTGCTAGGCTTTTCCCGGGGAACTTTGTACAATCGTTTAAAGAAATATAATATTTCCTATAGATGATAAAATAAACAAACTGTTCAAATTATTTTGAACAGTTTGTTTATTTTAGTGAATAAATTTAACTCTTCTGCTGGTGAAAGAAGCGAAAATAGCGGGTGTGAGCGATGAAATAAGATGGCATAGAAATTGCAAGTTGATTATCAAACTTGTCTGCCTTAGGTTTTTATATGCCTGTCAGGCGGTGATTCATTGTTTTTTAAACAGTGGCATGAACAAGCTTTAGCTAAGAAGGGAGCGGAGGGACAGCATGAAGCATTTAAAGCCGTTGAACTGGAAAGGAAAAATGATTGAGCAAACGGTTAATTTGGAAAAGGAGCCCGAGGTGCAAGGACTGGCGCTGCTGCCGATGGGATGTACCAGTCTTTTCGATCCAGGATGGGAAACAGATTTCTCAGGCATGGGGCTTGAAGGGGTCTGCCAGCCTCATTACCGTGATATTTATGGCTGCTATGGTGATTGCTGGTGGGCAGCTCAAGTGCCTGACGGCTTAACGAACTATGGAAGCTGGGCAGACGAATGTCCAGTGGCTGCCAATGACTGGCGAAAATTAAAATATGTAAAACCATAAAAAGGAGAAATGCGATGATCAAACAAAAGTTTTTATCTGTGGCAGCCGCTGTAGGAGTGGCATTGCTAGTGAGTGCCTGTGCAGAAAACCCGTCAACTGAAACAAACGAAAAAGCAACATCGGCTGTTCATGTCAGCCAGCAGGTGGAAAAGAGCTGCATGGGCTGTCATGCAGTTGATCAGGGGGGGAAGCTGGAAAGAATTGAATCGGTCAGAAAAAGTCCAGAAGGCTGGTCTCAAACCATTGCCCGCATGGAAAGGACTCATGGGTTAACGATCACGGATGAGGAGCGGGAACAATTGATTACTGATTTAAGCCGGGAAAGAGGGCTTGCTCCTGAAGAAGCGGAAAAGGTCCAGTATTGGCTGGCCAATAAACCATCTTATGCAGAACCAGATCCGAAAAATGAAAGCGTTGCCCAAAGCTGTATTAATTGCCATGCTGCCGGCCGATTTGAAGCTCAAAGGCGCACGGAAGAAGAATGGAAAAACTTGAAGGACTTTCACCTTGTTTCATACCCTTCTATTTATTTAAACCATCGCCACATGGATTGGCCGCAGGAAGCAGATAAAGCGATCGAGTATTTAGCAAAAAATTATGGGGTGGAATCGAAGGTATGGGATCAATGGAAAGGCAATGAATATGATGTCAGCGGCAAATGGAAGGTAGTTGGTTTTCAAGGAACAAAAGGCTTTTATCTCGGGGAAAGCGAATTCACGAAAGCGGATGATCGATACAGCGAGAAAAAATCCATTAAGTTTCTAACAGGGCAAGAAACAAAGCAACTGAACGGCGATATGAAAATCTATACGGGCTATATGCTTCGTTCGCATTATAAGCAAAATGACCATAAGATCAATGGTTTTTATAATGTAACGAGCGAAAATTTAATTAAAGGCGACTGGTCCTATAAAGAAGACCTGGGCATCAGCGGAGAAGAAACCTATTATAAAGTTCAAACGGAAAAGCCGGAAATTATCCATTCTGAGCCCCGGGCTTGGCGAAAAGGGTCAGTGAATAAAGTTACGTTTTATGGCATGAACTTAAACAAGCTGAAAGAGAAAGACTTGAGCTTGCCGGAAGGAGTAGAGCTGACCAAGTTAACGGCCGTTTCTGACGAGCAGCTGACAGCTGAGGTCAAAGTGGACAAAAAGGCGGAATCCAACATGTTTATGATCAACGGAGACCAAGCGGCTGTTCATGGAAAGTTTACTGTTTATGATCAGGCAGATTATTTAAAAATCGAACCATCTTATGGTGTGTCGCGGATGGGCGGCGCTGGTCCGATGGATAAAATGAGTATTCAATATGTAGCTTATGCGTATAGCAAGGGCAAGGATGGAAAAAAGGAAACGGAAGATGATTTAAAGCTCGGCCCCGTGCCGGCAGAATGGTCGCTCCTGCCGTATCCGGAAGGAGCAGAGGGGAGAGACGACCGCCCTTATATTGGGAAAATTGCTGCCGATGGCTTATACACACCTAGTGTGGAAGGTGTAAATGAAGAAAGGGAGTTTGTTCAGGAAAATGTGGGGAGCGCCACGGTTGCAGCGAAGGCAAAGGTAGATGGGAAAGAACTGACGGTTAAATCCCATCACATTACTACTGTTCCAGATTACGTAAATACTATTCATTAAGGCTGTTCATTTTTTCAACAGGCATCACAATCTCTCAAACTTTTGGGTGCGATCATTTATTGGGAAGGAGAGGGTTACAATCATAAACGCAGCATTGACAAACTATATTCCATTTCGGGTGCAGGGCGAAGAGTTCTTATATCATGGCTTAACAGGCAGCATTATTCAGCTGGATGATCTGTCTAAAGACATGGTGGATGTGTTCAGAAGCAAGGGGGAGCATGTCGCAGATACAACTATTTTGTCCGAAGAGGCCCTATTGCAGGAGAACCCTTCTTTTTCCCGCGTGCTGGCTGAATTGGAGCAGCTGGAAATTGTTAAGAAGAGCGACAAGAAACATGCCCGTTTTTCTGCTACCCCGCCTCCTCCGCAAACGACAGAAGATATGCCGGTAAAAACCTTAGTCTTTCATTTAGTGAATGAATGCAATTTACGGTGTACGTACTGTTACGCAGGCGACGGGGAATATGGGGCTCCGAAAAAATATATGACGGTAGAGACAGCCGACCGCGCCATTCAATTTTTAATGGAAAACAGCTTAGGAGAAAAAGAGGTCAATATCGTTCTTTTTGGCGGGGAGCCTTTTCTCAACTGGAAAACGTTAAAGCATGTGGTTGAACAAGCAAGTGCAGAGGGAAAACGGCGGGGAAAGAAAGTAGGCTTTTCCCTCACAACCAATGGAACGAGAATGAACGAGGAGCAAATGGCTTTTTTAAATAAATATAAAGTGATGGTATCTGTCAGCATGGATGGAACGAAGGAAGCACATGACCGCTACCGTCCGATGGCTGGAGGACAGGGCTCCTATGACCGGGTAAGCAAGAATGTGGAAAAATTAATGGAGATTCACACGGCCGCACCTATTGGAACGAGAGTGACCGTGGTGAAGGATTTTGAAAAGCTGGAAACGTCTTTGCGGCATTTGCTTTCTAAAGGATTTTATGAGGTGGGCTTTGCTCCTGTCACGGAGACGAATATGCAGCTAGCTTTGGATGAAGAGGATTTAGCCGAATTATTGCGGCAGTTTGAGGAACTGTCCGACTTATTTGTCGAGCATGCGCTCAAGAATGAATATGTCGGCTTTTCCAACCTGACAAATTTATTAAAGGAGCTGCATACCGGCACGAATAAAGCGTACGGCTGTGGAGCGGGGCTCGGCTTCTTTGCTGTCAGCCCTGATGGCGGTTTGTTTTTATGCCACCGCTTTAACGAACAGGAGGAGTTTCGCCTCGGGGACATTTACTTTGGCATTGATCAGAAGAAAAGAACAACGATGCTGAACGAGCTGCATGTCGATCATAAGCCGACTTGCCAATCGTGTGCACTCAAGCATATTTGTTCTGGCGGATGCTACTATGAAGCAATGGAACGGCAGGGTGATTATCGGGCGCCTAACGCCCATTATTGCAGCTGGATGCATGAATGGATCACCATCGGTTTGAAAGCATACGTGAAGATCCTGCAGCATAATCCGGCATTTTTAGATCAAATCAGCGGAATCACGAAAGAGAGGTGTATTAGTAACTAATGATAAGGAGATTAGTCCAACTGCTCATTTTTGTTTTTCCTCTGCTTATTTTAAGTGCTGTTCCTGCCGGGGCAGCCGCAGAAAAGTATACAGAGAGAGTCTTCATTTCTGGATACGGACAAATTATTGTTGTTGATCCCGCTGCGCCTAAAATCGCCGCCAGCATTAAAGTGAAAGGCCCCGTTCGCGATATGAGTTTTACCGATGACGGCAAAACCGGACTGTTCCTTGCAAATGACCGAAAATCTCTTTATGTCGTGGACACTGTGCAAAATAAGATTGTTAATGAAGTCAATTTGGAGGCCCGAACAGATCAAGGACTGCTTGACCGCCGTGTGTGGGGAAGCGCAATTTCACCGGACGGAAAGAAAGCCTATGCCTTTGTAACCCAAGGGGAAAAGAGAAGAAGCAGCTTTAAAGTCCATCCAAGCAAAATTATCGAAATCGATCTGAAAAGCAAGGAGGAGCTGCGAAGTGTAGAAGCTCCATACGGCACGCATGTGCTTCAATTTAAACAAAATGACGCCAATACTCTCTTTGTTTGGGGCTATGATTTATTTGAATTGGATCTCAAAAAAATGAAATTAACCTTGAGGCAAGGAATAAAGCATCCAAAGAATGAAAAAGATGGAACCGGAAATTATTTGATGCTTTTCCCTAGAGGAGAAAATGGCATGAATTCGATTCCATTAATGAAGGAATACCCTGATGGGCGCGTGACAGAAGGAATCATGTGGATGAACAGAGAATCCGGCACCATAAAAACGCTGGAATATGACAGAGAACCGGTCGGAATGTTCTCAGCGGTCGTTGATAAAGAAGAGAAATACGCTTATACCACATTGAATAAATGGTACAAGGTTGATATCAAAAGTCAGAAGATTGTGAAGGAATCCGTCCCTCCGAATGGCAGTCTGTATGGCGTGAATCTAAGTGCAGACGAAGACAAGGTATATTACAGCGGTGCCGGCAATGAATTTATCATTGCGAACAAAGAGTTGGAGGTAGAGAAGCAGCTAGTGTTGCCGACTGATACGTTAGATTTAAAAGTGGTAAAAATTGAGCAGTAAAATGGATCATGTCGAATGCGGAGGGGGTCAGCTTATTGAAGTTTGCTGTAGCTGTACAGTCAGTGCGGGATTTGAAATTCGTTAAAGAGCCTTGGGCTCCGATTGATTTGCAAAATGAGATCGAGACTGAAATGCAGTCTGCTTTTTTCGGGGCGTGGAAAGAGGTGTTCGGAGAGGTGGCGGCGCCGAGCCGGATTATTTTCGGCTCGGAATTTTGCCAGCATCGCCTTCCAACGGTACGAGCGGTGAATAAAGCGCTTGATTACTGCTGGAAAAACGGCTTGGAATTTTCCTTCGCCACTTCTTATATGCATGAAGAAAAGTTTCAAGAGCTTGCTGATATTTTGGCCGTGCTGAATGAGCAGGTGAAAAAGCATGAAAAGAACATAGAGATCATTGTCAATGATTGGGGCGTTTATTTTTATACGAAAAAGCGGTTCCCGGAGCTGGATTTAGTGATAGGGAGGCTTTTGAATAAATCAATTCGTGATCCTAGAGTCGCCCATTATTATAATGAATCGAATGCTCCGGAGGAAGGAAAAGAGTTTTTTAAAAAAACCGGCTTGTTTTCTCAGTCATTTCGCCAGTTTCTCGGTAATGGAAGGGTGACAGGCTTTGAATTTGACCAGTTAATTCAAGGGAATTCCTTAAGTGAGGAAGAGGCCGAGCAGACCATCGGCCTTCATTTCCCTTTTGGCTGCACAGCGAGCGGCAGCGCCTGTATGGTTGGCTTTATTGATCAGAATAAAGCTGATAAATTCCGGGGAGACCCCGAATGCAAGCAGCAGTGTCAGCGCTATGTATTCGAATTGAAGAATAAGCGCCATCTTGATATGCGCAACCGCGTTTTTCAAAAAGGCAACAGTGCTTTTTACAGCCATGACAGCGGCTTAGTAAGAATGGGGTTAGAAAGTTTGCGGGCAATGAAGAACGGGCGGGCTGTCTACAGCTTGCGCATCCCGGTGTAATCATGGAGGTGAATCAATGTGAATATTCTTGCTCCATTGGGAGCGAAGGAAGAAGTGGAAATGCTGGCAGAAAGTGGAGCTGAAGAATTTTACTGCGGGATCACACCGATGGAATGGATGGAAAAATATTCGCCCGGTGTCTGGATTAACCGCCGCAATCCGTATGCGGGCTTTCCTTCTTTTAAAGATCTCGAGGAAGCAGTCCGGAGAGCAGAAGCCTATGATATCCCCCTTTTTTTAACGCTGAATGCTCCTTACTATACGGAAACACAATATCCGATGCTGATTGATTTAATTAAACGCTGCCAGGAAGAGGTCGGAATTAAAGCTTTTATTGTCAGTGATCCGGGTTTGATGGCGGCGATGAAAAGCCAAGTGCCGAAAGCGCCTATTCATGTCAGCAGCCTGGCTGCCCCGATGAATACCGGAAGTATAGAGCTGTATAAGCAAATGCAGGTCGAACGCATCGTTTTGCCAAGAAGCGTCCAGTTAAATGAAATACCGGCACTGAAAGAAGCGGCGGGCGACATTGAATTAGAGGTTTTTATTTTAAATGACGGCTGCGTGTATGAGGAGAGCTTTTGCATGACTACACATTCGGCAGGGGCCTTTTGTTCTCAAGCGCAATGGGATTATGTTCCTCTCCATGCTGATGGAAATAAGTCTTTAACGGCAGCGGAGCTGGAGACACTGAATGAGCAGGTAGATGACTACAGGGAGTTTGTCTGGTTTGTCAATGATTGCAACTGTCAAATTGCTCACGATGGCTTGCCGCTCGGTCCTTGCGGCTTATGCTCTCTTGCTAAATTGGACAGCATGGGGGTTGATTCCCTGAAAATTGTCGGACGGGAAGGGGCTCCATACAGAAAACTGGCGAGTGTGCAAATGGTCAAAGCGGTAATGGAGCAGGTAAGAGGAAAGGCTGCGGAGGAAGAGGTGGCGAAGCTGGCGCGAAAAATCCGCAACCAGCCGCAATATTGTGAATCCGGTTTGATGTGTTATTACCGGTAGGGGGAAAAGATGAATATCCGTTCTTATATTCAACCGTACCGCTTTATATTTGTCCTCGTTTTTTTCATGGGGCTCATTTCTACCATCCTTACAGCGGTCCAGCCGCTTATGGGAAAATTTCTCATTGATGAAGTGCTGATCGCTAAGCGGTTTCCCTTTTCCAGTGTCTTTGCGGCCGGCTTGCTGCTCATGCTGACCGGCTTTGCTGTTTCTCTATTGACGAAGTTTCTTTACTTAAGGATGAGCTTGCGTCTTATGGTCGACATGCGCTCCGCTTTTTATAACCATTTGCTTCATTTGCCGTTTGCTTTCTTTATAAAAAACCGCACGGGGGATATCGTTTCTAGGATGAATGAGGATTTAACAGAAATTCAGCGGCTTTATACAGAAAGCGTGCTGCAGTTTTTTACAATCGGATTAACCATGTTCTTAAATATTGTGCTGTTATTTTGGCTTGATTGGCGTTTAGCTTTTTTCTCTTTTTTATTCATGCCGCTGCTTATTTGGGGCATGCAAAAGTTCCGTCATTTGATTTTTGCCAATCAAATGGAGTTGCGCAGGCAATCCGCCAAAAATCAGAGCTTTATGTATGATACTTTTTCAGCGATTGACTTTATCCGCGCGTCGCATCTAGAAAGCACGCTGCAACAGAGGTTCAAAAACGAGCTGCAGGAAATCAATCGGCAGACTATGAAGGTGATAGTCTGCCAGGCGTGGGCTCAAGGCATTCCTCAAGTGCTGCTGATGATATCGGCTATCTTTATGCTCTGGTTTTTAGGGGCTCGGGTCATCAGCGGAACGATGACCATCGGAGCGATGCTTGCTTTTATTACTTACCAAGCGAGCTTATACGGAACCGTTCAGGGATTGTCGCAATTATACATCCGCTGGCAAAAAGGCAAGGCTTCAATTCAGCGGGTACATGACTTTTTTCATCTTCCTCAAGAACAAGAGGAGGGAGAGCCGCTGCCTTCATCCTTTCGAGCCATCCATTTTCAGGGTGTGTCATTTGCACATGAGCAGGGCAGGGACGTAATTACCGATTTGAGCATGGAGATTCGCAGGGGAGAAAAGCTCGGGGTGATTGGTGAAAACGGTGCTGGAAAGAGCACATTTGCCCAGCTGCTCGCCCGCATGTACCGCCCGTCTGCCGGCGCGATTTATCTTGATAATAAAGATATTCACAGCTTCTCCAGGAAAAGCTGGCATGAAGCGGTGTGCTTGGTGGCGCATCATCATCCCGTCTGGTTTGGCACTGTTGCTGACTGGCTGCGACTAGGGAAACATAAAGCCTCTGAACAAGAGATGTTCAACGCCCTTGAGGCTGTTGGGCTAACCGCATGGCTGCATAGTCTTCCCGAAAAATGGCAGACGGTGATCGGTGAGCGGGGCATCACGCTATCAGCGGGACAGAAGCAGCGGCTGTTGCTCGCCCGCGCTTTATTAAGCGAGGCGGATATTTATATATTTGATGAAGCCACCTGCCATTTGGATGTGGAATCAGAGCACCAGCTTTTTCAACTTCTGAAGGATTGCTTTTCTGAAAAGACAGTCATTGTGATTACTCACAGGTATGACAATTTAGACTGGATGGATCGGATTATTGATTTAACTGAAGGACAGGAGCGGTACAGTCAACAGGAAGCGGGGGGAGGATCAAATGACAGCGTATCAATATTACATGGCTGAGGAAGAATGGGGCCGTGGAAAAGGAATCAGGATTGCGCATATTGACAGCGGAATTAACGAATGGCATCCGCACGTCGGCCGAGTAGCCGGCGGCATCGCTTTTCAAGTAAATGAGGAAGGAAAAATTGTGACGGCGGCGGGCTATCAGGACGACCTTGGCCACGGAACGGCAGTAGCTGGCGTGATTAAAGAGCAGGTGCCGGATGCAGAGATCTTAGCTGTGAAAATATTTCATGATCAGCTGTTTTCTTATATTGAGGTGCTTTGTGCAGCGATTGAATGGTGCATTGAACAAGAGGCTGATTTTATTAATTTAAGCCTAGGGGTAAAAACAGACCTGGACAGCCTGCAGTTTATTTGCGCAAAAGCAAATGAAGCGGGGGTGATGATTGTCTCAGCCTGTGATGAGCAAAATGCGCTGTACTGGCCGGGATATTACAGGTCCGCTTATGCTGTTCAGTCATTGGAGAACGGAAAGAGCCAGTCCTTTTACTTTCATCCTGAACAGCCGGTCCAATTTCAAACATCGGGTTTTCCGAGAAGTTTGGAAGGCCCAATGCAAAAGTTTAATTTTCAAGGACATAGCTTTGCTGCAGCCCACATGACCGGGTTTCTTGCCAAAATAAAAGAAAAATACCCGGAGGCGGAAACGATAGAGAAAATGAATCACGTACTGATGGATATCGGGAAGCACCCATTGAGCACGTAAAGAGAAAGAAGGGGCAGAATCGAAAACAAATTGTTCAATCAGGCTGAACAGTTTGTTTAAGAGTTTTGAACAATTTCACACAGGCAATGGCGAGAAAGCGGGCAATGGCGCTCTTTTTAAAAAGAAGAATGTATGGCATCACTCTTGCATAAGTATAACATGTCGTTCATCTATGATTCTTTTAGTCTTCGTAAGCGGATAAACAGCTCTCGCCAAAAGAGCTGCAGTTTGTTATTCAAAAAGTGGAGGGATAACTATGGAAAAAACACTTTCAGTACTGCCGCGCGTTCAAACGTTTTTATCAGGGACAAAACAGCTGTTTATTAATGGTGAATGGGTCCAGCCAGTATCGGGCAAAACATTTGAAACAACCAATCCAGCTACAGGAGATGTACTCGCTGTAGTGGCTGACGGACAAAAAGAAGATGTCGATCAAGCGGTCAAGGCAGCAAGAAAAGCCTTTGATGAAGGTCCGTGGTCCAAAATGAGTGCTGCGGAGCGAAGCCGGCTTATTTATTTGCTTGCTGATAAGATGGAGGAGCATAAGCAGGAGCTGGCGCAGCTGGATACACTTGATAGCGGAAAGCCAATCCGTGAATCATCGGCAGCGGACGTTCCGCTTGCTATTGAGCATTTCCGCTATTTTGCAGGATGGTCAACAAAAATTCTTGGCCAAACGATCCCGGTCAGCGGCAATTATTTAAATTATACGCGCCATGAACCAGTAGGGGTAGTCGGCCAGATTATTCCATGGAATTTCCCTTTACTGATGGCTACGTGGAAGCTTGGTGCAGCACTTGCTACTGGCTGTACAGTCGTGCTGAAGCCGGCCGAACAGACGCCGCTTTCCGCCCTTTATTTAGCGGAGCTTGCCCAGGAGGTCGGTTTTCCGCCGGGTGTGCTCAATGTGATTACCGGATTTGGAGAAACAGCCGGTTCTCCGCTCGTTCATCATGAACAAGTAGATAAAATTGCCTTTACGGGTTCTACGCAAGTAGGAAAGCTGATTATGAGACAGGCTTCTGATACATTGAAAAGAGTAACGCTTGAATTAGGCGGAAAGTCGCCGAACATCATTCTGCCTGATGCAGACTTAAGCAAAGCCGTGCCGGGGGCTTTGTTCGGCATTATGTTTAATCAGGGGCAAGTATGCTGTGCCGGCTCCCGTTTGTTCGTGCCAAAGAAACAATATGACAACTTTCTTGCCGATATGGTCGGCCATGCGCAAAAAATCAAGCAGGGACAAGGAATTGATCCATCTACAGAAATGGGGCCGCTCGTCTCGGATGAGCAGCAAAAGAGAGTAATGAGCTATATCGAGAAGGGAGTAGAGGAAGGAGCCGAAATGCTAACGGGCGGATCTGTGCCGTTTGAAAAAGGATATTTCGTGCAGCCGACGATCTTTGCTGATGTCGATGACTCGATGACGATTGCCCGTGAAGAGATTTTTGGACCGGTTGTATCAGCACTTCCATACGAGGATATTGATGATCTGGTGGAACGGGCGAATAAGACAAACTACGGATTAGCTGCCGGAGTTTGGACAGAAAACGTAAAGAAAGCCCATTATATAGCCAATCGCTTGAAGGCAGGAACCGTGTGGGTGAACTGCTATAATGCATTAGATGCAGCGAGTCCATTTGGCGGCTATAAACAATCAGGCCTCGGCCGGGAAATGGGTTCTTATGCTCTCGATGCGTATACGGAAGTGAAAAGCGTCTGGGTCGATTTGAACATGTAACAAGGATAGAAAAAGAAGCGGTTGGCCTAGACAGTCAAATGCTTCAGTTTGTCGACAAAAGGGGGTTCGGAATAATTTTATTCCGAACCCCCTTTCGATTTTTAAATAATTTTCAAGCCATTTGAGAGAACGATAGATCTTTCCAAGGCGCTTATTCAAATCCTTTTCTTGAGAGTTAGGGCAGTGAAGGTAAGTATCACCTATACTTGTACAGTGCATTGAAGCCATAGTAGTATTTAAAATGAAATGTTTACTATATGATCAGAGAAATAGTAGTGGAAACAAGGCGAAGCCCTTTGGTATATGCACGCTTTATCGGCCAATCAGTTTGGATCAATGATGATGAATTTCCAGTGACATCCAAAATAAGTCAGTGGGCGGCTACTATTTCAGTGTAAATTGAATTACCGGTCCATACCAA
The DNA here is from genome assembly GCF_002189605.1 of Pseudobacillus badius. Taxonomy (NCBI): domain Bacteria; kingdom Bacillati; phylum Bacillota; class Bacilli; order Caryophanales; family Bacillaceae; genus Pseudobacillus; species Pseudobacillus badius. The sequence goes on from NZ_MWMM01000001.1 coordinate 602,477, forward strand.
ATTATAAAAAGGCCGGATTTACGTTTTGCAGAAGATGATATCAGTTATAATTCAAATGGAGTTGTAATCATGGAAGTTTGAATTGAGAGAAAAGGGGTCAGGATATGTGTCAAGATCAACAATCTATAGGATATAAAATGTTAGAGGGAAAGGGAGAATATGCGCATTATTTTGGCGGGGATAGTATTCAAACACCCTCATGTCCCAACTGTAAAACACCTATGCATTTAATCTTAAGGTTCGATTTATCAGACCCGGTATTTAGAAGAGTGAATGCTGATTTCTCTGTACTGCCGCTTGTTAGTTGTTTAAATTGTTCCGGGTGTTGGGAAACACAATTTTTCAAAATAGAGGAGAATCAAGTAAAGGTTCTTTTACAAAAGGATGAGCAGCATTGGATTATGGACGAAGAGGATAGATTACCAGTTCCGTTGCCTGAAGTGTCCGTTAAACGGGTTCCTCTTGAAGAAGAAGAGATACTATTTGATTCGACAACAGATGATCAAAGGGATATTATTTTTGACCGTTTTGGAACGGAATACATTGCCCGCCTCTTTGGTGGACCAGTAGAAGACTCTCCTTCAGAAGAAAAATGTAGATGTCTATGTTGCAATGAAGAAATGGTACATGTAGCTGCCGTTACAGAGGACGCGATGGAAGGAACTTTAATCACTGTTATTCCCTTTTCACTTGGAGAACTAATTTTCAACTTTTTCCTTTGTGCTCAATGTCGGGTTATAAGGGTAGAGCCATTAACCTCCTAACATGTAAAATTAAATGAGAGGAACGAATATGGTGGTATGAAAGACTAACTTCTGATTATGGTTCATACACACCAAATTCATGAAACAGATAGTATTTCTCGCCAGATCAATTTCTGTATGCTAGGTATGCTTTTATACTAAGGGGACAAATATACGTTGACGGAGTATTAGCCAATCCGTCTCTGTTTGGTTTAGATCTTGAATTTGAGGAACATGTAATATATCCTTAGCGACTTGGTACTAATAACCTAAATCTTTTACAGCTTCAATAAGTTCCTCGATAGTTGTATATATCCTTTTTAACTGTTTTGTTCAAACTTTTTTATAAAAACCTCATATTTAGCTAAAACGAAAAGCTCCATTTTGATCACTGTTTTCAAAATGGAGCTTTTGCCGCTGCTGTTAAATAAGGATTGAATACAGTTCTTAATCCAACTTTATTCTAAACTAACAGAATGAAAGGTACGAAGCTCCTGCAGGTTCACCGCCTGCTCCGCAGAAAGCGAAGCACCTGGAATGGAAAGCAACTGTCTCCGTTCACAAGCAAACGCTTCTTTTCTTGCTGTCTAAAAGGCTTTGAAACGGCTTATCATATGTTAGAAATGATGATGAACATGCTTTTCAGCGATAACGGCTGCTGATTTTTCCCGAAAAATGAGCCAGACAATCGTGCTGAGTGTAAAGGCCATGGCTTCAAGGGAAAGAATATACCAGGGATAAGGACCAAGCAAGTCGAGTATGCTCGCTGTTGCTGGTTTATGATGCAGGTATAAGTAATTTCCTTTTGTAAGCAGGTTGACTAATGAGATAACTGGAACGAGAATGTTTAGAAAGATCATCGTTTTAACAACGGACATAAATGTAGGCCTGTACCCTTTTATCCACGTAAAGTAAAGCGGCGTGCAGAAAATCAATATATGCGTACAAAAGAAATGAAAAAAGCGGAAGTGCGGAAAGCCAAAGTATAAGTAAGGCGTAATCATCGCCTGAGAAGCTCCGAGCAGCCCAATGAACAGCAAAATCTCATAAAACAGCTTTTTTCCGGTGAGCAGCAGGAGGATCGTAAAGAACGAAGCGAAGCTGCACAATTCAAGCGGAAGAGAACGGTCTGCTGTCCATATGCCGGTTTGGAACATCCAAGCGTGATAAGCAGTCTCAATTCCGATTAAAAAGAAAGCCGCCGTCCGTTCGATAGCTTGCATATTTTTCTGCTGCATCCTTTCCCGGAATAGAAAGAGTGTACAAACGATTAGTGTTAATAAAAGCAGCGCGATGAGGTGGCTGGCAGAAAACATCTTAAATTGGACATGCTGATAACTGCCGCTGAACCATTCCATCTACTCGCCTCCTTGTTTGAGCAGTAGTTTTACATATAAATAGTAAGTTGTGAATGAATCGAAATAGTAAGCAGACAAGCTGACGGGATCCTAGAGCAGATCTACTTGGTTTCTATTCTATTATTAATTTATACGCATCTGAACAAAATAAAATACGGTGCAATTATGTAAGGCATAAAAAATATTGGTATAATTCGACTGTACAGGAAATAACAAGGGGGTACAACTGTGAAATATATTATTTTTGATTTTGATGGGACGCTGGCCAACTCACTGGAGCTGTTTCTTGCTGGCTATAACGACTTGGCGGCAAAAGAAGGCTATCGTGAAGTAAAGATAGAGGACATGGAGTTTTTAAGCAAAATGTCCATTCCTGACAGATGCCGCCATTTGAACTTTCCCATGAGGAACATTCCGCTGGCGGCGACAAAAATTTACCGGTCATTAAGAAAATCGGAGAAGGGGCTTCCTCTCTATGAAGGAATGGAAGAAATGCTGAATCAGCTTCATCAGCAAGGGCTGAAAATTGCGATTATCTCATCAAATGCAACGGATATTATCAGTCGTTCACTCAATGCGCATCAAATTGATTATATAGAGGACATTCTGTGCTCACGGCATATTTTCAGCAAAGACAAATTGATGAAAAAATTAATGAATAAGTATAAATTGCAGGCGGAAGACGTTTTGTATGTTGGCGATGAGGAAAGGGATATTGTTGCCAGCAAAAAAGCAGGGATTAAAGTGGCCTGGGTGGCTTGGGGATATGATGATGAAGCAATCGCCTTAAAAGCCAGCCCTGACTTTATCGCGCGCCAGCCGGAGGATATTGTAAAGATGGCAGCGAGTTTGTAATAGCGGCTAAGAATAACTGCGAAGGGCTGCCGCCTAGCCAAAGATGGCCGGGCGGCAGCTTTTTTGTCATGATTAAGCCGCTGCTCGGGCGGCAGGTTAGTATCTGAGTGCGAGCAGCAGATCGCAAATGTCCGGGTCCTTCATAATTGTATCCTTGTATCTGCCTGTGATTTTTGTCAGGGCGACATCATGATAGAAAAATTCGGTGAAAAATTTAACCAACGGCCGGGACATCGTATGAATCGCCTGCCACTTATTGTCTTCAATTCCCGCAAACAGCATTTCCTGGCCGTCCGCAATTAAGATTCGGCTCTTCTCTAACTGTTCATGATTTGTATCCGGAATTAATGTAGTAACGGTCGGGATTGTTGTGGAAATTTCGCCGATGACATGAATAGTTACTTCTGCTCCCTGAAGATATTTTTCTTCAAGAAGAGGAAGATAGGCAGCAAAGTCATCAGACCATCCGGAAATAATGATGGAATCAGCTGCATTATTAATTAAGCTTTTCATCAAGGCTTGAATGGAATGATTTTCTTTTAATGTCCAGATACGGTCATCTGCTGCTGCTTGTTTCACTTTGGCTTTGCGCAGTTCGTTAATGTGGGAATCGAAATCCGCTTTTAGCTTCTCAATAGCTGATTCAAGAGGAAGAGCACTATACAGCCGCTTTTTCTCCACAGTTGATTCGAGGATCATTCCTTTTTCGCCCATTCGATGAAGGACTTCGTACACTTTTGCCCGGGGGACACCGGATAATTTAACGATGCTGGTTGCATCTAGCGGCTCCCCGGCTGAAACAAGGGATTCATATACTTTGCTCTCATACTGGGTGAATCCAAATTGTTGAAGCATCGCTTGCCTCCTCATTGTTTTTTACCCCCATCATAACACAACTGGAAAGCTCGGCTCTCCCTAAAAATTTACTCTTGTTTTTTCTTTTTATAAAAGTTACTCTTTTAGTAGTAACTTTTTTTGAGGGGCGTGTTGAACTTTTATGGATAAAAGAGTGTATTTATTAACTATCGTTTCCTTTGTGGTTGGAATGGTAGAATTAATTATTGGTGGACTGCTCGATTTAGTGGCGGCAGATCTAAAGATAAGTCTTGGCCGTGCCGGTTTGTTAATCACTATTTTTTCACTGACCTTTGCTGTCTCAGCGCCAATTTTATTGACCATGACTGCAAAGGTAGAACGAAAAAAGCTGACTTTGCTTGCTTTGTTTATTTTTTTGATCGGAAATATGGCGGCAGCGGTCAGTTCGACCTATGAAATTTTGTTATTTGCCCGCATTTTGTCAGCGTCAAGCGGCTCGCTGCTTGTTGTTTTATGTGTGACCATGGCCGCGAATATTGTAGCAGATACATATCGGGCCCGGGCGATTGGCATTGTATTTATGGGAATCAGCGCATCCCTGGTGCTGGGTGTGCCCATCGGATTAGTGCTCGGAAATGCATTTGGGTGGAGAGCCCCATTCGTTCTTATTTCACTGTTAACCATTCTTTCCATGGCCGGTGTCTATCTTTTTATGGAAAAGCTGGAAGCCAAGCCGTCTATCCCGTTTAAAGAGCAGCTCATGACGTTAAAAGAAGGCAAGGTGCTGCTTGCTCAGCTGATTTCATTCTTGTTTCTTGCCGGTCATTTAACACTGTACGGATACTTGACTCCTTTTTTAAAGTCGGAGCTGCATTTAGATGGCACATGGGTGAGCATAGCTTATTTTGTGTTCGGGATCGCAGCCGTACTTGGCGGAGGGATTGGCGGCGTGCTGGCGGACCGGTTCGGCACGAAGCGGACGATTCTTTCTGTTCTCGTGTTGTTTGCTTTTACGTTGTTTGCCATTCCGCATACGACCTTTGCTTTGCCGATCTTTTTGATTGTGATGGTGCTATGGAGTATGCTTAGCTGGGCCATTACACCAGCTATGCAAAGCTATTTAATAGAAATTTCCCCAGAGACGGCTGACATTCAGCAAAGCTTAAACAATTCGGCGCTTCACTTTGGAATCGCTTTTGGTTCGTTTATTGGCGGGCTCGTGATTGAGCATGCTTCGGTTGAACAAAATGCGAGCGTCGGCGGAGTGTTTATTGTGATCGCCCTCATTCTTGCTGTGTTTTCTATTGCCAAAGAAAGCAAGAGGGCAGAGGGGATGAAAACGGTCAAGCAATAACAAAGCAGCCGGCTGGGAAGAGGTTTCCCGGCCGGCTGCTTTGTGTAAAGGAAGCTGTTTACTGGCGGCTGAAGCTGACTTGATCAATAACGGTGGCTGATGAAGCGTCTCTCTTGATCTCCAGCCAAGAAGGGTACCAGCTGTTAATCATTAGCTGCATCGGCTTGGAGCTGAAGTTGCCTTTCCATGCTTGGATGAGTTCTCCGTCAATCAAGAAACGCGTTTCTTCAGGGAGCACATCGATCCGGTAATGGTGAAGCTCCTTTGTCGGATCAAAAGGAAGGGGATGCTCCATTTGCTTTGCCACTTTTCCGTTTTGATAAATAGTCAGAAGCACTTTGCTTTTTCTTTCGTTAAAAATTTCGATGTCAATTTCATGATGCAGATCAGGAGGGGCATATAGAAAGAATCCGGTGATGGACCCGGGCGCATCGGCCGTTTGAATAACCGCTTCAAACTGCCCGTATTGAAAGGATTCCCTTGTTCTTATTTCCCCGCCATCTGCTGTGCGGCTGTTTAATTTGATTTCTACTTTGCCGGGAGCAGGCGCCACTTGCCGGGCAAGCAGGTAACCGCGTCCTAATTTAAACTTCTCTCTTATCTCCCAGTCTTCCCGATTGAACAATTGAAATGTATCAACGGTTGAAGGGGTAAACTTCTCTCGCTCTATTTTCGGCATTCCGGTTCTCTCCTTCAGTGAGAGCAGCAGAATCACAGAAAAAACAATCATAAACAAAAACAAGCTTGCCAGCAGCCACTTCTTTTTCATTTGTCTGTCTCCATCGTTATTTATATTTAGCAAATTCTTCTTTGATTATTGGATAGGATTGTTTTAACCGTTCCTCGTATTGCGGCTTCTCCCATTTCTTCCAGCTGTATGAGAAAAAGTCATCGCCAGTAAATTGACCTGCTTTTGGTCCGGCAGCCACTGCGAAGGAAATATTTTTAATCGTTTGGGAGGCTTCCAAGCCCTCTTGCCAATAATCACTGGCGATTTCCTTCGTACTTGGATCTTTTACGTTTAAAAGCAGCCATGGAATACGTATTTCTGCCACGCCGGTTTCTTTATTGATTTCATAATCAGCTAGAGAATTATAGCTTTTATCAGCAGGATTGCCGTTTCCTTTTTCCAATTTTCCAGTTTCAAATGACTCAAACGGATAGACTTCTTTCGTAACAGGGTTCACTAATGTTTTGTTTAAAGCCATTTCGATTTTATGGAATTGCCCGTTGTTTTTTCTGGAAGCATACGCTTTTTCAGGAATAAGCTTTAACTTTTCGCCATACATAAAATAATGGCTGTCGTAATAGCTGTCAACAAGCATGCGCGAATCTTGTTTGCCGTTAAGCCGCAAAAGAAAGTCGATGCCTCGTCCGGATGAGATGCCGCCATTGTACGGAATCTTTTTGTTCCCTTGTTTCGGTATGGTATCGATCAAAAGAGTTGTGTCCATTCCGGCTGTTTTTGCCTTCTTATAATCGAGGCGCAGATAGATGTACCTTTCATCGTGAGTGACGAAAGCTCGTTTGATTTCATCGTTGTTCTTTAGTTTGACCGGCTGAATGCCGGCTTTTTCCCAATCATCCGTTTTTCCATCCACGCGAATGGCGAAGCGGTCAAAGCTAAGGATGCCAAATTGCTGCTCGTTGGTTTGGGCATTTGACCAATGCGGGCGGCGGTTAGGATTATCAAAATCCATTGTATTCCACGTCCGTTTGAACCACTCATCCTGCCAGTTAAAGACAAGCCCTCCGGCATATCCTTCCTTCATAATATCTTCAAAGCGTTCGGCGACCACTTTTCCTTGTTTTTTCTCGCTGTTATGGCCTTGATTCCAGCCGTATGGGTTAGCATGAGTGATGCCTCGTGAGGCAGGGAGACCAAATTCAGCAATCAACACCGGCATCGTATGGGCTTTCTTTAAATCATGCAAGTATCCGGCATAGCTGTTTGGCTGGCCGCGATGATCTTTATAGTTCAAATAGTTTTTATCAATGTTCAAAAAGTCCGGATAGTACGGATACACATGGTAAGCAGCAAAGTAACCCGCTTGAAGCTTTTGTGTCGGATGAATGACATTCGGGTTGACCCCGACTAAGTCTTCCTGTTCAAGCGGCTCATACGGATGATCCAGCAAGTCAGTTGTCACCCAGTTGGTAAAGCTGATCGGGTGCTGCGTCCCATAATTAGCTGCTTCTTCTTGAAGAGTGTAGTCCATCATATAAGCGAGCCAATGCTCAAATGGCTGCGCATCCTTCGTTTTCATGTATGTGCCGGAAAAGTCTCCTTTTCCCTGATGTTTTTGATTCGTGTTATCCACCATGTAGGGATACCATTCAATCCCGATGACCCAGCCGATTAAATAAGGAGAAACATCAGCCTGATAGGAACCGCTCGCATGCCCAGGTCTTTCAGGAACCTTGGCATTTCCATGCACCACGTCTACAATAGTCTTAATATCGGATTGAAACTGCTTCATAATCTTGCTGTCGAACGCATCTAGCTTTTCTTCAAGCGGCGCTTCATCGATCCATATTCCATGGAAGAGATAGATTGGCGTATCAGCTTGTTCGTTGTACCGCTTTAACGCCCGGTAAAACCCAGGCGGATGAAGGGTATAGATGCGAATCGCGTTGGCGTTCATTTCGCCAATTTGCTTGATCCAGCGGTAATATTCTTCTTCCGTAATAGCTGCTTCTCCCGGAAAGACTCCCGGTTTCCCCATTCCCATATTGACCCCTTTGATCGTCAGCGGCACCCATTTGCCATTTCTCAAAATTTGAAATTGATCATTGGCTAGCTTGGCATTAACAGACAGACCGTCTATTTTTTTAGTTTCTATAGCAGTTGTCTGTTTTTTCTCCGGCTTTTCATGAGCGGCCTGATCAAGGATTTTTTTCATCAGCGGTACATAGGTGTTCCAGTAAAAAGCCTCGCTGTCGATTCTGTTTTCTTTCGTGAATAAGCTTTTCATTTTAACAAGACCGGCTACTTTATGGAAAGAAGGCAAGTGATTAGTATCATTATAATCGCCGGCGAAGTAGTAGGCGGGCGAGCCGTTTTTGTCGGTTTTCGTGATAGCTGCAAATTGCTCAGGAATGCCATTGCGGCTGAGTAGTTTTTTTCCTTTGTCCGTCAATTGCCACTGGTAGTGGGCGATCACTTCCTTTTTGTCGCGCGGAACAATGACATCAAACCAATAGTTATAGCCTGGACTTTCTTTCAGGCCGAATTCTTTTTTTCCTTGTGCGGTAAATTGAACGGTTAACTTAGGGGATTTTAAATGCTTTTCTTCGAGCACGGCCACTTTTCCATCTTCATGAATAAATATAAATCCGGGACCTGAGCTTTCCCATGGCTGCTTTTCTTGTTTTTCATAGGCTTCAACAGCGGAAACAGGGATTTCTTTGTTCTTATCCGGGTCTAATTCCGCAAAGCTGCGGCCAATCCATCCCGTCCAGTCGATATTTAAGAAGTTTAAGAAATTTTCACGCACGCTTTTGGATGTAGGGGAGGCAAAGCTATTATATTCTGATACCCACACCGGCTGATGATCGTAATACAGCTCTTGCAGTTCCGTCCATTCTTGTTGGCTCATGCCTCCGTGCATGGCTTTCCGGCGGTCGGTATCCACTCCATATGTATCAGCTGTGTAAATAAGCTGCGGCGAGTGGGCCAGCTCTGAAATTGGCCGATTCGCATATGCTTTGCCGTCCGGCCTGATGCCGGCGTAGTCCAGTTTCTTATTGTACGCTGTACCTGAGGAGGACGTGTATTTATTGTAATTTAACAGCCACATTAACCCTTGATGCTCCCGGTATGTATCATCCGGCACGGTTTTATCAAAGATTAATAGATCTAGTTTTTCAGCTGGTTTGAACTGCCAGACGAGTATCGGTGACAGGATCACAATCAGCAGGAGAACAAACCACAGCCATTTTCTCATCATATCTAACTCCTTTTTCGAATTTAAATTGCTTCAATTGATTATATCGCTCCTTTACCCATAAAATAAACAACCATTCATTGGCCTGATACAGGAATGAGACAGAAGACAGCGGCTAAAGAGCAGCGCAGCAGCGAAAGCATGCCAGAAAAATTTTGCGGTTTTTCAAGCCGGGAGTTTGAATAATGGCAAGACTTTGTAACATGAAGCCTGGCTTAAGAATATGTGTAAATATAATGAATTGGAGGAGGGAATATCATGCAACCACATGCAAATGAGGCTGCTCCTTATTACCAGAGGGATCATAAAAAATTACACGATAAGTGTAAAAAGCATTTATATCAATTTATTCAAGTAGAAATGGATGACGGCGCGATCTATCAAGGCTTGCTGCATAGCTATGATAAAAATAACATGTACATCATCATGCCTAACACGAATCAGCCGAATGCATCAAATGCTCCATCTATGCACACCGAAGACGAAAGTCGGCTCTATCCCTTTTTTGGCCCGTTTGGTTTGTTTGGCTTTCCTTTCTATGGCATAAGAGGGTTCGGTCCGTTCTTTCCATTCTTTATTTAAATAGAGGGATGCCTGCAAGCTTGCAGGCATCCCTAAAAAAATAAAAAGACTGAGGAGTTCGGAATAAGACCCTTCCGAACTCCTTTTGTCGATCAACAGCCGCTGGCGCCTGTTTATTCTTTGGTACATGAAAACACTCTGTAGTCCAAAATATTCCGGTATTTTGTCATCATATAAAGATGCTGGTCCGGTATCATATAAAGGTGCGGTTCAATATGTTCTGAGAATTGGAATTCAGGAGAAGGATTGTTTTCAAGCATGGATGGTTTTTGGATGGAGGTCTTTATATCCGTAAAACCGGTTTTTTCAAGCAGACTGAGCCAGTCCTTTTCCGTAAAAACAGAATCCAGTCCGTAGAATTGTTGAATTTCTTCTATATAGGCGGAATTTAGCTGCTGGTTAATCGTTAATTCGTTAGCAACAAAACGGCCGCCCCGTTTTAATAGCCGGAATATCTCATGAAGAGAGCGGGGCTTATCGGCGAAAGCTAATACAGATTCGGATAGGATCAAATCAAATTGACCATCCGGCAAAGGACAATTTTCGATAGAGCCCTGGATGATTTCTACTGGCAACTGACATTGTTTTATCCGCTTTTTCGCTTTATCTATCATAATCGGATTAATATCCATGCCGATGATACTGGCCCCGTAGCGATCGGCCAAATAAGCAGCAGTTTGCCCAGTGCCGCACCCGACATCTAAGATATGTGAGGACTCGCTGATTTTTTCATTTTTTAATATTTCCTGGGTTAAATCAAGGCCGCCTGGATGGGCACCGCCGACACCAAATTTTGATAAAAAATCTAAATACATTGACTCTCTAATGAAGACCACCTTCTTTATTAATCTCCTTTATAGGATATGAAGCCACCAATAGGATGGTTCCTCTCAAGCTTCTTTACCGCATCGCTTTCACATAAGAAAACCTGTATGAAGCTCGATGATAGCCATATATTAGTTCTGCGTCGGTTTAATAAAGAATAAAAAGGGAAAAGTTAACAAAAGGGGCCGATATAAGGAGGCAATCTTACTATGAAAGCTGAACAAGAAAAGTTATCTAGCAAGCTGCAAGTTGCTGAACAACAAAAGCCTGAGCCAGAGGAAAACGAATTATCTGCATTTGCCGCCCACCCTGATACTGATTCAGCTGGAGCCGGCGGGATGGTCTCACCAGATTAATTATTGCCGGAATTAAAACAAAATGAAATGCTTTGTTCCACCTATAGACGATTCGAGCCCCTTTCCATAAGTATAAGGCCCTTTGCTTAAAGGGCTTTTTTCATATCCATTCTTCAGAAAAAATGGGTTGGTTCATTGCTTTTCCAGTTTTGTCACTTTGTACATAGTTAGATATCAAAGCTTTTTTTGCGGCCGGGCTGTTGGTGAATTCGTTGTAGCAATAACAAAACCCATGTACAATATTTAGATGAAGCTTTCGTTATAGCGTCGTTGAGAGATAATATTTACAAACTATTTATCATATACACTTATGTAAGCTGCCTGCTTATGTATGATCAATGGAAGGGGGAAGGGTATGTGTGAAAAAATATCAGGAAATATTCATTCAGAAAATGGACACCACTTTTCAACGCTGGAAGAGCCAGCCGTTTCTTGCGGAAAGAGAATTGTACCGATTTCTTCACTCCTTGAAAGGAACATCCGGCTCGATTGGGTTGGAAGATATTTCAAGAGTGGCCGCTGCTAAGCTGGAACAGCTGGATGAGGAGAGCGACAAGCGCTGGAGCAGGGAAGAGTGGCCGCTTTTTTTAAAGGAACTGCTAGGAAATCATGATGAGCAAGAGGAAACACCGCCTATTGAGCAAATAAAAGAGAAAAAAGCCGGCGGCAGTGAGGTCGTTCTGTTTATTGAAAGCGATATTGAAAAGCTGACGGCATTAAGGCGAGAAATGGAAAAGGAAGGCTGGGTGGTACTGGCCGCAATGACACCGGAAAAGGGGCTTTCTGCTTTTTGGTCAAAGCATCCGGATCTTTTGCTGATTGATTTGGACATGCCAAAAAACAGCGGGATCGAACTGCTCAGAAAGATTCAAGAAATCGCAGGAAACCGTTTTACTCCTGTTATAGCGATTAGTTCAAGCGCGGAAAAGCAAGCGCGCATGGAAGCTTATGAAGCAGGCGCCCTTGATTACATTCAACTTCCGGCTGACCCAGATGAAATTCTTATTCGGATGAAGAATAAAATGAATTATCGGGATTTAATGAGAGAGGTCGTGTTAATTGACGAGCTGACCGGAGCATTTAACCGTAAGTTTTTTAATGTGGAAATTAAACGGCAGCTTCATTTATTAAAAGAATCTCACTCTCCATTTTCTTTAGCGATGCTGGATCTTGATCATTTCAAGAAAATCAATGATACATATGGCCATACTTCTGGAGACGAGGTCTTGAAGGAGTTTAGCCGCATGGTCCGGGGCCGGATTCACCAGGATGACTTTTTTATCCGCTTTGGAGGAGAAGAGTTTGTTTTGCTTATGCCGGGATGCACGGGAGAAAAGGCGAAGCAAATCATTCAATCGATGATCCAGGAGTTTGAACAGCATGAGTTTTTGTTTGAGGGCCAGTCTGTTTTTTGCAGCTTTTCCGGAGGGGTAGCGGAAGTCAATCATACAGAAGAGCGTCCGGGAGAATTTTTGAAAAAAGCAGATCTCGCTCTTTACTCTTCGAAGATTAACGGCCGCGGGAAGGTAACAAACTATCAAGATATTAATCCTTCTATCGATAAAGAAAAGTGGCTGCGCATCGGAATTATTGATGACGATGCGGTTATGAGGCAAATTCTTGAAGATCAACTCCACAAAATGTCATTTGGAAATTATCAGATAGATATTCGTTCCTTTCGGGAAGGGGAAGCTTTCTTTAACGATGATTGGTACAAGCAAGGGGGAAAGTACATCATCTTGCTCGATGGCGTCATGCCGAGAATGGATGGTGTAGAAGTACTCCAGCGGCTTCGAAAGGAATTCCCGGAAGAGGATTTTATTATCGTTATGCTCACAGGAAGAAAAAGTGAAAAAGATATTGTCAGAGGATTGGAGTTAGGGGCGGATGACTATTTAACAAAGCCGTTCAGCATGAAAGAGCTGGAAGCGCGTGTGCGCCGGCTTGCGATGAGAATCGTCAATTAATCTATCTGGACCGTTGAATAGGAGGGTTACATGATTACACTATTCGGCCAAACTATCCGCAAACAATTCTTGGTCATTATGGTAGCCATGCTTTTGCTTTTAATGGCCGGAGCAGCAGTTGCTTATCTGGCTGAAAAACGGCTCGCTGATGAGTACATGGAAGAAAGAAGAAGGATGAACGAAAAGGTGAAAGCGATCGGACTGGTCGAAAGCAGCTTTAAACATACTATCTTCTCCATGCGCGGTTATATCGCTTTCCAAAATGAAGAAGAACTTCAGCAAGCATATAACAGTGCGCGCAAATTAAAGGAGGCGATGCGGAAATTTAAGCCGCTTGCTTCTTCGGCAGAGGAAAAAAAGCTCGTTGCGGAGCTGGCTGAATTCAACGGTACGTATGCCAATCAACTGGTTCCTAAAGCAGAGGCTCTCGTCAAGGCTGGGAATTATGAAGGCGTGCGGCAATTGTCGTCTTTGGGGACAACCGATCAGATCCTCTCTTTAATACAAGCGGTTGAAGCGGAAAAGTCCGGCCTAAATGAGCTGATTGACCAGCGGTATAAACAATTTTTGGAGAGGACAAGGGCGCTTAATGCAGCGGTGGCCGGTTATTTTGTTTTCGTTTTTGCCGTGACTAGCGGAGCAGTTTGGCTGCTTTCGAGAAAACTTGGGCAGCCGCTTCAGGAGCTGACAGAAGCCGCTGAGAAATTAGCGGCGGGAGGTCAAGTACATATTCGTCAAATAAAAAGAAAAGATGAGCTTGGTGTGCTTTCTGCTGCATTTGTTCATATGACGAAAACGATCCAGGAAAGGGAGCATGAACTAACAGCTCATAATGAGGAATTGATGATGCAGCAGGAAGAGCTGGAAAGAATGCTGGCGGAAACGGAACAGATGAAAGACCGCCTGCTCGAGGTGGATCAGTTGAAATCTGAGCTTGTCAGCACCGTCAGTCATGAGCTGCGAACGCCGCTGGCCGGCATTTTAGGCTTTACCGAATTAATGCTGAATCGTTCACTTAATCAAGAAAAACAGAAAAAATACTTAACGACGATTCATCAGGAAGCTGTGCGGCTGACTAACTTAATTAATGACTTTTTAGACTTGCAGCGAATGGAGTCAGGCGCTTTCGCTTGTTCATTTGAAAAGGTAGACCCCGCTCCTTTAATAGAGTCAATTATAGAGACGATCAGCCAGACGACGAACCGCCATCATTTTCAGCTGATTGATCAACGTTCTAAAAAGTGGCTGTCCGGCGATCAGGAACGCCTGATCCAAGTATTTACTAATTTACTTGGCAATGCAGTGAAGTTTTCTCCGCAGGGAGGGCAGATCACTGTGTATGTAACGAACAATGAGAAGAGTATGCTCATAAAGATAAAGGATGAAGGACTTGGCATACCGGCTGCCGAAATCCCGCATGTGTTTAAAAAGTTCCATCGGATTGATAATTCTGATCGCAGGAAAATCGGCGGCACTGGCTTAGGACTCGCAGTTTGCAAGGAAATAGCAGAAGCTCATGGAGGAACCATTACGGTATCTTCCGAATATGGGGAAGGAAGTGTTTTTTCTGTTCTTCTTCCTCTGTGGGAGGAAAAAGAGACGACAGTAAATGGGGAGAGGTCTGATGAATATATTGATTGCAGATGACGAAGAAGTATTGCGGATGCTTATCGTCGATACGCTGGAGGAAGAAGGGCATGTTCTCACGGAGGCTGCTGATGGACGCGAGGCAATCGAATGTTTTCAAGAGAAAACATTTGACCTTTTGCTTCTGGATTACATGATGCCGAGAATGACAGGAATTGAAGTGATTCGAAAGGTAAGGGAAACGAGTGACGTGAAAATTGTCATGCTGACCGCTAAAACACAGCAGAGAAATTTAGAGGAAGCGAAGGAGGCGGGAGCAGACTTTTTTCTGGCGAAGCCGTTCAGCCCATTAAAACTGATCGAATTAGTGACAGAACTGGAAGAAAGATAAAGAAGGGGGATGGGAGGATGTTGCAGGAAATTTATCAGCAGCTGGAGAGAGATTTTGAAGAAACAGTAAGGGTTAGAAGGTACTTGCATCAGCACCCGGAATTATCATTTGAAGAAGAAGAAACACCTAAATTTATTGCCCGCCTGTTAACAGAAATGGGCATAGAGGTGAAAACCGGAGTTGGCGGGCGCGGCGTAGTCGGAATCATTCGCGGGGGGCGGCCGGGGAAAACAGTAGCCTTGCGGGCTGATTTTGATGCGCTGCCCATTCAGGATTTAAAAGAAGTGGCTTATCGGTCAACCGTTCCTGGAAAAATGCATGCGTGCGGACATGATGCCCACACTGCTGCTTTGCTGTCGGTGGCAAAGGCGCTGCAGGAAAAGCGTGAATGGTTAAGCGGCAACGTTGTGCTGATTCATCAATTTGCAGAGGAGCTTGTGCCGGGCGGAGCAAAAGAGATGATCAAGGATGGCTGCTTAGAAGGGGTCGATGCGATTTTTGGCACACATTTATGGTCAACTATCCCAGTAGGACAGGCTGCTTTTCAGCCGCAGGCGATTATGGCAGCGGCAGATCATTTCGAAGTGGAAATTACCGGAAAAGGCGGGCACGGCGGGCTGCCGCATGAAACAGTCGATCCGATTATGCTAGGAACGAACTGGGTGCAGCTCGTTCAGCAGATTGTCAGCCGCAATGTCAGCCCGCTCGATTCGGCTGTTATAACGGTCGGCGCCTTTCATGGCGGTGATGCTTTCAATATTATTCCGGAAAAAGTAGCCATCAAAGGAACGGTGCGAACGTTTCGGACAGAGGTTCAACAGGTGATTGAGCGAAAAATGGAGTCGATAGTGCGCTCGCTGTGTGAAGCGGCAGGCGCCTCTTACAACTATCAATATATCAAAGGGTATCCTCCGGTTATCAATCATGCACGCGAGACCAATTTTGTCCGTTCATGTGCGGAGGAAGTTCTCGGAAGCGACAATTGCTATGTAACAGAACCGCTCATGGTAGGCGAAGATTTTTCCTATTATTTGCAGCATGTTCCAGGCACATTCTTTCTAACAGGAGCAGGCAATGCCGAAAAAAATGCAGTATATCCGCATCATCATCCGCGGTTCGATATTGATGAGGAAGCGATGCTCCATGCTGGGAAAATTTTAGCCTCAGCTGCTTGGAGATTTTTGAATGAGAAAGAGTGAACTTCTTTTCAATCAAAGGTATTTTCTGTATAGTATGTTACGGAAACAATTTTAAGATAAAGGAAGAGTTTGATGATTATAAAAACGGAAGAAGAACTGCAGTCATTGAAGAAAATCGGAAAGATTGTGGCAGAAATTCGCGACGAAATGCGCGCTGCAACAAAGCCGGGGGTAACGACTAAAGAGCTGGATGAACTCGGCGGCCGGCTATTTGCAGAAAAAGGCGCAGTATCAGGCCCGAAAAGCGAGTATGATTTTCCAGGGTATACGTGCATCAGCGTGAATGATGAAGTGGCTCATGGCATCCCGGGCAGCCGTGTTATTAAAGAGGGCGATCTTGTCAATATTGATGTATCCGGCTCTTATGACGGTTATTTTGCGGACACAGGCATTTCTTTTGTTGTAGGCGAGGGCGATCCTTTGCTCTTTAAGCTATGCGAAACAGCCGAGCAGGCATTTCAGCGGGGCCTGCTGAAAGCAAAAGCAGGGGCTAAGCAAAACCAAATCGGAAAAGCAGTGATGAATGAAGCGAAACGCAATGGCTTGACGGTGATCAAAAACTTAACCGGCCATGGCATCGGACGCACACTTCATGAATCGCCGGACCACATATTAAATTATTTTGATCCGTGGGACAATGATTTACTAAAAGAAGGAATGGTCATTGCCTTCGAACCGTTTATCTCTGCTAAAGCGGACATGATCGTAGAAGGGGGAGACGGATGGACATTTAAAACGCCGGATGGCAGCCTCGTCGCCCAAATTGAACATACAATTGTCATTACTAAAGATGAGCCGATTATCTTAACAAAATAAAAGGAAGATCCAGCCAAATGCAGATAGAGAGCATTTGGCTTTTTGTATCAGTTATAAATCGAAATGATTACTATTTACAAAACGGAATGATTTCGATATAATGCTGATTGTTATCATTTTATATTTATATTTGGAGGAGGAATTATTTTGTTCCGCTTTTTAAAAGTTTTCTTTGTGTTTGCTGTTCTTCTTCTTTCTGCTTGCGGGCAGGAAAAGGGGAGCCAACAAGACGATAGCAAGGAAAAGGGTGCTCTGAAAGTATATACGACAATTTACCCTTTAACGTTTTTTACAGAAGAAATTGGAAAAGAACATGTCGATGTCGAAAGTATCTTGCCAGCCGGAGTAGATGAGCATACATACGAACCGACGGCCAAAACCATCATTGATATTGCTGACGGGGATTTGTTTATGTATAACGGATTAGGGCTTGAACCATTCGGCGCAAAAGTCAAGAAGTCAATGGATAAAGAAGGCGTGCGCGTCGTTGAGGTAGGGGAAGAAATCGATTTGGGATCATATGACCATAAAGACGCTTCCGGCGAGGAAGAAGCTGATCACGAGCATGCCGATGAAGAGGGGCGTGAAGAACACGGCCATGAACATGCGCATGGAGGAACAGATCCGCATATTTGGCTCGATCCTGTACTGGCAGTGGAAATGTCAGGTGTGATTAAAGATGAATTATCAGATCTTGATCCGAAACACAAAGAGGATTACGAAAGAAATTATGAAGAGCTGAAAAGCAAGTTAATGAAATTAGATGGAGAATTTCAAAAAGTCGCTGAACAATCGACTAACAAAGAGTTTCTCGTATCCCATGCAGCGTTTGGTTATTGGGAGAAAGAATACGGGTTCAAACAAATCAGTGTAGCAGGCTTGTCCCCTACTAATGAGCCTTCCCAAAAACAGCTGAAAGAAATGATTGAAACAGCGAGAAAGCATCAAATCCAATACGTTATTTTTGAACAAAATGTTACGCCGAAAGTGGCGAAGGTTGTACAAAAAGAGTTAAAAGCCGAAGCGCTTCAAATTCATAACCTGTCTGTACTGACTGAAGAAGACGAGGCGAAGGGAGAAAATTACTTTACCCTTATGGAGCATAATGTTCAGACATTGAAAAAAGCCGTTGGAAACTAATTTTTAAAGAGCCGCCTTCACTAGTTAATGGGAAGGCGGCTTTCTTGTGGGCTGTTTAAAGAGAGGCGGAAATGAAAAAGCTTTGCTTTCTTTGGCATACTTTTCCTCAATCAAGGAAAGATATAAAACAAGCAATGTTTTATAAGGAGGAATAGTCATGACGAAAATGAATCGTGAGCCATTATGGAGAGCAGATACAGAACTGCCGTCTTTTCCAATTTTGCAAGAACAAATATTTGCGGATGTTGTGATTGTAGGCGGCGGCATTACGGGCATTGTAACGGGTTATATGCTGACTAAGGAAGGAAAAAAAGTAGCCATTCTTGAAGCGGATGAGTTACTGAATGGCACGACCGGCCATACGACGGCGAAAGTGACAGCCCAGCATAATTTAATTTACGATCAGCTGATTACCTCTGTGGGAGAGGAGCAGGCTAGATTGTATTATGAAGCAAACGCGGAGGCAGCCCACTGGATCAAGGGAACAATCCAGCAAGAGGGAATCGAGTGCGGATTTCAAGAGGAAACGGCTTATGTCTACACAAACTCTGAGGAAAAAGAGCCCAGTCTGCTGAAAGAAGCAGAAAGTTATAAAAAGCTAGGCATCGACGGATCGCTTGTCGATTCGATGCCATGGAAAACCCCTTTTAAGCAAGCAGTGCAAATGAAGGGGCAGGCCCGTTTTCACCCTTTACAGTTTCTAAAGCCGCTGGTTGAATACATTACTAAAAATGGCGGCGCCATCTATGAACATTCACCAGCCGAAGATATAGAAAAAGGTGAAAGGCCGGCTGTTGTCTTGAGGTCGGGTGTAAAGGCTATCGGGCATGATATTGTAGTGGCTAGTCATTTTCCTTTTTATGATAATGGTTTTTATTTTGCTAAATTGCATCCAACCCGCTCCTATGTGATAGCTATTAAGCCTAAAAAAGAATTTCCAGGCGGCATGTATATTACAGCTGAACAGCCGACCCGTTCTGTACGAAGTACGGTTTACAATGGCGAAGAAGTCCTGCTAATCAGCGGAGATGGCCATAAGACAGGAAAAGGGCAGCCGACCGAGAGCCATTACCAGAACTTAATGGACTTTGCTGAAAAGGAATTTGGCATAGAAGAGTTATTGTTTACTTGGTCTACACAGGACTTAGTTCCGATGGATAAAATCCCCTATATCGGAAAAGCCGATGAAGCAGAGAATATTTACTCAGCTACCGGATTCAAGAAATGGGGAATGACAACGAGCGTGGTTGCAGCAAGGCTTCTTTCAGATTTAATTGTCCATAAACAAAATCGTTATACCGAATTATTCTCCCCAGACCGGTTTAAAGCCGATCCTGGCATCCAGCAATTTGTTAAACAGCAAAGCGATGTCGCTGCCACATTTATTAAAGGCAAGCTTGATTATTTCTTTAAGGAGCGGGGGAATCTGCCAGTCGATCAGGGCATTGTTGTTAATTGGGAAGGAACACGGGCAGGGGCCTTTAAAGAAAAAGACGGCACCGTGCATCTTGTGGATACGACATGTACCCACATGGGGTGTGAATGTGAGTGGAATGATGCCGAACGTACTTGGGACTGCCCTTGTCACGGCTCGCGTTATTCCATCACGGGGGAAGTAATTGAAGGACCAGCCAAGAAACCGTTGAAAAACCTTGGAGAGATCGGGGGCCAAACGTGGCAGGAATGACCGTTGTAAACGTTCATTTTGTTTTTGAATAAGTAAAAACAAAGACAAAAAGCTGACAGAGCAGATAGAGAACTAACTGCTGTCAGCTTTTTTTTATTTCTTGTTTTAGTCTATTCATCTTTTTTTGATAAGCAGCGGTCACATTCCATCATGTAAGACTCGGCTTGTTCATGCATATGCTCTCCGCATTCCGGACACATTTTTGGCGGCAGTGTTCTGAAAAACTCTAATGGACTCATCATGGCTTAATTTCCTCCTTTTATAAAACAGTTTTGTGATTTGTTTTTCTGTTATAATACAGTATATTCACTCTTTTTGATGTTGTAAACAACAAAAAGAAATATTCTGAAAATTGGTCCCATAGTCCTGAAGCGCTAAAAAAAGAAGTTTCATCCAAATACATTGCGACATTTTCTTGCTTTTTAACAGCAAAGATGGTATAGTGAAAGCAGTTGTTTAAGTTCGTTTCAAAAGAGAGCAAGTTTTTACATAAAGTTGTTTTCGTCTTGAAATAGTAATAAACAGCAAGAAATGAATGAGCAAGTTAGCTCGAGGAGGATATTTACATGTTACAAGGTAAAGTTAAATGGTTTAATGCAGAAAAAGGTTTCGGATTCATCGAAGTTGAAGGACAAGATGATGTATTCGTACATTTCTCAGCTATCCAAGGCGAAGGTTACAAAACTTTAGAAGAAGGCCAAAGCGTTTCTTTCGAAGTTGTTGAAGGACCACGCGGACCACAAGCTGCTAACGTAGAAAAACAATAATTAAACATACAAAAGACGATGTGTAACCACATCGTCTTTTTTTATGATTTGTTTAGGGATTTATTCATACCATTAATTTATTGAAAAGGTATTGACTTTCTATTGAAATGGATGATAGAATGTAATTCCTCCGATAATTAAATTTTAAATCGGTGAGAAGGAAAAATAAAAAAAGAGTTGACTTTCACGTTGATATAATGATATGATGATAGAGTTCTTGTGAAAGAAAACAAATTGATCTTTGAAAACTGAACAAAAACATGCCAGTAAGTTAATTCTTATTTTTAAAACATGAGCAAGTCAAACCATCTTTTTGGAGAGTTTGATCCTGGCTCAGGACGAACGCTGGCGGCGTGCCTAATACATGCAAGTCGAGCGGACTTGACGGAAGCTTGCTTCCG